>NZ_JBNPTO010000001.1:0-877055 GCF_051167715.1 Bradyrhizobium sp. HKCCYLS20291 | reverse complement strand
CGCCGAAGGCGGGGGCGCGTCTCGCGCCAGCCTTGAGGCCGGCCGATCGCCGGCCTACCTCAAAGCACAGTTGCTCTGATCGAGACGGGACGGCCACAGACAATCATGAATTCCGATAAGGCGAAACGTGAATATTTTTTGCTGAGGGACTGGACAGGGGGCATCGGCTTGAACGCGCGGACGAAATCAGTTTTTTGGCGCACGCCATTTGATGCTCGAACCGGGCGGCCGAAGCCATCCGTGCGGACGAGGCGTGCCCGACGGGCGACTCGGCAATTCGCTAGCGCGGGCGCGCCCGGGGCGAGCGAGGGAAGGAAGATGATCCGCATCGACTGGAAGGATCATCGCACCGAGCAGATCGTCGGCAACGGCACGGCGTCGCAGACGGACGCGATGTTGAAGACGTCCGAGATCCTGTGTCCAACGGCTTCCACGGCGAAATTCCGAATGCACTGTCACCGAAATTCGTGGTGGCCGTAGTTCCTGGCACGCAATCAGCACCTCCGGCGGAGGCGGAAGCATCGCGGGCGACCGCAACGCAGTGGAGGAGCGCCCCCTATGGGGCGCTTGCATCATGGAGCCGACGGCTTGCCTGCGTGCGAACCGGCGCGATCAAGCCGGAGAAAGGCCGTGGCTGTGTGCGGTTGAGAAAAAGACGGTATTGAACGCTCAGCGATATCGGACCGACAGTTACCCGAGTGCAAGTGACGGCGTTGAATCGGCTGCCAGCCGATACGTCTTCCGACCCGTTGGCCAGAGCGGCGGTAGCTTGCGACGAATCGATAATATCGTCACATTTCGACTTAATGGATCGGGTGAGAAATTCGATTTTGCCCGGCGGTTTGCATTTGCTTGAGGTCGCTTGATGGTGACCATCTTTACCCCTTGGCATTGGTGTCGTAGCCTATCGGTCTGCGTCAGTACTTTGCCACACGCCTCATTTTAGGTAGAGATTTGACGAAGGATGGATGGTGTCCTGTAATGGATAGTCAGCTCGCAGGTACGGCTGTAACCGTCTTGGGGTCTATCGTCTGTCAAGCGATCACCGCATATGCTGCTATAAGAGTAGCTCTGGCGAAATCCGCCGAGGTGAAAACGCCGGAGGAGAAGCCAGACCGACATCTTCCGCCCGAGAAACGAGAGGTCTCGCCTCCGTCGCCGGCATCGCCATCAAATGCTCAGTTTAAATTCGGCGTGATTGTGCTATTCGCGATGCCCCTGCTACTGGGCTTAGAATACTATGCACTGTATAGGTCCATGCCGACAGCATGGGCGGCATCTGTCCTCACAGCAATCACCGCGGTTGTACTAATGTCGATCGTCTTGTTGTCGGGGGTGTCATCCAGTCGGCAGATAGTTGAATTTTTGGATCGAACCGGACTCCGCGACCGAGGTCAACAGCGGATGAGAGTCTCAGGCTGGGGCGCTCTGTTCTCTGCAATACTAAGCCTATTTCTCATCTACCTGTACGACGCTGGATTGTTCCCTCTTACGAGGGAGGCAAACTTTACAATAGTTACGAGAGAGCGTGCCCTTGGGAGAGCATTTCAGAATAACACAGATCGCACTATGCTCGTAACCGTCTCGGCACAAAGGACTCCTGAAGCCGGGTTCACCATGTTTGCAGCGGTCTCCGATGAGAAGGGCGGTGTCGATCCGAGATCTGATGCCGCAACGGTTGCAGCAGCATCGTTCGCTGCTCCCACTCACAATTCCTCGATTACGTTTCTAGTGCCACGCAAGTTTTGGTACAGCGTATCGACGAACGCGCCCAGCAACGTGATCGTTTCCGTTTGGACCGAGGCGCTAATGTAGATGTTTGACAACGGGGCAATTACGGTCCAGCACTGGACTGCACCCCTCAAGTGAGACGCGATGATCTCGGTGACAGGCATTCCGAGGATGACCTGTGGCAGCAAGAGGGAAGAACCGTCAGTTTCCGACGGCTTACAAACTGAAGGCGATCAAGCGTGTTGAGCGAGGCGACGGCGTTCTGCCTGTTGCCCGCGAGCTTGGGATATCGCGCAAGATCCTACACGACTGGATCAAGGCCTGGAGGGCGCAAGGGCCCGACGGATTGAACCGCAAGCCGGGACCGAAGCCCGGCCCCCGGAAGCTCAAAGCTACAGCGACCTATGACGACAAGCTGTCCGCATTGACGCGGGCGAATGCTCGCATCGCCGAACTCGAGCGCCTGGTCGGCCGCCAGCAGATGGACCTCGATTTTTTTCGGCAAGCCTTGCGCGCATTGGAGCGGCCGGCAGCGCAAGGCAAACCCGCACCCGCATCATCGAAGTCATCCAAGCCATGACATCTGAGGCAACGGAGTCCCTTGCCGATGTGCAACGGCTCTGCAGCCTGGCCGGTCTGCCGCGAGCGACCTACTACCGGCACCTCAACAGACGCAGTCGCGAGACGGTCGATTGCGAGCTGCGCGACCAGATCCAACGCATTTGTCTCAAGCATCCATTCTACGGCTATCGGCGCGTGACCGCCACCATCCGACGTAAGGGCATGGTGGTCAATGCCAAGAAAGTGCTCAGACTGATGCGCGAGGACAATCTTCTCGCACAGCGCAAGGCGCCGTTCCTGAAGCCGCCTGCAGAGCGGCCAAAGGACATTGTCGTCGTGCCCAATCTCGTGCGTGGGTTGGTGCCGTCCGCTCCCGACCAGATTTGGGTCGCGGACATCACCTACGTCCATCTCGCTACGACGTTCGCTTATCTCGCCGTCATCCTCGACGCGTTCTCGCGCAAGGCAGAGTTGGCTGGGCCTTCGACAACACGCTCGATGCGTCACTGGCGATTGCAGCATTGGACCGTGCGATCAAGGCTCGCAAGCCGAAGCGCGGCAGCCTGATCCATCACTCCGATCGCGGCGTGCAATACGCCTCCATCGCTTATCGCCAGATCTTGGCGGATCGTGACATCACGATCAGCATGAGCAGGCCGGGCAACCCGTTCGACAACGCTAAGGCTGAAAGCTTCATGAAGACGCTCAAGGCCGAAGAGGTCAACGGCAAGGCCTTCTCCGACATCAGAGATGCGCGTCGCCGGATCGACAGCTTCATTGCGGACGTCTACAATAAAGAACGGCTCCACTCGGCGCTCGGCTACCGATCGCCTCTTGAGTTCGAAGCCGCGTTCGCGCAAGACAAGGCGCGATAACACGTCGTGGCAACCGCACTGTCACCGAGATTATCGTGTCTCACTTGAGGGGGGCAGTCCAGCACCGTCACCGTAATTTGTAATTTACGCGCTCCGTCCTGCCCGCGCGGCGGAAGCCGCTTCGGTGCGGCGAAGGCTCGGGCATCCACGTCTAGCCGCTGATGCCGAACGACGTGGATGGCCGGGACTTAACCCGGGCATGACGACGTGGAGGCAGGGGAGCGCAAAAATGCCGAATGCCGAATGCGGAATGGGCGAGGGGGCGGCTTGTCCTGCTCGGCTGGCCCTTCCCACGCAAAAGGCCGGCTGAACCAGCCGGCCTTTCGTTTGATGTCCGTGATATCAGGCGTCGTCCGCGAGCGCGCTCAGCAGGTCGCCTTGCCGCAGCGTGCGGTGCTGATCTTCTCGCGCAGGCCCTCGACGCCGACGGCACCGATCACGACCTGCTTGCCGATCACGTAGCTCGGCGTGCCGTTCATGCCCATCTCCTCGGCGAGCTTGAAGTTCTCCTCGATCGTCGCCTTGGCTTCGGGGCTCGCCATATCCTTCTCGATGCGTGCGACGTCGAGCCCGAGCTCCTTGGCGACGGCGATCGCGTGCGCCTTGTCGGCCTGGCCGCGGCCGCCCAGCAGCTTCTGATGGAAGTCGAGATATTTCTGCGGCGCCTGCATGCGGACGGCGACCGCGACCTGCGCGGCCTCGACCGAGCCCTGGCTCAGCACCGGAAATTCCTTCAGCACGACCTTGAGCTTCGGGTCGCTCTTCATCAGGTCCATCATGTCGGCCATGGCGCGCTTGCAGTAGCCGCAATTGTAGTCGAAGAACTCGACGAAGGTGACGTCGCCATCCTTGTTGCCGAGCACGACACCGCGCGGCGAGTTGAAGATGGTCTCGGCGTTCTTGGCGATCCCGGCCTCGTGCTTGGCCGCCTCGGCCGCGGTCTGCCGCTTCTGCAACTCGGCCATCGCCTCCTCGAGCACCTCGGGATGCGAGATCAGGTAGTTCCTGACGATGGTCTCGATCTCGCTCCGCTGGCTGTCGGAGATGCTCTCCGCCGACACCACCTGCGGGGCGCCGCAGAGCGAGAGCGCGAGCAACGCCGCGGGAAGAAGCGTGCGGAATGACGGCATGAAGGAGGTCCTCTGGGTCAAATGGATCGGGTCCTGGTCGATGGCGGCGATCGGTATCTGGGTGATCTCCGGTGAATGATAGCGGTATTCCGTCCGTTCTACTGGTTCTGCAGCGGCTTCGACGCGACGATGTCGTCGGCCTTCACCCATCCGGGTGACCCGACGGCAAAGCGTGTTTTTGCCCGCGATGCAAGCTCGCGCGCGGTCTTGTTGTCACCGCGCAGGAAGGCCGCCTGGGCCGAGGCGAGATCCGCTTCGGCGTAGTCGCCCTTGCGGCCATAGGCCATCGCGAGCTGGGAATAGCCGAGCGGCGCCTCCGATTCACGCGCGACCGCCGCGCGCAGGATCGAAATCGCCTCCTCAGTGTAAGCTTTGTTCTCGCTCGCTACCAAGGCCTGGCCAAGTAACATCTCGATGAGCGCGGCGTTATGGGACAGCTGGACCGCCTTGCGCAGCGGCGCGATCGCTTCCACTGGGCGGCCGCCTTCGAGCAGCGCCTGGCCGCGGACCTCGTAGAAATAGGGGTTGTTCGGCTGCGCCTGGATCAGGGCGTCGATCTGGCTCAGGGCACTGCGCAGGTCGCCGTGGAGATAGGTCGAGATCGCCCTGGCGTAGCGCGCGGGCAGGCCGTTGTCGGACGACGGATAGCGCCGCGCGACGGTGTCGGGCCGCTCCATGAAGGCGGAGATCTTGGCCCTCGCCATGTCGTGGCGCAACTGCAGCGCGGCGTCGTCCTTCTTGTCCCAATACGGCGATTGCCGCGCCAGACCTTCGAGGGCCTCGACACGGTCGGCCGGCATCGGATGCGACTGCAGATAGGGGTCGGCGCCGCGGGCCGCGAACAGGCTGTCATTGGTGAAGCGCTTGAACGTCTCGTACATGCCTTTCGGCGACTGGCCGGTGGCGCTGAGGAATTTCACGCCGGCGCGGTCGGCGTTCTCCTCCTGCTGCCGCTGATAGGACAGCAGCGAGCGGCGGATGACCTCGCCCGGCGCCGACAACGCGGCGGCGCCCGCATTGGTGAGGCCGTTATTGCCGCCGCCGCCGCGGGAGGCGCCCACGGCAAGCGCGCCGGCACCGAGAATGGTGGCGATGATCAACTGCGTCTGCGCGGTGGCGAGCTGCTGGCGCAACTTGGCGAGGTGGCCGCCGGCGAGATGGCCGGTCTCGTGGGCGAGCACGCCGATCAGTTGATTCGGATTTTCCGACTGCATGATCGCGCCATAGTTGACGAAGATGCGCCGGCCATCGGCGACGAACGCGTTGAACGTCGCGTCGTTGATGATGACCATCTGGATGTTCTGCTTCTCGAGGCCGGCGGCGCGCAGGATCGGCCTGGTATATTCGCGCAGCAGCGCTTCGACCTCGGTGTCACGCAGGATCGGCGGCCCCTTGGCCTGCTGTGCCGAAGCCGGCGCGAGCGGCGCCAGCGCCATGGCGGCGGCAACCAGCGCGGCAATCCCGCCTGACAGTTTCTTTCCAAGCACGTGACGGAGCAACATCAGGCGATCTTTGCAATTGGCGCGAGGCTCGATACGGGCTATTGCCCACCAAACTGCGGAATGCGGCTCATCTGCGGCGAACCAGGCCCACGGGGCATTCGCCGTCCGGAGAGCGGGTCCGAACAGCCGGGGTCAATAGCAGATATCGATGGTGGACGCGACAGTGATACCGACGTTGGAACAGCGGATCGCGGCCCTGACCGTACCGTCCGCCCGCAGCAATGTTCCGCCGTTCATGGTGATGGACGTGATGGCGGCCGCCGAGCGGATCGAGGCGGGGGGCGGCCACGTCATTCACATGGAGGTCGGCCAGCCCGCCGCGCCGGCGCCGCGCACCGCGATCGCGGCAGCCCATGCGGCACTCGACCAGGCGCGGATCGACTATACGTCCGCGCTCGGGCTCTCGTCGCTGCGTCAGCGAATCGCGCGGCATTATCGCGAGACGCACGCTTGCGAGATCGATCCCGCGCGGATCGTGATCACCACGGGATCCTCGGCCGGGTTCATCCTGGCATTCCTGGCGATGTTCGAGCCCGGCGACCGCGTCGCCGTCACCGTGCCCGGCTATCCGCCGTATCGCCACATCCTCACGGCGCTGGGATGCGAGCCGGTCCTGATCGAGACCACCGCCGAAAACCGCCATGCCCTGACCGGCGAAGCGCTGCTCGCGGCCCACCGCAAGACGCCACTGAAGGGCGTGCTGGTTGCGAGCCCCGCCAACCCGACGGGAACGATGATGTCCCGCGAGGCGCTTGGCGGCGTCATCGCCGCCGCCCGCGATGCCGGCATCCGCTTCATCTCTGACGAGATCTATCACGGGCTCGACTATGCCTTCCCTGCGGTGACCGCGGCGGAGCTGTCGGCCGACGCGCTGATCATCAATTCGTTCTCGAAGTACTTCTGCATGACCGGCTGGCGCATCGGCTGGATGGTGGTGCCGGACGCGCTGGTCCGTCCGATCGAGCGCCTGCAGCAGAACCTCGCGATCTCCGTGCCGACCCTGTCGCAGATCGCAGCCGAAGCGGCCTTCGATGGTCGTGCCGACATGGAGGCGATCAAGCACGGCTACCAGGAGAACCGACGCATCCTGATCGAGGGATTTCCCAAGGCCGGCCTGACCCGGTTCCTGCCCGCCGACGGCGCGTTCTATCTTTATGCCGACGTCTCCGACTTCACCAAGGACAGCTTCGATTTCGCCAAGCGCATGCTGGAGGAGACCCATGTCGCGGCGACGCCCGGCGTCGACTTCGATCCGATCCATGGCCGCAATTTCGTACGGTTCTCCTATGCGCGTTCCGCCGAGGACATGCGCGAGGCGGTGGCGCGGATCGCACGCTGGCTCGGCTAGGCCGTCAGCAGCAGGGGGCGGAATGCGAAAACGCCCGGCCGTCAGGCCGGGCGTTTTGCATTGAAGATCGATGTGGGCGCACGCCGCGAGGGGGCTCCGCTATTGCCCGCCGCCGAAGCGGCGCGACCACCAGCCGGCCTTGCGGGGAGCAGCGGACGCCGCATCTACACTGGACTCGGTGGCGACCGGCTCTGTCGCCGCGGGCTCGGCCGTCACAGCGGCCGGCGTGCTCTCGGCCATGCTGACCGGCGCAGCCGTGGCATCCGATTTGGGCTCGGTGACGAAGCTGACCTTTTCACGAACCGTTGAGCGACGCGGGGCCTTCTCGGTCTCGACCTTCGCGCTCTCCGCCTCCGTGGCCTCGGGCTGCGCTGGTGCTGCAGGCACAGCGGTCGCAACCGGTTCGACGCTCTCGATCGGGGTCGCAGAAGCGGCGACCGGCGCGGCCGGTTCATCGTGCTCGGATCCACCATTGCCGTCGAAATCGGCGACCGCCGCCTCGGCTTCCGAAGCTGATGCCGGCGCGAGTTCGTCGCTGATCGAGGCCGGGAGACCGTCTTCGATCCCGCCGCGCCGGCGACGACCGCCACGGCGGCCACGGCGACGCGGACGCCGCTCGCCATTGGCATGATCGCCGGCCTGGTCGCCCTGCGCCGATGCCTGCTGCTCTTCGCCTTCCTCCTCGTCGGCCTCGGCCTCCTCGGCGGGCAGGTCGGCCGCAATGCCGGCTTCGCTGGGCTGCGCTCCGACGCCGCCGTCCGGCGACGCCTCGCGCGCCTCGTTGCCGCCACGACCGCGGCGGCGGCGGCGGCGCTTGCGGCGGGAGCCGTCGCGTTCGCCCTCAGTGGCCTCGGCAGCGTCCTCGGACAGGCCTTCGGTCTCCTCGGTCTCGACCTCGGATTCCGTCTCGATATCGAACGGCTCGTCCTCGTCGTAGACCTCCTCGGCCACCAGCGGCGGCGCGGAAGCCTGCGCCACGAGCAGCGCCTTGGCGGCTTCGAGCGTGTGCACCTGCTCACCGCGATCGATGATGAAAGACTGCTGGCCGCTCACATTCGGATCGGCGATGACCGCCAGCGACACCTTGAAGCTGTTCTCGAGGTCGCGCAGGTGGCCGCGCTTGTGGTTGAGCACGTAGAGCGCCACCTCGGTGCGGGTGCGGACCACGAGGTTGTGGGTCGCGCCCTTCATCAGCGTCTCTTCGAGGCTGCGCAGCAGCTGCAGCGCCACCGAGGACACCGAGCGGACGTGGCCGGTGCCGCCGCAATGCGCGCACGGCTCGGTCGAGCTCTCCAGCACGCTGGCGCGGATGCGTTGGCGCGACATTTCCAGGAGGCCGAAATGCGAGATGCGGCCGACCTGGATGCGCGCGCGATCCTGCCGCAGGCAGTCCGACAGCTTGCGTTCGACGGAGCGGTTGTTGCGCTTCTCGTCCATGTCGATGAAGTCGATGACGATCAGTCCGGCGAGGTCGCGCAGGCGGAGCTGGCGCGCCACTTCCTCGGCGGCCTCCATGTTGGTCTTGAGCGCGGTGTCCTCGATGTGGTGCTCACGCGTGGCGCGGCCGGAGTTCACGTCGATCGAGACCAGCGCCTCGGTCTGGTTGAGCACGATGTAGCCGCCCGAGCGCAACTGCACGGTCGGCGAGAACATCGCGTCGAGCTGGCTCTCGACGCCCATGCGCGAGAACAGCGGCTGGCCGTCGCGATACTGCTTCACCGCCCGGACGTTGGTCGGCATCAGCATCTTCATGAAGTCATGCGCCTCGCGGTAGCCGGCTTCGCCGGCCACCAGGATCTCGTCGATCTCCTTGTTGTAGAGGTCGCGCAGCGAGCGCTTGATCAGCGAGCCTTCCTCGTACACGAGGGTGGGGGCCTGCGACTTCAAGGTCATGTCGCGGACCGTCTCCCACAGCCGCAGCAGATATTCGAAGTCGCGCTTGATCTCGGGCTTGGTGCGGTTGGCGCCGGCGGTGCGCAGGATGACGCCCATGCCCTCGGGCACGTCGAGGTCCTGCACCACTTCCTTCAGCCGCGAGCGGTCCTGCGCCGAGGTGATCTTGCGGCTGATGCCGCCGCCACGCGCGGTGTTCGGCATCAGCACGGCATAGCGACCGGCCAGCGACAGATAGGTCGTCAGCGCCGCACCCTTGTTGCCGCGCTCTTCCTTGACCACCTGCACCAGCATCACCTGGCGGCGCTTGATGACCTCCTGGATCTTGTACTGGCGGCGCGGACGGAAGGTCCGCTCCGGCACTTCCTCGAGCACGTCGTCGCCGCCGACGGATTCGACGACCTCTTCCTCGATCTCCTCGCCGTCGTCCTCGTCGTCCTCGTGGTCGGCGGCTGCGGCCTCTACGCCGTTCTCGTCGCTCGGAACGATGGTGACGTCGCCGTCGTCATGCTCGGCGACCGGCGCGATCTCGTGGTCGTGCTCGTGATCGTCATGCTCGTCATGATCATGCTCATCATGGTCATGGTGATCGTGGCCGGCGTGGTCATGCGCCTCATGATGATGATCATCATCGTCACCATGCTCGTCGTCGTCATGCGCATCGGCAGAGGAAACGTCGCTGGCCGGAGCGACCGCTGCTGCTTCCGTCTCCTCGACATGCGCTTCCGCGGCCTTTACGGGCTCGACATCGTCGTGCCCGTGTGCGGCGACCGCGTCGTGAGGCTCGTGCGCGGGGCCGTCCGATTCGCTCGGGATGCCCTGATCGGCCTCGTTCGTGGCCGTATGGTCGAGCGCCCCGGCAAGGCCGGCGTCTTCGACATGCGGCTGCTCGGAATGGTCTTCATGCGCATAGGCGTGATGCTCATGCGCCTCGTGATCGGGCTGCGCCGTCTGGCTGCCGTCGGCGGCCTGAACGATCTCGCTCTGCACACGCTCGCCGCTGCCGCGACGACGCGAGCTGCGGTGGCGGTTGCGCCGGCGGTTGGAGCGGTTCTCGCTCTCTTCTTCGGCTTCGCGGTGGGCGCGCTCCTCGGCCTCGATCAGCGCCTGACGGTCGGCGACCGGGATCTGATAGTAGTCGGGGTGGATTTCGCTGAACGCCAGGAAGCCGTGGCGGTTGCCGCCATATTCGACGAACGCCGCCTGCAGCGACGGCTCTACGCGCGTGACCTTGGCGAGGTAGATATTGCCGCGGAGTTGTTTGCGCTGGGCAGTTTCGAAATCAAATTCCTCGACGCGGTTGCCGCGGACGACAACGACCCGGGTCTCTTCCGGGTGGGTAGCATCGATCAACATCTTGTTGGGCATATTGGAACTCTTGGAGGCGACGGACGCGATTGGCCGCGAGCGCGTAACGCGCTGTGGGACGCCGCGACGGTCCACCTGATTCGGGGGTGAGGGGAAGGCCTAAACGCAGCTGGTCGCGCCGTGCCCGCCGTGATCCCCGCGAGGCGATCAGCCGAGCGGGGGTCTGGCCCCGCATCGGTGCGGATCGTCCGCTGGTCAAGGTTGGCAGTCTTCTATGGCGCATCAAGCGTCGGCCCGTCTGGAACACGTTGGCGGCTGAGGGCCGCCTTTGTCTGTTGCTGAAGGCCAGATAGCGCCGAGGCGCTTGCCCTGGGATCAATACCCCACCCATCACGGATGTGGTATCAGGCTACGCCGTGTGTGACTTGGTGCCCAGGTGGCCTCAGCCAAGGAGGCGCCCTGGAAACCGGGCCACTCGGCTCGTCACCGGCGCTCCGTTTCGGCCGCGCGGGAAGCGCGCAGGCCTGAAAGAGCGTCGGAAAGGCGCAGGAATCTCCGCTGACGTCGAGAACCTCGACCACGAAGCTTCCGGCGTTTCACCGGAGGTTGAACGCGACACAACCGGCAGTAAGTAATAGCCTTCAGCCCTTCGTACATACGAGGATTGCGGTGGCCGTGCAAGGGAAGCGTCGCGGAACCGCAACAATCGGTAAGGTTTAACGAAAATGCCAAAATTTCGCGATTAACCCCGTGGATTGGTTGGGGTAAGACGGTCCCGCGGAGGCACTGATTTGGCAGTTGGCCGGGCGAATTACCTTTCTTTGCTGGGATGCGCGTCGCTGTGCGTCACGCAATTGTTATGGACTGGAACGCTTTCGGCGCAGGCTCAGACGGGGCCGGTCGGGCAGGTGCCGCCTGCCGCGGTGGGGCCGGGCTTCCCGATTGCCTCCGACGCGCGGTTGGCGGGCGATTCCCGGCAGACACGATTCGTGCTCGACCTGGACAAGGCGGTTCCCTTTCGGGCCTTCCTGTTGAGCGATCCGTACCGCGTCGTGGTCGACCTCCCGCAGGTCAGCTTTCACTTGCCGGCCGGGGCCGGCACCAGCGGCCGGGGGCTGGTCAAGGCGTTCCGCTATGGTCTGGTCATGCCCGGTGGGTCCCGCATCGTGTTCGATCTGACGGGGCCGGTGCGAATCGCGAACTCCCTGGTGCTGGATGCCGCCAATGGGCAGCCGCCCCGGCTGGTGCTGGAGCTGGAAGAGATCGATGAGGCGACCTTTGCGCGGGCGATCGGCAGCGGCGACAGAGGTTCCCAGCTGAAGCCAAGCCTGGCCGAGACGAGCCCATCCGCGGCTTTCGCCGCGACGGCTGGGTTCCCGCCCGCCGTGAGGCCGCCGACGACCGTCGCCGCCGCGCCCGCAGGCCCCGCTGCGCCGCCCGATCCGCGACCCGTGGTCGTGATCGATCCGGGGCACGGCGGCGTCGACTACGGCACCCAGGGCGGCGAGATTCCCGAGAAGAACCTAGTGCTGTCGTTCGGGCAGGCGTTGCGCGATCGCCTGGAGCGGGCGGGCAAGTACCGGGTGATCATGACGCGCGACGACGACACGTTCATTCCGCTCGGTGACCGGGTCCGAATCGCCCAGAAGCAGTCGGCGGCCTTGTTCGTCTCTATCCATGCCGACGCGTTGCCGCGCGGCGAGGGTGATGCCCAAGGTGCCACAATTTACACCTTGTCCGACAAGGCCTCCGACGTCGAAGCGGAGCGGCTGGCGGAGGCCGAAAACCGCGCTGACATGATCGCCGGCGTGAACCTCACCGAGGAGCCGGCGGACGTCGCCGACATCCTGATCGATCTGGCCCGGCGCGAAACGCGTACGTTTTCCAACCGGTTCGCCCGTATCCTGATGAACGACATGAAGAGCTCGGTGCATATGCATAAGCGGCCGCTGAAATCGGCCGGGTTCCGGGTTCTCAAGGCGCCGGACGTGCCGTCGGTGCTCGTCGAGCTCGGCTACGTCTCGAACAAGGGCGACATGGGTAATCTGGTCTCCGATGTCTGGCGTTCGCGCACGGCGGATGCCATGGCGCGCGCCATCGATGCCTTTCTGTCCAAGCGCGTCGCCAATGCCGGTGGAGATCGGTCGGACAAGCCGGCCCCGGCACGGCCAAAGCCCTAGTTTGGCCACAGCGAGGTCCGTATAACCGTGCTGCGAGGCACCAGGAATCACATGAGGATTCCTTATCTGCAGACTTGTGGTAGGCTTCACCGTCGATGGGCTTGACCGTGCGGTTTTCTGGCATGGGTTAGGCGGCATTGCGGCCGACCGCGTGATTTTCGCGGCAGCGCTTTTGGGACGCACCGCGCGCCCCAAGCCAAGAGATGAACAAGAGTTGGAACGGATAATTGCCGATGCGCTTTCTGGTGCGGTTTTTGGGCTTCCTGTTCGCGGCCGGTACCGTTGTTTTCCTGGTGGGCGTGGCGGCTGCGGCCGGCCTGATCTGGCATTTCTCCAAGGACCTGCCCGACTATTCCCAGCTGCAGGATTACGAGCCCCCGGTGATGACCCGCGTGCACGCGGTCGACGGCTCGCTGGTCGGTGAATATGCCAGGGAGCGTCGGCTGTACCTGCCGATCCAGGCGGTTCCCAAGCTCGTGATCAACGCCTTCCTCGCGGCCGAGGACAAGAACTTCTACGAGCACGGCGGCATCGATTTCACCGGCATGGCGCGTGCCGCGGTGGTCTATGCCCAGAACTTCGGCTCGAACAGGCGCCCGCAGGGCGCCTCGACGATCACCCAGCAGGTTGCCAAGAACTTCCTGCTCACCAACGAGGTGTCGTTCGCGCGCAAGATCAAGGAAGCGCTGCTGGCGATGCGCATCGAGCGCACCTATTCGAAGGACAAGATCCTCGAGCTGTATCTGAACGAGATCTATCTCGGCTCCGGCGCCTACGGCATTGCCGCGGCGTCGCTGGTCTATTTCGACAAGTCGGTCAACGAGCTCACGGTCGCGGAAGCGTCGTATCTGGCGGCGCTGCCGAAGATGCCGGGCAGCCTGCATCCGATCCGCAACCGTGACCGCGCCATCGAGCGCCGCAACTACGTCGTCGACCGCCTGCTGGAGAACGGCTGGATCAAGCAGGCCGATGCCGAGAAGGCGCGCAAGGACCCGCTGACGATCGCCAGCCGCAACACCGGCGCGCACATCTTTGCGGGTGAGTATTTCGCCGAGGAAGTCCGCCGCGACATTTTCGAGCGTTATGGCGAGAAGAAGCTCTATGAGGGCGGACTGTCGGTCCGCACGACGCTCGATCCGAAGGTTCAGGTGATGGCCCGCAAGGCCATGGTCGCCGGCCTCGTGCGTTACGACCAGGAGCAGGGCTATCGCGGCGCCGTCTCCAAGCTCGACATTTCTGGCGATTGGGGCGTCAAGCTCGCCGACGTCAAGTCGCTCTCCGACATCTCGCCATGGCGGATGGCCGTGGTGCTCGAGACCAGTGACCAGTCCGCCCGCATCGGCTTCCAGCCGCCGCGCGAGCTCGGCGGTGCAGTCAGCAAGGAACGGCAGACCGGCCTGATCACGCTCGACGGCGTGAAATGGGCACGTGCTGCGACCGGCAATGGCCGCGGCAAGGTGCCGACATCGGTTGCGCAGGTGCTGCAGCCGGGCGACGTGATCTACGCCGATCCGCTGTTCAAGGAGGGCAATCCGGTCGAAGGCCAGTATCGGCTCGAGCAATTGCCCGAAGTCTCCGGCGCCATGGTCGCGATGGATCCAAACACCGGGCGCGTTCTCGCCATGGTCGGCGGCTTCTCGTTCGACCAGAGCCAGTTCAACCGCGCCACGCAGGCCTATCGGCAGCCGGGATCGTCGTTCAAGCCGATCGTCTATTCGTCGGCTCTCGACAACGGCTACACGCCGTCGACCCAGGTCGTCGACGCCCCGATCGAGATCGACCAGGGGCAGGGCGGACAGGTCTGGCGTCCCGACAACTTCTCGAACGGCAAGTATCTCGGTCCCACGACCCTGCGCAACGCGCTGCGTCTGTCCTTGAACACGGTGACGGTGCGGCTCGCGCAGGACGTCGGCATGCCCTTGATCTCGGAATATGCGCGCCGCTTCGGCGTCTATGACGAGCTGCCGAATTATCTGTCCTACGCACTCGGTGCCGGCGAGACCACGGCGATGCGCATGGTCACGGCCTATTCGATGATCGCCAATGGTGGCCGCCGGGTGAAGCCGACCCTGATCGACCGCATCCAGGACCGCTACGGACACACCATCTTCAAGCACGATGCCCGCGAATGCCGCGGCTGCGACGCGCCGGACGGCTGGAAGAACCAGACCGAGCCGCAACTGGTCGACCGCCGCGAGCAGGTGCTGGATACGATGACCGCCTACCAGGTCACCTCGATGCTCGAGGGCGTGGTGCAGGCGGGTACGGCGACCGTGCTCAGGGAGGTCGGCAAGCCGATCGCCGGCAAGACCGGAACCACCAACGAGGCCAAGGACGCCTGGTTCGTCGGCTTCTCGCCGGATCTCGCGGTCGCGATCTACATGGGCTACGACAAACCGCGTCCGCTCGGCAAAGGTAATGCCGCGACCGGCGGACATCTGGCCGCGCCGATCGCCAAGGACTTCATGAAGCTCGCTTTGGCCGACAAGCCCGCAACCCCGTTCAAGATTCCAGCCGGCATCAAGCTGGTGCGCGTCGATTCCAAGACCGGCCTGCGCGCGAGCCCTGGCGACGGCGGCCGCACCATCATGGAGGCGTTCAAGCCGGGTACGGCGCCGCCGGACAACTACTCGGTCATCGGCGTCGCCGACGCCGACGGCCGCATGATGCCGCCGTCGGCCGGGGGCCAGCCGGATGCGGGCAGCTTCATCATCCGTCCGGGAACGGGAAGCCTGTATTAGGCCGCGTGAAACTCGGGTTGATGCGGTGCATGGCGATTGCGCTTTGCACCGCGCGCCGTTACATCCCCAGCCAGAGATGATCGCCGTGGCATGTTCGGCTGCGGCCCGAAGAGAGCGATATGCGCGCCGAGATCGAAAAAATCGTAGAAGAGATCAAGCAGTCTGTCGGGCTGCTGAGGAGGCATCTTTGGCGTCGAGACATCGACGGCAAGGCTCGCCGAGCTGAACAAGCTCGCCGAGGATCCCAACCTCTGGAACGACCCCCAAAAGGCTCAACGGCTGATGCAGGAGCGAACCTCGCTGGAGGATTCGCTGACTGGCATTGGCAAGGTCGAGCGTGAGCTCAGCGACAACATCGAGATGATTGAGCTCGGCGAAGCCGAGAACGACGCTGGCGTCGTCAAGGAAGCCGAGAACGCGCTCAAGGAACTCAAGAAGGACGTCGCCCGGCGCGAGCTCGAAGCGCTGCTGTCCGGCGAGGCCGACAAGTTCGACACCTATCTCGAGGTTCATGCCGGCGCTGGCGGCACCGAAAGCCAGGACTGGGCGCAGATGCTGCTGCGCATGTACACGCGCTGGGCCGAGACCCACGGCTTCAAGGTCGAGTATCTCGAAGAATCGCTGGGTGAAGAGGCCGGCATCAAGTCGGCGACCATCCAGATCTCCGGCCACAACGCCTATGGCTGGCTGAAGACGGAAGCCGGCGTGCATCGGCTGGTCCGCATCTCGCCGTTCGATTCGAATGCGCGCCGCCACACTTCGTTCTCGTCGGTGCAGATTTTCCCGGTCATCGACGACTCGATCAAGATCGACATCAAGGAGTCCGACGTCCGCGTCGATACCATGCGCTCCGGCGGCGCCGGCGGCCAGCACGTCAACAAGACCGAATCGGCGGTGCGGCTGACGCATATTCCGACCGGTGTTGCGGTGGTCTGTCAGGCCGGCCGCTCCCAGCACAAGAACCGCGCGCAGGCGTGGGACATGCTGCGTGCGCGGCTGTACGAGATCGAGTTGAAGAAGCGCGAGGAGAAGGCGGCCGCCGACCAGGCTGCGAAGACCGAGATCGGCTGGGGCCACCAGATTCGCTCCTACGTCCTGCAGCCGTATCAGATGGTGAAGGACCTGCGCACGGGCGTGCAGACGTCCGATACCTCGGGCGTGCTCGACGGCGATCTCGACGAGTTCATGGCCGCCACCTTGGCGCAGCGTGCCTTCGGCACCACGCCGGGGGCCGTGATCGACGACGTGGACTGAGCGGTGGCGCGCGTCGCCTTCATCGGGCTCGGACGCATGGGCCATGGCATGGCTGGTCGTTACCTCGACGCCGGCTATTCCGTCGCGGTGTGGAATCGCAGCCAGGCGAAGGCCGACGATCTGATCGCCCGTGGCGCACGCTGGTCGACCTCTCCGGCCGATGCGGCGATCGATGCTGATGCGGTCGTCACCATGGTCGCCGATGACGAGGCGTCGCGCGCGGTCTGGCTCGGGCCGGACGGCGCTGCGGCGACCATGCGAGTCGGCATCATTGCGATCGAATGCTCGACCGTGTCGCGCGACCATGCGCTGCGGCTGTCGCGCGACTTGAACGCGCGTGGCGTGATCTATCTCGACTGTCCGGTAACCGGACTGCCCGATGCGGCGGCGAGCGGCAAGCTCACGCTGCTGGTCGGCGCCGATGCCGCCGATCTCGAGCGCGCGCGGCCGTATCTGACGCCGATCGGTTCGACCATTCGTCATTTCGGGCCGGTCGGCGCGGGCACGGTCTACAAGCTGATCAACAATCTGCTCGGCGCGATGCAGATCGCCGGCCTCGCCGAGGGGCTCGCGATCGCCGAGCAGGCCGGCCTCGATATGAACCTCGTGCTGGAAGCGATCCAAGGCGGCGTTGCGGCCAGTCCGCAAGTGCTGCGGCATGCGCCGCGCATGATCGCGCGCAACTTCGCCGATGCGAGCTTCACCGCCGCGCTGCGCCACAAGGATGCGGCCTACGCATTGCGGCTGGCGGAAGAGCTGCTCGGCGATCGTCCCGTCATGGCCCAGGCCGCCGTCGATGCCTATGCGCGGGCGAAGGCCGCGATGCCCGACGACGACGAGGGCCGCATGATCGAACTGGTCTCGCGGCCGAGAGGCTCGCCCTAGCCGTCGCACTCCGATGGCGCAAAACGGGTGGACGGCTCCTTGTATCGCCTGCAACGTTCCTCCGCAGATGAACAGGCGGTTGCGATAATGACCTCTCCGAACGACGGCATGGATGCGCGGGATTGGTCGCTGCTCGGTCTGCTGTCGCTGTTGTGGAGCGGCTCCTTCATCTTCAACGGCCTAGCCTTGAAGGAACTGCCGCCGCTGACGCTCGTGCTCCTGCGGATCGTCTTGGCGGCCGCGATCCTGCTGCCGATCTTGCGCTGGCGCGGGCTCGGCCTTCCCAAGGGCATTGCCGGCTGGTGGCCCTATGTCGCGGTCGCGCTGTTCAACAATGTCGTGCCGTTCTGTCTGATCGTCATCGGCCAGACCTACATCACGTCGGGTCTTGCAGCGGTTCTGAATGCCACCACGCCGCTGTTCACGATCGTGGTGATGGCCGTGGCCGGCGAGGAGAGGCTCTCGGCACGCCGGATCGCCGGCCTGATCGTGGGCCTGGTGGGCGTCGCAGTCCTGAGGGGCGGAGCGGGACTTGATGCCTCCGGTGGCGGCATCGGCATTCTGTTCGGTCTCGGTGCGTGCTTCAGCTATGGCATCGCCGCGCTGCTGGTGCGGCGTCATCTCGCCAACTCGCCGCCGCTTGCCACCGCCACCTTTCAACTGTCCGCCTCGAGCGTGATGATGCTCGTGATCGCCGGGTTGGTCGACCGGCCGTGGTCCTTGCCGATGCCCGGGCCGCAGACCTGGCTCGCGATAGCTGCGCTCGCGACGCTGTCGACGGCCTTCGCCTACATCGTGTTCTTTCAGGTCATGCGTCGCTCCGGTGCCACCAATGTGACCTTGGTGACGCTGCTGATTCCCGTGACGACGATCCTGCTTGGATCCTTGATCCTCGACGAGACCATTTCGCTGCGGGCGCTCGCTGGTGCGCTCGTGATCGGGAGCGCGTTGCTGGTGATCGACGGACGCATCTTCAACCTGCTGCGCCTCGCGCCGCGCCCGTCCTGACCACTCCTGCTACTTGGTCCCGAACATCCGGTCGCCGGCATCGCCGAGGCCCGGCACGATATAGGCGTGGTCGTTCAGTCTCTCGTCGATCGCCGCGGTCCAGATCGGGATATCCGGATGCTCCTTCTCGAACTGCGCGATGCCCTCCGGCGCGGCCAGCAGGCAGACGAAGCGGATGTCGCGCGCGCCGCGTGCCTTCAAGAGCTCGGCCGCGGCGCAGGCCGAATTGCCGGTTGCGAGCATCGGGTCCATCAGGATCACGGTGCGGTCGGTCAGGTCCTGCGGCGCCTTGAAGTAGTACTCGACCGCCTGCAGCGTCTTCGGATCCCGGTAGAGCCCGATATGGGCGATGCGCGCCGACGGCATCAAGGCCAGCATGCCGTCGAGAAAGCCCACGCCGGCGCGCAGGATCGGCGCCAGGGTGAGCTTCTTGCCGGCGATCTTGGGCGCCTTCATCGGCGCGATCGGCGTCTCGATGTCGACCAGCTCGAGCGGCAAATCGCGGGTGACCTCGTAGGCCAGCAGCATCCCGATCTCGTTCAGGAGCTCGCGAAAACCCTTGGTGGAGCGGTCGCGCTCGCGCATCAGGGAGAGCTTGTGCTGCACCAGCGGGTGGTCGACGACGTGGACTTGGCTGTTTGTCATGATCTCGGGTCTGGCAGGATTTCGGGTGATGGATCGGGGTTGATGTGCATCACGGCAGCACCTCGCGGCGATCGGCCAACATCGCCTCGGCCTGGCTTCGCCGCTCCAACAGGAGGCCGGCGCCGGCGTCCTGGATCAGGTTCAGCAGCACCTGCGCATCGCTGAGCCGCGGCACGGTCACGTAGTCCGCCCCGGCGTCGTAGAGGTCGCGGACATCGGCGAGCAGGTCGGCGGTCGCGACGATCTTGGCTGACGCGTTGATGCTGCGGACGTGCCGCACCAGCTTCTCGTTGTTGGCGCCCTTGAGCAGCGAGTCCGGAATGCTCAGGATGATCAGCTCGGCCTGGCCGACCCCGGCATGCACCAGCGTGTCGACATTGCTGATGTCGCCATAGGTCACCTGGATGCCGCGATCGGACAGGGTCCGGAACACCACCGGATTGAAATCGACCACGCCGATCTGCTCCAGCAGCCCTGGCTGGTTGCGCTCGATCTCGCTGAGCAGGGCGCTCGCGGTCCGGAAGAAGCCGAGCAGCACGATCGGCCGTCCGGCCGCGTGGCCGCCCTCGTGGCCGGCCTCGCCGTCCTTGGCGGTGTCCAGGTCGCGCAGGGCGACGCGCTTCAGCAGCGGGATGCTCCGGCGCACGATCGGATCGGAGCGCACGATCACGAAGGTCGAGAGCACCGCGAGCAGCACGAAAGCGAAAGATGCCGCCGCCGAGGTGCCGTTCTTGAGATGTCCGGCGGCCGCGCCGGTCTGGATCACCACCAGTGAGAACTCGCTGATCTGGGCGAGGTTGAGCGCCGGCAACAGGCTCGCGCGCAGGCCCTGCCGCATCATGTAGAGCGGCGTGAAGGTGGTGACGAGCCGGCTCGCGATCGTGAACAGCGCGATCACCAGCGCCAGCCCGACCACGGACATGGTCGGGATCGGGATGGTCATGCCGAGCGCGACGAAGAACAGCGTGATGAAGAAATCGCGCAACGTCGTGACCTTGGCGGTGACGTCGAGCGCGTAAGGGAAGGTCGAGAGCGATACGCCGGCGATCAGCGAGCCCATCTCACGCGACAGATGCAGCCGTTCGGCGATCTCGCCGATCAGGAAGCACCAGGCGAGCGCGCCGAGCAGGATCAGCTCCGGGGTGCGCGCGATGCGGTGGAACACCGGCGGCAGCACGTAGCGGCTGAGCAGCAGCGCGATCGCGACCAGCGCGCCGGCGCGGGCGAACGACAGCAGGATGACGCTGAAATGCAGGTCGTCGAGGCTCGGCTGCACCGCCAGGAACAGGATCGCGAACACGTCCTGCAGCACCAGCACGCCGAGCGTGATGCGGCCGGGCAGGGTGTCGAGCTCGCGCTTCTCGTACAGCACCTTGACGATGATGACGGTCGAGGACAGCGCGCAGGCGACGCAAAGATAGAGCGCGTCGTAGCTCTCCGCGCCCATCCGCATGCCGATCGCGACGAAGAACAGGATGCCGAGCGCGGCGCCGCCGAGCAGCTGGACGCCGCCGGCGATCAGAATCACCGGGCCGGCGCGGATGATCTTCTTCAGGTCGATTTCCAGCCCGATCATGAACAGCATGAAGATCAGGCCGAGCTCCGAGATCACCGAGATCGATTCCTGGGACTTGACCCAGCCGGTGCCGAAGGGGCCAATGGCGAAGCCCGCGACCAGATAAGCGAGAATCGAGGGCTGGCGCCAGCGGTGCGCCGCCAGTCCAAGCACCCACGCAAACAGGATGCAGAGCGTGATGTCGCCGATCAGTTCATGCATGAAGCAACCCCCGGGGCGGCAACTTATGTCGCGCCGCGGCGCAAGGAAACCCGCAATCTGTCACATCGGGATCGCGGTGCTGGCGCTGCTGCTCGCAGGGAGCGAGGGGCGGGCGGCCGACAGCCTGACCACGACGTTTGCGAGCTCGCTGACCGCGGTTCCGGCGGAGGTTGCGATCGTGAGCGGCGCGGTCTACGTCCCGGTCTATTCCAGCGTCGCCATGAATCCGGGCAAGGTGCAGGCCGATTTCTCGGTCACCTTGAGCATCCACAATGCCTCCGAGCAGCGGCCGCTGATCGTCCGGCGGATCAACTATTTCGACACGGCCGGCGCGCTGGTCGAAGCCCATCTGCGCGAGCCGGTGGCGCTGAAGCCGTTCGCCACCGTCGAGATCTTCGTGCCGACGAAGGATACGCGTGGCGGCACCGGCGCCAATTTCGTCGTCGACTGGGCGGCGACCGGCGAGATCGCCGAGCCCGTCGTCGAGGCGCTGATGGTCGGCGGCATCGGCGCCGGCCACTATGCCTTCATCAGCCAGGGCCGCCCGATCCGCCTGACCGGGCGCTGAACGCGCGGCCGGCCTCAGGCCGCCCGCACATTGTCGAGGAACTTGCCGACTTCCTGGCGCAGCCGGTCGCTCTCCTGCGACAGCGACTGCGCCGCCGACAGCACCCCGCCGGAGGCGGAGCCGGTTTGCGAGGCGCCGCGCTGGACGTCGACGATATTGGTGTTGACCTCGGAGGTGCCGCGCGACGCCTCCTGGATGTTGCGCGAAATCTCCTGCGTCGCTGCCCCCTGCTGCTCGACAGCGGCGGCGATCGTCGAGGATATCTCCGACAGCCGCTCGATGGTCGTGCTGATGTCCTTGATGGCCACGACCGATTCCTGGGTGGCCGCCTGAATGCCGGAGATCTGCTGTGCGATCTCGCCGGTCGCTTTGGACGTTTGCTCCGCCAGCGCCTTGACCTCGGACGCCACCACCGCGAAGCCGCGGCCGGCATCGCCGGCACGCGCCGCCTCGATCGTGGCGTTCAGCGCCAGCAGATTGGTCTGTCCGGCGATCGTATTGATCAGCTCGACGACGTCGCCGATCCGCGCCGCCGCCTTGGACAGCTCGTTGACGCGGTCGTTGGTGACGCGAGCCTGGTCGACGGCGCCGGAGGCGATCCGCGCCGATTCCTGCACCTGACGGCTGATCTCGGTGACCGACGAGGT
The DNA here is from genome assembly GCF_051167715.1 of Bradyrhizobium sp. HKCCYLS20291. Lineage (NCBI taxonomy): Bacteria > Pseudomonadati > Pseudomonadota > Alphaproteobacteria > Hyphomicrobiales > Nitrobacteraceae > Bradyrhizobium > Bradyrhizobium sp. HKCCYLS20291. The sequence continues at coordinate 855,002 of NZ_JBNPTO010000001.1, read as the reverse complement.
CAGCTCCTCGGTCGCCGAGGCGACCGACTGCACGTTCGTCGAGGCCTGTTCGGACGCCGCGGCCACGGTGGTGGCCAGCTCCTGAGAGCGCGATGCCGTGGAGGAGAGCGTGCCGGCGGAGGTCTCGAGCTGCGACGAGGCCGTCGACACCGTCTGCACGATGCCGCCGATCGCGCCTTCGAACTCGCTGGCGAGCTTGCTCATCTCGGCCTTGCGCTTGACCTCGCCGGCACGCTGGATCGCCTTCACTTCCTCGCTGTTGAAACGGATGATCGCCTGCACGGTCCGGAGGTTGCGCAGCGCCTCGCCGAGCTCGTCGTCGCGCTCCACCGGGATGCGGTTGTCGAGCTTGCCCTCGGTGATGTTCTGCATCGAGTCATTGAGCACCTTGAGCGGTCGCAACACTGCGCGAATGGTCTGCACGCTGAACAGGGCGCCGATTGCGAGACCGGCCAGGATCATCAATGCGACGACCGCAAGCACGGCGTGGTACTGGCTTTCGGCTGCCTCGTAGAGTGCCTTGCCTTCCTTCACCTGGATGGCAACGAGCTTGTCGAGCTCGTGCTTGGCGGCCTCGAACAGATCGTGGCCCTTGGTGGCGATGTGTTGGCTGGCCTCGTCGAACTTGCCTTGCTCGAGCAGGACCAGGCCCGGCCTGATGCCTTCCTCGAGATAGGCCTTGCGCCTGATCGCGTACGCATCGGCGACGGCCTTCTCCTCCGGCGTCAGGTAGCTCGCCATGTAGTCGGCCCAGACCTTGGAAATCCTTTCACTGTTTCCGTCCACGAACGCCCTGATGCCGGCGATCGATTTTCCCGCCTTGCCGTTCGCCGCTGCTGATTGTTGCGACGACATGTTCTGCAGGGTGCGATCGTTGATCTCGAACAATTGCGCCAGCGGAATCGTGCGGTCCTCGTACAGCGACCTCATGCTTGCGTCGGACGATCGCGTCGACAGCAGGCCGGCGGCGCCGATGATCAGCATGAAAACGCCCAGCACCGCGGCCAGTGTCGTCAGGCGGGCTTTCAGCGTGCCGGTGAAGAACGACAGGCGATCGAACATCGAGCGGCGGCGGATGATGCCGGCGCTGATCGCGTAGTCCTGCGCCTTGTTCTGGTTGAGCAGCCCATAGACCTTCTCGGCCTCGGCGCGCTGGTCGGCCGGCAGCTTGGTGCGGATCGAGGTGTAGCCGGTGATCTCGCCGTTCTCGCGGGTCGCTGACGCCGTGGCAAGAACCCAATAGAAGTCGCCGTTCTTGCGGCGGTTCTTGACCGCGCCGGCCCACGGTTTGCCCTGCTTCAGCGTGTCCCAGAGATTTTCGAACGCCGCGGCGGGCATGTCGGGATGGCGGATGATGTTGTGCGGCTGGCCCATCAGTTCGTCGGAGGTAAAGCCGGCAGCATCGACGAACTGGTCGTTGAAGTAGGTCAGCTTGCCCTTGAGATCGGTGCGCGAGACGATCAGCGTCTCGTCGGTGATCGGGTATTCGTTTCGGGTGACGGGCAGATTCTGGCGCACGGGATGAAACTCCATTTGTCCCTGCTTGCACGCGAAGGGCGGATGCAGGCGGTCATTTTAGTGCTAGGAGGGCCGTCTCCCGTTAAAGGTTGCGTAAAATCTGGGCACGTATGATTACGTATCGGGCAGGCGGTTGGCGCCTCGCCGACAGGTGCTCGCCGGACCTAAGCTCTTGACAATGCGTACGGAAAAACCTCCCGCGGCGCGCAAGCACCCGGGTTGATCGCAGCGCGCCCGCGACACGAGGGCGCAGGGAATGCCGGGTGAGGGCCTCACCCATGGCCCGCCTGCAGACAAGAAAGCAGGCGGCAGTCACCACAGGTTCAGCCGATCGACCCGGCATTCCCCGCGCGGCTGGTTTTAACGGCTTATACGCGATCTCCCCGGGGACCGGGCTTTCTTGCCCCCGTCATCAGCGCCGTGCGTCAGCACCGGCTCGGACTTAACCTCAGCGTCGGGAGGTCAGGACCACGCGACTTCGCCGTCCGCGCAGCCATGCCCGTCGAGCACAGCCGCCGCGTCCACCGCATCCCACCCCAACGTCCGTGACGACGCGTACGCCCCTCGCAACGAGGCGGGATGGGCGGATCATACACGAATTCTGGAAAAGCGAAAGAGAAAAGTTCGCGGCAGTCCCGCGCGATCAGGCCTTGGGCGAGAGACTGCCTGTCAGCGTCGCAGGGCCCGACTGTGGGAACGCTGCGCGGTTCAATGCGCGCCCCCGCCTACGATGGCTTTCCTGCCCGCATGATGCTAAAAACCGGCCGAGAATCCTGCTGACGGAGCCGTCGTCTCCGTGTTCGCCGTGAACAGGGACGGATCAACGCATGAGCACCGGAAACGGCAGACGATGGATCTGGATGGGCGGCGCCGTTGCGGCGTTCGTCGCGGCGGGCCTGGTCATCGCCTTGGCCTCGACCATGGGTCTCGACCTCTCTTTCTTCAAGCGTGAGCAGACGGCTGCGCGCCAGGACGGGGCTGCGGCGCCGGCGGCTGCCGGGAGCGCGGCGCCGACGCCTGCGGCTCCGCAGCGCGCCGCGACGGCGGAGCAGGGGGCGGCAGACAAGGGCGGCGCGAGCCAGGCTGCGGCTGCGCTCGCGACGGCACAGCAACAGGCCAGCGGCTTGGCTGCGCTGCTGGCGCCGGTGACCCCGCCGGCGGCTTCCGGCGACGAGCCGTCGTTCGATGTGGTCAGCGTTGAGCCGACGGGCGAGACCGTCGTCGCGGGCCGTGCGGCTCCCGGCGCCACCGTCGAGCTGCTGCGCAACGGCGAGCCGCATGCGCGGGTGGTGGCCGATCGCGCAGGCCAGTTCTCGATGGTGCCATCGCCGCTGCCCGCCGGCACGTTCGAGCTGACCCTGCGGGCGCGGCAGCCGGATGGCCGCGAGCTGTCGTCCAAGCAGAGCGTGGCCGTCGTGGTCGAGGCCGGCAAGCGGCCGGCCACCGTCGCTGTCATCGCGCCCGACCAGCCGACGCGCGTGCTGTCGAAGCCGGCGTCATCCGCGCCGCTGGCGGTCGCGGTGGAGGCCGTCGATTTCGAGCCCAACGGCCATCTGCGCGTCAGCGGCCGCGCCAAGCCTGGCGCGACCGTCAGGATCTACGTCAACGACCGCCTCGTCAGCTCGGCTTTGGCCGGCACCGACGGGCGCGTCACCGCGACCATCAAGGATGCCGCCTGGGCGGGCAAGGACCGGCTGCGGCTCGACGAGGTGGACGCCAAGACGGGCACCGTTCAGGCCCGCGCCGAGGTGCCGTTGAACGTGCCGGAGGCCCTGACCACGGCCTCGCTGCCTGCGGCCGCGGCCCAAGGCAGTGGCGCTGCCGGCGCGCGCACGCAGCTTGCATCGGCGTCGCCAGGCGACCTCAAGGACGTGGCGGCGTCACCCGCCCGGCGCGGCGTCAGGACGATCACGGTCTCGCGCGGCGACAGCTTGTGGCACATCAGCCAGCGCCTGCTCGGCGAAGGCACCCGCTATGCGGTCATCTACCGCGCCAACCGCGAGCAGATCCGCCGGCCCGATCTGATCTATCCTGGCCAGGTGTTCGTGCTGCCGGCGAAGCGGTAGGCGGTGGGCTTGAAGCTCTCTGTCGAGATGACGACTGCGGAGTCTCGCGCTTATCGGTGTTTTGCGAACAGCACTCGCTGAGCGGCGTTGATCGAACTCTCGGCCAGATCGACCTCACGCTTCGAGGACGGCAGATCCTGGCGTCTCGATTGGTAGTTGAAGTAGAGCGTACCATGAATCCCATTGACGTCGCGCTTGAGGATCGGGCGCTGCCAGATCGCGCCGAGAACGAAGTCCGCATGGGCTTCGCCCACGCGCTGAACGAAGTCCTCCGCGATTTCCATGTCATGATCACCGGGTGGAAATATCTGATAAAATTCGTCCTCGGTGGCCTGAAACACACTGAACGTGGCGTTGTCAGCGCCGTCGATGATCTGAATGTTTCTCCATTCTGAACGCGCGCCATAAATATCGAGCCCCAGCAAGATTCCGCGCTCTGTGAGCAAGGAAAGGCAGTCAGGACTGATCTCGAGACCTTCGTTGGTTTCCTGCAAGACCAAACTGACGAACAGGTACGGTCGATATTTTCCGAGGCTGCGCCAGATCGACAGGTCCTGACTCAGCGGCGAAAGGATTTCCTCGACCTGTGCGTCAAGATCTCCAGGCGCGCGACGCTCCGCACGCACGATCCAACTGCCGGTTTTGGCGATCCGTCCGCCGCGGATCACATCGCCCTTGCTGGCGCATGTTGAAGGCGTCCCGCCGAGAAGGGCAGTCAACGCGCCGGGGTTGAGATCATCGCCGGAAAACCTCAGGGACGTGTGCGTTTCTGAAATCCTCGTCATTGATCCAACTTTGCCTCGCCACGATTTGCCCACTATGACAAATGGCCGAGACGTTCGCACTGCAAAGCTAACTCAGCAATTCGCAAGCTAGCTCTCCCAGCCGCTCGACGCTGCGCTCGATCCGCGCATCCCAGTCATGGCTGCAGCTCAGCCGCAGGCAGTTGATCACGGCAGTCCATCATCCGTCATTGCGAGCGAAGCGGCGAAGCGAAGCAATCCAGGGCTGCGCTCGCGACTCTGGATTGCTTCGTCGCTTTGCTCCTCGCAATGACGGTGTCTCAAGATGAACCTTCCGTCTCAGCCGGAGCGATCACGTTCTGGTCCTCCAAACCGATCGCCTGACCCGCCGCGATTGCGATACGATCATCTCAAATGTCACTCACGAGGTTTCCATGCACGATCTCACCCGCTGCGTTCAGCATCCTGTCGTGTCCCAAGATGGCTTCAAGTCGCTGGCGGTGCCGACCCATCGCGCCTCGACGATCGTCTATGACGATCCGCAGGATTTTGCACGGCGCGCCGAACGCGGGTTCGACGGCTACACCTATGGCCTGCACGGCACGCCGACGACGCGGACCCTGGAGGCGCAGATCACAGCGCTGCATGGCGGCGAGCGCACCGTGCTGGTTCCATCAGGACAGGCTGCGGTCGCGATCACGATGCTCGCCGTGCTCAAGCCGGGCGACAAGGTGCTGATTCCCGATCACGTCTATCCGCCGGTGCGTGAGCTCTGCGCCGACTATCTCGCCTCGCGCGGCATTGCGCATGCGGTCTATGATCCGCTGATCGGCGGCGGTATCGCCGATCTCATCGACGCGAGCACGAAGCTGATCTGGCTGGAATCGCCGGGATCGGGAACGATGGAGGTGCAGGACGTGCCCGCCATCATCAGGGCGGCCAAGGCGCGAGGCGTGCTTACCGGCTGCGACAACACCTGGGCCAGTCCGCTGCTGTTCAAGCCGCTGGCGCACGGCGTCGACTTCGCGGTGGAGGCGCTGACGAAATATGTCGGCGGGCATTCCGACCTGCTGCTCGGCTCCATCACCGTCAAGGATCTCGCGTTGCGCAAGGCGCTGAAGGATGTGCTGGGCGTGCTCGGCATCGGCGTGTCGCCCGACGAGGCGGCGTTGGCGCTACGCGGTATCGAGACGATGGGCGTGCGGATGGCGCATAGCGGCCGCGTCGCGCGCGAGTTTGCCGAGCGGCTGCAAGCTGCGCCGGCGGTCGCGCGGGTGCTGCACCCGGCGCTGCCGTCCTGTGGGGGGCACGAGGTGTTTGCACGCGACTTCTCCGGCGCGAGCGCGGTGTTCAGCGTCGTCATCCGGCCGGAGTTTTCCGCGCGAATCTATTCCGCGCTCGGGCATCTCAGCCTTTTCGCGATCGGCGCTTCCTGGGGCGGCACCCACAGCCTGATCGTGCCGATGGACGTCATGACCGACCGCACGGTGCGGCCATGGAATGCGGCGGAAGGATTGGTGCGGCTCAGCATCGGCCTGGAAGAGCCGGGCGAGCTGTGGGAGGACCTGTCGCGGTTCCTGGATGCGCTGGTGGCTTAGAGCACTCAGCGAGGTAGCACTTCGAGGCCGAACCTCTCTCCTCGCTGTCATTCCGGGGCGCGCGTAGCGCGAGCCCGGAATCCATACTCACAGGCCGTAGTGGGGAGAGCGAGATGGCGGAACATCGATCGAGCTCCCTCACACCCGTTCGTGGTTATGGATTCCGGGCTCGCGCTGCGCGCGCCCCGGAATGACGGTTGGAGAAAGTCGGGCTCAAACGAAGCTTATTCGTCGCGTGATGGCCCGGCTTCAGCAGGACTGCAGCTGATAGCTAACCCGCACTCAGCCTTACGCCGGCGCGGAGGAATTTCTGCGGGTCGACGGCTTCGCCGTCGATGCGGGTCTCGTAGTGCAGATGCGGGCCGGTCGAGCGTCCGGTCGAGCCGACCTCGCCGATGATGTCGCCGATCTTCACCTGCTGGCCGATCTTGACGTTGATCTCCGAGAGATGGCCGTAGCGCGTCGACAGGCCGTTGCCGTGATCGACCTCGACCATGCGGCCATAGCCGCCGGACCAGCCGGCATTGACCACCTTGCCATTGGCGGTGACACGGACGGGATCGCCGGTGGCGGCGCGGAAATCGAGGCCGGTATGCATGGCCGGGCGGCCGAGGAACGGATCCGAGCGCACGCCGAAGCCCGAGGTGAACTCGACCTCGCCGATGACAGGCTTGCGATACGGCACCAGCGACAGCGTCCGGTTCATCTTGTCGACCTGGGCGCGGGTGATGTTGATGCGGTAGAGCTGGCGCTCGAACGGGCCGGATTCGGCGCCGAGCTTGACCGGCACGAACGGGCCGCCCATGGCCCCCTTCGGCGTCGCGGCTTCGAGCTGGCCCATGTCGAGGCCGAGATCGGTGATCACGCCGCGCATTCGCCGCAGCTTCGATTCCAGCGTCTCCTCGGCCGAGGCCAGCATCGCGACCTGCCGCGCCTCGACCTGATCGAGCGAGCGCGTCAGCCGCGTCAGCACGTTGTCGACGCCGGCGAGCTTGGTGGACTGGCTCGGCTGCACATTGGCCATGACGGGGCTGCGCGATTCGAGCCGGGCCTCGCGGTCCGGCGGCGCGGTGAAGATCACGGTGTCGCTGATCGGCGACGGTTTCGGCGTTGATGGCGCCGAGGGTGGCTCGATCGCCGGGCCACGGGCCGGCGCGCGGATCGAGCCGGTGATGTCGGGCATGCTGCCGAGCGCGGTGGCGCGGCCTTCGAGCGCGGTCTGCCGCTTCAGGATCTGGTCGAGCTTCTGATCGAACTGCTCCTGGTCGAGGAGCTGGCGGCTGGTGGCGCGGTCGACCTTGGCGCGCAACTCGGCGATGCGGTCCTCATAGGCGTATTGCATCTCGGCCTGGCGCGCGATCAGCCGGGTCAGCACGTCGTCGCGGAACGCGAAATAGGTCGCGGTCGCCGCCGACCACGCGCCGAGCAGGCTGACCGTGCCGACCACGATCCAGAACACGACCGGGCCGATGCGCACCTGCTTGCCGGCATGCACCAGCGTGTAGTCGCTCTGCGACGCGGCGGCGGCCGGAGCAGGGGCCGGATGAGGCGCGGGCGCGCGCCGATGATGATGGCCATGCCCGCGGTCATGAGAATGGTGCTGGGGATAGTCGGCGTGATGGCCGGAACGATGCGACATCGGCACTCCCGCGCCGGCTGGAGCTCGTTACGTCCAGCGGCGTCATTTACGGGAGGGATTTGACCCCTGCATGGTTAATTTTTCCCCAACACCCCGCCGCGTGTTTCTACAGGTCGCGCGCGGCCGCCAGCACCGTATCGGCATGACCATCGACCTTGACGTTGCGCCAGACCTTGGCGACGCGGCCGTCGGCGCCGATCAGGACCGTGCTCCTGATGATGCCGAGAAACTTGCGGCCATAGAGCGACTTCTCGCCCCACGCGCCATACGCCTCGAGCATGCCGTGGGTCTCGTCGGAGATCAGCGGCACGGCGAGATCGTGCTTGTCGCGGAAATTGTCCTGCGCCTTGACCGAATCGGCTGACACGCCGAGCACCGCCGTGCCCGTGGCCGCGAAGTCCTTCGACAGCCGGGTGAAGTCGATCGCCTCCTTGGTGCAGCCGGGGGTGTTGGCCTTGGGATAGAAGAACAGCACGAGCTTCTTGCCGGCATAGTCGGCGAGCGAAACGGTTCCGCCGCCATCGCGCGGCAGCTTGAAGGCCGGCGCCTTGGCGCCGTCGGCAAGTCCGGTTCCCGGCGCGGCCGGAGCGGTCTTCGCCGCTTTTGCCGTGGGTTTGCCAGTGGCCGGCTTTGCAACTGCAGCCTTGGTGGTCACGGACTTTGCGGCCTTGGTGGTGGTCTTCTTGGCCGGCTTCGCCGTTGTCGGCTTGCTGGTCTTCTTGGCCGCCTTGCTGGCCGCCATGGCGAGGCGGTTCCCGGCGGCTGCTCCGTAGGACGCCGGGTTGGAGGATTTCTTCCGTGATTCCTTTGACATACGCCTTCCTTTCGTCGCTTTCAGCGGCTCAAAAATGAAACCATCTCGGTTCTTGTCCGGTGTCCCGGGATCGATCCTGCATCCGTGGTCCGGCGCGCCGGAGGCCATGCCTCTTGCGATGGCCGGACAATCATGGGTACCCAGCACGCGTGAGTACCAAAGCCATGACGACTCTCGTACCATCTCCGGATCAGACGTCCCCGCACCAAAATGAGCAGGGACGGGGGGAGGCGCCGGTTCGCCGGCACGAGCGGGTGGGCAAAGCCGCCGGCGGCAGGATATAGTGATGGGGATTTTGCGCTTCGTCCGTGCCGCGTTGCGGACGTGACGGCGGCAGGCGATTTGAGAGCGCCCGTTGCAGCGTGACGGGGGTCGACGGGAAGCGGGCGATGCCGGCGAGCGAAGGGCGCGCCCCGTGAACGGTCGGGGCCACATCGGCGACCAATCTGGCCGAGGCCAGATTGTCACCACCATTTTGGACACCAGGGGCCAGCACCGAGAGGCAATGGCAAGACAGACATCACCCCACCGGCCCCATCTGCAAGCGGACACCCAGGGCCAACAGTGGGATGACGCCGACTGGGACGTCGCTGACCTGCCTGAGGACGCAGCCGAGCACGACGAGGCCGCTGGCACGCGCGCGCGCCGCCTGTTGTCGCGTTCCAGCGCGGTCGGGGCGGAACGGATCGAGCGGCGCAAGGGCCGGCTGCTGCGGCGCTCTTTGGTCTCGCTGGTGCTGCTGGTTCTGATCCTGGGCGTCGGCTTCGCCGGATTGTGGCTGCGGCTCGGCGTCGGTCCGATCAGCCTCGACATCGCAACGCCTTGGCTGGCGGCGGCGATCGCGGACAATATCGGTCACGGCAACACGGTCGAAGTTGGCGGCACCCAGATCGAACGCGCCGGCCGGATCCGCGTCGCGGTCCGGATCCGCGACATCGTCGTGCGCGATCAGGATCGTGCCGTGGTCGCCAGCGCGCCCAAGGCCGAGGTGCGGCTGTCCGGCCCGGCGCTGCTGATGGGTCAGCTGCGCGCCGAGAGTTTGAAGCTCGTCGACGCCGAGCTTTCGATCCGGATCACCTCCGACGGCACCGTCACCGTCTCCACCGGCGATACCGCCAAGCCGCTGGCCACCGGCGTCGCAAGCAAGCGCGATGCCGGCCTGCCGCCGACCTTTCCGCGGCCGGGTCAGCAGGGCCCGGCTCCGACCGCGGCCGCGCCTCAGGCCAGTGCGCCGCAGGCCGCCCCGGCAAATCCGCCCGCGGCCGCCCAGAACGGCCTGCTCGCCGGGCTCGACTGGCTCGACAGCCTCAGCTTGACCGGGCTTGACGGCCAGAACCTCAATGAGATCGGACTGAAGAACGGCGTGCTGGTGGTCGACGATCAGCAGCGCGGCAACAAGTGGACGTTCGAGAACATCAGCCTCAGCCTGCGCCGTCCGTCCGGCGGCGGCGTGGCGCTCAGCCTCGGCGAGGAGGGCGCCAAGCCTTGGCAGTTGCGGGTGCTGGTCGGCCCGCCGGCCAACGGCGTGCGCAGCATCGACATCAAGGCCGACAAGGTCTCGACCAGCAACATCCTGCTGGCGTTGCGGCTGAAGGATCTCACCTACTTTGCGGACCTGCCGCTGACCGGAGAGATCAAGGGCGAGCTCGGCCGCGACGGGCTGCCGACCTATCTGCGCGGCAAGATCAACATCGGCGCCGGCAACGTCATCGACACCGACACGCCCGACTATCCGATGGCGATCGATCAGGCCGAGATCAACATGGAGTGGGACGCCGGCCGCCGCGTGCTGGTCGCGCCGTTCCGGGTGATCTCGGGCGCCAACCGCATCACGCTGAACGCCCATCTCGAGCCGCCGAACGACGTCAACAACGACTGGCGGCTCAATCTGAGCAGCGGCACGATCCTGCTCGGCGCGATCGCCAACGACCCGCCGCTGATCTTCAGCCGCATCTCCATCAACGTGCGCTTCGACACCGAAGGCAAGCGCGTGCTGCTGACGCAGGCCGAGGTGTCCAACGGCGAGATCGGCATCGCCGGCACCGGCAGCATCGACTATGCCGGCGAGCCCAGGCTCAAGCTCGGCTTCGCCGCGACGCCGATGCCGGCGCTCGCGATGAAGCGGATCTGGCCGGCGCTGATCGTGCCGGAGGTGCGCGCCTGGATGATCGAGCGCATCGAGAAAGGCTCGGTGCAGCGGATGGACGTCGCGGTCAACTCGCCGACACGCAACCTGCCGCGCAAGGGACCGCCGATTCCCGACGACGGCCTCGACGTCAACGTCGTCGCCAGCAACGTCACCGTCCATCCCGTGGACGGCCTGCCGTCGATACGCGATGCGGATCTGAAGGCGCATGTGACTGGCCGCACCGCCACCGTGACGCTCGGGCAGGGCGTCGCGGATACGCCGGCAGGGCGCAAGCTCAACGTCTCCGATGCCGTGTTCGAAGTGCCGGACATGGCGCCGAAGCCGTCGCCGTCGAAGGTGCGCATGCGCGTCGACGGCCCGGTCGCGGCCGCCGCGGAGATCCTTTCGTCCGACCGGCTCAGCGACACCACGGCGATCCCGATCGATCCGAACCAGACCAAGGGAACGTTCCAGGCCACCGTCAACCTGGCGATGCCGGTCAAGGGCGAGCTGACCAAGGCCGACACCAGCTACGCGGTCACGGCGGATCTCAACGGCTTTGCCGCCGACAAGCTGGTGATGGGGCAGAAGCTCGAGGCCAACACGCTCAAGATCGTGGCCAACACCGCCGGCTACCAGGTCAAGGGCGACGTCAAGATCAACGGCCAGCCGGCCACGCTCGACTATCGCAAGCCGACCGACGGCGACGCCGACATCCGGATGCAGGCGACGCTCGACGACGCCAGCCGGGCCCGACTCGGCCTGGATCTAGGCACCGCGATGGCAGGCGACGTGCCGTTGAAGCTCAATGGCAAGATCGCGTCGGGCCCCGATCGCGACAGCCGGATCGGCGTCGAGGCTGATCTCACCAAGCTGAAGCTCGACAATTTGCTGCCGGGCTGGGTGAAGAATCCGGGCAGGTCCGGCAAGGCGACCTTCAACGTGGTGTCGAAGCCGCAGTCGACGCGCTTCGAGGACATCAACATCGAGGGCGGCGGCGTCTCCATCAAGGGCTCGCTCGAGGTCGACCAGAACGGCGACCTGATGAACGCCAACTTCCCGACCTACGCGCCGTCGGATGGCGACAAGACGCAGATCAAGGCCGAGCGCGGCCAGGACGGCGTGCTCAAGCTGTCGATGCGCGGCGACCTGTTCGACGGCAAGGGCTTCCTGAAGTCGGCGATCTCCGGCACCAACAAGGATGCCGACAAGAACAAGTCGCGCTCGAATGTCGACTTCGATGCCGAGGTCAAGCTCGGCGTGGTCACCGGCTTCAACGGCGAGACGATGCGCGGCGTCGACGTGAAGCTGTCGCGGCGCGGCGGCGCGTTCAAGAGCTTCAACCTCGCCGGCAAGATCGGTCGCGACACGCCGGTCACCGCCGATCTGCGCGTCGGCCGCGATGCGCCTGCCGCGGACCAGCGCAGCGGACGGCGCCAGGGCCGCGAAGTGATCTATCTCCTGACCGACGATGCCGGTGCCCTTCTCAAATTCACCGACACTTACGCCAAGGTGATTGGAGGCCAGCTCGAGCTTGCCGTGGAGCCGCCGACGGCGGACTCCTCGCCAAAGGAGGGCCTGGTCAACATGCGCAACTTCAGCGTCAAGGATGAGCCAGCGCTCGATCGTGCCCTCGCCGGTGGAGGTGGCGCCGGCAGACAAGCCGTAGGCTTCAATACGGCGCGCGCCGAGTTCACCCGGCAACCCGGCTTCCTGTCGGTCCGCGACGGTTCGGTGCAGGGGCCGGCGATCTGCCTGACGATCGAAGGCAACATCGACTACAATGTGAGCCAGGTCCGCATGAGCGGAACCATGATCCCGGCTTGCGGGCTGAACAACATTCCCGGCCAGATTCCCCTGATCGGCCTGCTGCTGGGCAACGGCAATCGCGAAGGCGTGTTCGGCGTGACCTTCGAAGTGGTCGGCACGCCCGGCAAGCCGGTGGTGAACCTCAATCCGGTCTCCGCGATCATGCCCGGCGTGTTCCGCAACATCTTCAGATTCAATACCGGCCAGCAGCCTTATCCGCCCCCGGAAACCGCGCCGAACAACTGAGCTCGCGCATCAGCGCCGCAGCGCCGGCACCACCAGGAACGGGATCATGCCGATGACGACGCTGACCAGCGCGAGCGCGATCACGGCGTCGTAGCCGTGGGTGAGATCGTGGATGACGCCGCCGCTCCACGAGCCCAGTGCCGAGCCGAGTCCGCTGCCGATCGTGATCGCGCCGTAGATCGTGCCGACCCGCTTGCCGCGGAAGATCTTCATCGCAGTGGCCGACAAGAGCGGCCCGCGCGAGCCGATCATGCTGCCGAAGCAGATCACGAAGCCGGTGAGCAGGACCATGTTGGGCGCGAATTGCAGCGCCCACAGCATGATGATGCCGGCGATCGACACCGCGTAGGACAACAGCACCGAGGGCCTGCGCCCGATCAGCCCGTCGAGCCAGGACACGCCGAGCATGCCGAACAGCAGCACGACGCCCGAAAAGCCCCAGGCGGTGGCGGCCTGCAGCGGCGCGAAGCCTGAATCGATCAGATAGGCGACGACCTGCGGCGCGATCGCATACATGCCGACGGCGGTGAAGAAGAAGGTCGAGAACAGCGCCCAGAAGGCGTGATGGCGCAGCGCCCGCGACAACGTCCAGGCATCGTCAGCGAGTTCGTCGGCAATCGGCCTGATGATATCAGGCGCGCCGGCGGCAAACAGCCGCCACGGCAGCAGCGCCAGCGGCACCAGCAGGATGAAGGCGGCGGCGCCGAACAGCTGATAGGCGCTGCGCCAGCCGATGGCGTCGATCAGGAGCTGCGAGCCCGGCAGCAGCAGCAGCACGCCGGCGCCGGTCGCCGAATAGATCACCGCCATCGCGGTCGGCAGCTTCTGGCCGAACCAGCGTCCGAGCAGGATCGAATTCGGCACGTTGCCGATCAGCGCGATGCCGATGCCGACACACAGCCCGATGCTGAGCTGGAATTGCCACAGCGCCTCCGCATGCGCGGCCGCCGTGAACGCCGAGCCGAGCAGGAGGAGCCCCAGCGCGTAGACCGTTCGCGGTCCGGAATGGTCGAACAGCCGGCCGATGACGGGCGCGGCGAGGCCGCCCGCCAGCGCCGTCAGCGAATAGATCGAGACCACCTCCGCGCGGTCCCAGCCAAAGCTGTCGGAGATCGGCTTGAGAAAGACGGTGAAGCTTTCGCCGAGGCCGCGGCCGAGTACCGACAATGCGAAGCACAGGCCCAGCACGGCGAACGCCATGCGTGCACGTGGCGGGCTTGATGTTTCCTCGGCTGGCGCTGGCTCTTGCGGCGCGCTGATCGTCATGGCCGTCAGGGAGCGCTCTCCAGCGCGCCCTGACAAGCAGCCAAAAACGAATGCGGCTATGCAGGCTTGACCAGCACGTGCCGCTTCTTGCCGAGCGACAGCTTGATCACGCCCTCGCTGGTCAATTGTGCAGCCGTCAGCGCCATCTTCTCGTCGGTAACGGCGACGTCGTTGACGCGCAGGCCGCCGCCCTTGATCTGCCGCCGCGCCTCGCCGTTGGAGGCGACGAGGCCGGCCTTGACGAAGGCGTTGAGCACGCCGAGGCCGGCATCGAGCTCGGACCTGATGACCTCGACCGTCGGCAGGTTCTCGGCGATCGCGCCTTCCTCGAAGGTGCGGCGTGCGGTCTCGGCGGCGGTGCGCGCAGCTTCCTCGCCATGCAGCAGCGTGGTCGCCGCATCCGCCAGCGCCTTCTTGGCCTCGTTGATCTCGGCGCCTTGCAGCGCGCCGAGCTTCTCGATCTCGGACAGCGGCAGCGTCGTGAACAGTTTTAAGAACTTGACGACGTCGGCGTCCTCAGTGTTGCGCCAGTACTGCCAGAAATCATACGGGCTGCACTGGTCGGCATTGAGCCAGATCGCGCCCTGCGCGGTCTTGCCCATCTTGGCGCCGGAAGCGGTGGTCAGGAGCGGCGTAGTCAGCGCGAACAGCTGCTCGGTGCCCATGCGGCGGCCGAGCTCGACGCCGTTGACGATGTTGCCCCACTGGTCGGAGCCGCCCATCTGCAGCCGGCAGCCGGTGCGCCGCGCAAGCTCCACGAAGTCGTAGGCCTGGCAGACCATGTAGTTGAACTCGATGAAGCTCATCTCCTGCTCGCGCTCGAGCCGGAGCTTCACTGAATCCATCGTCAGCATGCGGTTGACCGAGAAGTGCCGGCCAATGTCGCGCAGCATCTCGATCCACTTCAGCTGGGTCAGCCACTCGGCATTGTCGAGCATGATCGCATCGCTGGCGCCGTCGCCATAGTGCAGCACTTTTGCGAACACGCCGCGGATCGAGGCCTTGTTGGCCTCGATCTCCTCGACCGTGCGCATCGCGCGGGTCTCGTCCTTGCCGGAGGGATCGCCGACCATCGTGGTGCCGCCGCCCATCAGCGTGATCGGCTTGTTCCCGGTCTGCTGCAGCCAGTACAGCATCATCATGGTCAGGAAGTTGCCGATGTGCAGCGAGCGTGCGGTGCAGTCATAGCCGACATACGCGGTCGCCTGGCCCTTGGCGGCGAGCGCATCCAGGCCCTCGAAATCCGAGCACTGATGAATGAAGCCGCGGCTCTGCAGCACGTTCAGGAAATCAGACTTGAAGCCAGTCATTGTCGGGCCGCTCTGAGCTTTTGTTTACGGTATTGACCGCTTGTCGGGGCAAGGTGCTGGCGCACATGCCACGGCTACGGGCGTTGTGGCATTATAAGATGCGCCGGGCTTGTACAAGCATGTGGACGGCTCGGGCGGGACCTCAAATCGGCCGTACTTGGCTATCAGGGCAGGGTTTTCGGGTTCGATCGCAATGATTCTGACCGCACTTGGCCTCATGAGTGGCACCTCGCTCGACGGGGTGGACGTGGCCCTGATCGAGACCGACGGTCGGCAGGTCAAGAGCCTCGGCCCCTCCGGCTACCGGCCCTACAGCGCTGCCGAGCGCAGCCTGTTGCGCGAGGCGCTGGCGGCCGCGGTGCAGATCGAGCGTCGCGAAGCAAGGCCCGGGCCGGTCCGGGACGCCGAGCTGGCGGTCACGGCCGCGCACGCGGAGGCGATCGCCGCTTTTCTCTCGCAGCACCGGCTGATGCCGGAAGACATCGATATCATCGGCTTCCACGGGCAGACCGTGCTGCATCGCCCCGAGCGGCGCCTCACCGTGCAGATCGGCGACGCCGCCGCGCTGGCCAAGGCCATCCACATTCCGGTGATGCACGATTTCCGCGCCGCCGACGTCGATTTCGGCGGGCAGGGCGCGCCGCTGGTGCCGGTCTATCACCGCGCGCTGGCGCAGTCGCTGTCACGCCCGGGGCCGATCGCCGTGGTCAATATCGGCGGCGTCTCCAACATCACCTATATCGACGGCGACGACGTGCTGATCGCCTGCGACACCGGTCCCGGCAATGCGCTGCTCGACGACTTCATGCTCCGGACCACCGGGCAGGCGTTCGATCAGGACGGCCGCGTCGCGGAGCAGGGCGCTGCGGATGAGGCCTGGATCGCGAGCGCGCTGGCTCTGCCGTTCTTCAGCCTGCCGCCGCCGAAATCGCTCGACCGCAATGATTTCGCCGCCCTTCGGCTCGGCGACGTGTCGCCTGCCGACGGCGCGGCGACCCTGAGCGCATTCACGGCCGCCGCCATCGCCCGCATCATCCCGCTGCTGCCGAAGCCGCCGGCGAGCTGGATCGTCTGCGGCGGCGGCGCCCGCAACCACACCATGATGCGGATGCTCAGGGAGCGCCTCGCGCCGGCGAGCGTCGAATCGGCTGACGCGCTCGGCTGGTCGGCCGATGCCATGGAGGCCCAGGCTTTCGGCTTCCTCGCGGTGCGCGGCATGAAGGGGCTGCCGCTGAGCTATCCGACCACGACGGGCGTCCCGATGCCGATGACGGGCGGGGTGATCGCGCGGCCCTGATGCATGCATTTGCATGAACCTTGACAGATGGATGCGAATGCATCTATTTTGATGCATCTGCATCAAACTGCCGAGGATGTCATGTCGCCCTCCCTGAAGCTGATCAGCCACACGCTCTGCCCCTATGTGCAACGCGCGGTCATCGCGCTCACCGAGAAGGGCGTCGCGTTCGAGCGGATCGACATCGATCTCGCCAACAAGCCAGAATGGTTCCTGAAGCTCTCGCCGCTCGGCAAGGTGCCAGTGCTGCTGGTGCCAACGCCGCAAGGCGAGGTGGCGCTGTTCGAGAGCAACGTGATCTGCGAGTACATCGAGGACACGCAAGGTGGCGCCAGGCTGCATCCCGAGGACGCGCTGGCGCGTGCGCAGCATCGCGCCTGGATGGAGTTCGGCTCGGCGATCCTGGGCGATCTCTGGGGACTGGAGACGACGCAGGATGCCGCGGTGTTCGCAGCCAAACGCGAGGCGCTGGCGGCGAAGTTCGCCCGTGTCGAAGCGGCGTTGGGCGAGGGACCGTATTTTGCGGGCCGCAGCTTCAGTCTGGTCGACGCCGTGTTCGCGCCGATCTTCCGCTACTTCGATGTATTCGACACGTACGGCGATCTCGGCATCTTTGTATCAACGCCGAAGGTGCGAGCCTGGCGTGATCGGCTCGCACAGCGGCCGAGCGTGATCACGGCCGTCAGCAACGACTATCCGCAACTGCTCCGCACGTTCCTGATGCGGCACGATGCTTATTTATTGAAGCAGGCGGCGTAGGAAGGTTGTTGTCTTACCGAGCGCTCACGCCCACTCAGTGTCATCGCCCGGCTTGACCGGACGATCCAGTATTCCGAGACGCCGATGATCAGCCGATAGGCCGCGGCGTACTGGATCACCCGCCTTCGCGGGTGATGACAGCGGTGCCTTAAGGCACGTCGGTTTGGGTAAACCGGACATGCGACGCTTCATGGTCAGAGGAGCTTCAGCGGACAGTTGTGCGTCTGTTCGCTCGCTCTCAGCAGCGACCATTGAAAGCCTGAGCCGGATGGCCAACAATGGCGATCGCAACGGAGAGTTCGGGATGCCTGGCGACGACAAAACGAGAGAGGGCACGGGACGGCGGCGAACCTACTATTCTCTCGAGATCGACTTTGCTGGCGCTGGCAAGACTGCGATCCATCAATGGGTGAACGAGTCCGAGCAGATGGAGGGGTTCTGTCCGGCCACTGAACAGCCCTTTTACGGAGTGAACTTCACCGAACCACCACGGATCACATTCGCGCGTTCGCGCAAATTGAGCGCCTTGCGGGACGCGGAGCCGGTCACGTTGTGCATCTGGCTGATTTCGGACCGACTCAAACAATTGCTGGAGCGGCTCGACCCGGAGGCCTTCGCATTCCAGAAAGTGATCGTCGACTACAGCAAATTTCCTGAGCCGGGACCCGCATACTGGTTCGTCTACATCATGCGGATGCTCGACTGCGTCGACGAAGAACGCTCAGTGATTCGCTACCAGGACGATGTTCCGGGTATCAAAAATTATCTGGGGCTGGTCGATGTCAAGATGCGGCCGGAGGTCGTAAGGTCAGCTCACGCATTTCGCCTGATCTACGCAGAAACCAGACTCATCGTCGACGATATAGTCGTCGACGCGTTGCGGGCGGAAAAGATCCGCGGCTTCAGGTTCAAGCCAATCCAGGCATGACGCGCGCCGCCTCACCTCACATTGGCGAGGCGCATGTCCAGATAGGCCGTGATCGTCTCCATCAGCGGCTCGAGCTTGCCGTCGAAGAAGTGGTTGGCGCCGGGGATGACCTGCTGGTCGATCACGATGCCCTTCTGCGTCTTCAGCTTCTCGACCAGCGTGTTGACGTCCTTCGGCGGCACCACCGCGTCCTTCTCGCCGTGCACGATCAGGCCCGACGATGGGCAGGGCGCCAGGAACGAGAAGTCGTAGAGGTTGGCGGGCGGGGCGATCGAGATGAAGCCCTCGACCTCGGGACGGCGCATCAAAAGCTGCATGCCGATCCAGGCGCCGAACGAGAAGCCGGCGACCCAGCAGGCGCGGGCCTCGGGGTTGATGGTCTGCGCCCAGTCGAGCGCCGAGGCAGCGTCTGAAAGCTCACCGGTGCCGTGATCGAACGAGCCCTGGCTGCGGCCGACGCCGCGGAAGTTGAAGCGCAGCACCGAGAAGCCGCGATGCGCGAACGCGTAGTAGCACTGGTACACGATCTGATGGTTCATCGTGCCGTGGAACTGCGGATGCGGATGCAGGATCATCGCGATCGGCGCGTTCTTCTGCTTCGCCGGATGGTAACGGCCCTCGAGGCGGCCGGCCGGACCGTTGAAGATGACTTCAGGCATCAGAGAATCCTTGGCAGGGCATCGACCGACTTCGTCCTTGCCTCATCTGGCGCTCGCCGACGATGTCATCAGGAAAAGTGGTGATCGAGCGCCATCCGTTCGCTTGGACGGAGCGGCGCGGGCGTGACTGGAAGTTGGCCTTCTAACATGGAGCGCAGGGCAAAAAGCAAGGATTTTCAACGCCCGGCGACAGGGCTGCGGCGGGCGGGGAGCACGCGATTCCGCGTCTGATGCGCCGTGAAGGGATCACGGGGCGGGACCCGGATACTCCTGCAATCCAATGAAAATACTGGAGTTTTTCTGACCCCCTTGTTCAGTGCGGGGCCTGCTCAAGCTGCTGAACGGCGCTGCGATGGCGGCGGCTGCCCTGGACGGTGTGCCCAGTATCGAAGGTCAGGCCGAAATCGCCGGATGGCAGCGGCGACACCGCGGTCACCCTGGCCAGGTTGACCAGCCGTCCTCGATGGATTCGCACCAGCGCGAAGCGCTCGAGCTCGCGCTCGGCGGCTGCCAGCGTCCCGCGGATCAGATGCTGCTTGCCGTCGGCCATGCCGTATTCGACGTAGTTGCCAGCGGAGGCGACCCACAGGATGTCGGAGGGTGCGACGCGGATGCGGCTCGTGCCGTCACGCAGCCAGAGCGTAGCGGGAGCAGGAGGTTGAGGTTGGGGCGCGGGCTCCGGGGTGGCGCTGGTGCGATAGCCGTCATACAGCCAGAGCGTGGCGCCGATGAGCAGCGCCGTCATGAGGTCCTTGCGGAACTCGTACACGACGGTGGCGAGTGAGAGCTGGAAGTCGTAGGCGCCGCCCGCACTCCACATCAGAAGCTTGCGCAGCGTCACCATGCCGATGATGTGAAGCGCAGAGAAGGCCACGACGGCGGCAACGGCGAGCGCGAGGTGACGGGTTGTGGCAGGCGGACCGCGCCGGATCGATCGAACGGTGACGGCCAGCAGCGGCACCAGCAGGATGATGACGACGATGCTCGTCATCTCCCACACCAGCTGCTTGTCGAGATCGTAGGCCGCGCCGCGTCTGACGGCGTCGTGGGCTGCGGAGAGGGCGTTGACGAGCCCGATACCGATCGAGAGCCCGGCCATGACCGCGTAGAAAGTCCGGTCACCCGGACGCAGCCTCGAGCCGACGAGCTTGTTCATGGCACCGGACCCGCTATCTCAATCTCACGCTTGCGCCCGATGATACCACGCCGCGCCTCCAGCATCATCATGGCGCGGACGAGCGTGGCCGGTCGGGGCGCAACTTGCTAAGAGCGAGCGATGGCCGACAGGATCTATCTCGACTGGAATGCGACGACGCCGCTGCGCCCCGAGGCGCGGCAGGCGCTGATCGCCGCCATGGACCTGGTCGGCAATCCGTCATCGGTGCACGCCGAGGGCCGCAAGGCGCGGCGGCTGATGGAGGATGCGCGCGAGGTGATCGCCCGCGGGCTCGGCGCCGTCGCCCGCCGCGTCGTGTTCACCTCCGGCGGAACCGAGGCCAATGTGCTGGCTTTGAGCCCGGGACTGAAGGCGCCCGCCGGTGCGGTCGCACGCCTCCTGGTCTCGGCGATCGAGCATGCGTCGGTGCTCGCAGGCGGCCGGTTCGCGCCTGATGCCGTGCAGACGATCCCGGTCGATTCCTCCGGGGTGGTTGATCTGCGCCGGCTGGACGAGCTGCTGGTCGGCGGGCCCCCGGCTCTGGTGTCGGTGATGGCCGCGAACAACGAGACCGGAGTGCTTCAACCGGTCTCTCAGGTGGCTGACATCGTGCGCCAGGCGGGCGGCCTGCTGCACGTCGATGCGATCCAGGCGTTCGGTAAAATCCCGCTTGATATCAATCAGATGGGTGCCGATCTTGTCACTCTCTCTGCGCACAAGATCGGCGGTCCCAAGGGCGTTGGCGCGATGGTGCTGGGCACCGGGATCGAGGACGCCATCCCGGTTCTGCGCGGCGGTGGCCAGGAGCGCGGGCGTCGGGCTGGTACCGAGAACGTGGCCGGAATTGCCGGATTTGGAGCCGCCGCCGCGTCGGCCTTGGCCACGCTCCAAGTCGATCTGGCGCGGATCTCGGGCCTCCGCGATCGCCTGGAGGCCGGCCTTCGCGGTACGCCGGAGCTGACGGTGTTCTCCGCCGAGGCCGCCCGGCTGCCCAATACCACGCTGTTCACCGCACCGGGCATGAAGGCCGAAACGGCCGTGATCGGCTTCGATCTCGCGGGTATTGCGGTATCGTCCGGCTCCGCCTGCTCGTCCGGCAAGGTTCAGCCGTCGCACGTGCTGGAGGCCATGGGCGTCGGTTCCGCCGCCGCCCAGGGAGCGGTGCGCCTCAGTCTGGGCTGGTCCACGACCTCGGCGGAGGTCGATCGGGCCCTGGAGGCTTGGCGAAGGCTGTCGATGACCCTACTTAAAGGACGCGACGAAACAGCGCTTGAGCGATTCTAAGGGCGTGATTTCGTCCACGAAACGTCGTAAGACGGTTCCAGAACGTGTCCACCGCGGTCCTTGAAACCGCGAGCGGAGGATGGAATGCCAGCCGTACAAGAGACGGTCGACCGCGTCAGGCGGATCGACGTCGACCAATATCGTTATGGATTCGAGACCGTCATCGAATCCGAGAAGGCCCCGAAGGGGCTTTCCGAAGACACGATCCGCTTCATCTCGGGCAAGAAGAACGAGCCCGCCTGGATGCTCGAATGGCGCCTGGAGGCCTATCGCCGCTGGCTGACCATGCAGGAGCCTGTCTGGGCGCGCGTCGACTATCCGAAGATCGACTTCCAGGATCTGTATTACTATTCGGCGCCGAAGCCGAAGAAGCAGCTCTCCTCGATCGACGAGATCGATCCGGAGATCCTGAAGACCTATGAAAAGCTCGGCATTCCCTTGCGCGAGGTCGCGATCCTCGAAGGCGTCGAGCCCCGGCCGGGCGCCGGCAGCCCCGAGACGCGCAAGATCGCGGTCGATGCCGTGTTCGATTCGGTGTCGGTGGCGACCACCTTCAAGGAGGAGCTGAAGAAGGCCGGCGTGATCTTCATGCCGATCTCGGAAGCGATCCGCGAATATCCCGAGCTGGTGCAGAAATATCTCGGCAGCGTGGTGCCGACCTCGGACAATTTTTACGCCACCTTGAACTCCGCGGTGTTCTCCGACGGCTCGTTCGTCTACGTGCCGCCGGGTGTGCGCTGCCCGATGGAGCTGTCGACCTATTTCCGCATCAACGAGCGCAACACCGGCCAGTTCGAGCGCACGCTGATCATCGCCGACAAGGGCGCCTACGTGTCCTACCTCGAAGGCTGCACGGCGCCGCAGCGCGACGAGAACCAGCTGCATGCGGCGGTGGTCGAGCTGGTCGCGCACGATGATGCCGAGATCAAGTACTCGACGGTGCAGAACTGGTACCCGGGCAACTCGGAAGGTGTCGGCGGCATCTACAATTTCGTCACCAAGCGTGGCGACTGCCGCGGCAACAATTCCAAGATCTCCTGGACGCAGGTCGAGACCGGGTCTGCGATTACCTGGAAATATCCGAGCTGCATCCTGCGGGGCGACAATTCGCGGGGCGAGTTCTACTCGATCGCGATCTCGAACGGCTATCAGCAGGTCGATAGCGGCACCAAGATGATCCATCTCGGCAAGAACACGTCGAGCCGCATCATCTCCAAGGGCATCGCCGCCGGCCGCTCGCAGAACACCTATCGCGGCCTGGTGACGGCGCATCGGAAAGCCACCGGCGCGCGCAACTTCACCGCCTGCGATTCGCTGCTGATCGGCGACAAATGCGGCGCGCACACCGTGCCGTACATCGAGGCCAAGAACTCCTCGGCGACCTTCGAGCACGAGGCGACCACGTCCAAGATCTCCGAGGACGTGCTGTTCTACTGCATCCAGCGCGGTCTTTCGCAGGAGGAGGCGGTCGGGCTCGTCGTCAACGGCTTCGTCAAGGACGTGCTGCAGCAGCTGCCGATGGAGTTCGCGGTCGAGGCGCAGAAGCTGATCTCGATTTCCCTGGAGGGGAGCGTGGGCTGATGGTCGAACCCGACAATCTTGTTCTCGAACATCTCCGGGCCATTCGCTCGGACATGAGCAAGATGGCGGATTGGATGCAGACCCTCAGCGTCGAAATGACGGCGATCCGCCAGCACCTCGCGGGTGTCGTGACCATCCAGGATCACGATCACCAGGACATCGCAGCAATCAAAGTTCGGCTCGATCGCATCGAAAAGCGTCTGGAGCTGATTGACCAGGATCAGGACTGACCGATGGCACTACTCGAAATCAAGAACCTGCAGGTCCGCGTCGAGGAGCGCGAGATCCTTCACGGGCTGACGCTGACGATCGACGCCGGCAAGGTGCACGCGATCATGGGGCCGAACGGCTCCGGCAAGTCGACCTTGTCCCACGTCATCGCCGGCAAGCCGGGCTATGAGGTGACCGGCGGCGAGATCCTGTTCAAGGGCGAGGACCTGCTGGCGATGGCGCCGGACGAGCGCGCCGCCAAGGGCGTGTTCCTGGCGTTCCAATACCCGGTCGAGATCCCCGGCGTCGCCACCATGACGTTCCTGCGCACTGCGCTGAACGCGCAGCGCAAGGCGCGCGGCGAGGAGGAGTATTCGACGCCCGACTTCCTCAAGAAGGTGCGCGAGATCTCCAAGCAGCTCAGCATCCCGCAGGACATGCTCAAGCGCGGCGTCAATGTCGGCTTCTCCGGCGGTGAGAAGAAGCGCAACGAGGTGCTGCAGATGGCTCTGTTCCAGCCGTCGCTGTGCATCCTCGACGAGATGGATTCCGGCCTCGACATCGACGCGCTGCGTATTGCCGCCGACGGCGTCAACGCGCTGCGTTCGCCCGAGCGCTCGATGATCGTGATCACCCATTATCAGCGGCTTCTGAACTACATCGTGCCCGACGTCGTTCACGTGATGTCGAAGGGCCGCGTCGTGAAGAGCGGCGGCAAGGAGCTCGCGCTCGAGCTGGAGGCGTCCGGCTACGCCCAGTTCGAAGACGCGGCCTGATCGCGCTCGTCGTGAATGGATCTGTGATGAACGTAGCTCTGGTCAAGAACGACAGCGGTCCGGCGGCGAGCAGCGTGTTTGCTGCAGCCCAGGGACGGCTGCCCGGCACCGGCAAGGTGGCGGAGATCCGGCGCGAGGCCTTTGCGGCCTTCGAGCGCACCGGCCTGCCGCATCGCCGGATCGAGGAATGGAAATACACCGACCTGCGCGCGCTGGTGCGCGAGGTGCTGCCGCTCGCCGGCTCGCCCGACGCGGCGGCACTGGCACGTGCCAAGGCCGCCATCGCTGCGGTCGCGATCGAGGGTGCGGCCAAGCTGGTGCTGGTCGATGGCGTCGTCGCCGCAGATCTGTCGGATCTGGCGGCGCTGCCGTCAGGTGTCTCCGTGCGGACGTTGCGCGCGGTGCTCGACGAACAGTCCAATGAAGCACGTGGCGATCTGCTGCTGACCAAGGCCAGCGATCCGATGCTGTCGCTGAACGCGGCGCTCGCGACCGACGGCGTCGTCGTCACGGTGGCCGACGGCACGCAGCTGACATCGCCGCTGCAGCTCATCCACATCGCCACGGCCTCCAAGGCGGCGCGCTACAGCCGCTCGCATGTGCTGATAGGGCAGGGCGCCCGCGCGACGCTGGTCGAGACCAGCATCGCTGCGGACGGCGCGGCTGCCTATCAGGCGAATGATACGGCGGTGATCTGGGTCGGCGACGAGGCTCAGCTGTCGCACATCCGCCTAATGCGCGATGCCGCCGACGCCGTGAACATCGCTTCCGAACTGTTCACCGTCGGTGCCAAGTCGAAGCTCAGTCTCTTCAACATGACCAGCGGCGGCGCCGTCAGCCGGCTGCAGGCGTTCTTCACGCTCGCCGGCGAGGACAGCGAGCTGATCGTCAACGGCGTCAACCTGCTGCGCGACAGGCAGCATGGCGACATGACGCTGGTGGTCGATCACGCCGTCCCTGGCTGCACCAGCCGCGAGAATTTTCGCGCCGTGCTCGACGATCGCGCCCACTCCGTGTTCCAGGGCCGCATCATCGTCCGCCCCGACGCGCAGCAGACCGACGGCAAGATGATGACGCGCGCGCTGCTGTTGTCCGACGAGGCCGAGGCCGACGCGAAGCCGGAGCTCGAGATCTTCGCCGACGACGTCTCCTGCGGCCACGGCGCCACCGCCGGCGCGCTCGACGACAGCCTGCTGTTCTATCTGCGTGCGCGGGGCCTGCCCGAGAAGCAGGCCCAGGCGCTGCTGATCCAGGCCTTCGTCGGTGAGGCGATCGAGGCCATCGAGGACGACGGTTTGCGCGAGCGGGTCATTGCCGCGGCGCAGGACTGGCTGGAGGCGCGCGCATGAGCACGCATCCGGCTGTCGCCAACGGATCCTATGACGTCGCGCGCATTCGCGAGGATTTTCCGGCGCTGGCGCTGAAGGTCTACGGCAAGCCGCTCGTCTATCTCGACAACGCCGCCTCGGCGCAGAAGCCGCGCGCGGTGCTCGACCGCATGACGCAGGCCTACACCAGCGAATACGCCAACGTGCATCGCGGCCTGCATTTTCTCGCCAACGCCGCAACGGAAGCCTATGAGGGCGGCCGCGAGCGCGTCACGCGCTTCCTCAATGCAAGGCGCAGCGAGGAGATCATCTTCACGCGCAACGCCACCGAGGCGATCAACCTGGTGGCGTCATCTTGGGGTGGTCCGAACATCGGCGAGGGCGACGAGATCGTGCTCTCGATCATGGAGCACCACTCCAACATCGTGCCGTGGCATTTCCTCCGGGAGCGCCAGGGCGCGGTGATCAAGTGGGCTCCGGTCGATGATGACGGCAACTTCCTGATCGACGAGTTCGAGAAGCTGCTGACGCCGAGGACGAAGCTGGTCGCCATCACGCAGATGTCGAACATGCTCGGCACCCTGGTGCCGGTGAAGGATGTCGTTCGTCTGGCGCACGCCCGTGGCATTCCGGTGCTGGTCGACGGCAGCCAGGCCGCTGTGCATCTCGCCATCGATGTCCAGGACATCGACTGCGACTTCTACGTCTTCACCGGCCACAAGCTGTATGGGCCGACCGGCATCGGCGTGCTCTACGGCAAGTACGATCTGCTGGCCGCGATGCGTCCCTTCAATGGCGGCGGCGAGATGATCCGCGAGGTTTCGCGCGATGTCGTCACCTATGGCGATCCGCCGCACCGCTTCGAGGCGGGCACGCCGATGATCGTCGAAGCCGTTGGGTTGGGTGCCGCGATCGACTACGTCAATTCAGTGGGCAAGGAGCGCATCGCCGCGCACGAGCACGATCTGGTGACCTACGCCCAGGAGCGGCTGCGCGAGATCAACGCGCTTCGTCTGATCGGCACCGCCAAGGGCAAGGGCCCGGTGATTTCGTTCGAGATGAAGGGCGCGCATGCGCACGACGTCGCGACCGTGATCGACCGGCAGGGTATCGCGGTGCGCGCGGGCACGCACTGCGTGATGCCGCTTTTGGAGAGATTCAACGTCACAGCGACCTGCCGGGCCTCGTTTGGCATGTACAATACGAGGGAAGAGGTCGATCAGCTGGCACAGGCATTGATCAAGGCGCGGGATTTGTTTGCATGACCGACACGGCCGAAGTCAAAAACCAGACCGTCGAAACGCAATCGGCTTTGCCGCCGGAGGAGACCGAGCGGCTCTCCGCCGAGATCATCGCGGCGCTGAAGACGGTGTTCGATCCGGAGATTCCGGCCGACATCTACGAGCTCGGCCTGATCTACAAGGTCGACATCAAGGACGACCGCAGCGTCGACGTGTTGATGACCCTGACGACGCCGAACTGCCCGGCGGCCGGCGAGTTGCCGACCATGGTCGAGAACGCCATCGCCAGCGTTCCGGGCGTCGGCGTGGTCAGCGTCAGCATCGTCTGGGAGCCGCAATGGACGCCGGACCGGATGAGCGACGAGGCCCGTCTCGTTCTCAACATGTGGTGAGGCACGAAGTTTGAATGGCGAGTGGGATTGATCGACCGCCGGGATTGACCAGATGACCGATATGACCAACACGCCAGTCGCCAGCAAGCCCAAGCCGCGGCCCCGTCCGCAGGTGATGCGGCTGACCGATGCCGCCGCCACGCGCATCCGCGAGCTGACCGGTCGCGCGGAATCCGAGATCATCGGCCTGCGCGTCGGCGTCAAGAATGGCGGCTGCGCCGGCCAGTCCTACACAGTGGAATACGCCCACGACATCCGCCCGACCGACGAGGTCGTCGAGGACAAGGGCGTCAAGATCCTGGTCGACCCGAAGGCCGTGCTGTTCCTGCTCGGCACCGAGATGGACTACCAGACCGACAAGATGCAGGCCCAGTTCGTCTTCAACAACCCGAACCAGATCAGCGCCTGCGGTTGCGGCGAATCGGTGCAGCTGAAGCCCGCCGAGGTGTGATCGACGACATCGCCGGCAAAACAGCCTTGTCGCGTTCCGGACATTGACACGCGACCATCTCAAGTCCGACAAGTCCCGTCAGGCCCAGTCGGTGCCGGGCGGAGAGCGACGGATGGACCGCGAATTCCTGAGCGACCTGTTTGCCGGCTTCGGTCCGGTCACCATCCGCCGGATGTTCTCCGGCTTCGGCATCTCCGCCGACGGCATCAACTTCGCGCTGGCGCTGCGCAGCGGGCTGTACCTGCGCGCTGACGAAGCCAGCTTCGACCGGTTCGAAGCCGCGGGATCGAAGCCGTTCTCCTACGAGACGCGGGCGCGCACGATGACCGTGCGGTCGTATTGGCAGGTGCCGGCCCATCTATTCGACGACACCGACGAGTTCACGCTGTGGGCGCGGCAGGCCTTCGTCGCCGCGCAAACCGCGGCCATGGTCAAGCGGACCAGGAAGCGCGCGAGTTCCCGAAGCGAAGCTGCCGCGGCCGGACGAGGCAGCGCGCCGCGCAAGACGGTCAAGGCGGCAGCCAAGAAGGCGAAGGCGTCGAAAGCCACCAAGCCAGCCGCGAAGCCTGCTTCCGCGCCGAAGCGCAGCCGCAAGGCCGCGCCGCGCGCCGCCAAGAGCCGAGCACAGCGCTGATCTCTTCGAGTCGCTGTCAGGCCACCTGGCCGCGCGTTTGCGCGGTATACTCCGGATCGCTCTCGCAGACGACGCGGTTGCGGCCGTTGCGCTTGGCGGCATAGAGGCAGGCATCCGCTCGCTCGATCAGCGTATCGGTGTCGTCGCCCGTTCTGAGCATGGAGACGCCGACCGAGATCGTCACCCGGCCGAGGATCTCGCCGGTCGACTTCTTCTTCAACTCCCGCGCCGTCACCACGCGCCGGATCTGGTCGGCGACGGTCAGCGCCTGCCGCAGCGGCGTGTTCGGAAGCACGACGGCGAACTCCTCGCCGCCATAGCGTGCCGCGATGTCCTGGCCCTTGATGGCGTTCTTCAGCGACTGCCCGACCAGGCGCAGCACCTGGTCGCCGGTCAGATGGCCGTAGGAATCGTTGAACGACTTGAAGTGGTCGATGTCGAACATCAGGAGCGACAGCGGCTGGCTGGTCGCAAGACCGGTCTGCACCGTTGTCTCGATCATGCGATCGAAATATTTGCGGTTGCCCAGGCCGGTGAGCGGATCGGTCAGGCTCTCGGCGCGGATCACCTCGAGGCTATGCTGCAGTCCGCTGATCTCGTCCTTGGACAGCGTCAGGCGCTCTTCGAGGGTCCGGTTGGTCTCCCGCATCTGCCTGGTCGAATGCGCGAGCGCTTCGATGATGTCGACGAACTGCTCGCGGCTCGTTGCTGTGGCGAGTTGTTGATCGGCGCCGGCGAGGCTCGCATCGTAGCTCGCCGTCCGGCCGAGGGCGTCGGTGATCATGGCCATCAGATCGTCGATCTCGCCGACCACGCGCGCGCCCACCTTGTCGATCCGGTCGGACGTCTTCAGGTGGGTGAGGTAGGATTCGTAGAGCTGGTCCAGCTCGGATTGCGAGAGCCCGCCGGTGCGCGACAGTGTCTCGTTGATGATCTCGTTCAGCGCGGCGTTGTAGCCGGTCGCATAGACGTACCAGATCTCGTAGTTGCGCGGCGTAGCCGAGTGACGCAGGGCTTTGATCTGGCTGAGCGCGATATCGGCAAAGCCCATCGTGCGTTCGTGTTCGTCAAGCGCATTGACCACAACAGGTTCCCCCCAATCGCCCGCGTCGCCGTCGCCACAGCAATGAATAAACAATGACGGCCAAGCTAAAGGACGTGTGTGAACCAGGGGTAAATACGGCCGTAAAGTTCCGGGTCGCGTCAAGCGACGCTCACAGGACGGTCGTCATTTCATATGCTTGTTGAGCTACATAAGACGCGGCGACGATGCAGCAGTGCTCATCGTCGTGCAGACATCACCGACGGAGGGTGAGTGCATCCAGCGACCGCGCTCGATGTCGAACTGCGGTCACCATTGCACGCTTGGGCGGATGAGGCCTGCGATCGCCGCAATATGACGAGCGGTGCGCTGATCCGCCGGGGGCTTACGGCAGCGGCGCGCGCACCGGGCGCAGCAGGAAGGCCGGCAGATGTGAGTGATCGGCCGGCTCGTTGTCCTCACGGCGCGGCCGCCGAGACTCGTTGCGCGGCTGTTCGTGGCGCGGCTGCTCGTTACGGGGGCTCGGCGCAGACCGCGGCGAGGAGGGCTGGGCTGGGCGCGGGGCTGCCGCGGTCGGACGCGGCTCACGCTCACGAGGCTCACGCTCGCGCACCTCACGCGGCTCGCGTTCACGCGTTTCACGCTCACGCGGTTCACGTGGCTCGCGCTCGCGAGGCGTTTTGCCGCGGCTGCGGCGCGAGCTGTCGCGCGGACGGCGCTCGCGCGCATCGTCGTCGCGCGAGGCTTCCTGGACGTCGTAGTCGCCTTCGATGGCCGGGATGCTCTGTCCGATCAGCTTCTCGATCGCGACCATCGACTTCTGGTCGGCGGGGCACACGATCGAAATGGCGGTGCCGGTCCGCCCTGCGCGGCCGGTGCGGCCGATGCGGTGAACGTAGTCATCCGAATGATGCGGGACATCGAAATTGAAGACGTGGCTGACCTCGGGAATGTCGAGGCCGCGCGCAGCGACGTCGGAGGCGACCAGCAACGGCAGCTCGCCCTTGCGGAACTGATCGAGTGCGGCGGTGCGGGCCGACTGGTCCATGTCGCCGTGCAGGGCGCCGACGCTGAAGCCGTGCTTCTGCAGCGACTTGTGAACGATGGCGACGTCGCGCTTGCGATTGCAGAAGATGATCGCGTTGTTGAGGTCCTTGGCGTCCCGCAGCAGCCTGCGCAGAACGTCGCGCTTCTGATGCGCCTCGCGTCCCGACGGCACCTGCAACTGGGTCACGGTGACGGCGGTCGTGGCCGGCTTGGAGACCTCGACCTTCTGCGGATTGTGCAGGAAGGCTTCGGTGATGCGCCGGATTTCCGGCGGCATGGTCGCGGTGAAGAACAGCGTCTGACGAGTGAACGGGACGAGCTTGCAGATGCGCTCGATGTCCGGGATGAAGCCCATGTCGAGCATGCGATCGGCTTCGTCGATGACCAGGAGCTCTACGCCGGTGAGCAGCAATCCGCCGCGCTCGGTATGATCGAGCAGCCGGCCGGGCGTTGCGATCAGAACGTCGACGCCGCGGGTCAGCTTGGCGTCCTGGTCGCCGAAGGAAACGCCGCCGATCAGGAGGGCGACGTTGAGCTTCTGGCCGGCGCCGTAGCGGTCGAAGTTCTCCTTGACCTGGGCGGCGAGCTCACGAGTCGGCTCGAGGATCAGGGTCCGGGGCATTCGCGCGCGGGCGCGTCCCTTCTCGAGGATGGTAAGCATCGGCAGGACGAACGCGGCCGTCTTACCGGTGCCGGTCTGGGCGATGCCGAGCACGTCACGGCGCGCCAGCACATGAGGGATCGCCTGTTCCTGAATAGGGGTCGGGGTGGTGTAACCGGTGGCAGCAACTGCAGCCAACACCTTGTCGGACAAGCCGAGATGGGAAAAGGACATCGAGCCTCTGTGTCACGCGCCGACAGGCGACGGGGCCTCTATTCGACGCCGCCGTTAGGAATCGAGGGGTAAAAGGCTGTGGTCGCGTTCAACCCCGAAACGGCGTGCTCTTGAAAGCTGGGGGTTCTCTGACTGACGCTGACCGGCGGACAATATCACGGGAATCGGATCTGATCCCGGCCGCGCTGAGCGAAACATAGGGTCAATTCCCGCAAAGTCAATGCAAGCGGACCGCGAAGTATCGAAAAAGCTTAACGTTTTTGCATTATTTGCGGGCATTCCGTCGTATCTCCGCCACCTCGGCGCGCGGCCGACGCCCGGCCTGATCGGTCGGGGACCCGGCTGTCGCATTGCGGTCGGAATTCCGGCTTCTTGTCGCCGTCACGTGGCGGGCGACTGAATCGACTGGCCATCCCGGGTGAACCCGCTGTGCCGCGCGGCCGACTATCGCAGGATCGGCTGCGCGAGCGGCGGCAGTGGCCGCGCCGGCGGCAGAGCAGGGGACGAACGATGATTTCGATACGGATGTGGTTGGCTTGCGGACTGGCCGTGCTCGGAATCGGACTGGCGTCGGCGGCACATGCCGAGAAGCGCGTCGCGCTCGTGGTCGGCAACAACGACTACCGCTACGTTCCGAAGCTGCAGAAGGCCGTCAATGACGCGCGCACGATGGGCGACACGCTGAAGCAGCTCGGCTTCAACGTCATGGTCGCAGAGAACCTCAACCGTCAGCAATTCAGCCAGACGCTGCTTGCGTTCGACAATGCCGTCGAGCCCGGCGATACCGCGTTCTTCTTCTATGCCGGCCACGGCTTCGAGATCGCAGGGCAGAACTTCCTGTTGCCGACCGACGTGCCGGCCGCGACCGAAGGGCAGGAGGAGCTGGTGCGCGATGCCTCGATCCTCGCCGATCGCATCATCGAGCGATTGCAGAACAAGAAGGCGCGCACCTCGATTCTGGTGTTCGATGCCTGCCGCAACAACCCGTTCGAGCGTTCGGGCACGCGCGCCGTGGCCGGCGGCGGCGGGCTCGCGCCGCTGACGCAGTTGCCGGAAGGCGTGTTCTCGGTGTTCTCGGCAGGGCCGCGGCAGACGGCGCTCGACAGGCTGTCGAACGATGACGCCAATCCGAACTCGGTGTTCACGCGCACCTTCGCCAGGGAGTTGACGCAGCCGGGCGCTAACCTGGTGCAGGTTGCGCAACGTACGCGGCGCGCGGTCAGCGAACTTGCCGAGACGGTGCGCCACAAGCAGATCCCGGTCTATTTCGACCAGATGGTCGATGACGTTTTCCTGAACGGCATGGCGAAGGGGCCCGCGGCCGATAAGCCGGCCGAGCCGCAGCAGAAGCTGGCCGCCTTGCCTCCCGTCTCGGCGCCGAAAATCCCGCCGGCGAACGAGATCCTGAATGCGCCGATCGCGATGTTCTCGCGCCACAATGGTGGCTGGACTGTCACCTTCTCGATCGCCGACCCGACGCTCGGCATTTCCTGGCGCATGGGCGAAAGCGGAGAGTTCCGCGAGACCGGCTTCATGGACGTGCTGGATCCGCGCACGCGCAAGCGCATGCCCAATCCCTCGATCCAGCTGCCGGCCGACGAGCCGGCGGGCACGATCCAGCTGCGCTATGTCGATGCAGCAGGCGAGATGCAGGGTCCGTTTCCGATCCGCTTCGAGCCGGAGGCGGCGCTGGTGCGCGACCAGCGCAAGATCCTCGACATGACCGCGACCAGCTGGCTGTCGTTCCGCGACTTCAACGGCCTCCTGGTCTACTACACGCATCTGATGTCGTATCGCTGCGCGATCCGCGAAGTCCGCATCGGCATCGACAGCGCCGTGCCCGACAAGGTGCTGAACATGCCAGGCTGCGACATGCGCGACCCCAGCGCGATCCCGTCCAACGCCATGCCCTATCTCAAGCTGCCGCCGACAACGAAGTTCGTCTCGGTCGAGCTGACCTATCGCGATGGCAGCGTTTCGGAGATCAAGAGCTTCCGGCGCTGAGCCGCCGGGGAGGCGGCGCGACCTGCGTCCGCCTGTTGCGCTGACGGGCACCGGTAAGGGGGAGCGTGTATCGCGCGTCACGGCATAACGGCGAGGATGATGCGTCTCAAACCCGGTTCGTCTGGATCATCGATCTATCGGTGGTAGTCCGGAGTGGGGATAAAGGTATTTAAATACCATTAAACAGTTGTAAGTTTACGGCACTCGCCAAAAAGTCGCTCCGTTTCTGACTCGAACCGGTCGCGCTTCCGTCCTTCTACGGCTACGCTCCGGTCAATTTTCAAGTCGAGGGAGAAGCGTAGTCATGACGTCAGCTTTCTGGCGATTCTGGTCGCGGGCATCTCTCAGATTGCAGGGGGCTCGGCGAACGCTGCGGATCTTGCTGCGCGTACCTTTACCAAGGCACCTCCTTCGGTCGCCGCAATCTATAATTGGTCCGGCTTCTATGTTGGTGGCCACGTCGGCGGCTCATGGGTCAATCAGGAATGGATCAACACCGCGAATACCACTGGCTTCGGTGACCTCGCTCCCGGCCAAGGCTTCCGTCAGCGTAACTCGGCGTTTTTCGGTGGCGGCCAAGCCGGTTATAATTGGCAAACTGGACGGTTCGTCTTCGGCCTCGAGGGCACCGTGTCGGCGATGGGCAACAAGGCGAGCGGACTCAACACCGTCTTCGGCGCCGGGGACGATGTGTTCAGCTGGCGCACGGACTGGATGGCCACAATCGTCGGGCGCGCCGGCATTGCCTGGAACAACAACCTCTTCTACGCGAAGGGCGGCTATGCCGGCGTCAACAACAGCTTGGCCGTGTCCGATACGGTTGGGATCGCAGGTTCAGGCGCCCAGACCAACTGGCACAATGGCTGGACGGTCGGCGCGGGCTGGGAATACGGAATCACCCAGAACTGGATCGTCGGCGTCGAATACGACTACGCAGCGTTCGAGACCAAGAGCTATCAGCTCGCTGGCGCCTCGCCGGGCGTCTATACGTTTGACGCCAAGCCGCGCGACGTCCAATCGGTGGTCGTACGCTTGAACTACAAGTTCGGTGGACCGGTGATGGCGAAGTAGTGATCGCGGCGATTCGCGCGGTCGAAGAAGGCTGACATCAGAAGCCCCGGCGCATCCGCGCTGGGGCTTCTCTTTTTGCTCGGCGATAGCGGTAGGGCGAGGGAGGCGATCTCCTCAAGAAATGGCAGCCTTGAGGTGCCCGAAGCTCGCAGGGTCGTTTTTCCAAAGCATCCTGCTCGCCGAAGCCGCATGTCGCGTCGAGGATCGAAGCGGCGATGGGGCTGCTTGCTGGGCCCGCATCGGGGCGGGAGCAGGAGTGGCAACGCGCGGCCAGGCGCCGCCGCTTCTTAAGGTGAGGTCGAAATTTGTCGCACTGTGGCGGGCCAGGCTTGCAACGCAGTGTCGGCGTCGTTCAAGCCATGATCGAATAGCCGCCATCGACGGGAATCGCAGTGCCGGTGACGAAGTCCGACGCGGGCGAGCTGAGAAACGTGGCAATGCCGCCGAAGTCGTCGCTATTGCCCCAGCGGCCCGAAGGCGTGCGGGCCAGCACCCGGTCGTGCAGGCCGTCGATCTGCTTGCGCGCCGCGCGGGTTAGGTCGGTGTCGATCCAGCCCGGCAGGATCGCGTTGACCTGGATGTTGTCCGGCGCCCAGGCGCACGCGCAGGCGCGTGTGTACTGCACGATGCCGCCTTTGCTGGCTGCGTAGGCCGGCGCGAAGCTGGCGCCGAAGATCGACAGCATCGAACCGATGTTGATGATCTTGCCGCCGCCGTTCGCCTTGAGGACCGGGTAGGCGGCCTTCGAGCACAGGAAGGCGCTGGTGAGATTGGTGTCGATCACCTCGCGCCATTCCTCGAGCTCCACCACATCCGGCGGCTTGCGGATGTTCGTGCCGGCATTGTTGATCAGAATGTCGATGCGCCCGAACGATTCGGTCACGCGCGCGATCATCGCGGCGACATCGTCCTTGTTGCTGACGTCGGCCCTGACCGTGATGGCCCGGACGCCGCGGGCCGCGAGATCCGCGACGGCAGTCTGTGACTTCGCCTCGTTGCGGCCCACGACGACGATATCGGCGCCGGCATCGGCGAGGCCGCGCGCCATGCCGAGCCCGATGCCGCCATTGCCGCCGGTGACGATCGCAACCTTGCCCCTCAGGTCGAAATGGCCTGCCATGTGTCGTTCTCTAAATCGACGTGAGGGATTAGCAGGTGCCCTGCCAGATCATCACCAGGCCCAGTGCACCCATGCCGACGCCATAGCCGGCCCATTGCAGCTGGTTGATCATGAAGCTCGCCCGCGGCCAGGCCACGACGCCGGTGCCCTGGCCGACCCAGAGCAGGCCCACGGCCAGCAGCAGCAAGCCGCCGATCATCAAGAACTTCCGCATGGCCAATTCCTCCCCTCGACGATCGGCTTGCCCGCATCAGAGACGCAGCTGCCGTCATTTTTGTGAGTTCGTGAGGACGGAAGCTAGCCTCGGATGGGATCAATGACCAGCGGATCGCGCGGCCAAAACAAAAAGCCCCGGATCAACCGGGGCTTTTCTCGATCAGATTGGAATGCCGAATGGAGTTGCTCAGTACTTGGCAACCACCGGGCCGGTCCAGTTGAAGCGGTAGACCAGCGAGGTGCTGATGGTCTGCACCCACGGCTTGAAGGTGATGTCGCGGCCGTTGGGGATGTTGCCGACGTCGCTGAGCTCGGAGATGTTGCGGCGGTCGTAATAGGCCGAACGGTATTCGGTCTTCATGAACCAGCCCGGCGCAGAAATGCCGAAGATGTTCAGGTTGTTCTCGACGCCTCCGCCGATGAACCAGCCGCCGCGGTCGAAGCCGTTGGTATGAACGCCCGACGCGAGGCCGGTTGCCGTGTTGACCAGCGTCGTCCCGGTCCAGTGCGAGCTGGTATATCCGGCGTTCACGTAGGACAGCACGTTCGGAGCAACGAGATAGCCGACACGGCCGCCGACGGCCCACGAGTAGTCGTTCTTGATCGATCCCGCGATTCCGGGAGGGCCCTGATCCTGGATCGTGCCCTTGATGCTGCCGAACTGACCATCGGCCAGAATGCCGACTACCCAGCTCGGAGTCACCTGCCAGTCATAACCAGCACCGACGGTGCCAAACCAGCCATCGCCACCCTGCTTCTGGTTGACGCCGAGGATCGGCGCGCCGCCCACGGTGTTGACGACCGTCGTGTCGGCGTTCCAGAGGCCACCGCCGCCGCCGCCGAAGATGTAGAAGCCGGTCCAGCTCGGCGCGACCGGCGCCATCATCGGAGCCTTGGCGTAGGGGCGAGCAGCAAGATCGGCAGCCGACGCTGCGCCCGTCATCGCGACCACCGCGGTCGTAGCAAGCAAAAGCTTTTTCATATTCAATTCCCCAGGATCGACGTGGTCGCAAATGCCAGAATGCGGCGGCGATTCCCTCGCCAGTTGTGCCCGAACTATAGCCGAATGGCGCCCAAAAGCTGTTGCAGGTTCACCACAGTGGAGGGGAAAGTGCGGTGCGGGACGCCGATTTTGCGGCTAAACAATTGTTAATAAAAGAAAAATGCAGGCCCGCGCGAAAGCGTGGAACCTGCAATCGACGCTTGAAACCGGTATCAGACGCTAGACGTCGAGCAACTCGTCACTCGCGAATTCCGCCTTTTCCGAGATGAACGAGAACCGCGCCTCGGCCTTGGTGCCCATCAGCCGCTCGACCGAGTCGGCGGTGCCGTCACGGTCGTCCGCCAGCAGCACGACCCGGAGCAGGGTCCGCTTGGCCGGGTCCATGGTGGTCTCCTTCAGCTGCGCCGGCATCATTTCGCCCAGGCCTTTGAAGCGGCCGATCTCGACCTTGGCGTTGGCGTTGAACTCGCGCTTCAGCAGTTCGTCGCGATGGGCGTCGTCGCGGGCGTAGAAGGTCTTGCTGCCGTGGGTCAGCCGGTACAGCGGCGGCACGGCGAGGTACAAATGTCCCTCGTCGATCAGCCGCGGCATCTGCCGATAGAAGAAGGTGATCAAGAGCGAGGCGATATGGGCGCCGTCGACGTCGGCGTCGGTCATGATGATGATGCGCTGATAGCGCAGATCCTCTTCGCGATAAGATGCGCTGGTGCCGGCGCCGATCGCCATCACGAGGTCGGCAAGCTGGGCGTTGGCGGTCAGCTTGTCCTTGCCGGCGGAGGCGACGTTGAGGATCTTGCCGCGCAGCGGCAGCACCGCCTGCCTCTTGCGGTCGCGCGCCTGCTTGGCGCTTCCGCCGGCAGAATCGCCCTCGACGATGAACAATTCGGAGCCTTCGGTGCCGGCGTCGGTGCAGTCGGCGAGCTTGCCTGGCAGGCGCAGCTTCTTGGTCGCGGTCTTGCGCGCCGTCTCCTTCTCCTGGCGGCGGCGGATGCGCTCCTCGGCGCGCTCGACGACGAAGTCGAGCAGCCGGTTCGCCTGCACCGGATTGCCGGACAGCCAATGATCGAACGGGTCCTTGACGGCCTGCTCGACGATGCGCTGGGCTTCCGCTGTCGCAAGGCGGTCCTTGGTCTGGCCCTGGAATTCCGGCTCGCGCACGAACACCGAGAGCATGATGGCGGCGCCCGCCATGATGTCCTCGGAGGTGATGTTGGCCGAGCGCTTGCCCTGGCCGACACGCTCGGCGTGATCCTTCAAGCCGCGGAGCAGGGCGCTGCGAATACCGGATTCGTGCGTGCCGCCGTCGGGCGTCGGAATCGTGTTGCAGTAGGACGACAGGAAGCCGTCGGCGTCGGCGGTCCAGGCCACAGCCCATTCGCAGCCGCCATGGCCGCCGGTGCGGCCGGACTTGCCGGCGAAGATGTCCGGATGGACCAGCGTGTCGGCGTGGATCGCCGCGGCCAGATAATCTTTCAGGCCGCCCGGGAAGTGGAACGTCGCCTCGGGCTGGACATCCTCGATGCCCTTCAGCAGCGAAGGATCGCACTTCCAACGGATCTCGACGCCGCCGAACAGATAGGCCTTGGAGCGCGCCATCTTGAACAGGCGCTGCGGCTTGAACGTCACTTTGGCGCCGAAGATGGTCGGGTCAGGCTGGAAGCGCACCCTGGTGCCGCGGCGGTTCGGGGCCTTGCCGACCTCCTCGAGCTTGCCCTTGGGATGGCCGCGCTCGAAGATCATGCGGTAGAGCTTCTGGTTGCGCGCGACCTCGACCTCGAGCCGGGTCGACAGCGCGTTCACCACGGAGATGCCGACACCGTGCAGACCGCCCGAGGTCTCGTAGACCTTGGAGTCGAACTTGCCGCCGGCGTGCAGCGTGCACATGATGATCTCAAGCGCCGACTTCTTCGGGAACTTCGGGTGCGGATCGATCGGAATGCCGCGGCCGTTGTCGGTCACCGTCAGGAAGCCTTCGGCATCGAGCTCGACCTCGATGAAGGTGGCGTGTCCAGCCAGCGCCTCGTCCATCGAGTTGTCGATGACCTCGGCGAACAGATGATGCAGCGCCTTCTCGTCGGTGCCGCCGATATACATGCCGGGACGGCGCCGCACCGGCTCCAGGCCCTCGAGGACCTCGATGTCACGTGCGGTGTAATCGCCCTCCGCGCCGCCCGCGCGGGCGGCTGGCTTGGCAGTGGGCTTGGTCTGGGCCTTGCCCTTGGCGGCGAACGCCGCCAGCGGGTCGGCGATCCCCTTGGCCTTGGCTTTTGCAGCTGATTTCA
The DNA here is from genome assembly GCF_051167715.1 of Bradyrhizobium sp. HKCCYLS20291. Lineage (NCBI taxonomy): Bacteria > Pseudomonadati > Pseudomonadota > Alphaproteobacteria > Hyphomicrobiales > Nitrobacteraceae > Bradyrhizobium > Bradyrhizobium sp. HKCCYLS20291. Next base: position 816,549 of record NZ_JBNPTO010000001.1, on the reverse strand, counting down.
ACGGTTTACCCATGGAATCGGATGTTGCGCTTGCGCAAGATGGAACGAATCGTTGCGCCTGACTATGCCATGCCCCGGCATAAAACAATGACCCAGGGCCGAGCGGAGTTTTCCGGGGGCCGCCCCCGACCGCCGTCTCTGGCCGTCGTTCACGCGCAACAGCCGGTTGTTGTGACTTGAAGTCGGCAGGCTCGGTGGCGTACCAGATTGGGGCAGGGAACCGCGAAAGCCTTCAAGCACTTAAGCGGAGCGGAGCAGAAAGGCGTCGAGCAGATGGAAGATTTTGGCCGCGCGATTGCCGATTTCGTGCGCGACCATCAGGCCTGGGCTGCTCCGATCGTCCTGCTGCTGGCCTTCGGCGAGTCGCTGGCCTTCATCTCGCTGCTGATTCCCGCCTGGGGCGCCCTGGTCGCCATCGGTGCCCTAATCGGCGCCACCGGGATCAGCTTCTGGCCGGTGTGGCTGGCTGGTGGCATCGGCGCGGCGCTGGGCGACTGGGTGTCCTACTGGTTCGGTTACCGTTACAAGGACCGCGTCGCCCAGATGTGGCCGCTGTCGCGCTACCCGGAACTGCTGCCGCGCGGCGAAGCGTTCGTGCGCGACTGGGGTGTGCCGAGCATCTTCATCGGTCGCTTCTTCGGCCCGCTGCGCGCCTCGGTGCCGCTGGCGGCGGGTATCTTCGAGATGCCGTATATGTTGTTCCAGGTCGCCAATTTCGTCTCGGCGCTGGTGTGGTCGGCCGTGCTGTTGCTGTTCGGCGACATCATCGGCCGGATCATCGAATGGCTGTGGCGCACGGTGTGACCCGCGCCGGCTGGATGCAATCTTGACGCAGGAACTCCGCGGCCTTATAGGCCTGCGCCCATGATCAACGCAGCGACCAACATGATCGCCGAAATGCGCCGTCGTACCCCCGCGGTACGGGCGATGATCTGCGTTTGAGATCACAGCCCTTGCCGCCGGATCCGGTCCCGCGGCAAACTTTCTCCTTGCAGCGCGATTGATCAGGCGGCTCCTTCGTCAAGCAGGAGTTTGCGATGTACACGCCACCGCCCTTCAAGCCCGACCGTGCCGCGAGCCTCGGCTTCGCGGACGCGCGCGGCTTCGGCACGGTCTGCGCGTGGGACGGCGCCAGGCCGATCGCATCCTCGCTGCCATTCCATCTGGGGGCGCTGGCCGACGGCACGCCGCAGGCGTTCTTCCATGTCGCCCGCAACAATCCGTTGGCGAAGCTCGCCGACGGCGCGACGCCGTGGCTGCTCGCCGTGAACGGTCCCGACGCTTATGTGTCGGCCGACTGGTACGTTTCGCCTGAGCAGGTTCCGACCTGGCTGTACCAGGCGGTGCACCTGACGGGCCCGGCGCGGCTGTTGTCGGAGGCCGAGCTGTCGGCGCAGGCCGACGCGCTCAGCGCCAAGTTCGAGCAATGGCTGCTGCCGAAGACGCCGTGGACCTCGGACAAGATGACTGCCGGCCGTCTGGAGGCGATGCGCAAGGCGATCGTCGGCATCGTCATGGCCATCGATGAGGTCGAGGGCAGCTTCAAGCTGAACCAGCATAAGTCGGAGGCCGACTACGCGGCCGTCGCCAACCGGCTCGGCGAGCGGCCAGACATCGGCTCGCAACAGATTTCCTCTCTCATGCGCCAGGCGCGGCCCCAGGCCTTTGCCGGCGAAACCCAGACCTGAAGGAGCGTGTCATGTCAGTGATCGATAGCAACCCGCCGAAGGCTCACGCTGCAGCCGGCGCTGTGACCCGCTCCGTGTTCGTCGACGGCGGCTCGGGCACGACCGGACTCGGCATTGCCGAGCGGCTCGCGCACCAGAGCGACATCGTCGTGAAGACGATCGCCGAGGACAAGCGCAAGGATCCCGCCGCCAAGCGGGCACTGATGGCCGAGGTCGATCTCGTCATCCTCTGCCTGCCGGACGAGGCCGCCAAGGAGACGGTCGCGCTGGTCGACAGCATGGGCGCGTCGGCGCCGAAGGTGCTGGACGCGTCGACCGCGTATCGCGTCGCGCCGGACTGGGCCTATGGCTTCCCGGAGCTGGCCGCCGACCAGGCGGACAAGATCCGCAACGCGCGCAAGGTCTCCAATCCCGGCTGCTATCCGACCGGCGGCATCGCGCTGCTGCGGCCGCTGGTCGATGCCGGTTTGATGCCGCAGGATTATCCCGTCACCGTGAATGCGGTGAGCGGCTACTCCGGCGGCGGCAAGACGATGATCGCGGCCTATGAGAACGGCACCGCGCCGAACTTCGAGCTCTATGGTCTCGGCCTCGAGCACAAGCACCTGCCGGAGCTGCAGCTGTATTCGCGGCTGACGCGGCGGCCGATCTTCATTCCCTCGGTCGGCAATTACCGGCAGGGCATGCTGGTGTCGGTGCCGCTGCAGCTCGATACGCTGCCGGGCAAGCCCTCGGGTGCGGATCTGCAGGCGGCGCTGGCGAAGCACTATGCCGGCAGCAAGTATGTGTCGGTGATGCCGCTCGACGGCGCCGTGGCCAAGAGCGGCCGGCTGGAGCCGGAGGCGCTGAACGAGACCAACCAGCTCGAGCTCCACGTGTTCGCAAGCGACAAGCATCATCAGGCGGTGCTGGTGGCGCGGCTCGACAATCTCGGCAAGGGCGCCTCGGGTGCGGCGGTGCAGAACATGCGGCTGATGCTCGGGCTGCCAGATCTCGGCAGCTGAGACCGAATCCTCCGGCCGCAGCCGCGGCCGGCACTCCGCCGGCGTCGCCACGCCGTGATGCATGCCGAAGATGGGCACAGCCATGACCACTTATGACCTGAATGCGCTGCCCGTGACCGTGAACGACGTGCGTGCGGCCGCCGAGACCATCGGCGGCGCGGTGCTCGCGACGGCCTGCAATCAGAGCCGGACGCTCGGCGAGATCTGCGGCTGCAACATCTGGCTGAAGTTCGAGAACCTGCAGTTCACGTCCTCGTTCAAGGAGCGCGGCGCGCTCAACCGGCTGAATGCGCTCTCGTCTGAGCAGCGCGAACGCGGTGTGATCGCGATGTCCGCCGGCAACCACGCGCAGGGCGTGGCCTATAACGCCCGGCGCCTCGGCATTCCCGCGACCATCGTGATGCCCGTGGGCACGCCGATGGTGAAGGTGGAGAACACCCGCCGGCACGGCGCCGAGGTCATCATGTCGGGCGCGACCTTGGAGGAGGCTGGCGCCTTCGCGCGGCAGCACGGCGCTGCCCATGCCATGACCTTGATCCACCCTTATGACGATCCGCTGATCATCGCGGGGCAGGGCACGGTCGCGCTGGAGATGCTGGCGGTCGTCCCGGAGCTCGACACGCTGGTGGTGCCGATCGGCGGCGGCGGGCTGATCTCCGGCATTGCCGTCGCGGCGCGCGCGCTGAAGCCCGGCTTGCGGATCGTCGGCGTGCAGGCCGAGCTCTATCCGTCGATGTACAACGCTGTCCGCGATACGCAGCTGCCGATGCGCGGCGATACGCTGGCCGAGGGCATCGCGGTGAAATCGCCGGGCCGCATCACCACCGAGATCATCCGCCACCTCGTCGACCGCATTCTGCTCGTGAGCGAGCCGCAGATCGAGCGCGCGCTGGCCACCCTGATCTCGATCGAGAAAACCGTGGTCGAAGGCGCCGGCGCGGTCGGTCTGGCCGCCGTGCTCGCGCATCCCGCAGAATTCGCCGGGCGCAATGTCGGGCTGGTGCTGAGCGGCGGCAACATCGACACAAGGCTTATCGCCTCGGTGCTGACGCGCGAGCTCGCGCGTGAGGGGCGACTGACACAATTGTCGATCGATATCGTCGATCGTCCCGGGCAACTTGCCGCGGTCTCGGCCCTGCTGGCCGAGGCCGGCGCCAACATCATCGAGGTGTCGCACCAGCGCACCTTCTCCGCGCTGCCGGCGAAGGCGACCCTGTTGGAGCTGGTGATCGAGACCCGCGACCAGGCGCACCTCAACGAGGTCATGGCGAAGCTGGTCGCAGCCGATTTCAAGGCGCGCTGCACCTGAGGTGCAGCACGCCTCGCGCGTCCTACACCCAGCCGCCGTCCACGACGTAGTGCTGCGAGGTGCAGGCCGAGGCCTCGTCGGAGGCGAGGAAGACGGTGAACTTCGCCAGCTCGTCGGGCACGAGCTTTCGCTTCAGGCATTGCCGCCGCATCAGCTCCGCCTCGCCCTCCGGCGTCATCCATTTGTCGAGCTGGCGCTGCGTCATGATCCATCCCGGCGCGATCGCGTTCACGCGGATGTTGTAGGGGCCGAAATCGCGCGCCAGCGAGCGGGTGAGGCCGATCACGCCGGACTTGCTGGCGGTGTAGGCGGCCATGCCGCCTTGTCCGGCCATCCATGAGATCGAACCGTAATTGATGATCACGCCGGCGTTCGCGGCCTTCATGTCCGGCAGCACGGCTTGCGCTGCGAAGAACTGGTGCTTCAGGTTCACCGCAATGCGGTCGTCCCAGTATTCCGGCGTCATTTCTTCGGTGCTGTGGCGCTCGTCATTGGCCGCATTGTTGACCAGGATGCTGATCGCGCCGTGCCTGCTGCGCGCATCGACGACGCCAGCCCGTAGCGCTGCAGTGTCGGTGAGGTCGACATTCTGGAAATGCGCGCTGAGACCCTGATCGGACAGCTCGCGTTGCAGCGCTCGGCCCTCCTCGTCCTTGATATCGAAGAAGACGACGTTGGATTTTTGCAGCGCAAAGCGCCGCACGATCGCGGCGCCGATCCCCGAGGCGCCGCCGGTGACGAGGACGACCTTGCCAGCGAGGTCGGAATAGGTGGCGGCCATGAGCATCTCCCCCAGTTTTGTTTTTGTGGGCCGCGACGCGCCGCCCAACGCGCTCTTAAACCCTAGCCGCTCCAACCTGAGGTGTATAGGTCGGAATTTTAGTTGCGTACCTCAGAATTTGAGGACAAGATTACCGCAACAAAAGAAGATCATCGGGAGGATTGTGATGAGACTGCTCGCGAAGCTGGGCCTCGCCGCGGCCGCATGCCTGTTCTGGGCCAATGCCGCCAGTGCCGACACCACGGTCAAATGGCTGCACATCGAGGTCAATCCCGCCCAGGTGAAGATCTGGGAGGAGGTCGCTCGCGCCTATGAGGCCTCGCATCCCGGCGTGAAGGTCGAGATGCAGTTCCTCGAGAACGAGGCCTACAAGGCCAAGCTGCCGACCATCCTGCAATCCAAGGACCGGCCGAACATCATCTACAGCTGGGCCGGAGGCGTGCTGAAGGCGCAGATCGAGGCCGGCGTCCTGGAAGACATCACCGACCAGGTGAAGGGTTACAGCGACAGCATCACGCCGGCCGCGCTGGCCGCCTTTACGGACAACGGCCACGTCTACGGCCTGCCGATCGCGCTGTCGCAGGTCGGATTCGTCTGCAACAAGGAGCTGATGGCCAAGGCCAAGGTTGATCCGGCCGCGATCAAGAGCTGGGACGACCTGCTGGGTGCGGTGAAGACGTTGAAGGCGGCGGGCGTGACGCCGATCGTCGTCGGCGGCGCCGACAAATGGCCGCTGCACTTCTACTGGACGCATCTGGCCGTCCGCGTCGGCGGCAAGGCGGCCTTCGATGCGGCGTTGCGCGGAGAGAATGGCGGCTTCGCCGGCGATACCTTCGTCAAGTCAGGCGAACTGTTCAAGCAGCTCGTCGATCTGCAGCCGTTCCAGAACGGGTTCCTCGGCTTCAAGAATCCGCAGGCGGTCGGATATTTTGCCGACGGCAAGGCGGCGATGACCCTTGCGATCAGTTCCGTGTACAAGCTGCAACGCGCGCTGGCCGCCGACAAGGCCGGCTTGAGCGACGAGAAGATCTGCTGGTTCGATTTCCCGACGGTGGCCGGCGGCAAGGGCGAACCTGCGGACACGCTCGGTGGCATCACCGGCTGGCTGGTTACCAAAGGCTCGCCGAAGGAGGCGGCCGACTTCCTGAAGTACTTCATCTCGAAGGACGTGCAGACGCGGCTGGCGGAGGGAAGCTTCATCGTCCCGGTGGTGCAGGGCGCGGAGGCCGGCCTCAACAACTCCTTCATGAAGCAGATCGCGTCCAACCTGGCGAAGTCGAACTATCATCAGAACTTCTATGATCAGAGCCTCGGTCCGTCTGTCGGGCGCGTCGTCAACGACGTGAGCGCGGAGATCGCAGGCGGCAGCATGGGTGCGCAGGACGCAGCCAAGGCGATCGAGGCGGCGCGCAAGCAGGGCAACTGACGTGGCGCGTCCGTTCGCGAGTTCGCCGGCGATGCAGGTCGCGCGGCCGCCGGTTGCCGCGCGCGCGGGTCGCGGGCCGAGCTGGGACGGCCGTTTCACCGTCCTGGTCCTGTTCCTGCCGCCGGCGCTGCTGCTGTTCACGCTGTTCGTGGTGCTGCCGATCGGCGAGGCCGCCTGGTATTCCGGCTTCAACTGGAACGGTTTTGGCAGGCCGACCAACTGGATCGGGTTCGACAACTACCGTTTCGTGCTGGAGACCCGCGCGTTCTGGCTGGCGCTGCGCAACAATGGGCTGATCATCGCGGTCTCGCTGTGCGTGCAGCTGCCGTTGGCGTTGACCCTGGCCTTGATGCTCGCGGAACGGTTTCGCGGCGCCGTGGCGCTGCGGATGCTGTTCTTCATGCCGTATATCCTCGCCGAGATCGCGACCGGGCTGATCTTCAGCTTCGTCTATGACGGCGACTACGGCCTGGTCGCTTCGATCTGGCGCAGCTTCGGCGCCGAGCCGCCGCACCTGCTGGCCTCGACCGACACGGCGATGCTCGCGGTGCTGATCGTGATCGTCTGGAAGTATTTCGGCTTCCACATGATGCTGTTCATTGCTGCGCTGCAGAGCATCGACAGGAGCCTGATCGAGGCGGCGCGGATCGATGGCGCGACGCGGACGCAGAGCCTGCGTCATATCGTCATCCCCTTGCTCTATCCGACCATCCGGCTCTCGGTGTTCTTCGCCATCATCGGCTCGCTGCAGCTGTTCGACCTGGTGATGCCGCTGACGCGGGGCGGCCCGGCCGATTCCTCGAACACCATGGTGAGCTTCCTCTACAACAACGGAATCTCGCGCATGCGGGTGGGCTACGGCAGCGCCATCGGCGTCATCCTGTTCGTGATCTGCGTGACCTTTGCGTTCACCTACAAGCGATGGTTCATGCGCGATGAATAGGGCCGAGACCGCCAGGGCGCCATTCGATCCCGCCGTGCTGTTCAAGGCGGCATTCCTGTTCATCGTCGCTGTCTTCGTGCTGGTGCCGTTGCTGGCGACCCTGCTCGGCGGATTCAAGTCGCTTGGCGAGTTGCGGGTCAACCCGTTCGGCCTGCCGCGGCATTGGGACTGGCAGAACTATGCCGACATCCTGTTCTCCGGCCGCTATTGGCAGCTGCTGCGCAACTCGCTGATCATCTCGACACTGACGGTCGTCTTGACGCTGATCGTCGCCTCGATGGCGGCGTTCACCTTCGCCCATGTCCGGTTCTTCGGCAGCTCGATGCTGCTGAGCTATCTGACCCTCGGCCTGCTGTTCCCGGCGGCCACCGCCGTGCTGCCGCTGTTCATCAAGGTGCGCGATCTCGGGCTGCTCGACACCTATTTCGGCGTCGCGCTGCCTCAAGTCGCCTTCAGCCTTGCCATGAGCGTGCTGCTGTTGCGGCGGTTCTTCAAGGACATTCCCTACGAGCTGCTCGAGGCGGCGCTGGTCGACGGCTGCAGCTACGTGAAGTTCTTCCGCTACGTGACCTTGCCGCTGTCGCGCCCGATCCTGGCGACCGTCGGCACCATCACCTTCGTCAACAGCTGGAACGCCTATCTGCTGCCGCTGGTCATGCTCAACACCGATGCGCTGTATCCATGGCCGCTCGGCATCATGGTCTATCAGGGCGAGTATTCGTCCGAGTGGCACCTGATCCTCGCCTTCATCACCCTGACCATCCTGCCCACCATCATCCTCTTCCTGCTTGCGCAGAAGCACATCGTCGCCGGCCTCACGTCGGGCGCGGTCAAGGGATGACCTGGACATCACGGAGACCACAATGAGACGAGTAGGCATAGGCATCATCGGCTGCGGCGTCATCAGCACGGCTTATCTGAAGGCGGCGCAGCGCTTCCCGGTGCTCGAGGTTAAGGCACTTGCCGACATGCGCAGCGACGCCGCCGAGCGCCAGGGCGCGGCGTTTGGCCTGCCTGGCATGCGGGTCGATCAGCTCCTCAAGCGCGATGACGTCGAGATCGTCGTCAATCTCACCGTGCCGCTCGCCCACACCGACGTCAGCCTGGCCGTGCTGAATGCCGGCAAGCACGTCCATTCCGAGAAACCGCTCGGCATCGACGTCGCCGAGGCGCGCAAGGTGATCGAGCTGGCCGCGCAGAAGAACCTCCGCGTCGGCTGTGCGCCCGACACCTTCCTCGGCGGTGGCCACCAGACCGCGCGCAAGCTGATCGACGACGGCGCGATCGGCGCCCCTGTCGCGGGCAGCGTCTTCTTCGGCTGTCCCGGCCATGAGCGCTGGCATCCGGCGCCCGGGTTCTATTATCTGCGCGGCGGCGGGCCGATGCTGGACATGGGGCCGTATTACATCACCGATCTCGTGCAATTGCTCGGTCCCGTCGCCAGCGTGATGGGCTCGACGGCGCGCCCGCGCTCCGAGCGCCTCGTCACCAGCGAGCCGATGAACGGCACGCTGATTCCGGTCGAGGTTGCCACTCACGTGTCGGGGACACTCGAGTTCGAAAGCGGGGCGGTCGTGTCGGTCACGATGAGCTTCGACGTGCCAAAGCACCGGCACGCGCCGATCGAGATCTACGGCGACAAGGGCAGCATGCTGGTGCCTGATCCCAACCGGTTCGGCGGCGAGGTGCAGGTCGCCAAGACCGGCGGCGAGTGGGAAACGGTGCCGCTGACGCATGGCCATGTCGACGGTGAATTCCGCTCCATCGGCGTCGCCGACATGGCAACCGCCATCCTGAACGACCGGCCGCATCGCGCCAGCGGCGCGCTCGCCTTCCACGTACTGGAGGTGATGGAGGCGTTCCAGACCTCCGCCAACGAAGGCCGGCGCATCAACATCGAGAGCCGCGTCGAACGGCCAGCGATGCTGCCGGTCGGACGCGACACCGGACAGATCGACTGAGGACAGGGACATGCGCAAGGCAATGATTGTATGGGGCGGCTGGCCAGGACACGATCCCGATCTTTGTGCCTCGATGATCCGAGGCTGGCTGAAGGCCGAAGGCTTCGACGTGCGGATCGAGACCACGACGGCCGCGTTCGCCGATCCCGCGATTCATGATCTGTCGCTGATCATCCCGATCTATACGATGTCCAAGATTGAGAAAGCGGAAGCGCTCAATCTGTGCGCGGCGGTGCGCGCCGGCGTTGGGCTTGCCGGCCACCATGGCGGCATGTGCGACGCCTTCCGGGATTCGGTGGACTATCAATTCCTTTGCGGCGGCCAGTGGGTCGCGCATCCCGGCAACATCATCGACTACAAGGTCGACTTGACCAAGCCGGACGATCCCATCATGAAGGGCCTGAAGAGTTTCGAGCATCGGTCCGAGCAGTACTACATGCATGTCGACCCGGCCAACGAGGTGTTGGCGACCACGACCTTCAGCGGCGAGCACGCACCCTGGATCGAAGGTGTCGTGATGCCGGTGGTGTGGAAGAAGCGCTACGGTGAGGGCCGGGTGTTCTATTCCTCGCTCGGCCATCGCGCCTACGAGCTCGACGTTCCGGAGATCCGCACCCTGATGACCCGCGGCATGCTATGGGCCGCGCGGGAGTGACGGGCGGAGAGACACCGCTGCCCGTGCGCGCCACGCTCGAGGATGTGGCGCGGACGGCGGGCGTGTCGCTGGCCACCGTCGACCGCGTCATCAACCGGCGCGAAGGCGTGCGCGCCAAGACCGTCGCGCGCGTCGAGGCGGCCGTCGCCAAGCTGGGCTACCGGGCCGACGTGGCGGCCGCGCGTCTTGCGCGCGGGCAGAGCTTTCGCTTCGCCTTCGTGCTGCCGACCGGCGGCAACAGCTTCATGACCAATCTGACCGAGCAGGTCCAGCGCACGGCGGAGTGGTTGGCCGGCCAGCGCGGCTTCATCGACATCCTTCATGTCGACGTGTTCGATCCGGCCGTCCTGGCCGGCACGCTGGAGACGCTGTCGCCAGCCTATCAGGGCGTCGCCGTGATCGCGCTGGATCATCCCCTGGTGCGGGCCGCGATCGACGAGCTTGTCGCACGCGGCGTCGCCGTGGTGACGCTGGTATCCGACGCCCCGAGCTCGCGCCGCCTGCATTACGTCGGGATCGACAATCTGGCCGCCGGGCGGACGGCGGCCACGCTGATGGGACGCTATCTTGGCGGGCGTGATGGCACCGTCGCCGTCATCGCGGGATCGCTGTCGCTGCGCGACCACGCAGAGCGGCAGTTCGGCTTCAACCAGATCCTGTCGAGCGAGTATCCGGGCCTGCGCGCGTTGCCGGTGATCGAGGGCCGTGACGACAGCGAGCTGACGCGCGAACTCACCGCTGCGCTGCTCGCGCGCCAGGCCGATCTGCGCGGCATCTATTGCTGCGGCGCCGGCAACCGGGGCATCGCCGACGCCCTGGAGGCCTCCGGCCGCGCGCGCGAGGTGGTGTGGATCACCCACGAGCTGACCCAGTACACGCGGCGCTTCCTGGTGCGCGGCACGCTCGATGCCATCATCAACCAGGATCCCGGCCACGAGGCGCGGTCCGCGGCGCGCGTCCTGCTCGCGCACTGCTCGGGCGAGCCGATCAGCCCCGATCAGGAGCGCATTCGCATCGACATCTTCCTGCGCGATAACCTGCCCTAGGAGCTGGCTACAGCCAGCCGAAGATCGCGAGCGCCAGCACTGCCTGGGCGATGAAGCCGACCACGAAGGCCAGCGTCCGGAACACGGGCAGGCCGATCGCATAGACGATGACGTGGGCGACGCGCGACCAGAAGTACACGGCGCAGGCGAGCACGGTCCATTTGGTCGAGTAGTCGATCGCGTTCAGGATCAGGACCAGGGGCGCGAAGATGACGAGGTTCTCGACCGCGTTGTCGTGCGCGAACATCAGCCGGCTCGCCCAGGCCGCGTGCGGCTTGTCGTTGCGCGACGGGTTGGCCATGGCGCCGGAGAGGCCGCGGACCTGGCAGCGGTTCAGGATGTAGGGAACCCACAGCAGCCCGGTCAGAATGACCGTCAGCGTCAGCCAGAACAATTCGCGCGTCATCGAGATCCCCTCAACTGATGTCCGTCCCGTCCCGGCGGGACGGAGCGGTTATAATCAATCGCGGCAGATCATGCTACGCGCGGACGCGCACATAGGACCCCGGAGCATCCTCGAGCGGTGGATAGGCATCGCTTCCGACGCTGCGGGCGGGAACCTCTTCCGGATCGAGCTCGCCGAGCCAAGCGCGCCAGTCGGGCCACCACGAGCCCTTGTGCTCCTGGGCGCCCTTGATCCAGTCCTTCAGTGAGATGTCGTGGATCTGGTCGTTGAGCCAGTACTGGTATTTGCCTGACGAGGGCGGGTTGACGACGCCGGCAATGTGACCCGAGCCGGAGAGCACATACTTCACCGGACCGCCGAAGAACTGCGAGCCGTACAGCACGGAGTCGGGCGGAGCGATGTGGTCCTCGCGCGTGGCCAGATTGTAGACCGGCACCTTCACCTTGGAGAGGTCGAGCAGCGTATTGTCGAGCACCATCGTGCCGGTCGACAGCCGGTTCTCGAGATAGCAGTTGCGCAGGTAATAGGAGTGGTTGGCCGCCGACATCCGCGTCGCGTCCGAATTCCAGTGCAGCAGGTCGAATGCGGAGGGCGGCTGGCCCTTCAGGTAGTTGTTGACGACATAGGACCAGATCAGGTCGTTGGAGCGCAGCATGTTGAAAGCCATCGCCATCTTGCTGCCTTCGAGCACCCCGGCAGCCTGCATGTCGCGCTCGAGCGCCGAGATCTGCGTCTCGTCGACGAACACCAGCAGGTCGCCGGCGTGGGTGAAATCGACCTGCGCCGCGAGGAAGGTGGCCGAGGTCACGCGCTGGCGGCGCTTGTCGGCGAGCCAGGCCAGCGTCGTCGCCAGCATGGTGCCGCCGACGCAATAGCCCATCGTGTGCACCTTCATCTCGCCCGTCACCTTCTCGATGACGTCCATCGCGGTGAGCGGGCCTTCCTTCATGTAGTCTTCCCAGGTCTTGGTCCCCAGCGACTTGTCGGGATTGACCCAGGAGATCACGAACACCGTGAGGCCCTGATCGACGCACCATTTGATGAAGGATTTTTCCGGGCGCAGATCGAGAATGTAGAACTTGTTGATCCAGGGCGGCACGATCAGGAGCGGCGTGCGCAGCACGTTCTCCGTCGACGGCGCGTACTGGATCAGCTGCATCATGTCGTTCTGGAAGATCACCTTGCCCGGCGTCATCGCCATGTTGACGCCGACCTCCAGATTGGCCGGATCGGACTGGCGGATCTTCAGGTTGCCCTTGCCGGCCTCGATGTCCTCCGCGAGCATCTGCATGCCGCGCACGAGGTTGCCGCCGCTCGACGCGACAGTGTGGCGCAACACCTCGGGATTGGTCAGGACGAAGTTGGACGGCGACAGCGCGTTGGTGATCTGGTTGACGTAGAACTCGGCTTTCTTGCGCGTTTGCGGATCGAGTCCTTCGGCGTTGTGGACGAGGTCCTGCGCCCACTGCGTCGTCAGCAGGTAGGCCTGCATGACGAAATCGAAGAACTGGTTCGACTTCCATTCCGGATCGGCGAAGCGCTTGTCGCGCGGCGACGGCGAGATCGCCGGCGGCGCCTCCTCGCCCGCGAGACGTCGCGCGGCCGAGCCCCACAGGTCGAGATAGCCCTTGGCGATCTTGTTCTGGATGTCGCTGGCGCGGTCCTTGTCCGACAGCCAATAGTCGGCGACAGCTGTGAAGGATTTGACGACCTCGCTGAGCTCGGCCGGCGGCCGATCCTGAACCTCGCCGGTCTCCCGGGGCTTCAGATAGGCCGCGAGAGCCTTGCCGCTGGTTTCCATCGCTCTCGCGATGTTCGTCGCGAAGGCTTCGGCGTCGAATGATTTTGTTGATTGGGTGGTGTTGTTCGAAACGTCGGTCATGGCCTTCTTACACTATCTTGTCGAAACCGTTTCGTCACCGCGCGAGATCAACAATCCGCGCGTTCGCGGTTAATTCGACATCCGCCGTGCTGCGTTGCGGAAAAGCCTCTCACGTCGGACATAATGCACGCGCCCCCCGGATCCAGGCGAGATTCTTGTTCACCCCAATAACGTTTCGGGTGACAAATGGTTGTGCTGCGGCAAAATGCGTCGCGTTGCGATTGATCGGGCTGGTGGGGTGGGGACTTTCGCGTGACGTCGGTGAGCCGAGTCTGGAAGACGCGTGCGCGCGCCCTTGCGGCGGCGGGCGTCGTGCTTGGCAGCTCGCTCGTGCTGTCCGGCTGCTCGCTGCCGATTGCTGACATGCAGTCCCAGGATGTAGAGGCGGTCGTCCGGCCCAAAGAGCCGGGCGAATATCTTCCCGTGAACGACGTGCCGCGCGACCGGGACAGGCCGGTCATCTCGCCGGAGGAACGCGCCAGGATCGAGACCGAGCTGAAAGCCGCCCGCGACCGCCAGGCCTCGGCGGGACCCGCCACGAGACAGCGGTAAGGGCCGGACTGGACGTAATTGTCTGGCGCGGCGCGGTGTCCATGATAAAACACCGGAATCAACCGCACCGCAGAGTGTCGTCGCCAACCAGGCCGTAAGGCCGTGCTAAGTTCATGTTTTAGCGTGGATTTCAGGGCAGGGGCGCCACGGCGCCAGCGCTGCCGGTGAATCCGCCGCCGGTTGTCGGAGCCGAGAGACCCATGGAAGATTTCTACCGCATCCGCCGTCTGCCGCCTTACGTGTTCGAGCAGGTCAACCGGGCCAAGGCGGCCGCGCGGAACGCCGGCGCCGACATCATCGATCTCGGCATGGGCAATCCGGACCTGCCGGCACCGGCGCATGTGCTCGAGAAGCTCAAGGAGACCTTGGGCAAGCCGCGCACCGACCGTTACTCCGCCTCGCGCGGCATCGTCGGCCTGCGCCGGGCGCAGGCGGCGTATTACGATCGCCGTTTCGGGGTGAAGCTCAACCCCGATACCCAGATCGTGGCGACGCTTGGTTCCAAGGAAGGGTTTGCCAACGTCGCGCAGGCGATCACGGCGCCGGGTGACGTCATTCTCTGTCCCAATCCGAGCTACCCGATCCACGCCTTCGGCTTCCTGATGGCGGGCGGCGTGATCCGCTCGGTGCCGGCCGAGCCGACGCCGCAATTCTTCGAGGCGGCCGAGCGGGCGATCATCCACTCAATCCCGAAGCCGCTGGCGCTGATCGTCTGCTATCCGAGCAATCCGACCGCCTATGTCGCGAGCCTCGACTTCTATCGCGACCTCGTCGCATTCGCGAAGAAGCACGAGATCCTGATCCTGTCGGACCTCGCTTATGCGGAGGTTTATTTCGACGACAAGAACCCGCCGCCGTCGGTGCTGCAGGTGCCGGGCGCGATGGATGTCGCGGTCGAGTTCACTTCGATGTCGAAGACCTATTCGATGGCCGGCTGGCGCATGGGCTTTGCCGTCGGCAACGAGCGTATCATCGCAGCGCTCGCGCGGGTGAAGTCGTATCTCGACTACGGCGCGTTCACGCCGGTGCAGGTCGCGGCCACCGCGGCGCTGAACGGGCCCGACGACTGCATCCGCGAGATGCGTGACGTCTATCGCAAGCGCCGCGACACGCTGGTCGAGTCGTTCGGCCGCGCCGGCTGGGACATCCCGTCGCCGGAGGCGTCGATGTTCGCCTGGACGCCGCTGCCCGAGAAGTTCAAGAGCCTCGGCAGCATGCAGTTCGCGACCCTGATGGTCGAGAAGTGCGGCGTCGCGGTGTCGCCCGGCGTCGGCTTCGGCGAACACGGCGAGGGCTTCGTCCGCATCGCCATGGTCGAGAACGAGCAGCGCATCCGTCAGGCCGCGCGCGGCGTCCGCCGCTTTCTTGAAAGCGGCATCGAAACGTTGCACAACGTGGTTCCTCTCGCCAATCGGCGCTGAGTCTCCCGTTTTTCTTGCTGCAGGTTCTTTGATTCCATGGTCGCACCCCTGAGAGTGGGCATCGCGGGCCTCGGCACCGTGGGTGTCGAGGTCGTTCGTCTGATCGAGCAGCAGGGACGCGTGCTCACCGAGCGGACGGGACGTCCCGTGCAGGTGGTTGCGGTGACAGCGCGGTCGAAGAAAAAGCGTGCCGTCGATCTCACGGGAATCAAGTGGGCCAAGGATCCGCTGGCGCTGGCCGCTGACCCCGAGGTCGACTGCCTGGTCGAACTGATGGGCGGCGCCGGAGATCCTGCGCTGTCGGCGATCGAGACCGCGCTGAAGGCCGGCAAGTCGGTCGTGACCGCGAACAAGGCGCTGATCGCCAAGCACGGCCTCAAGCTCGCCAAGGCGGCCGAGAAGCATGGCGGCGCGCTGAACTTCGAGGCTGCCGTCGGCGCCGCCATCCCGGTGATCAAGACGCTGCGCGAGGGCCTCGCCGGTACCGGAATCAGCCGCGTCTACGGCATCCTCAACGGCACCTGCAACTACATCCTGACCCGCATGGAGCAGGAGGGGCTGTCGTTCGACGAGTGCCTGAAGGACGCCCAGCGTCTCGGCTATGCCGAGGCCGACCCGTCGTTCGACATCCATGGCCACGATACCGCGCAGAAGCTGGCGATCCTGGCCAGCCTTGCCTTCGGCACCCAGGTCGCCGAGAAATCGATCTATGTGGAAGGCATCTCCTCGATCGCGCCGGAGGACCTGAAGGCGGCCGCCGAGCTCGGCTACCGCGTCAAGCTGCTCGGCGTCGCCGTGCGCACCGCCAAGGGCATCGAGCAGCGGGTGCATCCGACGATGGTGCCGAAATCCTCCTCGATCGCGCAGGTGATGGGCGTGACCAACGCCGTCACGATCGATGGCGACGGCATTCCGCCGCTCACGCTGGTCGGTCCGGGAGCAGGGGGCGCCGCCACGGCCTCCGCCGTCGTCGCCGACATCGCCGACGTGGCCCGCGGCATCCGCGCGGCGCCGTTCGGGCGGTCGGTCGAGAAGCTGCAGGCGACCGAGAAGGCGCCGATGGAGCGGCACGAGGGTGGCTATTACATCCGCCTGATGGCGCGCGACCACGCCGGCACTGCCGCGACCATCGCGACGCGGCTGGCCGAGCAGAAGATCTCGATCGAATCGATCGTCCAGCGCCATCCCAACGGCAGCGAGCCTGGCAAATCCGGCGCCAAGGGCGGGCCGGTGCCGGTGATCCTGATCACCTATGCGACCCACGAGGATGCGGTGTATCGCGCGCTGCAGGCCGTGCAGCGCGACAAGGTCATCAGCGGCAAGCCCCAGGTCATCCGGATCGAAAAGAACTAGCCTGTGATGCCCAGGGAACCGGTTGTCCCTGCTCAAACAAACGCGTGGCGTTTGGGTTAGGTTCATGCTCAAACCGGGAGAGTCGAGGGGCGAGAACCGGCCATTCGGGCCGATCGCCCGACCCGCAGGCTGCCGTTGGGGGCGCCGTGCGAGCGGTAGATTTTGAGGGCGGGTGTCCGCCATGACGTCTTGAGGAGTTGACCGATGTCGACGCAGATTTCCGTCCCGCAACAGCTGCTGCTCGAGCGCATCCTGACCTTGGAGCTGGTGCGTGTGACCGAGCGGGCGGCGGTGTCGGCGGCGCGGCTGCGCGGCCACGGCCAGGAGAAGCCGGCCGACCAGGCGGCGGTCGACGCCATGCGCCGCGAGCTCAACAAGCTGCCGATCGAGGGCACGGTCGTGATCGGCGAGGGCGAGCGCGACGAGGCGCCGATGCTCTACATCGGTGAGAAGGTCGGCCTGAACGCCGGCCCGAAGGTCGACATCGCCGTCGACCCGCTCGAGGGCACCACGCTGTGCGCCAAGAACATGCCCGGCTCGATCGCCACCATGGCGATGGCCGATGAAGGCACGCTGCTGCACGCCCCGGACGTCTACATGCAGAAGCTCGCGATCGGTCCGGGCTACGCCAAGGGCGTGGTCGATCTCGACGCTACCCCGGCTGACAACGTCCGCCGGCTCGCCAAGGCCAAGGGCGTCGAGCCCGCTGCGATCACCGTGCTGGTGCTCGACCGGCCGCGCCACGCCGACATCATCCAGGGAGTGCGCTCGACCGGCGCCGCCGTGCGGCTGATCACCGATGGCGACGTTGCCGGCGTGATCCACTGCGCCGATCCCGACAACACCGGCGTCGACATGTATCTTGGCACCGGCGGCGCGCCGGAAGGCGTGCTGGCGGCCGTGGCGCTGCGCTGCATCGGCGGCCAGATGCAGTGCCGGCTGATCCTCGATACCGAAGAGAAGCGCGAGCGCGCCCACAAGATGGGCGTTGGCGACCCCAAGATGATCTACGGCATCGAGGACATGGCCCGCGGCGACTGCCTGTTCGCGGCCACCGGCGTCACCACCGGCTCGCTGCTCTCCGGCGTCAAGTTCCGCAAGGACGGCGTCATCGAGACCGAGACCGTCGTGATGCGCTCCGTCACCGGCACCGTGCGCTACATCCGCGCCGAGCACCGCCAGCTGGAGAAGTTCCACCTCGACTGACGGCGGAGCGCCGCGATGTCCGATCTGTCCATGGTCAAGGCGCTGGTCTTCGACGTGTTCGGCACCGTCGTCGATTGGCGTACGAGTCTCATCAACGACTTCACCGCCTGGTCGAAGAGCCGCGGCGTCCAGGGCGACTGGACCGCGCTGGTCGATGGCTGGCGCGGGCTCTATGTCGGTTCGATGGACGAGGTCCGCAAGCATCCGGAGCGCGGCTACCTGATCCTCGACGTGCTGCACCGGCGTTCGCTGGAAACGCTCGTCGCGAAGCTCGGCATCGCCGGCCTGACGGAGGCCGATCTCGACTATCTGACCCGCGGCTGGCACCGGCTGAATCCGTGGGCTGATAGTGTCGCCGGGCTGACCCGGCTGAAATCCAAATACATCATCGCGCCGCTCTCCAACGGCAACGTCGCTCTTCTGACCAACATGGCGAAGTTTGCAGGCCTTCCGTGGGACCTGATCCTCTCCGCCGAGCTGTTCGCGCACTACAAGCCCGACCCCGAAACCTATCTCGGCGCCGCGCGCCTCCTTGGTCTTGCGCCCGGCGAGGTCATGATGGTCGCCGCGCACAACAACGATCTCGAAGCCGCCCAGCGCTACGGTCTGAAGACCGCCTTCGTCGCGCGGCCCACGGAATACGGCCCGCTGCAGAACCGCGACTTCGAGGCCACCGGCGCCTGGGACATCACAGCCGACGATTTCAACGGCATCGCCGACCGGCTCGGCTGCTGATCCTCCTGCCTCAGGCGCCCGACACGATCACGCCGTACCAGCCGAGGCCCTTGTAGGTCTCGTAGCCCGGGGTGGCGTGGAAGGCGACCATGCGGCCCGACGCATCCTGATAGAAGCCGCTGCGCTTGCCGTCGAGCTTGAGCGATACCCTCTCGCTGAGAATGCCCTGGCCGTCCGACGAGGCGATCACGCGATGGCTGGAATCGACCAGCAGTGCGCGGGCCTTGTCGCTTTCGCCGACGCGCACGCCTTGCACGATCGCGCGGGCCTGCGCCTCCCAATCGAAATGAATCGCGAGCACGCCGAGCGGCTTGCCATGCGCCTTGCCGTTCTCGCGCACCGAGGCGCAATAGGTCGCGACCTGCGCATTGCCGAGCAGCGGCTGGCACTCGACGTCGCCGGCGACGTAGTCGTCGCCCGAGCGCAAGCCGCGCGCCTCGCGAAACCATTTGGTGTCGGCAACGCTCTGACCGACCACGTTGTAGCGGTCGGCGCGGCCGTTGGCGATCACCTTGCCCGAGGGATCGCACAGCCAGAGATCGAGATAGACCGTGTAGGCCGACAGGATCACCGCGAGCCGTTCGGAGACATGGGCGACGCTGTTCGCATCGGGCGAAGCGGCGCAATCGACCACCGCGGAGTCCGTCGCCCACCAGCGCACGTCGCAGGTCCGCTCATACAGGTTGCGGTCGATCAGCTCGATCGCGTTCAGCGCCAGGTCGACCATACGTTCGCCGCGCGCCCGCTCGGTCATGCGCTCGATCGAGGTCTTGAGATTGCCGGTGCGCGTCGTCAGTTGGCCCTCGAGCTCGCGTGCGATGGTCTCGACCTGCTGGCCGACCGCGCGGACCTCCTGCGCCACCACGGCGAAGCCGGCGCCCTGCGCGCCGACGCGCGAGCTTTCGATCAGCGCGTTGAGCGCCAGCATCTTCATCTGGTTGGTGATCTGCTGGATCGACCTGGTCTTCTCGCAGGCGATCTGATTGACCTCGCCGGTCAGCCGCGCGATCAGCGCCGAGACGTCGGTCTCGTCCTCGAGGTGCTGGGCCGGCGACGGAATGATCGAGGGCGAGGACTTCAGGTCAGGCGCAGCAGTCAGCATCGGCGTGCACTCCAAATTGCTGCGCGGCTCCCGCGGCGTTGCGGAGCCTCAGCAAACAAACGGTTCTTTTGATTGAAATTGAAAGGAGTTCGCCTAACGGCTGTTTAATGCACGTCCTTCGACATAGCGCGAATTTTAGGCAACTGTTCGTTGGTACCGTCAAATGGCCCGAGTTCCGTGGATGAGCTGAGAAAACGGTGGGGTTCCCTTGCACAAACCGGATCCCCGGAGAGGCTTGCGGTAGATTTCTGCCCTGCTTGCGAATCACCCTGCCGCCTGTGAGGCTCTGCGACCGATGCCACTGTCCGCCACCGTTCTGCCGATCAGCGCCCCGCCGGCGTTCCTCGGCGTGCGGCTGTCGCTGACCAACAAGCTCTGGCGCGACCGGCTCGACGCGCGCGGCGCGGCGCGGGCGCTCGCCATCGTGCAGCGCTATCAGCTGCCGGAGATGCTGGCGCGCGTGATTGCCGGGCGCGACGTCGAGCTCGACGCCGTCAATGACTTCCTCGATCCCACCATCCGCAAGCTGATGCCGGATCCGTTCACGGTGACGCAGATGGAGGCGGCGGCCCAGCGCATCGCCGACGCCGCCGTGAGGGGCGAGAAGGTCGCGATCTTCGGCGATTACGACGTCGACGGCGCGACCTCCGCGGCGCTGCTCGCCTGGCACCTGCGCCATTGCGGGCTCGATCCGCTGATCCACATTCCCGACCGCATCTTCGAAGGCTACGGGCCGAACGTCGACGCCATTCGCGCGCTCGCCAACAAGGGCGCGACCCTGCTGGTGACGGTCGACTGCGGCACGACGAGCCTGGAGCCGCTGGCGGAAGCGCGCCGGCTCGGCATGTCCGTGGTCGTGATCGATCACCATCAATGCGGCGAAGAGCTGCCCGATGTCGAAGCGCTGGTGAATCCGAACCGGCCCGATGACCTCTCCGGGCTCGGTTATCTCGCCGCCGTCGGGTTGACCCTGGTGACGCTCGTCGCCGTCAATCGCGAGCTGCGCAGCCGCGGCTTCTGGAGCAGCACGCGGCCGGAGCCCGATCTGCTCGGCATGCTGCATCACGTCGCGCTCGGCACCGTCGCCGACGTCGCGCCGCTGATCGCGCTGAACCGCGCCTTCGTCGCCAAGGGCCTGATCGCGATGCGCCGGCGCGATCACGTCGGCCACACCGCGCTGATGGACGTTTCCAGGCTCAACGGCCCGCCGGAGGCGTGGCATCTTGGCTTCATGCTGGGACCGCGCATCAATGCCGGCGGCCGCATCGGCCGTGCCGATCTCGGCGTGCGGCTCTTGCTGGAGAGCGACGTCTCCGAGGCGGCGCGCATCGCCGCCGAGCTCGACCGGCTCAACAGCGAACGACGCGTCATCGAGCAGCAGGCCGAAGCCCAGGCCGAGGCGGAGGCGCTGGCCTCGCTCGGGCTGGAGGACAAGGGCGCGGTCATCGTCACCGCATCCGAAGGCTGGCATCCCGGCGTGGTCGGGCTCGTCGCCTCCAGGCTGAAGGAAAAGTTTGCGCGGCCGGCGTTTGCGATCGCGCTCGAACCCGGCGGCATCGGCACCGGGTCGGGCCGCTCGATTCCCGGCGTCGATCTCGGCCGCGCGGTGCGCCACGCGGTGGAGCAGGGCATCCTGATGAAGGGCGGCGGCCATGCGATGGCGGCCGGCGTCACCTTGCGCAAGGAGCGGCTGGCCGAATTCCGCGCCTATCTCGAAAGCGCGCTCGCCCCCGATGTGGCCGAGGCCCGCCACGTCAACGAGATCCTGATCGATGGTGCGATCAGCGCGCGCGCCGCGACGCCCGAGCTGGTGGCGACGCTCGACCGCGCCGGTCCGTTCGGCAGCGGCAATCCCGAGCCGGTCGTGGCATTGCCGTCGCATCAACTGGTGTATGCCGACGAGGTCGGCCAGGCGCATCTCAAGCTGCGCTTCAAGTCCGGCGACGGCGCCACGGTCAACGCGATCGCATTCCGCTCGGTCGGCCAAAAACTCGGCAATGCCCTGGTCCAGCATCGCGGCCAACTGCTGCATGTCGCCGGCACCCTCACCGTCGACCGCTACCAGGGCGTCGAGCGCGTGCAACTGCGCGTGCTCGATGTCGCCGTGCCGGACCATGGCCCGGCGACGATCCGGTAGCTGCCCCAAACTCTGCCGTCGTCCCGGACAAGCTTCGACGACGTTTCGCGTCGGCGAAGCGCCGATCCGGGATCCATACGCCGCAGCAGATGTTGTGAGGACGCGCTGGTCATTGCCGCCTTTGCCTCGAACTACTCCCTGTGGCTATGGGTCCCGGCTCGGAGGCCGGGACGACAGCGGAGTTCTGCGCCGCGCCTGTTGTCTGCCGAGTCATGCGTAAGCATGATTGATCGATCTCGCCGCGCCCATGCGCCCGAGGGATGCCTGATCAAAGCCCTCAATGAAACGAGAGGGCGCAGGGAATGCCGGGTGAAGGCCTCACCCATGGCCCGCCTGCAAACAAAAAGCAGGCGGCAGTCACCACAGGTCAAGCCGATCAACCGGCATTCCCTGCGCGATGGGCTTAACGCTTATACGCGATCTCCCCGGTGTCCGGCTTGGTAGCCACCGTCGCCCGAGGGATCATCATCACCCCCGGACTTGGCGCCAGCATCGGGGCGCCAGGACCACGCGATTTCACGTCCGCAACCTGCCGTTCGTCCGCGCGCCACGAGAGCACGCTGCGACAGATCGCGGCCACCGCATCTCCGCCCTCCACATCGTGACGATCGCGAAGCGTCCCTCTCACGAGGACGGGATACGCAAGTTATTTCTGATTTTCGGAATTAATGCAAGCGGAAAATTTGGCACGTGGAGGTGACACAGGGCAGGCCGCTGATCCGGCTTGCGAAAACGGCGCATCGGCGCGCGCGCCGCGCGGGTGAGTCGCCAGGCCCTCCGGCCGTTGTCGTCGCGATCCACGCTGCGGCGGAAACGGCAGGGGGCGGACGCGAGGCGTGTGGCTGTGGACCTCTCTTCGATGCCGCGCGTTCCAGTCCTCTGTCGACCTGCCTTCGTCGGGACGCGAAGGCGGGGTAGTGTTGCGCCTTCCCCTGGACACGTCGGGACTCAAGACATGCATGCGATCGTCAAGACCCTCGCCCTTCCGGCCTGCCTGATCTGCTGGAGCGCCGGCGTATCGGCCGAGCCGGTGCGCTGGAGCACATACCGGATCCCGGAGACCGGCACCTCGGTCGAGATTCCCACGTCGATCTTCAGCGAAACGGCGGGACGGCCGGACGGCTACGGCCAGCGCTTCCAGACATCGGACGGCCGCGCCAACCTGACGGTGCAGTCGTCCGAAAACGACGCCGGCGACTCGCCGGCGCGCTTCCTGGCCAAGAAAAATCCGCCCTCCAACATCCAGTACAAGCGGATCACGTCGCGGTTCTTCGCGGTCTCCAGCATCAGGGGCGACTACGTCTGGTACAACCGCTGCAACTTCGTTGGCGGCTACGTCCATTGCGTGCTGATCAACTATCCCAAGGCCTGGGAACGCGACTGGGACGGCATCGTCACCCGGATCAGCCTGTCCTTGAACCGCATGTGAGGGAGCCAAGCAGGCGTCCCTGCGACGCGAATGCGGGCTTCTGATGCCTGGCTGACGTCATCGACCACGCGGCGCGCGCTGGTCCGTGATCGGGACCCTCTGCGGCGCACGATTTGATCCAGCTCAATGTGGCTCACCGGCGCGTTCGCCTAGGTTCCGGCGAACGATTTTCAGTCGCGTCGGATCCCATCGATGGGCGTCATGCCATTCACCGTCAGGGCGGAGAGCGCCAACGCCGTTGCGACGCTCCGCTGCCGCAGCGCGCAGGATGCGCTGTCGACGGCCAATGCCTATCTGCGCCTCGGTGCTGCCCTCGTCAGCATCCGCACGCCGAGCGGCGAGATCATGAGCGCCGACAGGCTCGATGCGCTGCTGAGCCGCGAGCGCGGCCGCGTGCCGGTGTCCATGCCGGATTGATCTGGACGGCTGGGACTCAGCGCTTTCAGCGACAGGCGTGAACCGTCACCGTTGGTTTGAACCGCAATGGTCAAGCCGGCCCGGCATCAACACCATCATGGCGCCTAGTCGATCTGCCGGCTGCGTCCTCGATGAAGGAGCCATACAGGACGTCCTGGCGCCGCAGGTAGACGGCGATGCTGGCGGCAGTGGCGATGCAACAAATTGCGATCAAAATGGCAAATTCGAACATGTCCGACTCCATGCCCCGTCAGTGGCGGATGGAGTCCCAGGCGTCAAACGGAAGCCGCCGTTAAGCTGAAGAGGAAAGCTTAACGGGCCGGCATCCCGCCCCGTCATTCCACCTCGCCGGCCCGGCCGTTGGGATCGAGCTCGGGAAACATCGCCTGGCAGCTCAGGCAGTACGATTCGAAGATGAAATTCAGCAGCGCGGACATTTGGGAAACCCCCACCGGTTTGACGGGTGAAAGATGCCGGCGCTCTGTTTCAGGATGTTTTCGTGGCGGCGGCGAAATGGTTTCGACGCGGGCTGGTTGGTTTCAGTCCGCGGGGCGGCTAGTGGGCGAAATCTCTCAAGGAGCAGCGGCAGCATACGAGGGGCAGCGACGAGAATCTTGCGATTTCAGTTCACGTGCAAGACTCGACAAGTGGCCCTTCGGCGGACAATCTTAGGGCATGAAAGACCAGGGGCTGGGGGCACTTGGACTGATCGGTCTGGCGCTCGCCTTGACGGTTCTCGTGACCGTCGGTGCGCCCGTTGCTGCTTCTCGAACGACCCTTGAGCTCAAGGATTGGCTGGGATTTGCCGGCAATATTTTGAGCGCTCTCGTCACGCTCATTGCTGCTTATGTCGCTTGGCGCGCAGTACAAGCACAAATTGGAACGCAGCGGGACGCGAATTTGTTGGGCGTTCTTTTTCGAGAGGAAGATCGGATCGAAAGAATACTCCCAGGTCTCCGAGATGCGGAGTTTTACGCAAGTGGTTTTCTTCATTATCGTGTAGCCAAGACGTACTACGGTATGGTTGAGGCTCTCAAGGGTGAGGGTCTTTCGGGCGCCAACTTCCAGAAGGACGTTGAAAAGGCACTCCCCAACACCGACGGAGCTACGCGGCGCCGAATTGAAAGTAAGCTGTACCCACTCTACCGTTGGGCGTGGCATGCGCAAAAGTCTTTCGAAGCTATAAGAGAGGGAGACAAGCACACTTGGAACCCTGAGGAGTGGGATCCTGAAGCTCTGAAGGAGAAACGCGTTGCCCTCGACAAGGTGCGCGAATTGTTCAACCAATCTCGCCAAAAGTTTAGTTCGGCAATAGATGAACTTGAGAACGAAATCAGGAGCATCCGAGTCGAACGCGAGGCGTATGAGGCTCGTCTTGCTTTGATCCGGCAAAAGATTAACGGTTACTTCGCCGACCATGTGGGGCTTTGAGCGATTTTCAAATTGAGCATCGGTCTGCGCTGCCGCGATCAGCGCGACAGATCTCCGAATCGGCCTACAAGCCGACGGGTTTTACCCCCCCCCAGGCCTTGTAGGAAAATGGCAATCCAGCAGGACTCGAATCTGCAACCGCGGAGTAGAAATCAGAGGCGAGACTGTCGAATGACCGATCCGAAGCAGCTCACCCGAAGACAAAAGCGCTTGATTGCGCGCGAAGAGCGGAAGGCGGCGCAGCGGGCTGCAACAGCTGCATATGCTCAAGATTCAAGAGCCGCCTCGTCATTCGGCTCCTCGCTGCAAGTCAGTGACTGGATTGCGCTAGTTTTCACGCTGTCAGTCGCCGTTCCGGGGATGAGGTCGGATGATCCATGGATTTGGATAGTCTGTTTCGTGGTGAGCGCGTGCATTGCGACGCTAGCCCTGAGCTTTCAAGCGCGAATCAGTCTCGTACACAAACTGACCCTGATCCTGGGAACTTGGATAATCTTCGGCTCGCTTTCTTTCTACAAATACAGGATCGCTGAAGAAAGCGCAGTCGCTATTCAACGGATGGCCGAAGAAAACTCGCTCACTATTCGACAGGGCATTATTTATCCTGGAGATCTTCCCCGGCCAGCGAGTAGCTGCGCAATCCCTGATGACGCTGTCGCAGTATTCTTTGGAAGAAGCGTTGCATGGGTCAGAGGAGCGAAAGTGACAATTTTCCGGATACGGAATGTCCCTATCATCGGTGCTGAAATATCGGAACAAGGGCTAAGAATATCTCCGTTAATTCTCTATGATGACAGAGGGCAAGTCACTGCTCAGATATCATCTAGCAAATTCAAAGTTGAAGAGTTTGGTCGAGGGCGAATGGTGAGCCCGAACAATCTTGTAGTCTACGACTATAAGGGTAGGGAAGCTTTGAACGTTACCTACCTAAATAGGAAGACGATTGTTATTAAGGGGACGTTCTATTTGAGTTCAAAGGCTGTAGTTTCGATCACTGACGACGAAGTGCGTGTGCCCGGGGCGATCCTCAGGGGGGCAGCCTGTTTCCAAGGCTCCGGGGACGAGACAACAGCGTTTGGTGCTGGTTAGTTTCGACCCGATGCAGATGACGGCACGGGCTGACGACTAAACTCGACGGAGCGCCCGCACAGCCTGCAGCGGGGCCTCTGGAGCGTCGCCGGCGTCGGCGGCGGTGAGTGACGGGCTGCCATTCCCGAAGGCGTCCCAAGCCACCTGAAATGCGGCTCGAGTTTTCTCGAACGACTTGGCCGTGCCGACCTTCTGCTCGCCGGGATGGCTTCCAGGGTAGAATCCGCAAAACCATCGTCAGACCCGAGGTCGAGAAAGCGCCTCCGTGCTTCCCGTGATCGTCCCAGCCTTGATATCACCGAAGTAGACGTCCCAGCTGCAGCTGGGGGCTAGCTAGCAGATTTCGGCGGCGGGTAAGCAAGGTCATGGCTTGTTGATTCCAGTGCCGCTGCCTAAAGTGGAGCCGCTAGGGCTAGGGTCTGGAAGGCGTTCCCACCTCAAGTGAGGTTGGCATTCGGTCCGGATACAGTGACTTTAAGACGCTGGCGATCCCAGCAGGACTCGAACCTGCAACCCGCGGAGTAGAAATCCGCTACTCTATCCAGTTGAGCTATGGGACCGTCGTCGCAAGGTGAACGGCCGCGAGGGGCGGTTCACGCGATACGCGCCGGCGGGCGGGGCCCGGCGACGCGGCTTCCATAGCACGGGTCATATGAAAAATCTCTGGTTTCGCCAAGAGTGAGCGAACCGGGAACGGGGTGGCGGCGACCAAGCGGAGGCGGGGGAGGGGTCTGGTCGCCTCGTCCGCGTGGCCACCGGCCCCCGACGGGGTGCCGCGGCCTTTGCCGGTATGCCATGTGCTGTGAATTGCCGTTGATGAACAGATTTTCCGGTCCTGTGCGCCCGACGATCACCGCGGCGGCGGACGGCCGCCATGGCGCCTGCAACCTGTGCCATCAACCCGTCACCATTTCGCGTCCATTCTCGCCACGAATCGGCCAAACACGGGCATCGTTCGGGCTGTCCCGACGATCCGCCCCCATCGCCGTCCAAGGAGCTGTCCCATGATCGGTCTGGTTCGCGCCGTCGCCGTCTGCGCCATCATGGCGCTCGGCCTCGTCTCCGGCGGGTCTGCCGCTCTCGCCGCCGACAAGGCGTTCAAGCGCGACGATCTGGCGGATGCCGCGATCAAGCTGGAGGCGCAGATCAAGAGCGAGGCGGGGGCGGTCAACAAACCGGTCGCGACGCTCCGCACCGATGCCGATGCCGCGCTCCGGCGCAACGATCTGCGCACCGGACTGCAGATCCTCGGGCAGATTGCGACAGCGGCGCCGGAGGATTCCGGCAACTGGCTGCGGCTGGCGCGCACCGTGCTCACCCAGATCCGGCCGTTCAATGCCTCGGAGCAGACCTTCCTCCTGGAGCGCGCCTCGACCGCGGCCTACATCGCCTATCAGCGCGCCGGCAATGCCGGCGAGGAGGCCGACGCGCTGGCGCTGCTCGGCAAGACCATGGCCGAGCGCAAGCTGTGGCGGCCGGCGCTGGATACGCTCAGGATGTCGCTGGAGCTGCGCGAGGTCGCCGATGTCCGTGGACAATACGAGCGGATGCGCGACGAGCACGGCTTCAAGCTGCTCGACTACACCGTGGATTCCGACTCGGCGAGCCCGCGCGCCTGCTTCCAGTTCTCCGAGGATCTCGCCAAGCGCACCGACTTCTCGCCGTTCGTGGCGCAGGCTGGCAATGACAAGCCGGCGCTGACCTCGGAGGACAAGCAGCTCTGCGTCGAGGGCCTCAAGCACGGCGAGCGCTACAACATCAATCTGCGCGCTGGCCTTCCGTCGGGCGTCAAGGAGAGCCTGCCGAAATCGGCCGAGTTCAACATCTATGTCCGCGACCGCAAGCCGTTCGTGCGCTTCACCGGCAAGGCCTATGTGCTGCCGCGCACCGGGCAGAAGGGCATTCCGCTGGTCAGCGTCAACACGCCCGCGGTCAACATCAAGGTGTTCCGGATCGGCGACCGCAACCTGATCAACACCGTCATCGACAGCGATTTCCAGCGGCCGCTGTCGAGCTACCAGCTCAGCGATCTCGGCAACGAGCGCGGCATGAAGGTGTGGAACGGCGAGCTCTCCACTCAGATGACGCTGAACCAGGACGTCACGACGGCGTTCCCGGTCGACCAGGCGCTCAGCGACATGCAGCCGGGCGTCTATGTGATGACGGCCGCGCCGAAGGGCCCGGCGAGTGGCAATGACGATGACAGCGGCGGCCAGCTCGCCACGCAATGGTTCATCGTCTCCGATCTCGGCGTCGCCGCGTTCTCCGGCAATGACGGCATCCACGTGTTCGTCAACTCGCTCGCCTCGACCGATCCGGTGGCGCGCGCCGAAGTGCGGCTGGTCGCCCGCAACAACGAGATCCTGGCGACGCGCAAGACCGACGAGGCCGGCCATGTGCTGTTCGAGGCGGGGCTGGCCCGCGGCGAGGGCGGGCTGTCGCCGGCAATGCTGACGGTGTCGGGCGACAAGGCCGACTATGCCTTTCTCAGCCTGAAGACGTCGGCGTTCGACCTCTCGGATCGCGGCGTCGCCGGGCGCGAGGCCCCCACGGGGCCGGATGCGTTCGTGTATTCCGAGCGCGGCGTCTACCGCTCCAGCGAGACCGTCTACCTCACCGCGCTGCTGCGCGACGGCAAGGGCAACGCCATGACCGGCACGCCGCTGACGCTGGTCGTCGAGCGTCCCGACGGCGTCGAGTTCCGCCGCGCCGTGCTGCCCGACCAGGGCGCCGGCGGCCGCTCGTTCAGCGTGGCGCTGAACTCGGCGGTGCCGACCGGCACCTATCGCGTGCGCGCCTTCACCGATCCGAAGGGCGCGGCGGTCGGCGAGACCACCTTCATGGTCGAGGACTACATCCCCGAGCGGCTGGAATTCGACCTTTCGTCCAAGGACAAGCAGATCAAGGCTGAGGCTCCAGTGGAAGTGAAGGTCGACGGCCATTTCCTCTATGGCGCGCCGGCCTCCGGCCTGCAGCTCGAGGGCGACCTGCTGGTCACCACCGCCGCCGAGCGGCCGGGTTTTCCCGGCTATCAGTTCGGCGTCGCCGACGAGGAGAGTGCCTCCAACGAGCGTACGCCGATCGAGGGCATGCCGGAGACCGACGCCAAGGGCGCTGCGACGTTCCCCGTGAGCCTCGCCAAGCCGCCGTCTTCGAGCCGGCCGCAGGAGGCGCAGATCTATGTGCGCCTGGCCGAGACCGGCGGCCGCGCCGTCGAGCGCAAGCTCGTGCTGCCGGTCGCGCCGAAGGCGGCGCAGATCGGCATCAAGCCGTCGTTCACCGGCAAGAGCGTCGGCGAGGGCGACAAGGCCGAGTTCGACATCGTGTTCGTCTCGCCTGATGGTAAGACCCTGGCGCGCAACGGGCTGCGCTATGAGCTCTTGAAGATCGAGTCGCGCTATCAGTGGTACCGGCAGAACTCGTATTGGGAATACGAGCCGGTGAAGTCCACCAAGCGCGTCGGCGACGGCGATGTCACCATTGCCGCCAACAAGCCGGCGCGGCTGAGCTTCCAGCCGGAGGCCGGGCGCTATCGCCTCGACGTCAAGTCGGCGGATGCGGATGGCCCGGTGACGTCGCTGCAGTTCGACGTCGGCTGGTACACCGATGGCAGCGCCGATACGCCGGACCTGCTGGAGACCTCGCTCGACAAGCCGCAATACCAGTCGGGCGACACCATGGTGGTGACCGTCAATGCGCGCACCGCCGGCAAGCTCACGGTCAACGTGCTCGGCGACCGGCTGCTGACGACGCAGACCACCGAGGTCAAGGAAGGCACCAACCAGGTCAAGCTCGCGGTCGGCAAGGACTGGGGTACGGGCGCCTATGTCGTGACGACCTTGCGCCGTCCGCTCGATGCGGCCGCGCAGCGCATGCCGGGCCGCGCGCTTGGGCTGGCCTGGTTCGGCATCGACAAATCAGCACGCACGTTGAATGTCGCGCTGACACCGCCCGCATTGGTGCGGCCGGGCTCGGCGCTGAAGATCCCGGTCAAGGTCGGCGGGCTCAATCCTGGCGAGGACGCTAAGATCGTGATCGCGGCGGTCGATGTCGGCATCCTCAACCTCACCAACTACAAGCCGCCGGCGCCGGACGATTATTATCTCGGCCAGCGCCAGCTCTCGGCCGAGATCCGCGATCTCTATGGCCAGCTGATCGACGGCATGCAGGGCACGCGCGGCCAGATCCGCTCCGGCGGTGACTCCGGCGGCGCCGAGCTGCAGGGCTCGCCGCCGACGCAGAAGCCGCTGGCGCTGTATTCGGGCATCGTCACCGTCGGGCCCGACGGCACCGCCGAGGTCAGCTTCGACATTCCGGAGTTCGCAGGCACCGCGCGCGTGATGGCGGTGGCGTGGAGCGCGACCAAGGTCGGCCGTGCCAATGTCGACGTGACCGTGCGCGATCCCGTGGTGCTGACGGCGACCTTGCCGCGCTTCCTGCTTTCAGGTGACCGCGGCACGCTGTCGTTCGACGTCGACAACGTCGAGGGCGCGGCGGGCGATTACGTCGTCAGCGTCAAGGCGGGCGGGCCGGTCAAGGTCTCCGGCAATGCCAATGTGACCTTGAAGCTCGCGGCCAAGCAGCGGGCGTCGTCGACCTTGCCGCTGGATGCCTCGGGCACCGGCACGGCGCAGCTCGACGTCGAGATCAAGGGACCGAACGGGCTGAGCCTGAACAGGCACTATCAGCTCGACGTCAAGCCAGCGACGCAGGTGCTGGCGCGGCGCTCGATCAGGACCTTGGCGAAGGGCGAGAGCCTGACGCTGACCTCGGACATGTTCTCTGATCTCGTGGCGGGCACCGGCACGGTGTCGCTGTCGGCGGGACTGTCGACCGCGCTCGACGCGGCGACGATCCTCAAGGCACTCGACCGCTATCCGCATGGCTGCTCCGAACAGATCACCAGCCGCGCGATGCCGCTGCTCTATGTCAACGAGCTCGCGGCCGGCGCCCATCTCGCGATGGACACCGAGGTCGACCAGCGCATCCGCGACTCCATCGATCGCCTGCTGGCGCGGCAGGGCTCGAACGGTTCGTTCGGGCTGTGGTCGGCCGGCGGCGACGATCCCTGGCTCGACGCCTATGTGACGGACTTCCTCACGCGCGCCCGCGAAAAGGGCTTTGCGGTGCCGGACGTGCTGTTCAAGACCGCGCTCGACCGTGTCAGGAACTCGGTGGTCAATGCCGAGGAGCCGGAGAAGTCGGGAGGCCGCGATCTCGCTTATGGCCTCTACGTGCTGGCGCGCAATGGTGCGGCGCCGATCGGCGACCTGCGTTATCTCGCCGACACCAAGCTCGGCAATCTCGCAACGCCGATCGCCAAGGCGCAGCTCGCAGCGGCGCTGGCGCTGGTCGGCGACCGCGCCCGTGCCGAGCGGGTCTATGGCGCCGCAGCCGACAGCCTCGCGCCAAAGCCGGTGCTGGTGTTCGGCCGCACCGACTACGGCTCGGACCTGCGCGATGCGGCGGCGCTGGTGTCGCTGGCGGGCGAGGGCAATGCGCCGCGTGCGACGCTGACGCAGGCAGTGGCCCGCGTCGAGGCCGCGCGCGGGCTGACGCCGTACACCTCGACGCAGGAGAATGCGTGGATGGTGCTGGCGGCGCGCGCGCTCGCCAAGGAGACGCTGGTGCTCGATGTCAACGGCCAGGCGGTGAAGCAGGCGCTGTACCGCAGCTACAAGGCCGCGGAGCTGTCAGGCCAACCGCTGAAGATCACCAACACCGGCGACGCACCGGTGCAGGCGGTGGTCTCGGTGTCCGGCTCGCCGCTGACGCCGGAGCCGGCGGCGTCGAACGGCTTCAAGATCGAGCGCGGCTACTACACGCTCGACGGCAAGCCTGCCGACATCAAGACGGTGAAGCAGAACGACCGCTTCGCCGTGGTGCTGAAGGTGACCGAGGCCAAGCCGGAATATGGGCACATCATGGTGTCGGACTATCTGCCGGCCGGGCTCGAGATCGACAATCCGCGCCTGGTGTCGTCGGGTGACAGCGGTACGCTGGATTGGATCGAGGACGGCCAGGAACCGGTCAACACCGAGTTCCGCGACGACCGCTTCACCGCCGCTCTCGACCGTGCTGCCGACTCCAAGGCGGTGTTCACCGTCGCCTATGTCGTGCGCGTGGTGTCGCCCGGCAAATACGTGCTGCCGCAGGCCTATGTCGAGGACATGTACAATCCCTCGCGCTATGGTCGGACCGGGACGGGCTCCGTGGAGGTCCGCGCGGCGAAATGAGCGAAGGTGGAACGAGCGGTGATGAGTTGGATGGCCAGACGGAGCCACACACTCCGTCATGCCCGGGCTTGACCCGGGCATCCACGCTGGCTCCGCGCGCGCCGAACGACGTGGATGGCCGGGACAAGCCCGGCCATGACGGGAGGAGGGGGCGGGGCGTCAAACGGCTGCTCACGATTGCGGCTGCGCTGGTCGTGTCGTTCGTGCTCGCCCTCACCGCCTACGCCATCTCTCTCGGCCCACTTCCCCTGCAAGACGCGAAAGCCGTCTCCACCACCGTGGTCGACCGCCATGGCAAGCTCCTCCGCGCCTACGCGATGGCCGACGGGCGCTGGCGGCTGCCGGTCAGTGCGAAGAAGGACGTCGATCCGACCTATCTGAAACTGCTGCTGGCCTATGAGGACCAGCGCTTCTTCGAGCATCACGGCGTCGATCCCCGCGCCCTGGCGCGCGCGGCGATCCAGCTGGGATCGCACGGCCACATCGTCTCCGGTGGCTCGACCATCACGATGCAGCTGGCGCGGCTGCTCGAGCCCAGGCGGCAGCGCTCGCTGCACGCCAAGCTCAGGCAGATCGTCCGCGCGCTCGAGCTCGACCATGAGATGAGTAAGGACGAGATCCTCGATCTCTATCTCACGCTCGCGCCTTATGGCGGCAATCTCGAAGGCATCCGCGCCGCCTCGATCGCTTATTTCGGCAAGGAGCCGAAGCGGCTGTCGCTGGCGGAAGCCGCGCTGCTGGTGGCGCTGCCGCAGTCGCCGGAGACGCGAAGGCTCGACCGCCATCCGGAGGCCGCGCGGCGCGGCCGCGATCGTGTGCTCGACCGCATGGTCTCGGAAAACGTGATCTCCGCCGAGGACGCCGCGCAGGCGAAGGCGCAAGCCGTGCCGGCGTTCCGCAACCCGATGCCGATCCTGGCGCCGCATGCGGCCGACCAGGCAACCGCTGTCGTGAAAGATCAGCCGATCATCCGGCTGACGCTGGATGCCTCGCTGCAGAAGGTGCTGGAGCCATTGGCGCGCGACCGCGCCGTGGCGCTGGGACCGAACGTCTCGGTCGGCATCATCGTGGTCGACAATGACAGCGGCGACGTGCTCGCCCATGTCGGCTCGGCGGACTATTTCGACCAGCGGCGGGCAGGGCAGGTCGACATGACGCGCGCGGTGCGCTCGCCCGGCTCGACGCTCAAGCCATTCATCTACGGCCTCGCCTTCGAGGATGGCTTCGTGCATCCGGAGAGCCTGATCGAGGATCGCCCGGTGCGCTTCGGCTCCTACGCGCCGGAGAATTTCGACATGACGTTCCAGGGCACGGTACCCGTGCGCAAGGCGCTGCAGCTGTCGCTGAACGTGCCGGCGATCGTGCTGCTCGACCGCGTCGGCGCCAGCCGGCTGTCGTCGCGGCTGAAGCAGGCGGGCGGCAATCTGGTGCTGCCGAAGGACGAAGCGCCGGGCCTCGCCATGGGCCTCGGCGGTGTCGGCGTGACCCTGCAGGACCTCGCCCAGCTCTATGCAGGGTTCCCGCGGCTCGGCACCACCAAGCCGCTGCGCGAGATCATCACGGCCGACGAGACCGACCCACGCGAGCCGATGCGGCTGATGGACCCTGCGGCCGCCTGGCAGGTCGGCAACGTGCTGTTGGGAACGCCGCCGCCGGAAAACGCGGCGCGGAACCGGATCGCGTTCAAGACCGGCACCAGCTACGGCTATCGCGACGCCTGGTCGGTCGGCTTCGACGGCCGGATCACGATCGGCGTTTGGGTCGGTCGCCCCGATGGAGCGCCGGTGCCCGGCCTGATCGGCCGCGTGTCAGCGGCGCCGATCCTGTTCGACGCCTTCGCCCGCAGCGGCAAGCTGCCTGCGGCGTTGCCCAAACCGCCCAAGGGGGCGCTGGTCGCCAACAATTCAAAGTTGCCGTTGCCGCTGCGCCGGTTCCGCCCGATCGGCGAGCTTGTGCGCACCGGCGCGGAGCAGGCGCCACACATCCAGTTCCCGCTGAACGGCTCGCGCATCGATGTCGACCGCTCCGCCGGGCAAGAGGCGTCGGTGATGCCGGTGAAAGTGTCCGGCGGCGTGCTGCCGCTGACGATGCTGGTCAACGGCCTGCCGGTCGGCGAGATCGACAGCCGGCGCCAGCGCCTGATCGATCCGCCCGGGCCGGGCTTTGCACGCCTGACCGTGATCGACGCCACGGGCGCTGCGGACACAGTTGTGGTCAGAATCCAGTGACCGTTCGCTAAGCGGTTGTCGGCATGGCGGTTTCAGCGTATTCGGAACCCCATGGTCGAGACCTATGCCCGCCCCCGTTTTGGAGAGCCGCGCGAGCCGAAGAACCTGGTGAATCCGGGCAGTCGGCTGGTGCGGATGATCGATGCCGTCACCGTGAGCCACACCAGGGCGATCGCGTTCCTGCTCGTCTGCGGCCTGCTGTTGTTTCTGCCCGGCTTCTTCACGATCCCGCCCATCGACCGCGACGAGGCACGCTTTGCGCAAGCCACCAAGCAGATGGTCGAGAGCGGCGATTACGTCGACATCCGCTTCCAGGACGACGTGCGCTACAAGAAACCGGCCGGCATCTACTGGTTGCAATCCGCTGCGGTCGAGACCGCCTCGGCGATCGGCCTGCCGCGGGCGCAGCTGCGCATCTGGGTCTATCGAATCCCCTCGCTGGTCGGCGCCATCGGTGCGGTGCTTCTGACCTACTGGACGGCGCTAGCCTTCGTGACGCGGCGCGGCGCGGTGTTCGCGGCGCTGCTGATGTGCTGCTCGGTGCTGCTCGGCGTCGAGGCGCGGCTCGCCAAGACCGATGCGATGCTGCTGTTCACGGTGGTCGCCGCGATGGGCGCGCTGGCGCGTATCTATCTGTCCTGGCAGCGCGGCGACGATCCGGAGCGTCCGCCGTGGGGACCGCCGGCAATCTTCTGGACTGCGATCGCCGTCAGCATCCTGGTCAAGGGCCCGCTGATCCTGATGCCGGTCGGGTTGGCGATCGTTTCGCTCGCGATCATGGATCGCGGCGCGAGCTGGCTGTGGCGTCTGCGCCCCGTGTGGGGCCTGATGTGGATGCTGGTGCTGGTGCTGCCCTGGTTCGTGCTGATCTTCCTGCGCTCCGGCGACGCCTTCTTCGCGGACTCCGTGGGTGGCGACATGCTCGCCAAGATCTCGGCCCAGGAGTCGCATGGGGCTCCGCCCGGCCTCTATCTGCTGCTGTTCTTCATTACGTTCTGGCCCGGGGCGCCGCTGGCGATCATGGCCGCGCCCGCCGTGTGGCGCGCGCGCCGCGAACCGGGCGCGCAATTCCTGCTGGCGTGGCTGGTGCCGTCCTGGATCGTGTTCGAGGCCGCGCTGACCAAGCTGCCGCATTACGTGCTCCCGCTCTATCCTGCGATCGCGATCCTGACCGTCGGCGCGCTCGAGCGGCGCGTGCTGTCGCGCTCCTGGCTGCGCCGTGGCGCGGCGTGGTGGTTCGCGATTCCCGCGATCACCTCGGTGGTGGCCGTGATCGGCGCCATCATCGTCACGCACCAGCCGGTGTTCCTGGCCTGGCCGTTCGTGGCGGCCTCGCTGATCTTCGGCCTGTTCGCATGGTGGCTGTATGACGACAGCCGCGCCGAGCGCTCGCTGCTGAATGCCGGCGTGGCGGCGATGTTCCTTGCGTTCGTGGTCTACGGCACTGTGCTGCCGGCGCTGACGCCGCTGTTCCCGAGCGCCGAGATCGCACGCGCCCTGCGCAACGTGGTCTGCGTCGGGCCCAAGGCGGCCGCGGCCGGTTTCCACGAGCCGAGCCTCGTGTTCATGACCGGAACCTCGACGCAATTGACCGATGGCTCCGGCGCGGCCGACTTCCTCAGCCAGGGCACCTGCCGCTTCGCCCTGGTCGAGCAGCGCACCGAGCGCGCCTTCGTGCAACGCGCCGAGGCGATCGGGCTGCGCTACAACGTCGCCAATCGCATCGACGGCTACAACATCTCGCAGGGCCGCGCAGTCTCGATCGCGATCTACCGTTCGGAAGGCACCGAGTAGATGCCGGCCGAAACACCCTCGTCATCGTCGTATGTTTCGCAGCTCGCGCTGGTCGGCAAATTCTCGCTCGGCCGCCTGGTGCGCCGGCCGCAGTCGGCGCCTGACGCCGCCGCCTGGCAGCGCCTGTCGCGTCAGCTGCTGCTGCTTGGCGGCATCGGCGTCGGCGCGATCGTGGTGCTGATGCTCGCCTTCGACGCCTATGAGATCGGCTTGATGCCCGCGCGCGGCACGCCGAGCCTGTGGCCTTGGCGCATGATCACCGATTTCGGGAAGGATGAATATGTCCTGGGTCTGCTGGCGGTCGCCGTCGTCGCGACGATCCTGATCGTGCCGCTGTGGCCCGAAGCGACGCGCAGCCGCCTGCTCAACTTCGCCACCCATGTCCAGTACTTGTTCTTCGCGTTGCTGACCTCATTGCTCGCCGCTCAGGTGCTGAAATACATCATCGGTCGCGGCCGGCCCTTCGTCGGCGGCAAGGCGAACGCCTTCAACTTCGAGCCGTTCAACGGCACGCCGGCCTATTTCAGCATGCCCTCGGCGCACGCGGTGACGGCGGTCGCACTGGCCTTCGCGATTTCAGCGGTCTGGCCGCGGCTGCGGATTCCGATGGTCATCTATGCCGCCATCATCGCGCTCAGCCGGCTGGTGCTGCTGGCTCACCATCCGAGCGATGTGGTCGCTGGCGCCGTCGTCGGCCTCGCCTGCGCCATGCTGGTCCGCTACTGGTTCGCAGCACGGCGGCTCGGCTTTCGACTGTCGAAGGACGGTCGAATCGTACCGCGCTAGGGGGTTGCGAGCGGGGCCCAAGCCCCATAATAAGCCTCCGCCGCAGCGCCCGGGGCAGGAACCGGTCCGATCACGTCATCACGAGTCCCCATCTTGTCGACCGAAACCCCCGTTGCCGTCTCCATCGTCGTTCCCGTGCGCAACGAGTCCGGCAACATCACGCCGCTGATCACCGAGATCGCGGCCGCGCTCGATGGTCGCTGGCCCTACGAGATCATCTACGTCAATGACGGCTCGACCGACGACACCGCGCAACGCCTTGCCGAGGAGATGGCGCGCCGGCCGAACCTGCGCGTCCTGCGCCACGAGAAGTCGAGCGGGCAATCCGCCGCCGTCCGCAGCGGCATCCGCGCCGCGCATGGCGCGATGGTCGCAACGCTCGACGGCGACGGGCAGAACAATCCAGCCTTTCTTCCCGACCTCATCGGCGCGCTCGAGAAGGGCGGCGCTGGTGTCGGCCTCGTCGCCGGCCAGCGTGTCGGTCGCAAGGACACCGGCTTCAAGAAGCTGCAGTCGCGGATCGCCAACAAGATCCGCAACGCCGTCCTTCATGACGGCACGCGCGACACCGGCTGCGGCCTGAAGGCCGTCCGCCGCGACGTGTTCCTGATGATGCCGTATTTCGATGGTCTGCACCGCTTCCTGCCCGCGCTGGTGCGGCGCGAGGGCTACGACATCGCCTATATCGACGTGATCGATCGTCCGCGGCATTCGGGCGTGTCGAACTACGGCTTCTTCGACCGGCTGTGGATCGGAATCATGGATCTCGCCGGCGTGTGGTGGCTGATCCGCCGCAAGAAGCCGACGCCGGTCGCGATCGAGGTGACATGATGCTGATTCAATTCGGGCAGGCGTTCAGCAACTATCTCTACGACATCTTCATCGCCAAGTTCGATTTCTGGCTGGTGTTCGGCCTCGCCGCCCAGCTCGCTTTCGCCGCGCGCTTCCTGGTGCAGTGGATCGCGAGCGAACGCGCCGGCAAGAGCGTCGTGCCGCTCGCGTTCTGGTTCTTCTCGATCGGCGGCGGGCTGATGACGCTGGTCTATGGCTTGGTGAAGCGCGAGCCGGTCATCATCTTCGGCCAGCTGCTCTCGAACATCATCTACGTCCGCAACGTCATGCTGATCTTCAAGAACCGCCAGCGGGAATCGCAGACGCTGAGCAATTGAGGGGGCGGTGACGACTTGCTGGATGTGATTGGCCGCAGGTCCGCACCAGTCTCTGACATCGGTTGGGTGCAACTCTCTCCACGCCGTCATGCCCGGGCTTGTCCCGCCTGCGCGGCCGAAGCCGCTTCGGCGCGGCGAAGGCCCGGGCATCCACGTCCTTCCTCGTTGCTAGACGTGGATGGCCGGGACAAGCCGGCCATGACGGAGCAAAATAATCTATAGCGCGCCGGGGCCTTCAGCGCGGCAGCGGCTGAGCTGAGGACGAGGGCAGGGCGATCGGCGCAGTGCTGTCCGCCAGTTCATTCCGGCGGGTCGCCACTTCTCCCGCCGCGTCCAGCACCGGATAGGCGACCGAGCAGATGTGCGAGTGGATGCGCCGGAGATCGCGCAGCACGTCGAGATGCAGTGAGGTGGTTTCGAGCGTCTCAGATCGGCCCTCGCGCAAACGCTCGAGATGCCGTTCGGTGGCCGCGAGCTCGGCGTTGCGCAGCTCGCTCTTCTGGTCCAGCAGCTGGTGCGCCTGCTGCGCGTTGCCCGACATGAAGATGCCAAAGGCGATGCGCAGCGCTTCCATGATCTGGCGGTGGAACGCCTGCAGTTCGTCGGCGCCTTCGATCGAGAACTGGAAACGGCGCTTGATCTTCTTGGTCGCGAGCTCGCTCAGGTTCTTGTCGATGATGTCGCCGATATGCTCAAGGTTGATCGCGAAGGAGATGATCTCCATCGCGCGCTTGCCCTCGCGCTCGTCGAGGCTGCCGCGCGTCAGCTTGGTGATGTAGAGCTTGATCGCTTCGTCGAGCCGGTCGACGATGTTGTCGGTGCGCGAGACCTGGTCGACCAGGCCACGGTCGTTGGTCATCATCGCCGTCATGACGTTGCGCAGCATGGTCTCGACCAGATCGCCCATCCGCAGTGCCTCGCGCGCGGCGTCGGCGAGCGCGAGCGATGGCGTCTCGAGCGCCGTCTCGTCGAGATAGCGCGGCTTGGCCGGATCGACCTCGGCCGGACGGTCCGGGAACAGCCTGACCAGCAGCTTTTCCATGCCGCCGAGCAGGCCGATGAAGATCACCGCCGTGCCGAGATTGAATGCCATGTGGAACTGCGCGGTCAGCTTCGACAAATCGGGCTGCCACAGCTGCAACTGCTCCGCGAGCGGATGCAGGAACGGCGCGATCAGCGCGACGCCGATGATTCGGTTGAGGAGATTGCCGACGGGCAGGCGATAGCTCGCCGGATTGTCGCGGCGGGCGCCCTCGAACACAGGATTGACCGCGCTGCCGAGATTGGCACCGAGCACCAGCGCCAGCGCCGCATCAGGCGTGATGAAATGTGCGTAGGCGAGCGACATCACCAGCAGCACGCTGGCGACGCTGGAGTGGACGATCCAGGTGACGGCTGCGCCGAAGATGATGCACAGCGTGACGTCGGCGGTGATTGCCTGCATGAACACGCGCATCGCCGGCGCCTGCTCGGCGGGCGCGAGCGTGTCGATCAGGATGTGCAGCGACAGCAGCATCAGGCCGAGGCCGATCGACACCCGGCCGATGTCCTTGATGCGCGAGCGCGGCCCGCTGCGGAACGCAACCAGCCCCAGGATGAACAGCACCGGCGCCACCGCCGCGACATTGAACGACAGCACCTGGACGATCAGCGTCGTGCCGATATTGGCGCCGAGCATGATCGCGAGCGCCGGGATCAGACCGACCAGGCCTTCGGGCGCGAACGAGGTGGTGATGAGGGCGGTCGCGGTGCTGCTCTGCAGCAAAGCGGTGAGACCAAGGCCCGCAGCCAGCGCGCTGAAGCGATTGCGCAGCGCCCGCGACAGCAGCAGGCGGAGATCCGGACCGAAGGCGCGCAGAATGCCGCTGTGGACCATGTGGAGGCCCCACAGCAGCAACGCCACACCGCCCATCAGATCGAGAAGAACCATGATTTCCGTTCGTATCCGCTTCCGTCAATGCCGAGGCTACGCCCAATCGGCAGCGGATCAACGCTATTTTGTCAGCCCCGCCTGCCTGATCGCGGGGCGTCCCGTTTGACGTCGGCGGGCGTGATCAGGCCGCGTTGAAGGCGGCGAAGCCGCGGTCGAGATCCGCCTTGAGATCCTCGACATCCTCCAGGCCGATGTGCAGGCGCAACGTCGGGCCGCCCGGCGCCCATTTCGTGGCACTGCGGTAGCTGGTGCAGTCGAACGGGATCGCGAGGCTTTCGAAGCCGCCCCAGGAATAGCCCATGCCAAACAGCGTCAGCGTATCGAGCATGGCGTCGACGGCGGCCTGTGGCTTGGGCTGCAGCACGATGCTGAACAGGCCCGAGGCGCCAGTGAAGTCGCGTTTCCAGATCGCATGCCCCGGATGGCTCTCCAGGGCGGGATGCAGCACCTCGATCACTTCGGGACGCGCAGCGAGCCAGCGCGCCATCTCCAGGCCAGAGCGGTGGTGCTGCGCCAGCCGCACCCCGAG
The DNA here is from genome assembly GCF_051167715.1 of Bradyrhizobium sp. HKCCYLS20291. Classification (NCBI taxonomy): domain Bacteria; kingdom Pseudomonadati; phylum Pseudomonadota; class Alphaproteobacteria; order Hyphomicrobiales; family Nitrobacteraceae; genus Bradyrhizobium; species Bradyrhizobium sp. HKCCYLS20291. Next base: position 775,901 of record NZ_JBNPTO010000001.1, on the reverse strand, counting down.
CGTGCGCACGCCGCGCAGAGCGAGGAACACGTCGTCCGGGCCGGCGCAAACGCCGAGCAGGCGGATGCCCTCGGCAATCAGCGGCCAGGCTTTCTCGTTCGCCGAAATCGTGCCGAACATGATGTCGGAATGGCCGCCGATATATTTGGTGGCCGCCTGCATGCTGATGTCGACGCCCTGTTCGAGCGAACGGTGGTACAGCGGCGTGGCCCAGGTGTTGTCGTCGATGACCAGCGCGCCATGGGCGTGTGCGACGGCGGCGATGGCCGGGATGTCCGGCATCTCGAACGACTGCGAGCCGGGCGCCTCGACAACCACCGCGCGTGTATTGGGCTTGAGCAATTGCTCAATTCCTATGCCGATCAGCGGGTCGAAATAGGTCGTCTCGACGCCGTAGCGCGCCAGCATGCCGTTGCAGAAATTGCGGGTCGGACGATAGATGCTGTCGCAGACCAGCACGTGGTCCCCCGCCTTGAGCACCGACAGCAGGGTCGTCGAGATCGCCCCGAGGCCGGACGGCGCAATGCCGACGCCGGCGCATTGCGGTCCCTCCAGCGCCATCAGCACCTGCTGCAGCGCCTTCGTGGTGGGTGTCCCATGGCGGCCGTACTGGAATTCGCCGCGGTGCGCGTGCAGATCGTCGGCCGTGGGGTAGAGGACGGTCGAACCGTGAACGACTGGGGGATTCACGAATCCGTGCTGCGCCTTCGTATCCCTGCCCGCCGTGACCAGCCGTGTTCCGACATTTTGTCGCACCGCCGCAGCGGGGTCGTTGTTCGAGGCCATTCGCGTGTCTGCTTTCGTGTGAGGCTGCCGGAATCGCGAAATTCGGGCACGGGCGATCGTTAATAACAGAATGCAGAACAGGGCCGTCAACCCCTTGACCCGGACCGCCAGTCGTTCTGTGATGCCGGCGCAATTCGATCGCTGCACGTTGAGGGGCTTGCCGCGATTTCCGCTCCATCAGTCCTGCATGGCTCTGCCGTGCATGGGCGCGCCATATTGTTGGTATGGCGTTTGCAAAGGCGGATTCAGGTCGGGCCCATCGACGCGCTGAGATTTCATCGCTCCCCAAGGACGACTGCGAAAGGCTGTATTTATGAAACGCGTCACTCTGGCTCTCACTCTTGCTCTCGCCCCGGTCATGGCGAGCGTCGGCGCCCAGGCCGAAACGCTCAAGACCGTCAAGGATCGCGGCATGGTTGCCTGCGGCGTCAGTCAGGGCCTGCCCGGTTTCTCGAACCCGGACGACAAGGGCAACTGGACCGGGCTCGACGTCGACGTCTGCCGCGCCATTGCCGCTGCGATCTTCAACGATCCGACCAAGGTGAAGTACGTCCCGCTGTCCGCCAAGGACCGCTTCACCGCGCTGCAATCCGGTGAAATCGACGTGCTGTCCCGCAACACGACCTGGACCCTGTCGCGCGACACCTCGCTCGGCGCCAACTTCGCCGGCATCACCTATTATGACGGCCAGGGCTTCATGGTGAAGAAGGCCTTGAAGGTGAATTCAGCGCTCGAGCTGAACAGCGCCTCGGTCTGCGTGCAGACCGGCACCACGACCGAGCAGAACCTCGCCGACTACTTCAAGGCGAACAAGATGAAGTACGAGGTCATCGCGTTCGCCGGCGCCGACGAGACCATCAAGGCCTACGAGTCAGGCCGTTGCGACGTGTTCACCACCGACGTCTCGGGCCTTTATGCCGAGCGCCTCAAGCTCGCCAATCCGGCCGATCACGTCGTGCTCCCCGAGGTGATCTCGAAGGAGCCGCTCGGCCCGATGGTGCGCCACGGCGACGACCAGTGGTTCGACGTCGTGAAGTGGACGCTTTTCGGGCTGGTCACGGCCGAGGAAATGGGCGTCACCCAGGCGAACGTCGACGAGATGGCCAAGTCTGACAAGCCGGATTTCAAGCGCGCCTTCGGCACCGACGGCAATCTCGGCGAGCAACTCGGTCTGACCAAGGACTGGTTCTCGCGGATCGTCAAGGCGGTCGGCAATTACGGCGAGATGTACGAACGTAACGTCGGCGCCGGCTCCAAGCTGCAGATCGCACGCGGTCTGAATCAGCTCTGGAACAAGGGCGGCCTGCAGTACGCACCGCCGATCCGCTGATCGCTGTACGATATCGGGGCTGCGGCGAATGAGCATCGAAGCGAGGTTACCGCCTCCGCAATATGGGCTTCGTCTGAAGCGCATGCTCGGGGGCAAGGCAGGATGGAACGGCATCATCCTGCAGATCCTGTTCGTCGCAGTCCTGGTCTGGGTTGGCTACGAGATCGTAGCCAACGCCCGCACCAACCTCGCCGCCCAGCGCATCACGACGGGCTTCGGGTTTCTGAACAATACGGCCGCTTTCGACGTCAACCAGACGCTGATCAGCTATAGCGGCTCCGACAGCTACAGCCGCGTGCTGCTGGTCGGCATCCTGAATACGCTGCTGGTGTCGGTGATCGGCATCTTTCTGGCGACGATTCTGGGCTTCATGGTCGCGCTCGGCCGGCTGTCGCCGAACGCGTTGCTCTCGCGCGTCTCCGGCGCCTATGTCGAGCTGATCCGCAACCTGCCGCTCTTGTTCCAGATCCTGTTCTGGTACCTCGCGGTGCTCGCGGCGCTGCCTGGACCGCGCCAGAGCATTTCGCTGTTCTCGATGTTCTTCCTCAACAACCGCGGCTTCATCGTTCCCAGCCCGATCGAAGAGCCCGGACTGATGCCGTTCCTGGCCGCGCTCGGTGTCGCGATCATCGCCTCGCTCGGCCTGCGCTCCTACGCGCGCCGCGAGCTGTTCGTGCGCGGTCACGCGATGCGGATCTGGCCTTACGTGCTGGGCATGCTGATCGGATTGCCGTTCATTGCGATCATCGTGTTCGGCGCGCCCGTTGCGTTCGAAGTTCCCGTGCTGAAGGGCTTCAACTTCGCCGGCGGCTCCCGCATCATCCCTGAGCTCGTCGCGCTGACCTTGGCGCTGACCATGTACACGGCCTCGTTCATCGCCGAGGTCGTCCGCGCAGGCATTCTGTCGGTCCACAAGGGCCAGATGGAGGCGGGCCTGTCGCTCGGACTGAGCCGCGGCACCGTCCTGCGCCTGATCGTCGTGCCGCAGGCGCTGCGCGTGATCATGCCGCCGCTGACCAACCAGTATCTGAACCTGACCAAGAACTCGTCGCTGGCGGTCGCCATCGGCTATCCCGACCTGGTGTCGGTGTTTGCCGGCACCACGATGAGCCAGACCGGCCAGGCGATCGAGATCATCGGCATCACCATGGGCGTCTATCTCGCGATGTCGCTGATCACGAGCGCTGCGATGAGCTTCTACAGCTGGCGACTTGGCAAGAGATTGGGCGCATGACCGACATCACCGCTTCGAGCTTCATTCGCCAGGACATGGCCGGGGAGCGTCCGGCGCCGATCAAGACCACGGGCTTCGTCGGCTTCGTCCGCACCCGGCTCTTGAATTCGCCGACCAACATCCTGCTCACCTTGGTGAGCGCCTTGCTGATCTGGTTCACGGTGATCCCGGCCTTGCAGTTCCTGCTGGTCGACGCCGTCTGGGTCGGTAAGGATCGCGAAGCGTGCCTGGCGCAGAATGCCGGTCATGCGGTCGGGGCCTGCTGGCCTTACATCACCGCGAAGTTCAGTCAGTTCATGTACGGCTTCTACCCAGAGGCCGATCGTTGGCGGGTCAACCTGACCTATCTGCTGGCGGTCGTGCTGCTGGTGCCGCTGCTGATCCAGCGTGTACCAGCCAAGGGCCTGAACGCCGGTCTGTTTTTCTTCGCGCTGCCGGTGGTCGCATTCTTCCTGCTCTATGGCGGCGGGCTGTCGGGCTTCGGCGTGAGCTGGACGACGGGCGCTTTGCAGCTGTTCGTGGAGAGCGTCGATACGGCGGGCAACGCGCTGGTCCGCGCCGGTGACAATCTCCCGGTGCTCGGCCTGCTGTTGTGGCTGCTCGGCAAGCTGGTCGTGCTGATCGGAACGCTCGCGTCGCTGATCATCTGGCCGCTGGTCTGGATCCGCAACGAGCTGCAGCAGTCCCACCAGCCGGTGTGGAACGATCTCGCGCTCACGGCGATCGTCGTGACCGCGCTGGTGTTCGTGCTCGGCGGCGGGAGCAGGGCGATGCGCAGCGTGATCGCGACGGCCGCCACCTTCGTCGGCATCGCCATCGTCATTGCGATCATGGGGCTCGACCGCAACGGCCTTCCGATCGTCGACACCCGGCTGTGGGGCGGCCTGCTCATCACCCTGGTCGTGTCGGTGATCGGCATCGTCGCCTCGATGCCGATCGGCATCGCGCTGGCACTCGGCCGGCGCTCGACGATTCCGCTGATCCGCATCTTCTCGATCGCCTTCATCGAGCTGGTGCGCGGCGTGCCGCTGATCACGGTGCTGTTCTTCGCGACCTACATGCTGCCGCTGTTCCTTCCCGGCAATGTGCGTGTCGACGGCCTGGTGCGGGCGCTGATCGGCGTCGCGCTCTTCTCCGGCGCCTACATGGCCGAGGTGATCCGCGGCGGCCTGCAGGCGATTCCGCGCGGCCAGGCGGAGGCGGCGAGCGCGCTTGGCCTGTCCTGGTGGAAGACCACGAGCTTCATCGTGCTGCCGCAGGCGCTCCGCCACGTCATTCCCGGTATCGTCAACAGCTTCATCTCGCTGTTCAAGGACACCTCGCTGGTATCGATCGTCGCGCTGTTCGACCTGCTCGGCAGCCTCAAGGCCTCGTTCGCCGACCCGGTCTGGGCGACGCCGACCACCGCCTTCACCGGCTTCGCCTTCACCGGATTGATCTACTTCGCCTTCTGCTTCGGCATGTCACGCTACTCCCTGCTGGTCGAGCGCCGCCTGAACGCGCACCGGCGCAATTGAGCCAGAGATCATCGAGAGATCCATGACCGCAAATTCGATCGTCAGCATTGCCGCGCTGAACAAATGGTACGGTGAATTCCACGTCCTGCGCGACGTCAACCTGTCCGTCGCCAAGGGCGAGCGCATCGTCATCTGTGGACCGTCTGGCTCCGGCAAATCGACCCTGATCCGCTGCATCAACGCGCTCGAGGAGTTCCAGGAGGGTGAGATCAACGTCGACGGCATCGATCTCGGTCCGAACCTCAAGCGCGTCGACGAGGTGCGCCGCGAGGTCGGCATGGTGTTCCAGAGCTTCAACCTGTTTCCGCATTTGACCGTGCTGGAGAACTGCACGCTGGCGCCGATCTGGGTACGCAACGTTCCGCAGAAGGAAGCCGAGGCCACCGCGATGAAGTTCCTGGAGCGGGTCAAGATCCCGCACCAGGCGCACAAATATCCCGGGCAGATGTCCGGTGGTCAGCAGCAGCGCGTGGCGATCGCTCGCGCGCTGACGATGAACCCGAAGGTCATGCTGTTCGACGAGCCGACCTCGGCGCTCGACCCGGAAATGGTCAAGGAGGTGCTCGACACCATGGTCGACCTCGCCAAGGAAGGCATGACCATGCTGGTCGTGACCCACGAGATGGGCTTCGCCCGCGAGGTCGCCAACCGCGTCGTGTTCATGGACGCCGGCCAGATCATCGAGTCCAACACGCCGGACGAGTTCTTCGCCAATCCGCAGCATGCGCGCAGCAAGCTGTTCCTGAGCCAGATCCTCAGGCACTGAGCGAGACCACCCGCCGCCTCGGCGGCGGCGGTCGCCTCATGCGGCCTGGACCGCCGACAGGAAGCCGCTGACCTTGTCGCGCAGTTCGTCCGCCTGGCTGGAGAGCTGGCCGGCGGCGTTGAGCATCGCCTTGGCGGCGCTTCCAGTGCGATCGATTGTCCCGCTGACCGCATTGATGTTGCTGGCCACCTCCGTGGTACCGCTGGCGGCCTGGCCGACCGAGCGGGCGATTTCCTGGGTGGCGAGACCCTGTTGCTCAACCGCGAGCGCGATAGACTTGGCGATCTCGCTGATCTGGCCGATGGTGCCGCCGATGCCCTGGATCGCGGCCACGGTGTCCCCGGTTGCGCGCTGCATCGCGCTGATATGGGCCGAGATCTCCTCGGTGGCTTTCGCCGTCTGGCTCGACAGGCTCTTGACCTCGGAGGCGACGACAGCAAAGCCGCGCCCGGCATCGCCGGCGCGCGCGGCCTCGATCGTGGCGTTCAGCGCCAGCAGGTTGGTCTGGCTCGCGATCGCGTTGATCATGTCGGTTACCGCGCCGATCTTGGCGGCCGCGTCCGCCAGGCTGTTGACCAGCGTGTTGGTGCGCGCGGATGCCTCGACGGCTTCGGCGGCGATCGACGACGAGGTCATGACCTGACGGTTGATCTCCGAGACCGAGCTCGACAGCTCCTCGGTCGCCCCCGCAACTGACTGCACGTTGGCGGAGGCGGATTGCGATGCGTTGGCGACCGCGACGACGCGCTGCGTAGCCTCTTCGGCGGTATGGGTCAGCGACGCCGCCGTCGCCTGCATGTCCTTCGACGCGGCCGAGACCGAACCGGCGATGGCGCCGACGGTCTGCTCGAAGCCGCTGGCGAGTTGCGACAGCACGCGCTTCTTCTCCTCGCGCGCGGCGACGAGATCGGAGATGTCACGGCGGTAGCTCAGCAAGGCCGGCTTGCCCTCGATCATGACCGGGACCAGCGTCATCATCACGGGGATGGTCTTGCCATCGCCGCGCAGCGACAGCCATTCGAAGCTGGAATGGCCCTGCTTCATCGCCAGCATGCCGTATTCGCGCGCGACCTCCATCGAGCGCCGCCCGTCCGGCTGAAACTCCGGAATCAGGCTCTGCGGCGGCGCGGCGAGCATCTGCTGCTTGGTCTTGAAGCCGGCGAGCGCCACGGCGGCCGGGTTGCAATCGACCAGCTTGTGATCCACGAACACCATGATGGCGTCGCAGCCATGCTCCCAGGCGGCCCGCCACAACTCACTCGCTGGATCACGTCCCGAGCGGCCGGTCAAAAAGTTCTTCATGGCTATATCCGTTATGCGTGATTTGAGCAGTCATAACGGGGCAGGCTAAATAACTTGCTAACCAATGTACCGCGGTGCGCAATGCGACGCGGCATCGCGAGGTGTTTGTCGTGTCCTGCGGTATCCGGTTGCATGCAGGCACTCGCGTGTGGCGCCCTGGCGCCCCACGCCTGCGCCACTCGATCGCTGGGCCAGCGCGTGGGACCTCGGGTCCGATCGAATCATCCGTCTAGACGGAGCGTCTAGACAAACGGCGGCTTGATCTCGCTGCGGCGCTCGAGCCAGGCCGGCACCGGCAGGTTCTTCGAACGCATGAAGTCGGGGTTGTACAGCTTCGACTGATAGCGGTTGCCGGAGTCGCACAGGATGGTCACGATGGTGTGGCCTGGACCCAGCTGCTTCGCGAGTTGCATCGCGCCGGCGACGTTGACGCCGGTCGAGCCGCCAAGGCAGAGGCCCTCGTGCTGCAGCAGATCATAGATGGTGTTGACGGCGTCTTCGTCCGACACCAGGAACGCCGTGTCGACCTTTGCGGTCTCGATCACCGGGGTGACACGACCGATGCCGATGCCCTCTGTGATGGAATCGCCGGGCGTGGATTTGACTTCGCCGTTCTTGAACCAGTTGTACATCGCAAAGCCGTGCGGGTCGGCGCAGGCGGTGACGATGCCCGGGTTCTTCTCCTTGAGATAGCGGCTGGTGCCGGACAGCGTGCCGCCGGTGCCCATGGCGCAGATGAACCCGTCGACCTTGCCGCCGGTCTGCTCCCAGATCTCGGGCCCAGTCGACTCATAATGCGCCTTGGCATTGTCGAGGTTGTTCCACTGGTCGGCGAACAGCACGCCATTCGGCTCGGTCTTGCGCAGTTCGTCTGCGAGCCGGCGGCCGACATGCTGGTAGTTGTTGGGGTTGTTGAACGGCAGCGCGGGGACTTCCACCAGGTCGGCGCCGCACAGCCGCAGCATGTCCTTCTTTTCCTGGCTCTGCGTTTCCGGGATCACGATCAAGGTGCGATAGCCGCGCGCATTCGCGACGACGGCCAGCCCGATGCCGGTGTTGCCGGCGGTCGATTCCACCACCAATCCGCCCGGCCTGAGCTCGCCGCGTTTCTCGGCCTCGAGGATCATCCACTTGCCGGCGCGGTCCTTGACCGACTGGCCGGGATTCATGAATTCGGCCTTGCCGAGAATCGTGCAGCCCGTCGCTTCCGAGGCGCGCTTCAGCTTGATCAGGGGCGTGTTGCCGATCGCCTCGATGACGTCGTTTCTTATGGACATGTCGCAAATACCTTGGGCAGCTTTCCTGAGACCAGATCTAGGAAGACCCTAGCCTAGTCTCCAGTGCTGCGTAAGCGGCCGGTGTCAGGCGCCTGATTTGGCGAAAACGACTTGTCTGACGTCGATGTTCCCCGACAGGAAACCGGCTTCGCAGTACGACAGATAGTATTCCCACAGCCGGCGGAAGCGCTCGTCGAATCCCGCAGGCGTCAGGTCCGGCCAGGCGCTGCGGAAATTGCTTCGCCAGATCGCGAGCGTCTTGGCATAATCTTGCCCGAAGATGCGCTCGCGAATGACGGGCATGCCAAAGCGCTCGCCGAACGACTTGAGGATCTGCGGCGTCGGCAGCATTCCACCCGGAAAAACGTAGCGCTGGATGAAATCGACCTCGCGGCGATAGTGCTGGAACAGGCTGTCCTGGATGGTAATCGCCTGGACGCCCGCCAGCCCGCCGGGCCGCAGCCGGTCTCGCAGCTGCGAAAAATATCTCGGCCAGAACTGCTCGCCGACCGCCTCGATCATCTCGATCGAGGCGATGCGATCGTAGCGATCGCGTTCGTCGCGGTAATCCTGCAGCCGGATCTCCACCTTGTCGGCGAGCCCCGCCTCAAATATGCGGCGCTGCGCGAACTCGCGCTGCTGCTCGCTGATCGTCAGGCCCACGACCTTGGTGCCGAACGTCTTGGCGGCATATTCGGCAAATCCGCCCCAGCCGCAGCCGATCTCGAGCAGCGTCTGGCCGGGCTTCAGATCGATCGCCTCGGCGAGCCGCTTGTACTTGTTGGTCTGCGCCGCGGTGAGGTCGGTGGTGTGCTCCTCGAACAGCGCCGAGGAATAGGTCATGCTGGGATCGAGCCATCGCGAGTAGAACGCGTTGCCGATGTCGTAATGGGCGTAGATGTTTCGCTTCGCCTGCCGCTTGGTGTTGCGGTTGAACCAGTGCCGCACCAGCTGGGCAAACCGGATCAGCGGCTTGTCCTCAAGCATCGATTGCAGCAGATGCTGGTTGACGCAGAACAGGTAGAGAAATTGCGTCAGGTCGGGCGTGTCCCAGTCACCGTTGAGATAGGCCTCCGCAATGCCGATGTCGCCGCCGTTGATGATGCCCGCGGCGAAGCCGTAGTTAGCCAGGATCATCGCCGCCGCAGGCCCGGGCTCGACGCCGCCGAGACGGACGACCCGGCCGTCGGGCAGGGTGACGTCGAGCGTGCCCTTCCTCAGGCGCGAGCCGAAGCCCAGCGCGAGGCGGGGCAGGCGAGGCAGATCGGCAAGCACCTTGTTGATGTTGTCGGGGGTGATGGTGATGACGTCCGGCATGGCAGGTCCATTTACGCAACTACCCCGCGTCCACCTCTCCCTTTGCAGCAGCCGCTGAGGCGCCTGTCCGGGGCCGGAGGTGGAGCAGAGCGCGCTGCCCGTTTCCAGGTCAGCGCCGAGATATATAAGCGTGACTGTCGTTTCTCGCCAAGCCGGTAATGGTTCCAGCACTTGCGGCGATTTCGCCGCGCGGGACGAGGCGGACGCCCTTGGCCCACAACCGTAGCGCCTCCCAGTGGATGGCAGCGAAGATCTTCAGGGTCACGAGCGGGAGGGAGAGGAAGGCGGCAAGCAGTGACCGTGACGTCAGCGACCGCCGGCAGCCGAAGAACGTGGCAGCGAGCAGCGGACCGTCGGCCGACGTTTCGAGAATCCGCAACTTCACATTGTCGCCCGGGGGCGTCACCCGGAAATGATAGCGCATCGCCATGTCGATGAAGGGCGACACGTAGAAGGTCTTGTCCTGGGACTGGCGCAACCCGGCCGCGGACATCTCGTTCGGCTTGACCGGCAGCACGTAGGCATTGATCTCGCCGAACGTATTGCGGACCTCGTAGATCATCAGCGCCAGGGCGCCGTCGCTGCGGTAGCAGAAATACACCGAGAGGGGATTGAACACGTAGCCCAGCAGCCGCGGATAGCACAGCAGGAGCACGCGGCCACCGTCGAGATCGATGCCATGCTCGGCCGCACAATCTCTTGCGTAGGCGAGCAGGGACGAGCCGTCGCGCCGGCCGTGATCGCGCTCGTGAAAGCTGTAGAGCGCGCGGCGGTTGATTCCGAACAATGCCGACTGCCGGTCGGCCTCCTTCAGCCGACCGACATCCACCAGCAGGCTCATCACCCGATACTGGAAGCGGTGCGTGGCCGGTCGCATGCGGGCGTGCATGACCTCGCCCACATAGAGCGTCGCCGCGGCGTCTCGGCCATCCTCGCTCCGCTGGTGAAGTGTCATGTCCATCTCGTGCCTATTCCGCCGCCTCGGCGAGTTCGGTCGGAAGCCCACGCCATGGTACGCTGGCGCCGAGCGCCTCTGCGACGGCGAGACCCGAGCGCAAGCCGTCCTCATGGAAACCATAGCCTGTCCAGGCCCCGCAGAACCAGGTGTGGCGCTGCCCCTGAATCGTCGCCAGACGCTTCTGCGCCGCAAAGGCGGCAGCTGTGTATTGCGGATGTTCACAGACATACTTGCCGAAGGTCAACTCGGGAGCCGGAGCGAAAGGCGGGTTGAGGCTGACGAACACCGGCTTGTCATGATCGATACCCTGCAGGTTGTTCATCCAGTAGGTCACCGCGACGTCGTTCATCGGAACGCCCTCGCGCTGCCAGCGCAGGAAATTCCACGATGCCCAGGCGCGGCGCCTCTTCGGCATCAACCGGCTGTCGCGGTGCAGATAGATCGTGTTGGGCGAGTACTTGATCGCGCCGAGCACGCTGCGCTCGTTTTCATCGGCGTCGGTGAGCATGGCGAGCGCCTGGTCGCTGTGGGCGGCGATTACGACATGATCGTAGGTGTCGCGATGGCCGCTGCTGTCTTCGACGACCACCCCGTGGGCCGTGCGCTGGATGCCGGTGACGGCGCTGCCGAGCCGGACCTGGTCGCGAAAGCTGGAGGTCAGCTTCTCGACATAGCGCTGGCTGCCGCCCTTCACCGTGCGCCAGATCGGACGGTCATATTGCAGCAACCGGTGGTTGCTGAAGAAGGCGACGAAGTTCTCGGCCGGAAAGTCCAGCATCTCCGACGCCGGCGCCGACCAGATCGCGGCGCCCATCGGCGCGAGGTAGTCGGTCAGCAGACGCGGGGCGAAATGGTTACGGCGGAAATAGTCGCCAAGCGTGAGCCCCTCGAGGCGGCCGGCCTTGAAATCGGCGGTGCTCTGCTCGTTGAAGGTGAGAATGTCCCTTAGCATCCACAGATAGGATGTCGATAGCAGGTTGCTCGGCTGGGCGAACAGCCCCTTGGCCGTGTCGAGCCAATTGTTGCCGCCGCCCTTCCATTCGAAGCGGCCGGCGTCTGCGGTGACGGCGAAGCTCATGCTGCTCTCGACCGTCTCGACCCCGAGATGATCGAACAGCGCCGTCAATTCCGGGTAATTCAGCACGTTGTAGACGATGAAGCCGATGTCGACCGCAACCGGGGCGCCATCGTAGTCGATGGTGACGGTGTGGCTGTGGCCACCGGGTCGGACATCGCGCTCATAGACGGTGATCGGGTAACGCTTCGCCAGGGACCAGGCCGCGGCATTGCCCGCGATACCCGTCCCGATCACCGCAATTCTCATCGATTGTCCCCCAAAGTTCACGCGCAAGTTACGGAGCAGCCGCCAAACGGTTTCAGAGCGCGTTCCGCGCGTCACACCCCGCCCAAAATGGTCGTCGACAGATGAAATCTTGGTAAGGCTATTCCGGGAGACCTGTGGCCCTTCTGGCACCAAAACCCGCTGAATTACGGGAGATTCGTGGATTCCGGGGAGTGATGATGGCGGCTTGCTGCAGCGGGACAGGGAAGCTGCAGGGCTGTCCGCGGCGATGGGGGGCGGGTAGAATGATTCCCAATACGACAGGGAAGCATCACGCCAGTGTCACCAGTGGGAATCGCCGTCGACGAGCCTTGCCGCGCGTCCGCTGACACGCGGGCCGCCGTCGAACGGCGGAAGCGTCGCGCCTTTATTGGCCTGCGACATTTCGTCCGCTGGCTTACCGTGGCCGGATTGGCGGCCAGCTCGGCAGGCTGCCTGCTGACGCAGGACATTCCCGATCCGGCGCTCGACATGCCCCGGCGCTACAAGTCCGCTTCCGGCGCCGATCTGGCGGCGCCGCCGCCGCTCGACTGGTGGCGTGGCTTCGGCTCGCGCGAGCTGACCCAGCTGATGGAGGAGGCGCAGAGCGTCAACCTCGATATCGCCGCAGCGGTGGCGCGGTTCAGGCAGGCCGACGCGCTGGCACGTCAGGCCGGCGCGGCGCTGCTGCCGAGCCTGTCGACCACGGGGCAGGAGACCTATTCGCGCACGTCAGGCTCGAGCTCCAGCGGACTGACCAACGGCGGCCGCGAGGTCGTCAATTATCAGGCCTCGCTCTCCGCGAGCTACCAGCTCGACTTCTTCGGCCAGAACCGCGACGCGCTTCAGGCTGCCGAGGAGACGGCGGTCGCCAACCGTTTCGACCGCGACGTTACCCAGCTGACGACGCTGGCTACCGTCGCCAATGCCTATTTCCAGGTACTGGCGGCGCAGGACCGGATCCGCACCGCCGAGCGCAACATCGCCAGCGCCACGCGCGTGCTCGATGCCATCCGTGAACGCCAGAAGGCCGGCACCGGCAACGATCTCGACGTCGCCCAGCAGGAGAGCGTGCTCGCCAACCAGAAGGCGGCGGTGCCGCCGCTGCGCCAGACGCTCGACCAGAACGTCAATGCGCTGGCCGTGCTGGTGGCGCGTTCGCCGGAAGGCATCCGCATCGCTGGCGGTTCGCTCGACCAGATCAGGACGCCGCGGGTGACGCCGGGACTGCCGTCCGAGCTCCTGACGCAACGGCCGGACATCCGCCGGCAGGAGGCGCAGCTGGCGTCGGCCACGGCCAATGTCGGCAGTGCGCGGGCGCAGTTCTTTCCGAGCATCCAGTTGACCGGGAATGGCGGCTACCAGAGCGCGGCGCTCGTGTCGCTGTTTCAGCCGCATGCGGCGTTCTTCAGCCTGGCTGGCAGCCTGACCCAGCCGATCTTCGACGGCGGAAGGATTCTGGGCAATTTCGAAAATGCCAAAGCGCGCCAGGACGAGCTGCTGCAGACCTATCGCAAGACCGTCATCCAGTCCTTCACCGACGTCAACAATGCGCTGTTCTCGATCAAGCAGACCACGATCCGGCTGCAGCTGCAGCGCCAGGTCGTCGCCGCTTCCCGGCGAGCTTTCGAATTGTCCGAGCAGCAGCTGCGCGCAGGAACTGCCGACATCGTGACCGTCTTGAACACGCAATTGACGCTGTTCCAGGCCGAGGACGCGCTATGGCAGGCGCAGCTGGCCCGCCTGCAGGCGTTCGTGAGCCTGTATCAGGCGCTCGGCGGCGGCTGGGAGCCGCGCATGGAGAAGTCGGCCGATGCTCTTTAAGCCTGACGAGAAGGGAGCAGGGGCCGTGAAACGGGCGCGGTCGAGCGTCGCCCGGCGGTTGGTCTCGATCACCATCACGCTGCTGATCCTGGGCGGCCTCGGCTATATCGGCTGGTCGGCCATGCAGCAGAAGCAACAGGCCAACAACCGCTTCGCGCGGCCCGATCTTCCGGTCCCGGTGCTGGCGGCATCTCCTGTCGTCAAGGACGTGCCGGTCTATCTCGACGGTGTCGGCGCGGTCCGCGCGCTGAACACGGTGACGGTGCGCTCGCAGGTCGACGGCAAGCTGATCGCGGTCAATTTCGTCGAGGGCCAGGACGTCAAGCAGGGCGACGTGCTCGCCGAGATCGATCCTGCGATCTATCAGGCCCAGTACGACCAGGCCGTCGCCAAGAAGGCGCAGGACGAGGCGCAGCTGGCCAATCAGAAGCTCGACCTGGCCCGCTACGAGCAGCTCGCGGCCAGCAGTGCGGGCTCGAAGCAGCAGGCCGACACGCAACGCGCCGTCGTGGCGCAGCAGCAGGCGCTGATCAAGGCCGATCAGGCTGCGATCGACAATGCCGCGGCGACGTTGAGCTACACCAAGATCGTGGCCCCGCTGTCGGGGCGGGCCGGATTGCGCCAGGTCGACAAGGGCAACATCATCCACGCGTCGGATACGACCGGTCTGGTCGTGATCACGCAATTGCAGCCCATCGCCGTGCAGTTCAGCCTGCCACAGCAGCAGATCATGCGTGTCAATGCCGCGGCGGCCAAGGGAGCGCTCGCTGTCGACGTGTTCGGCAATGACGGCGTGACGGTGATCGACACCGGCACGCTGCGCGGCATCGACAACCAGGTCGATCAGACCACCGGCACCTTGAAGCTGAAGGCGGAATTTCCCAACGGTAAATTCCAGCTGTGGCCCGGCCAGTTCGTCAACGTCCGCCTCAAGGTCGAGACGTTGTCGCAGGCCATCACGGTGCCGACCTCAGCGGTGCAGCGCGGGCCGGCCGGCACGTTCAGCTACGTGATCGGCGAGGGCGACATCGTCACGGCGCGCCCGGTGAGCGTCGTGCAGCAGAACGAGAACGAGGCCGTGGTCGCGAGCGGGTTGAGCCCCTCCGACCGCGTGGTGACGACCGGCTTCACCAATCTCGCCGATGGCGCGAAGGTGGTGGTGGGGCGCGCCGACCAGCCGCCGCAGGTCGATCTCGCGCCGCGCAAGCGCGGCCGTAATCCGCAAGGCAAGGACCAGGCGAAGGACCCAGCGAAGGAGGGCGCTGCGTCGCCTGAGGGCGCGCCGAAGGATGGCGAGCGGCGGCGCCGGCCACAGGCAGAGGGCCAGAGCGATGCGGGCGGTGCGCCGGCGCAGGGAAGCGGAGAGTCGGGGCGCGCGGCGAGGCCGCCCCCATGATGCGCCCGAGAGAGTGACGAGCCCGCGATGAGCGTCTCAGACCCCTTCATCCGCCGTCCCATCGCAACGTCGCTGCTCGGCGTCGCGCTGTTGATCGGCGGGTTGCTCGGCTATCTCGCGCTGCCCGTCTCGGCGCTGCCGCAGGTCGATTTCCCGACCGTTCAGGTGACGACCCAACTGCCGGGCGCCAGCCCCGACGTGATCGCCTCGCTGATCACGGCGCCGCTGGAGCGGCAGCTCGGCCAGATCCCCTCGCTCTCGGCGATGAACTCGACGAGCTCGTTCGGCGTCAGTCAGATCTCGCTGCAGTTCGACCTCGGCCGGGACATCGACGGCGCCACCCAGGACGTCCAGGCTGCGATCAACGCCGCGGCCGGCGTTTTGCCGAGATCGCTGCCCTATCCGCCGACCTACGCCAAGGTCAATCCGGCCGATGCGCCGGTCATGACGCTCGCGCTGACCTCGGACACGGTCTCGCTGCGGGCGATGAGCGACATGGCCGACACCATCCTGGCGCAGCGGCTGAGCCAGGTGTCCGGCGTCGGCCGTGTCTCGGTGCTCGGTGGATTGAAGCCCGCCGTGCGCGTGCAGGCCGATCTGGCGCGACTCGCCGCCTACGGCATCTCGATGGAGGATCTGCGCGCGGCCATTGCCGGCGCCAACGTCTCGGGACCCAAGGGTTCGCTCGACGGCGCGCACCAGGCCTATCTGATCACGGCCAACGACCAGATTGCCGCCGCCGACGCCTACAAGCCGATCATCATCGCCTATCGCAACGGCTCCCCGGTGACGATCGGCGACGTCGCCACGATCGTGGACGGGCTGGAGAACGAGCGCACCGGCGGCTGGTACCAGGGCGTCCCGGCCGTGATCCTCGACATCCAGCGCCAGCCCGGCGCCAACGTCATCGACGTCGTCCGGCAGATCCGGGACGAAATCCCCAAGCTTCAGCGCACGATTCCGGCCGGCGTGAAGCTCGCCATCGTCAGCGACCGCACCGTGACGATCCGCGCTTCCGTGCGCGACGTGCAGTTCACGCTGGTGCTCAGCGTCGTGCTGGTGACGCTCGTGGTGCTGCTGTTCCTGCGCTCGCTGCGCGCCACGATCATTGCCGGCGTGGCGTTGCCGCTGTCGCTGATCACGAGCTTCGGCGTGATGTATTTCGCCGGGTTCAGCCTCGACAATCTGTCGCTGATGGCGCTGACCATCGGCACCGGCTTCGTCGTCGACGACGCCATCGTGATGATCGAGAACATCGTGCGCCACATGGAGGATGGCGAAAGCGCGATGAACGCCTCGCTGCGCGGCGCGCGCGAGATCGGCTTCACGGTGATCTCGCTGACGGTGTCGCTGATCGCGGTGTTCATCCCGCTGCTGTTCATGTCGGGCCTCGTCGGCCGCATGTTCCGTGAGTTCGCGCTGACCTTGACCATCGCCGTCGTGACGTCGGCGGTGGTGTCGCTGACCTTGACGCCAATGATGTGCTCGCGGCTCCTGAAGCATGCCAGCGAGGAATGGGTGCTGCCGGGGCTGAATGCGATCAGCCGTTTCATCGACCGCACCGTCGCCGTCTATCATCGCAGCCTGCTCTGGGTGCTGGACCGCCAGACCGAGACGTTGGTCGTCACCTTCGCCACTCTCGCCGCGACGCTGGCGCTCTACATCGTCGCGCCGAAGGGCTTTCTGCCGCTGCAGGACACCGGCTCGATCACGGCGGTGACCGAGGCCGGCCCCGACGTGTCGTTCGCGGAAATGACGAGGCGTCAGGCGGAGGTGGCCGCTGCGATCCAGGCCGACCCCGACGTGACCGGCGTCGTCTCGGTGATCGGCGCCGGATCGGTCAATCCGACCACCAATGTCGGGCGCCTCGTCATGACCTTGAAGCCGCTCGGCGAGCGCAAGGATGGCGTCACTGACGTCATCGAACGGCTGAAGCAGAAGACCGCGACCGTGCCCGGGATGACCGTGTACTTCCAGCCGGTCCAGGACGTGCAGATCTCGACCCAGGCGAGCCGCTCGCAATATCAGTACACGCTGACGGGGGCCGATGCCGGCGAGGTGTCGAAATGGGCGACACAGCTGGTTGCCGAGATGCGGCGCGATCCGCTGTTCCGCGACGTCTCCTCCGAGGCGCAGGAGGGCGGGCTGCGCGCCGAGCTCACCATCGACCGCCAGCGCGCCGGCCAACTCGGCGTCAGCCTGCAGGGCGTCACCGACACCCTCAACGATGCCTTCGCTCAGCGTCAGATTTCGACCATCTACGGCCAGGCCAACCAGTACCGCGTGGTGCTGGAGGCGCTGCCGATGTATCAGCGCGATCCCTCGATCCTGTCGAAGCTGTATCTGCCCGGCGCCGGCGGCCAGGTGCCACTGTCGGCAGTCGCGAGCCTGAAGCGCACGACGGCGCCGCTGGCGATCTCGCACCAGGCGCAATTCCCGGCGGTCTCGCTGAGCTTCAATCTCGCGCCCGGCGCCGCGCTGGGCGAGGCCGTCGACGCGCTGCACGCCGCCGAGAGCCGCATCGGCATGCCCAAGAGCATCACCGGTGTCTATTCGGGCGATGCCGCCGAATTCGCCAAGTCGCTGGCTGGCCAGCCCTGGCTGCTGCTCGCGGCCGTCATCACCATCTACATCGTGCTCGGCGTGCTCTACGAGAGCTACATCCACCCGATCACGATCCTGTCGACGCTGCCCTCGGCCGGCGTCGGCGCGATCGTCGCACTGATCTTGTTCGGCCAGGATCTCTCGGTGATCGGGCTGATCGGCATCATCCTGCTGATGGGCATCGTCAAGAAGAACGCGATCATGATGATCGACTTCGCGCTCGAGGCCGAGCGGCATGAGAGCCGCACGCCGTACGACGCGATCGTGCAGGCGTGCCTGCTGCGTTTTCGTCCGATCATGATGACGACGCTGGCCGCGCTGTTCGGCGCGCTACCGCTGGCGATCGAGAGCGGCACCGGCTCGGAGCTGCGCTTCCCGCTGGGCATCTCGATCATCGGCGGCCTGCTGCTCAGCCAGTTGCTGACGCTGTACACCACGCCGGTGATCTATCTCGCGCTCGACCGCATCAACCGCCGCTTCGAGCGCGCGCTGCCGCCGGCACCAGATCTGCCCGCGCCGCCGATCGCTGGCGCGACCGAAGGCATCCAGTGATGGCCTCGATCTCCGAGCCGTTCATCCGCAGACCGGTCGGCACCACGCTGCTCTCGATCGGCCTGTTCCTGCTCGGGATCGTCGCCTACATCGACCTGCCGGTGGCACCGGTGCCCAATGTCGACTTTCCGTCGATCTTCGTGTCGGCCGCGCGTCCCGGCGCCGATCCCTCGGTCATGGCGGCGACGGTTGCTGCGCCCCTGGAGCGGCGGCTGGGCGAGATCGCCGGTGTCGACCAGATCACCTCGACGAGTTCGCTCGGCAACACGATCATCCAGATCCAGTTCTCGATCGGTCGCGACATCGACAAGGCCGCGCGCGACGTGCAGGCCGCCATCAATGCTGCGCTGTCCGATCTGCCGAGCGACCTGCCGACGCTGCCGCGTTTCCGCAAAGCCAACACGGCGGCAGCTCCGGTGTTCGTGCTGGCGCTGACGTCGAAGACGCTGACGCCGAGCGCGATGTACGATGTCGCCGATACCGTGCTGGCCCAGCGCCTGTTCCAGGTGCCGGGCGTCGGCAATGTCATCGTCAGCGGCGCCGACCAGCCGGCGGTGCGGATTGCGCTCAACCCGGTGTCGCTGGCCAATGCGGGCATTTCGACCGATGACGTGCGCACGGCGATCGTCAACGCGAATCCGATCGGCCCCGTCGGCATCTTCGAGGGCGGACGGCAGAGTGAGACCATCGCCGTCAACCGGCAGATGCGGACGGCGGCCGAGTTTCGCGACATCCTGGTCAAGAGCAGCAATGGCAGCTTCGTCAGGCTGTCGGATGTGGCAGACGTCGAGGATTCCGTCCGCAACGTGCGCTCGATCGCATGGTTCAACAAGCAGCCTGCGGTGCTGATCCAGATCGCCAAGCAGGGCGACGCCAACGTGATCGAGACCGTCGACCGCGTGAAGGCGCTGATCCCCGAGCTGAAGCAGTGGATTCCCGCGAGCATCGAGATCTCGACACTGGTCGACCGCACCGGCACGATCCGCGCCTCGGTCGAGGACATGCAATTGACGCTGCTGGCGACGGCGGTGCTCGTCATGCTCGTCGTCTTCCTGTTCCTGCGGCGCCTCGTGCCGACGGTGGCGGCGGGCGTGTCCGTGCCACTGGCACTGGCCGGCACCTGCGCCGCGATGTGGCTGGCGGGCTACTCGATCGACAATCTGTCGCTGATGGCGCTCACGATCTCGGTCGGCTTCGTCGTCGACGATGCGATCGTCATGATCGAGAACATGTACCGCAATCTCGAGCATGGCCTGTCGCCGCTGCGTGCCGCGCTCGACGGCGCGCGGCAGATCGGCTTCACCGTGCTGTCGATCAGCCTGTCGCTGGTCGCGGCGTTCGTGCCGCTGATCTTCATGGACGGCATCGTC
Source organism: Bradyrhizobium sp. HKCCYLS20291 (assembly GCF_051167715.1). NCBI lineage: Bacteria > Pseudomonadati > Pseudomonadota > Alphaproteobacteria > Hyphomicrobiales > Nitrobacteraceae > Bradyrhizobium > Bradyrhizobium sp. HKCCYLS20291. The sequence goes on along the minus strand of NZ_JBNPTO010000001.1, from coordinate 756,347 downwards.
GGCCGCCTGCTGCGCGAATTCTCGCTGACGCTGACGTTCGCGATCGTCGTCTCGACCCTCGTGTCGCTGACGGTCACGCCGATGATCTGCGCGCACTACATCAGGGAGGCACCGTCCGACCGCGCCACCTGGTTCGATCGTATGGTCGAAGGCACGCTGTCGGGCATGGTGCGCTTCTACACCTGGACGCTGCGCGGCGTGCTGCTCTATCCCTTCCTCACTTTGCTGGTGTTCTTCGCGACGATCGCGCTCACGGTGACGCTCTACATCAAGGTGCCGAAGGGCTATTTCCCGACCGACGATTCCGGCTTCGTCATCGGCGCCACGCGCGCCCCGGCGGACATCTCATTTCAGGCGATGCTGAGCCTGCAGCAGCGGCTCGCCGACATCGTGATGGCTGATCCGGCGGTGGCGGGCATCGGTTCGACCATCGGAGGCGGCGGCGGGCCGGGCGGCGCGACCTCGAACCGCGGCACGATGTTCATCAATCTGAAGCCGCCGGAGGAGCGCGAGGGTGTCACGACCGAGATCGTGATCAACCGGCTCAGGCGGAACCTCGCCATGGTGCCCGGCATCCGTCTGTTCATGTTTGCCGCGCAGGACGTGCGCGCCGGCGGCCGGCAGAGCGATTCCGACTACCAGTATACGCTGAGCAGTCCCGATCTCGATCTGCTGCAGAAATGGGCGCCGATCGTCGCCAAGAGGATGGAGAGCGTCGAGGGCATCGCCGACATTTCCAGCGATCGCGATCCCGGCGGGCTGCAGCTTTCGCTCAGGATCGACCGGCAGAAGGCCGCGAGCCTCGGCGTCCGCGTCCAGGACATCGACAACGCGCTCAACAATGCGTTCGCCCAGCGCCAGATCTCGATGGTCTACAGCCAGCGCAACCAGTACATGGTCGTGCTGGAGATCGATCCCAAGTTCCAGACCGATCCGTCGAATCTCGATCGCATCTACGTGGCCGGGGCAGGGGATGCGCAGATCCCGCTGTCCGTGCTGGTGAAGGCCGAACGCGGCCTGTCGCCGCTCGCGGTCTATCACTCGCAGTCGTTCCCGTCGACGACGGTCTCGTTCAACCTGCTGCCCGACGTGCCGCTGCAGGTGGCGACCACGAACATCCAGCGCGCGGTCGACGAGCTGCACATGCCCGAGGGGATCCGCGGCGGCTTCGACGGCAATGCCGGCGACTTCAACAAGGGCAGCGGCCGGCAGCCGCTGCTGATCCTGTCGGCGCTGGTCGCGATGTATATCGTGCTCGGCGTGCTCTATGAGAGCCTGGTGCATCCGCTGACGATCATCTCGACCTTGCCGTCGGCCGGGCTCGGCGCGCTGCTGGCGCTGCAGGTCACCAATACGCCGCTGACCGTGATCGCCTTCGTCGGCATCATCCTGCTGATCGGCATCGTCAAGAAGAACGGCATCATGCTGGTCGACTTCGCGCTCGAGGCCGAGCGCCAGCGCGGCATGTCCTCGGCCGACGCCATCTTCGAAGCCTGCCGGGTGCGCTTCCGCCCGATCCTGATGACGACCTTGGCGGCGCTGTTCGCCGGCCTGCCGCTGGTGCTGGCGACGGGGCCCGGCACCGAGCTGCGCCGCCCGCTCGGTATCACCATCATCGGCGGTCTTCTGGTGTCGCAGGTCCTCACCCTCTACACGACGCCGGTGATCTATCTCCTGATCGACCGGCTGCGCCGCCGCCCGGCGCCGGAGCCGTTCGCCGCTCCGGCAGAATGAGGCGTTGTCGCGCGGCTCCGCCACGCGTATAGGCGCGCCATGTCCGATCAGCCCCATCACCATTCGCCGCTCGCGGAAACGCCGCCCGACTGCCCGCGCTGCCAGAAGCCGTTGCCGCTGTGCATCTGCGACAGCGTCACGCCGCTGCAGAGCCGCCTGGGACTGCTGATCCTGCAGCACCCGCAGGAGCAGGATCGCGCGCTCGGCACGGCACGGCTCGCCGCGCAGCATTTCGAGGACGCGGTGGTGAAGGTCGGGCTGTCCTGGCCGAGCCTCGCCAAGGCGCTGGGACGGCCGATCGACGATCCCGCGCGCTGGGCGATCCTCTATCTCGGCTCGGCCAAGGCCGCCGATCTCGATCCCGAGAGCGAGGTCGTGGCGCTGACACGCAAGGGCGAGGTGGCCGACAACCAGCGCGCCATCCTCAAATCGATCGAGGGGGTGATCCTGCTCGACGGCACCTGGAGCCAGGCCAAGGCGCTGTGGTGGCGTAATCCGTGGATGCTGAAGTGCCAGCGCGTGATCCTCGGCCCGCGCCGTCCCTCACGCTACGGCCAGTTGCGGCGGGAGCCGCGCCGGGACGGGCTGTCGACGATCGAGGCGGCAGGCATGCTGCTGGCCGCCTTGGAGCGCCGCCCGGAGATCGCCGCCACCCTCGATGCCAGCTTCGAGCGGATGCTCGCGCGGTATCGGGAGGTGGAAGAGGTGCATCCCGAGCTGACGCCGCGGCCGAAGCCAAGGGCCAAGCAGGATTGGCGGCGACGAAAACGCCGGCCTTAGGAACCGGGGGTACGCTTCTTGCATTGCAGCATGGCGAGAGGAGCCAGGCGATGCAGGACGCAGAGAAGTCAAATGTAGTGCAGTTCCGCGATTATGCCCCAAGGAGCGTGAATAGCCCTGGCGTCAAGCTGTCGGGCGGTTGTTCCGGGACGGAACGCGGTGCCATCCTGACTTGGCCGCGCAGCCAAGCCGTCTACCCCGGCGGCATCGACGATCTGCCGATCTAGACCGGACGAAGCCGGTCCAGGGGTTGGTTCAACCGCTTGATTTGATTGAGTGGAGGCCACGACCAGAATTGAACTGGTGTAAACGGTTTTGCAGACCGCTGCGTAACCACTCCGCCACGTGGCCCCTGTGCGCGGAGCAATATAGGCATTCCGTCGCTGAGGCAACCACTCTCGTCACGGGTTCGGCCTCCCGCCGATTGCTCGTCGATTCGCTGATCAATCCCGCCTGCTGGCGCGAGTCGCGCGGCCGTAGATCGGATCACATCGGACGCTTCTGCCGAGTTCTATCCCCGGTTGACGATCCAGACGTCCAGCGCGTGCTTACGTCAAGGAATGACCGGGAGAAGGATGTGAGACGGACGGGACGAATCCACGAACAGAGTGTTGGTGGCGATGCGCGTCGATAACCCCCGTCCTTCCGGGGCTCCGGTGTTCGGGTTCACGTCGAAATGCGGGAAGTTGCTCGATGAGATGTCCAGGCGAATGCGGTGGCCCGCCTTGAACAGGTTGGAGGTTGGCAAGGCCGTGACCTTGATCGGATAGGCCTGGCCTGGCGCCAGCAGGCTGGGCTCTTCCCAGCTGTCGCGATAGCGGCAGCGCAGGATGCCGGACGTCAGGTTCATCTCGAATCCTTCCGGATAGTCCTGGCTCGGCGGATGAACGTCGATCAGCTTGACCGTGAAATCCGTATCCGGACAGTTGGACGCGATCCACAGCAACGCCTCGATCGGACCGGTGATCTCGATGTCACGGTCGAGCGGCGGCGTTTCGAACACCAGGACGTCGGGCCGCGCTGACAGTGGCAGGAACGGCGGCTTGGCGCCGTAGACGGAAGCGGTCTCGCGCTGGTCGAACGCTCCGCCACGCATCAGCGGCTCGCCCGATGTGACGGCGCCGCCGATCGTGGGCACGGGATCGCGTGGATCGAAATCATAGCTCAGCGCATCGGCGTCGGCGGCCGGCAGGGCTTCGGACAGCGCGCCCGACCCGTGGCAGTAGTAGCGCGTCCATTGCGTCCGCGGGATCGGCCAATCCGTCTCGCTGCGCCAACGGCCGCCATGGTCGAGCCGCCCCTCGGCATTCCGCCGGCCGCTGCCGCCGCCCATCACGAACACGCGCACCGGTGGCTGCGCGTCGTCAGCGCCGGCGATGCCGCGCAGATGCCGGTCGAAATAGGCGAGGCGATAGGCGAAATAGTCCTGGCCGGTGGCGTGCTCGAAGGTCGCATCGAGCCCGAAATCGACGTCGCCTGCGAATGGTGTCGATCGGGCGCCGTGGGTCCACGGTCCCATGATGAGGCGCGCCGGCTGCGATCGCTGTTGCCGCGTGCCCACGAAGTTGTCGGTCGCCGTGCGCGAATAGGGATCGTACCAGCCGGAGAGATGCACGGTGGCGCTCTGCGCCAGCTGTGGATAGAAGCCGGCGGCGTAGATGCCTAGCCGCTTCCAGTAGCCGTCGAACTTGCCGTGCTGCCACTGGTCGAAGACGTAATCCTCGTAGTCCGGGATCAGGCTGATCGGCGTATGGCCGCGCTTCCACGGCATCGAAGCGAACCAGGCCTTGAGATCGACAGCCTTGAGGGCCGCGAGGCGTTGCGGATCGCGCGCCAGATCCGGACTGTCCAGTCCGAGATTGTAGGCCCAGGTGACCTGCTTGAGCTCGAACGCGCCGCCCTGCCGTATGCCGCTCTGATAGGCGTTGGAGAAGCCGCCGAAGTCGAGGAAGACGGCCTTCAGGCCAGGCGCGCCGGCGCAGGCGGCCGCGGCCTGGGTATGCGCGTCGTAAGACGTCCCGAGCATGCCGATGCGTCCGTCGCTCCAGGGTTGGGCGGCGATCCACTGGCACATGTCGTAGCCGTCATGGCCATCGTCGAGATACTTGACGAACTGGCCCTCGCTGCCGCCTCGGCCGCGCGTATCCTGATAGATGAACACATAGCCGTGCCGTACGTAGTACTCGGCGACCTCGGCGCGCGTGCGGCGGCGACCGTCGGCGGTCATCTCGCGCGCGGCTGTCTTGCTGCGGCCATAGGGGGTGCGGTTCATGATCACCGGCAGCCGCCCGTCCAAGCGCTTGCCATCGATCGTCGGGAAGTAAATGTCCGTGGCCAGATGCACGCCGTCGCGCATTCCAACCATCACGCCCGTGTCCTGCGTCATGGCGTAACCGGACGGCGCGGTGTCTGCAACGGCTCGCGGCCATCCGGCGCCCATTGCGCCCATCAGCGCCACGCCCTGTACGAGGCGTCGGCGAGACAGCCCGTTTGCATTGGTCATCGGCACGCCTCATCCGCCTGGCAACAGAGTGGAACAACTCGGTAACAGTCGTGGAGCGCTCTCTCAAGTCAAACGCAGACGACGTCTGTAATTTCAGGTGAAGCTGGAACGCCGCGTGCAGCCGCTCCTTAACTGTCGTCATTGGCCATTGCGCTTGTGACGGGAAGAGTCGTGCTGGAGGCACCACCAGGAAGTGCATGTGGTTCCGCCTCCGGCGTCAGGACGCCCCGATAGCACGGAGGCGATCCGTCGCTTGGTTGCACGTCTGTTGCACCCGCAATGACGCGCAGCAGCGACGTATTTTGAAAAGATCGCGGCGAAATCGCGCTGCGCGCCTTGATTTCGTCAGGTTGTGTTGCTCTAATTGTTCTATGTCAGGGTGCGTTGCGGGAGCGCGGGGCTGAGTAGCAGCAAACCCAGATTTGCACGTCACATCACACGCAAAGAGCAACGATGAACGATCATCCGACACGTCGCTCGGTGGTTCTCGGCACGCTCGCTGCCTGCGCTTCGGTCACGAGCGCGGCGGCTGACGATGATGATCCTCGCAAGGAGAAGCGGCCGCAAAAAGGCGATCTCCTCGTCTTCTCGGAAGGCAACCGCGAAGGACAGACGATCACGCTCGACGACATGAAGGTCGGCGATCCGCCGCTTCATGCATGGCCGAAGGATCCGGCGAACGCCGTCGTGCGCGACGGATCGCGGTTGAACGAGGTGCTCCTCGTCAGGCTGGACCCGAACGAGCTCGATGACGATACGCGGCCGCGCGCGGTAGAGGGGATCGTGGCCTATTCGGCGATCTGCTCGCATGCGGGCTGCCCGGTCACGGCCTGGATCAAGGCGAGCGAGGGCAACGACGACGTCTTCAAATGCATGTGCCACAACTCGGAGTACGACCCGAGGCGAGGGGCGCAGGTCGTGTTCGGTCCCGCGCCGCGGCGGCTCGCGGCGCTGCCGCTCGTCATCAAGGATGGCGCGCTGGTGATCGCCGCACCCTTCATCGGAAAGGTAGGTGGCCAGCAGGGCTGATGAGATCTCGTGTGCCTATCGGAACTCGCATCGTCTCGACACGCGTCACAACAACAATCGAAGCGAAAACGAAGCAGGGGAGGTTTGTCCATGACCATCACGTCGAAGATCATCAAGCAATGGCTGCTCTCGAGCACCGTCGCGTTTACCTGTCTCGCAGCACCCGCTGCCATCGCCGGCCCGATCGAGAACTACAGTGCGGTCACGCCCGCGCGGCTCGAAAATCCGGAGCCCGCCAACTGGATGCTCTATCGCCGCACCTATGATGGCCAGGGCTACAGCCCGCTCGACCAGATCAACACCACGAACGTGAAGAGCATGGTGCCGGTCTGGACTTTCGCCACCGGCGTGATCGAGGGCCACGAGTCGCCGCCGCTGGTCAACAACGGCGTCATGTTCATTACCACGCCAATGGGGCAGGTGATCGCGCTGAATGCCAAGACCGGCGATCAGTACTGGCGCTACAAGCGCGAGCTCCCCGACGATCTGTTCCAGCTGCATCCGACCAATCGCGGCGTCGGCTTGTGGCAGGACAAGCTCTACCTCGCCACCACGGATGATCATCTCGTCGCGCTCGACGCCAAGACCGGCAAGGTGCTGTGGGACAAGAAGGTGCAGGACTACAAGAAGGGGCAGTATCTCACGCTGATGCCGCTCATCGTCGATGGCAAGGTTCTTGTCGGCGGCTCCGGCGGCGAGTTCGGCGTGCGCGGTTACGTTGTGGCGTACGATGCCGAGGATGGCAAGGAGCTGTGGCGCACCTTCACGATCCCTGGCGAAGGCGAACCGGGGCACGACACTTGGAGCGGCGACGATTGGAAGTCCGGCGGCGGCTCGGCCTGGATGACCGGCACCTACGACAAGGATACCAAGACCGTGTACTGGGGCGTCGGCAACGCGGCGCCATGGCCGGGCGGGTTGCATCCCGGCGACAATCTCTACACCAGCTCGGTGATCGCGCTGGATCCTGCGACCGGCAAGATCAAGACGCACTTCCAGTATCACCAGAACGATTCCTGGGACTGGGACGAGGTCGACGCGCCGATGCTGGTCGATCTGCAGCGCGAGGGCCGCAGCTTCAAGAGCCTGATCCATCCCGGCCGCGACGCGATCTTCTGGGTGCTCGAACGCACGCCGGAGCGCATCAACTACGTCAGCGGCTGGAACTTCGTTCACACCGACGTCTGGAAGGGTATCGAGCCGGAAACGGGACGGCCGATCGTCGATCCCGCGCACAAGCCGACACTCGGCAAGCGCGTCGACTTCTGCCCGTCGCTGTGGGGCGGCAAGGATTGGCCCTCGGCCGCCTACAGCCAGAAGACCCGGTTCGTCTATGTCCCGGCGAACGAGAACTTCTGCGGCGGCTTCACCGGCGAAAAGGTGCCTCTGGTTCCCGGACAGCTCTGGCTCGGCACCAAGCCTGAGGATATCGGCTTGACGGTACGGCCCGGCGCCGACCATTTCGGCGAGCTGCAGGCCTGGGATCCGGCCACCGGCAAGAAGGTCTGGGCGCACAACTTCCCGAAGTCGCAGCTGTTCGGCTCGGTGACCGCGACCGCAGGCGATCTCGTTCTGGTCGGCGGCACCAACGACCGTATGTTCCGGGCGTTCCACGCCAAGACGGGCGAGCTGCTGTGGGAGCAGAAGACCAACTCGGGGATCATGGGCATGCCCGTGGCCTATGAGGTCGACGGCACACAATACATCGCGGTGCAGTCGGGTTGGGGCGTCGATGCGCAGCGCATCCAGGACGCCCTGTCCAAGGGCAACATCGGACTCGAGGACAACGTCCCGCAGGGCGGCGTGGTCTGGGTGTTCGCCGTCAAGAAGTAGGCGCAGAGATCAGCGTGGCGGCGGCACCGTGCGGCCGCCACGTCTGGCCAGCAGGTCGAGCCATCGCTGGTGATCGACCGAGGTCGGCTCGGTTAGGAGGCAGGCTGTCGCTCGCGGCGGCTTTGACGTGAAAGCAGCGATGCCGGGAGACGCGCGGCTATCTTCCGCCGGGTCCCGTCGAGGCTGACGGGCCTTTGCCGGTCATCTCGTTCTTCAGCGCCTCGAAGCGCTCGATCGCCTCGCGGGCGCGGGCGTCGACCAGCTTGATGGCGGCCTCGGCACTCATCGGACCGCTGCTGACGGCAATCGAGGTGGGGCCAACCGTCTCGTCGACGTAGTATCCATCCTCGCCACGACGGGCCGCCCAGCGGAAACGAATCGCGGAAATCGGGCCAGGACCGACCTTGGCGTAGCCGTCAGCTTGATCGAAAGTGACGACCGTGCCGGCGTCCTTCTTCGGCGCAGCCGCCTTGACGGCCGCCCTGGTGGCTTCCTTGGCAGCTTCCGGCTGATCCAGAATGCTCGCTATTGTTGCGAGCGCATGCTCCGTCGCAACACTCATCGCCGCCTGTCCCGTCCTGGCGCGCGTAGATTCTGGCGCCAATCATCACAGTTGTAGCGAGATTCGGGCTGGATGCAACAATGCGTTCAAAATTGGGCAACAAAGCGGTGGACGGGAGCCGATCCCCGCTGTGCTCGACGCAGGAGGCGGGCGAGTGGACGTCGGACCTTGCCGGTGGCGGGACGATCCCGCCACCGGCTCGGCGCGGCTTACAGCACGTCCTGATTGATCACGTTCTGCCGGATCGGCTCGCCATCGAGGACGCTGAGGATGTTGCGCGCGGTCTGCTCGCTCATGCGGTCAACCGCCTCGCGGGTGACGCCGGCGACGTGCGGCGCCATGATCACGTTTGGCAGCGCATGCAGCGCATGGCCGACCGGCGGCGGCTCTTGCTCGAACACGTCGAGTCCGGCGCCGGCGAGACGGCCCGACGACAGCGCGTCGTACAGCGCGGCCTCATCGATCAGGCCGCCGCGCGCGGTGTTGATCAGGTACGCCGTGGGCTTCATCAGCCTAAGACGCGCGGCGTTGAACAGGCCGATGGTCTCGGGCGTCTTGGGGCAGTGGATGCTGACGAAGTCGGCGCGCGGCAGCGCGGCATCGAGATCGGCGACTGCCTCGCAGCCGGCGGCGGTGATGTCGGCCGCGGGCTTGTAGGGGTCGTAGACCAGCACCTGCATCTCCATCGCCAGGCAGCGCTTGGCGGTGCGGCTGCCGATGCGGCCGAAGCCGATGACGAGCACGGTCTTGCCGTAGAGATCGAACGGCAGCACGCCGAGCCGCGTCGCCCAGGTGCCGTCCCTGACCATCGCATGCATCTCGTTGGCGCGCTTGGCGAGCGTCAGCATCATGAACAGCGCCTGCTCGGCGACCGAGGGCGAGTTCGCGGTGCCCGCCACCATCAGCGGTACCTTGTGCTTCGAGAGCGCCGGCACGTCGACCGCGTCGAAGCCGACGCCGATCCGGGTGACGACCTTCATGTCGCCAGCGGCAATGAGCTCGGGCTCGCCGAAGCGGGTGGCGCCGAGCGCAACGCCGTGCACCGGCGCGAGCGACGACAGCAGAGCCGAGAAATCGGCTGCCGAGATCATGTTGGGGAATTCGATCATCTCGACGTCGTCGCGCGCCGCGAGTAGCGCGCGCCCCTTGGCCGAGAACGATTCCGTGACGAGGATCTTGTTCTTGTTGGTTGCCGTCCTGGTGGTCATATCCTGCCCTTGAAGCTTCTTGTGCTCGTCAGATCACGAGCCCGGTCGCTTCATTTAGCAGGTGCATGTTGTTGAGGTCCATTGCCATCCGCAGGGGGCTGCCATCCCGCGCGCCGGCATTGGGGCTGACCCGCCCGCACACCGGTGTTTCGTTGAGCGCGAAGTAGACCAGCGTCTCCATGCCCATCGGCTCGGTGACGTCGAGCATCGCCTCGAACGGCTCGATTCCAGGCTCCGCATGCGGCCTGGTCTCGGTGATGTGCTCCGGGCGGATGCCGAGCAGCAGCGACTCATTCCGTGACACGGATTGATAACGCGCTGCGCGCGCCGGCGGCAGCGGGAAGGCGATCCTGTCGGTGAGACGGAGATGCAGCCGGCCATCCATGTCCTCGAGCCGGCATGGCACGAAGTTCATCGCGGGCGAGCCGATGAAGCCGGCGACGAAGCGTGTCGCCGGATGATGGTACAGCTCGGTCGGCGTGCCGATCTGCTCGATGCGGCCCTTGTTCATGACGACGACGCGGTCGGCGAGCGTCATGGCCTCGACCTGATCGTGGGTCACGTAGACCGTCGTGGTGCGGACCTTCTGGTGCACCTTCTTGATCTCGATGCGCATCTGCACGCGCAGCTTGGCGTCGAGGTTCGACAGCGGCTCGTCAAACAGGAACACCTTGGGATTGCGCACGATGGCGCGGCCCATCGCGACGCGCTGGCGCTGGCCGCCGGACAGCTGCTTCGGCTTGCGATCTATGAGATCGGTGATGTCGAGCATGCGCGCCGCCTCGGTGACGCGGCTCTTGATCTCGGCCTTCGGATAGTGCTTCAGGCGCAGGCCGAACGACATGTTCTCCGCGACCGTCATGTGCGGGTAGAGCGCGTAGTTCTGGAACACCATGGCGATGTCACGATCCTTCGGCGGCACGTCGTTGACGACGTCGCCGCCGATCGTGATGTCGCCGTCGGAGATGTCCTCGAGCCCCGCGATCATCCGCAACGTCGTCGACTTGCCGCAGCCGGACGGGCCGACCAGCACCACGAACTCGTGGTCGGCGATGTCGAGATCGATGCCCCTTACCGCCTCGACGTCATCGTAACGCTTCACGACCTTGCGCAAGCTCACTTCAGCCATATCGGATCAACCCCCGTCTTCAGCCCTTGGTCGCGCCGGCCGTCAGACCGGCGATGTAATAGTCCATCAGGAACGCGTAGATGATCAGAGGCGGCGCCGCGCCGAGCAGCGCACCGGTCATGATCTGTCCCCAGTTGAAGACGTCGCCCTTGATCAGGGTGGTGACGATTCCGACCGGCAGCACCAATTGGTCGGTCGAGGTCGTGAACACCAGGGGATACAGGAATTGTGCCCAGGAGACGGTGAAGGCGAAGATCGTCGCCGCGATCAGGCCGGGGAGGGCAACCGGAATGAAGATCCGCGTCAGGGTCTGCAGCCAGGACGCGCCATCGATGATGGCGGCCTCGTCGAGCTCCTTGGGGATCGAGGCGAAGTAGCCGATCATGATCCAGGTGCAGAACGGCACCGTCAGTGTCGGATAGATGAAGAGCAGCACGTACCAGCGGTTGACGAGTTGGATGCCGGTGACGTCGCCGATCAGCGCGAACATCTTGAACAGCGGCAGGAACAGCAGGCTGTCCGGGATCAGATAGGTCAGGAACACGCCGGTTGCGAGCGTCGCCGAGCCCCAGAACTTCATCCGCGACAGTGCGAAGGCGGCGGGAATGCTGATCAGCATGGTGATGATCACGACGATGATCGAGACCATGGCGGAGTTGAAGAAGAAGCGCAGGAACTGGTTCGAGGTCAGCAGCCCGATGTAGTTCTCCAGGGTGGGATGGAACACCCACCACGGATTGGTCGCGGCCGATATTTCGGCGCTGCCCTTCAGCGACGTGATCAGCATGTAGAGCGGCGGCACCAGCGAGAAGATCGCGAACAGCGTCAGGAAGAAATACGACCAGCGCAGCGCCCATGCACGGTCGCGGCTCATCGAGCCGTATTTGACGTTGCGGGTCGGGCCGGCCTTGTCGACTGTCAGGGTGCTCATCAGGACTCGTTCCCCCGCTTGTTGACGTCGCGCAGGATGAAGATCGCGGCGACCGCCAGGATCGGTACCATGAACAGAGAGACGCTGGCGCCGAGCGGAATGTCGCTGCCCTCGATGCCGACGCGGAACGCCCAGGTCGCGAAGATGTGCGTCTTGTCGAGCGGGCCGCCGGCGGTGAGGATGCGGACGATGTCGAAATTGGCAAAGGTGACGATCAGCGAGAACAGCGTGGTGATCGCGATGATGTTGCGCATCATCGGCAGGGTCACGTACCAGATGCGCTGCCACCAATTGGCGCCGTCGATCGCGGCCGCCTCGTAGAGCTGGTCCGGCACCGATTTCAGCGACGCCAGATACATGATCATGAAGAACGGCGCGCCGTACCAGACGTTGACGAGGATCACCGAGAACCGCGCCCAGGCGGCGTCGCCGGTCCACGGGATCGGGCCGATGCCGAAGAACGACAGCGCATAGTTGAAGGCGCTGTAGGACGGGTCGAACAGCCACAGCCAGGCCAGCGTGCTCATCGCCGGCGGGATCACCCAGGGCACCAGCAGCATGCCGCGCCATTTGCGCTGCCCCTTGGCGGGAATGTTGTGGACGAAATGCGCGACGATGAAGCCGATCAGCGCCTTGAACAGCACGGCCGAGATCGCGAAGATGCAGGACTGTTTGACGACCAGCCAGAACGTATCGCGCTTGAACAGGAACTCGAAATTGCCGAAGCCGACGAAGCGCTGCATCGACTTGTTCAGCGTCGCCAAGTGTACCGAATAGAACGCCGGATAGACGACGAGCAGCGCGATCAGCAGGATCAGCGGGAGCGTCATCAGAAAGGCGACGGTTGATTTCCGCTTAAGGGTCTTGCGTAGACCGCTGCGGCCGACCGCGGGGCGGGGACGCGCCACCGCGTTTTCGCCGAATGCAGCATCGACCATGACGACAAGCTCCTTGGCTTGGCCGGCCGACGCCGGCGTTCACGGGGCGGGGGAGGCGGGCGGCGGCGCACGATGGCGGCTGGAATAGCCGCCATCGTGCGACCTGCGGTCGGCTCAGCTGCGTAGGAATCCTTCGCACTCGCCTTCGGCCCAGGCGAGCGTCTTCTCCATGCTTTCGCCTTGGGCATAGCGCAGGGCCATCTTTGTCTGCGTGGCCTGGAAATAGATCTGCTGCGCGACCTTGGGCGGCGCAGGCGAGGCCGCGATGGACAGCACCTGCTGCTGATAGGGATCGGGATAGTGGAAGAGCGTCCCCTTCGGCGGTCCCTGCTCAGCCCAGACCTTCAGCTTGGTGAGCTTGCTGAAAGCTGGCAGATCGTAGCCGCCGCTGGCTTCGACCATCTTCTCGATCGACGACGGCTTGGAGAGATGCACGAGCAGGCTCTTGGCGGCCGGCTTGTTCTTGGAGAAGCTCCAGATCGACCAGAAGAAGGGGAGGAACGGGGCGAAACGGCCCTTCGGACCGGCCGGGAAGCCGTGGGTCCAGCACTGCTCCGCCACCTGCGGGGCGTCGCGCTTGGCCACCGCCCAGGCGCTCGGCGGGTTCATGATCAGCGCGCCCTTGCCGGCAATCAGCCATTTGTTGTTCGAGGCATCGTCCCAGGCGCCGGCGTCCGGCGGCAGGAAGGCGATCAGCTTCTTGTAGAACTCGAGCACCTGGCGGACCGCATCGGTCTTGACGGTGAGATTGCCCTTGGCGTCGACGAGTTCGGCGCCGAACGCCCTGAAGAAGGCGCCGGCGGTATCGACATTGTCGGATGTCTCGCCCAGCCCGATTCCAAATGGAACGCCGGCCTTGTGGCAGGCCTCCGCAGCCTTGAGGAAGGTGTCCGTGGTCCAGTTCTCCGCCTTCGGCGGTCCGCCGGCCGGATACAGCTCCTGGACATCGATGCCAGCGTGCTTCTTCATCAAGTCGATGCGCGAGCAGGGGCCCTTGATCTGACTTCCGACACAGGCCGGCACGCCCATCCACTTGCCGTCGAGAACGCCGAGATACTTGACGGTATCGTTGACGGTGCCGTTCTCCTGGATGATTGGCTCCATAATGTCGTTCACGGGCTCGAGCAGATCGGAGTTGGAGTGGCACCACCAGGTCGGCATCTGGAAAATGTCATGGCCCGACTTGGCCTGCGCCTCCGCGGCGATCGTGATGAGGTTCTTATTGCCCTGGCTGGTGATGTAGTCGACCTGGAGGTCGACCTTCTCTTTGTCCGCCCATTCCTTGCAGAGTTCCGTGGAGGCTTTGTTGGCGTCCGGCACCCAATGGTCCCAGAATCCGATCGAGAGCTTTCCGGCAGCATAGGCTCCGCGCACATAGGGTGCGGCGATCATGACTGCCGAGGTGGCAGCAGTCGCAGCAACGAATTGTCGGCGGTTCAGCTTCCTCCGTGACATGGCGTTCCCTCCCTGGTGAGCCAAGCGTTGTTGGGGCGAATCCAGTTGTTAGTTGTTGCGTCGCGTCATGCGCGCTTGGATTTCGCTCAGGCGCAATCAGAGCAGAATTGCGCACGGCTGTCGAGAAAGCAGGTAAGGCGGAACTTAGAACTAATGGCGGACACACCTTGTCGTAAGGCCTGCCACTGATTGCATTGCAGCGCCCCGACGCTGCGATGCAAGGCGAGGTAGGAAATCGTCATGGCCGGAGCGCTTTGTCGCGCCTCGCGCGAGATGGACTTGCGCGTTGCGCCAACGTTAGAATTTCGGCCGACTCACCGTCGGTCGCGTGGCGCGACCCGCAGCGTTTGGCGAGGGAGATAAAGCTGATGAGGATCAGCCGACATGGGGCGGCGGTGCACTATCTTCTCTGCAGCGCAGCAGGTGTGCTTTCGATGCTTGGTATCGCAGCCGCGATGCCGCGTCAGGTTGCCGCGCAGGGCCTGTTCAAGGGTGTCGAGCAGGGCGCGCGCGAAGGCAACAAGGCCGCGGGCCCTGTCGGGGGCGTGCTGGGCGGCGCCATCGGCGGCGGCGTCGGTGTGGTGACCGGTGTGACCGGGGCGTTCACCGGAAATGCCGGCCAGCAGCAGGGCGCGCAGCCCGCGGCGCCATCGCCGTCGCCAGCGGCAGAGAGCAAGAAGACCAGGTCCTCGAAAGCAAAGTCCGTCAAGGTCGCAAAGGCCGCTCCGACGCTGACGCAGCCAGGCGTGCCGGAGCTCACGCCGGAGCAGATCGTCGCCAACATCGACGCCAATAGCGAGCGCCTGAAAGCTGGCCTCAACCTGACCGAAGAGCAGGCGAAGAACTGAAGACCATTTGCTGCCGCAATGCACGCTCTCGGGCGCAACGGCGCGGATCGACTCACCTTGCGCATCGCCCGGGCGAAGCGCGACCCGCCCGACGACATCGTCGAACAGATGCGCAACGAGGTTCAGTTCCTGGTCGATCGTGCCGCCGACCAGCGCGCGGTCGCCGATGCATCGGAGCCGCTGTTCAGCAGCCTCGACGACAAGCAGAAGCAGATCTTCATCGACGAGATGGTCCGGCTCAGCCGCGAGCGCGGGCTGGACTGATTGGCCGCGCAGCGGCTTATGCCGGCGTCACCTCAGCGCCGCGCCGTGGCGCCGTGATACTCGCAGCGAACAGCGCCGCGGTATCCTCGCGCGTTCGGCCAGCAGGACCCGGTCCGGCTTGGCCGGCGGCTCAGAACGCACTGGGCAGGGAAGCGGTGAGCCCGCCGCGGGAAGTTATTGCTGGACTTGATCCGAAATACATTTCGACGTGCATAGGGACTTACGCGCATGTATGGATGTGCGCAGCGTCGGGTGTCTTGTGGATGCATCGTTGCCCGAACGCGGGCCGACGGGCGGCCGAGCTGAAACGTGTGGAGGGATCTTGTTGTCGAGAGTGCGCGCGCGCCGGTGGATCGAAGCCCAGCTGGGATTTGATGCCCGGCTCGAGGCCGAGACCCAACGCCTCGTCGAGGAGCTCAAGGCTGCGCAGGATGATGCGCAACGCTACAAGCGCGTCACCGAGGAGATGGGCGTGATCATGGGCCGTCTGCGCGATGAGCGCAACGGCTTCAAGCTCGAGTGCGAGGCTGCTTCCGCCGAGCTTCGCCGGCTGACGCGGCCGCGCGCCGCAGTGTCCTCAGGCAACCGAGCCGCACGCTCCGCCAGCAACGATCATCGCGGACCGGCGTCGAGACCATCGTCGTCGGCCTTGCGAGTGCTGTGCGTCGGGACGGGACGCGATGGAACGACCTCGCTCGCACGGATGATGCAGGATGCGTTCGACCACCAGGACAACGGCGACCGGGCCGTGCACGAATGGGGGTCGAGCGAACTGAACGAGCTGTTCTGTCAGCTCCAGGAAACCAACGACCGCGGTATCGAGAATCAGATCAGGCGGATCATCCTCGATTGTCCGCATGCATGCGTTGTCGGCAATGGTTACGCGGCCGTCCTTCCGATCATTGCCGAACTCGTCGGTGATCAGATCACGCTGGTGCATCTGCGCCGGCGCGACCGGGCGGCGTGCATCGCAAGCCTCGCCGAGAATGCCGTGCTCGCGCCGGAAAACCACGTCTACTATGCCGATTCGCCGAACGCGCGGCGCAAGCGTCCGACCGCTTTCCATTTCGCAGAGATGTCGAAGCAGCAATGGATGGAGCTGTCGCTGACCGACAAGTTCGGCTGGTACTATGACAAGACCCATTCGCTGATCGAGAACTACACGAGCCTGTTCCCGAACACGCTCGCGGTCGACATGGAGGATCTCGCCGCGGACAGCGTGCGCGCCGCGCTGGCGCGTGCGGCCGGCAGCACCGAGGCGCCGCGGGCCTTCCATGTCAATCGTTTCGTCGATCTGCGCCACGTGCCGCCCGACCGGCGCAGCTTCGTGCAGCGTCTGCTCGGCCAGCTCGACTTCCATAAGCTCGGCCACGACGATCTCTACGGCGTGCGGGAGATCCTGAACGAGCTGATCTATCACCTCGCGCATTTTCCAGATCAGGCACCGGGCGCGCTGGACGAGTTGCGCTGGACGCTGAGCGAGACCCACCGCCTTCTCAACCAGCGTCTCGACGACGTTCGCGAACTGATGGAGCGGGTGGGCGTCGATTCGGACGCGGCGCCTCGCGTGAACGGCCAATAGTGGCCCGTGCGCGCACAAAGGAGTGCGCCCGCAATCGGTTTGGTCGTCCGTCCGGCCTTATGGACGTGGTTCGAGATGACCGTCATCGGACAACCGTCGCGCGGGCCAAACTTCAGCGCCTTGCAGCCGGAGTCGCGGAGAGAACGCCGCAGCTCTGCCGAACCTGCGGAGCGAACGGTCGATGGTGTGATAGATCGCCACTGCGACGGCCATGGCAAGCAACGGCCAAATGCCGGCACTTTCGTTTCGCATTGAAGCTACTCTGTTGATGGATGTTTCCACATTAACATCACGGACCAGAGCATGCATAGCGGTGAGACGCGCGAATACGGGCTGCCCAGTCCTCATCGGCTGGGGTCGAGCGCTCTCAAACTTGACGGGGCAACGTTGCGGATGTGTCCGAGCAGACGCTAAGGCTGAGTCACGTCGCGCCCGCCTGCCGCGCTTGCTTCGACGGTCCGCAAGCGGCCCGGGAAGAGCGACGTGTTCGATCTGCCGAACTTGCGAAGCGGTTTGTCGACGAGGTGATAGATCGCTGCCGCCACCGCGATGGCGCAGACGGCATAGAGGGCGCCGTCCCAGGGGACCCGACGGTCCCAAAACAGCGTGCTCGCCGCAATGAACATCACCGGATAATGCGACAAGTAAAGTGGGTATCCGATATCGCCGAGGTAGTTGAGCGCGGCGGCGGTCGAAGGCCGCAGCGTCACCTTCGGCCGCATGAACAGGATGGCAACGACCAGGAACCATGCGGCGAGTGTGGGGATGAGCACCGACCCGCGAATGATTGCGAAGAACGGCGGATAGGACGCCACCGCCAGCGGCCCGCCCATTGCAAAAGCCAGCATGAGCCGGATGTTGTGCGCATTCGTGTAGGCGATCCACCCGCACGCGAACGCCCAGAAGACCGCGAGCGCATGGACAAAGGCGATCTTTTGAAAGACGAGAGTTTCCAGGACCGTCCCCCTCAGGAGATGCAGCCCGAAGAAGGCCAGCAAAGACAGGCCCGAGACGGTGAGAAGCGCCCGCAGACTCAGGCGCCGAAGCAATGGTGCCATGGCGTAGTACAGGACTTCGATCGAGAGCGACCAGGCCGGGAACAGCAGCGGCACCATGATCGGAAGGATCGTCTGCAACAGCAGATAAGAGCCGATCCAGGTGAAGGCGGGAATCACCTCACCTCCGGCATGGCCCACGGCCGTTTTCAGTTCGGGACCGAGAATCAGATAGCCGATGAGCGCGATCGAGACGCAGGCGAAATTGGTCGGGTAGACCCGCCAGAAGCGCCGCCGCAGGTATCCCGCGGGCTCGGTTGCGATCGAATGGTGGATGCTGAACCCGGAGATGGCGAAGAAGCACAGCACCGGCATCAGGCCGCTCAAGCTCAACACCGGCAGCGGGTGAATGGCAAAGCTGTAGGTGTGAGCGCAGAGGACCCAGAACGAGAAGGCGAAGCGCAAGCCCGCGAGCAACGGCCAAATCGAGGCAGATTCGTCTCTCATGGTGACGCCGGATGTCCTGATGTTTCAGCTCCGATGTCTTAGCAGTGCCGGCACTGCTCGCCTATAGCCGCGGGAGGATTCGACGTCTTCGCGTCGGTTCGCGCACGACAGCGACTCGAATCGAGGCGACTTTCTGGTCGCCACCCGACGCAGCAAGCACCGCTCGTTCGAGATCGGTCTCGCGTGCGCGAGGCCGTTGGCGCTGAGCCGCCCGCCGGTCATGAAGGTGAAAGAAATTCAGCTGCCGATGACAGGGCGGCCGCGATCGTCGCGAGATCCGCAGACGGGCAGCATTGTTCGCCTTGCGTTCAATCCCCCCATTCGCTAAGCGATTCAAACTCCTGAGATGGAAGGGTGGCCGAGTGGTTTAAGGCACCGGTCTTGAAAACCGGCGTGCCCGCAAGGGTACCGTGGGTTCGAATCCCACCCCTTCCGCCAGGATGTGTCTCCGCTCGGCCAGCCGCAGCAGTCCGGAGCCTGCGCGTGCGACCGAAGCCGGCCACGGGAATCTCCCACGGCCTGATGTCGTGCAGGCCGACCTGGCTTAGGTCGGATGCCTCAGCCGCACCTGCCAAGAGGCCCCGTCGAGCTCCTGGTTCAGCTGCGTCACGGCTTGCGCGGGCGCAGCGACGGAATCTCGCCGTGCGCGCGCACGAATCATCGGTGCTCGGGCTGCTGTGCCGATCGCTTCAGGGCCATCGATTGCCCTTCAGCCCATCAGCGAACGTGCAGTGTCGTAAAGGTCGAATGGATGGTAGGCCCACCGGAGTCGGCTTAAATGCCGGTCCGAACTCGATCAGAGGGCTCGAAAAATCTTGCTAGAACGCAGATCGTGGAAATATCGGCTTCAGGCCAGTCCTGAAGTGTCGTTGTCGATGAGCGGACGAAAGCCGGCCGTGATGCCGGCTGTCCGACCGTTCCGTATCAGGCCCGCGAACGGACACCTTCAAACGCATGAGCGAGGAAGATACCGGCGCCAACCAAGCCCATCACCGCTGTCATTGCTTCGATCATCGCGAACACACCCTTGTTGCGCCCCGTGTGAAGGAAACGACGTGCAGCCCTGCACAGTCAAAACGATTCAGATCGCGGAAATCGAGATCCGCTCTAGATGATGTTTTCGAGCAACATATGTGTCTGAAATGGTGCACTCGAAACAAGATCGCCAAAGCAGAGTAGCGACCGAACGACGCTTCGCCCGATGGTGGCAGGCGGAAAGCTCCGGTTAACCACGGCACGGCCCACCCCATTTCCGCCGCGTTCGGGTTGCGTTATCCTTGTGCATTGGGTTGCGGGGATGCGACTCACGGGGACGAGCCGGACCGTAGGCACCTGCTAATGCCGGCCTACGGTGACGAGCAGAGTGGTATTTGGGGTCGATGGGGATTGGTCTGACAAATCCGGTCGATAGAGCGGTGCGCGGCGCTGTTGCCGTCCTCGCCTGCCTGACGGTCGCGAATTGCGCCTCGTCGAACAAGCTCGCCAGCAAGGTCGATCCGAAATACGGCGTGTCGTCGAGCCCCCGCGTCGTCGGTCTGGGCGAACCGGTGCCGAAGGGCGGCGGCGTCTACCGCATTGGCAAGCCCTATACTGTTGCCGGAAAGACATACGTTCCGGAAGAGGACACCAATTATCGCGCCGAGGGCATGGCGTCCTGGTATGGCGACGATTTTCATGGCCGTCAGACCGCCAATGGCGAGGTGTTCGACATGACCTCGTTGACGGCGGCGCATCCGACGCTGCCGATGCCGAGCTACGCCCGCGTCACCAATCTCTCCAACGGCAAGTCGCTGATCGTCCGGATCAACGATCGTGGTCCTTACCACGCCAATCGCCTGATCGACGTCTCCAACAAGGCGGCGGACCTGCTCGAGTTCAAGAGCAGCGGCGTTGCGCGGGTGCGGGTCGAATATGTCGGCCGGGCGCCGCTCGAAGGCTCCGATGACACCCAGTTGATGGCGACCTTGCGCACCGGCATCCCAGCGCCGGCACCGTCCCTGGTGCGCGTCGCCTCGGCCAAGCCGTTCGTGCCGGAGGTCGGCACCGGCCGTCCGATTCGCGGCGAGATTCCGATGCCGGAGGGACGGCCCTACACGTTGGGCAACACCTCCGCCGACTTGGCCGCGATCGGCGCGACCTCGGAGATGTCGGCCTCCAGCCGCACGCGGGGACGCAGCCTCGATAACCCCCGTGCCGTGTCCTATGACCAGAACGTGCGCTCACCGGCTTCCGCATCCGACGGCGCCGATGAGGCCCGCGACATCATGGGCGGTCGCGGACTGTACTGACGCGCCGCACTGGCCTTCGGCACAATGAACCGCCCCCTGTCGGGGCGGTTTTCGATTCCAGCGGCGCTACTGCTACTGCGCGGTGAACGGCACCCGTGCCTTGGCCGAGAAAGTCCAGATGTGGGTGTTGCTGCCGAGACCACCGTACTCGGCCCCCAGTCCGACACCGACACCGCTCTGGGTCTGAATGCCGAGGCCGCCGGTGGCGCGGGCCGACCAGCCCTGTAGCAGCGGTGTCGAGGCCAGCGCATTGGCGGCGAGCGCGTTGGCATCCTCCTTGTTGAAATAGTAGTCGCCGTACAGACCGAGGAACGGCGTCAGCAGCAGGCCGCTGTCGAGCCAGGCGACGGGGTAGGCGGCGCGCAGACCGCCTGACGCGCGGCCGCTGGCGAAGTCATAGGAGCCCTGCCGCGTGCCCAGCGAATCCGTGTACGCGTTCTGGTGCTCCCACAACGCGTAGACCTTGGCCGAGGGCTCGATCACAAACCCAGCCGTCTTGTAGATGCCGGTGAGGCCGGACGACAGCATCCAGCGCTGACCGGTGAAGCTGCCTTGCGCCGTTCCTGCGGAGCCGTCATAGCCGATGCCGGAATAGGCGACGGCGGCATCGAAGCGCAGCGTCGGCACGATCTTCCAGCCGAGATAGGCGCCGGTGGTCCAGCCGTCGCCCTTCAGCCTGCCGTTGATGTCCTGCTGGGTATAGCTGAACGTCTCGTAGCCTCCGAGCACGCCGACCAGGAAGCTCGGCGTCGCCCGATAGGTCAGGCCCATGGTGGCGTTCAGTTGCTGGCCATAGAGCGAAGCTTGGTTCCCCTGCGTGATCCCCCCCGCCGTGGTCGTGCCCCAGCGATCGACGCCGGTGCCGCGCACGTCGGCCCACAGCAGCCACTCCTTCTGCTCGTGCAATTTCGGCGCGGCCTGCTTCTTGTCGCCGCGGTCGATCGCCGCGAAGGCATCGTCGACCCGGTTGCGGCCACGGCTGCGCGGCGGCTCCCGGCCGGGCAGCACCGAGGAATAGGCGTTGCTGTCGCTGGTGCCCGCGCGGTCTGCCGCAATAGACGGCGGATCATCATCGCGGGACTCGGCCGAGAAGTTGAAGCGCATGCGCCCACTGCCGGGAGTCAGGAACGTGCCGCCATCGCTGAAACCGTCAGCGATCGCGTCATCGATCGCGCCCGAGATGGCCTGGCCCGAGTTCTGCGCCACCAGCTTGCTGACGGTCTGCTGCAGCGAGCGCAGCCGCACGCTGTCGACGGGCACGTTGACGGTCTGTGCGAGGCCGAGCGAGGAGCTTGCCGTAAAGAGTGCGCTGCCGCCATAGGTCGCGGTGATGGTGTGGCTGCCGACTGTCAGCGTGGTGATCGTAAGCGTTGCCGCGCCGCCGGCGAGCGTGGCCGTGCCGATCGGCGAGCCGTTGTCGTTGAAGGTGACCGTGCCGGTTGGCGTGCCGCCGCCGCCGCCTTGTGGCGCCACGGACGCGGTGAAGGTCACGGCCTGGCCGAACTGGCTCGGGTTCTGCGACGAGGTCAGCGTCACCGTGGTGCCGAGCTGCCCGACCGCGAGGCTGAACGTGGCACTGGCGGACGCGCTGACAGTGTCAGTCACCGTCACCGTGTAGGTTGCCGCCGCCGTTGTGGCCGTCGGCGTGCCGCTGATCTGGCCGTTCGACGTATTGAAGCTGAGCCCGGTCGGCAGGCCGGGGGAGACCGCGTAGGTCAGCGCGCCAGTGCCGCCGGAGCCGGTCACCGGCGCGAACGGCGTGACCGCCTGGTTGATCGGCAGCGTGCTGGAGGGCACGGCCGTCGTCGCCGCGACCGGACCGTTGACGGTCAGGCTGAAAGTTGCAGTCGCGGTTGCGCTGTTGGTGTCGGTCACGGTGACCGTGAACGTCGTGGCCGCGGTGGGCACCGTCGGCGTCCCCGTGATCTGGCCGTTGGTGGTGTTGAAGCTCAGGCCTGTCGGCAGTGTCGGCGAAACCGCGTAGGTCAGCGTGCCGGTGCCGCCGGAGCCGGTCACCGGCGTGAATGCCGTCACTGCCTGATTGAACGGCAGCGTGGTGGAGGGCACGGCCGTCGTCGCTGCGACCGCACCGTTGACGGTCAGGCTGAACGTGTTCGTGGCGGTCCCGTTGGCTGCATCGGTCACGGTGACGGTGTAGGTGGTGGCTCCGCTCGCGGAGGTCGGCGTGCCGGTGATCGCGCCGGTCGAGGTGCTTATCGAAAGACCTGCCGGCAACGCAGGGGATACGCTGTAGGTGTACGGCGTGGTGCCGCCACCGCCGGTCACCGGCGTGAACGAGGTGACCGCCTGGTTCGCCGTCACGACCTTTGATGCGATCGCCTGCGTCGCGGTCACCGCGCCGTTCACCGTCAGGCTGAACGTGTTGTTGGCGGTGGCGCTGTTGGCGTCGGTGATCGTCACCGTGTAGGTGGTCGCGCTGCTGGTCACCGTCGGCGTGCCCGTAATCGCGCCGGAGCTGGTGTTGAGCGAAAGACCGGTCGGCAGCGCCGGTGAAATAGCGTAGGTGTAGGAGGGCGTGCCGCCCGATGCAGTGACCGGCGTGAACGACGTCGCCGCCGCATTCTGCGTCAGCGCCTTGGAGGCGATCGCCTGCGTCGCGCTCAATGGGCCGTTGACCGTCAGTTGGAAGGTGTTGCTCGCCGTGCCGTTGTTGGCGTCCGTCACCGTCACCGTGTAGGTCGTGGTGCTGCTGCTCACCGTCGGCGTGCCGCTGACCTGCCCGGTGGAAGTGTTGAAGCTGAGGCCGGTCGGCAAGGTTGGCGAGATCGCATAGGTGCGCGGCGTCGTGCCGCCACCGCCCGTCACCGGCGTGAAGGTCGTGATGGCCGTGTTCACGGTCACGGTGGCCGAGCTCACGGATTGCGTCGCCGTCACCGCGGTGTTCACGGTCAGGCTGAATGTGTTGCTGGCGGTGGCATTATTAGTATCGGTGACGGTGACCGTGAAGGTGGTCGCGCCGATGCTTGCGGTCGGCGTGCCCGTGATGGCACCGGTGCTCGAGCTGAGCGAGAGGCCGGCCGGCAGCGACGGTGCGACGCTATAGCTGAGCGGCGAGGTGCCGTTCGCTCCGGTGACCGGCGTGAACGACGTCGCCGCCGCATTCTGCGTCAGGGTCGTCGAGGCGACCGCCTGGGTCGCGGTCACCGCCGCGTTGATGGCGAGGCTGAACGTATTTGAGGCGGTGGCGCTGTTGGCGTCCGTCACGGTCACCGTATAGGTCGTCGAGCCGAGGGTGCCCGTTGGCGTGCCGGTGATCGCGCCGGTCGAGCTATTGAGCGAGAGACCGGCGGGCAGGGACGGCGATACGCCATAGGTGTAGGATGGCGTGCCGCCGCCGCCGGTGACCGGCGTGAAGTTGGCGGACGGTTGATTCTGGGTCAGCGTCTTGGAGGCGACCGCCTGCGTCGCCGTCACGGCGCCGTTCACCGTGAGGCTGAACGTGTTGCTGGCCGTGGCGCTGTTGGCGTCGGTCACCGTGACCGTATAGGTGGTCGCGCCGCTGGTGGCGGTGGGTGTGCCGGTGATGGCGCCGGTCGAGGTGTTGAAGCTCAGGCCGGTGGGCAGTGTCGGCGCGATACCGTAGCTCAGCGAGCCCGTGCCGCCGGAGCCGGTGACCGGCGTGAAGGAGGTCGCCGCGGTGTTGACGGTCAGCCCCTTCGACGCGATGGCCTGAGTCGCCGTCGGGCCGGGCAGGTTGATCGTCAGGACCCATGGCGTCGTCGCGGATCCCGCGCCCGAGCAGGCCGCGAGACGGTCGCTACAGTCGGACGCATAATACAGCGTGATCGTATCCTGACCGCTGCCGCTCAGGCTGTTCAGCGTGATGTTGATCTGCGCATTGCCGGTATTGGCATTCTGACCGTTGTCGTTCGCGCTGCTCGGGACCAGGGTATAGTTGCCCTTGGCGGTGTTCGCCGTGTAGTTGGTGAAGGAGCTCGCACTGGTGCCCGCGATCGGGAAATTGACCGCCGCATTGGTGCCGGACACCGAGTACAGACCGTAGACGGCCGCGTCGTCTCCTGTGTTGGCCGTGGAGACGACGGTGAGACACAGGCGGTAGGTTTGGCTCACCGATGTGAAGGTGATCGTGGCGCCGCTGGTCGAGTTGACGGTCTGATCGCAGACCGCCTGGGCCGACGAGACCGTTGCTCCCATGGCTGCGAGCGCCAGGATCATCGTGGCCGCCCGCGTTCGCCAGCCGCCCGCCAGCGACGCTGCAGCCATCCGCAGCTGCCCGAACGTCGCACCCATCGCCCAAATGATGAGGGAAAAGAACTGCACCGTACCCCTGCGCTTCCCCGGGGTCGCAGCCGACGATGACCACGGCCCCCCAAAAAACCTGTGATTGCAAAATAAGATTCGCCGCAAACCTGCCATCGATTAAGCTTTGTTAATCGCGTCCGGCAAGCGAACAATTCGCCCAATAGCTGCACCATGGCCCTTTGCTGCGATCAGTTGCAGCATCGCAACACTGTGACTATTCCGCGCATTGACCTCGCAGAATGAAGTCGAGTTGCGCCGCCGTCACAGCCTATGCGGGTTCACCCTTGACTGTTCTCGCGGGATCGATGACACTTTGGAATTGCATAAGACGGTCATCGATCCGCTCGGTTGTTGGCCGATCGACGTGTCGCTGATTGTTATCTCAATCGATTGCAGAAAATCCTTTGGAGGCAACGCATGCCGTTAACGCCTGTTCTCGGGCAGATCATGCCATTTGCTGGCAGCCAACCACCGAGGGGGTGGGCATTCTGCAACGGTGCGCTGCTGGCGATCCAGACGAACCAGGCGTTGTTCTCTCTTCTCGGGACTTATTACGGCGGCAACGGCGTCACGACCTTTGCACTTCCGGATCTTCGCGGGCGCGCGATTCTCGGCTCGACCGGAAGCAGCGGCCAGTATCCTGCGGGCATGGTCAGCGGCGAGACCACGGTGACGCTGACGACGGCGCAGATGCCGACGCACAATCACCAGATCCAGGCGTCCAGCACCAACGGGGCGGGACGCGGTGCATCGGCGACCGGCAATCTGTTCGCGACCAATACGCTTCCCCCGGACAATCCCACGCAGATCTTCACAACCGCGGGGACGAGCCAGGTGCCGCTGTCGCTCAGCACCAACATCGTCGACACCGGCGGCGGGCAGCCGCACAACAACATGCAGCCCTATCTCGTGATCAACTACCTGATCGCACTCAATGGGGTGTACCCCTCGCGCACCTGACGCCGCTCGGCGAGCCCGGCGCTCTCGCTGCCCACCATGACTGGAATTTTCCGCGTCGCGCCCGCTGTCGCGGCGCCCCATTGCACCTGAAAGGATGTCGGGATGTCAGACCCGTTTCTCGGCGAGATCAGACTATTTGGCTTCCCGCGCATCCCTGACGGCTGGCTGGCCTGCGACGGAAGCGCGCTGTCGATCTCCAACAATGACGCGCTCTACGCGGTCATCGGAACGACCTTCGGCGGCGATGGCGTGCAGACCTTCAACCTGCCCGATCTGCGCGGCCGCGTTCCGGTCGGGCAGGGCACGCCGCCCGGCGGCGCGAGCTATGTGCTCGGTCAGCTCGCCGGCGAGGACGAGCACACCCTGATCTCGACCGAGATGCCCACGCACAGCCATGCCCTGCTGGCGTCGACCACCGTCGCCAATACGCCGACGCCGGGTCCATCCGCTCTCCTCGGGACCGCCACGACCGGCAATCTGTACGCGCCGAGCGTCGACG
Organism: Bradyrhizobium sp. HKCCYLS20291; assembly: GCF_051167715.1. Lineage (NCBI taxonomy): Bacteria > Pseudomonadati > Pseudomonadota > Alphaproteobacteria > Hyphomicrobiales > Nitrobacteraceae > Bradyrhizobium > Bradyrhizobium sp. HKCCYLS20291. The sequence continues at coordinate 730,018 of NZ_JBNPTO010000001.1, read as the reverse complement.
CCGGAACCTACGAGGTGATGGCGCCCTGCCTCATGACGGCGGGGCAGAGCGTGCCGCACAACAACATCATGCCGACCGTGGTCGGCAACTACTGCATCTGCATCAGCGGGATTTTCCCCTCGCCGGGCTGAAGCTTCGTGGCTCGATCGGCATCATCGCGCATTCTCGAGGAGAGACGATTTGTCAGACCCATACGTTGGTGAGATCCAGGCTTTTCCCTTCACGTTCGCGGCGGACGGCTTCAACAACGCCTGGCTGCCGTGCTTCGGCCAGCTTCTTCCCATTCAGCGATATACGCCGCTGTTCGCGCTCATCGGCACCTATTTCGGCGGCAATGGCACGACCAATTTCGCGCTGCCCAATCTGAGCGGCGCCATCACCAACGGGCAGGGCGACGGACCCGGGCTGCAGCCCCGGATCATCGGCGAGGCGATGGGCACCAGCACGGCCTTTCTCACGTCCGCCGAGATGCCTGCGCATACCCACACGCTGCAGCTTGGTAGCAAGGCGGCCACGAATGCCACGCCCGGGCCGGGCACGGGAGTCGGCATCGTGGCGGTCGACCCGATCTTCAACGGTTTCGTGGCGCCGCCGGCCAACGTCACGCTCGCCGTCAATGCCGTGACGCCGAACGGCCAGAGTCTTCCGCATGACAACATGCAGCCGACCCAGGCGCTGATCTGGTGCATCTGCTATGCAGGCGTGTTCCCATCGTTCAACAATTCCTGAAGCTGGACGCGGTGGCGGTGACGACGATCGAGACGGAGATCGTCTCACGTGACGCACGCTTGCGGCTGCGGCTGTCCGAGAGCGCGGACGAGCCGTTCCTGAGCGACCTGTTCAAATCCATCAAAGGCGCCCAGCTCGGTCTGGCCGGCCTGCCGCCCGCGATGCTCGACCTCGTGCTCGCGCAGCAATATCGCGCGCAGGTCGCGGGCTATGCGGCGCAATGCCCGGAGGCGCAGTCGCTGATCATTCTGCGGGACGGGGGTCCGGTGGGGCGGCTGCTGCTCGACCGCGCGGCCTCGCGGTGGCACGTCGTTGATCTCGCGCTACTGCCGGGTGCGCGCAATTCCGGGGTCGGGCGCGAGATCATGCAGGCCGTCGCCGGCGCAGCACGGGAGCAGGGGGCCGAGATGCTCTCGCTCGCGGTTGCGACGACAAATGAGGATGCGATGCGCTTCTATGCCCGGCTGGGCTTCCACGACGTTGCCGATGCGGCGACGGCGTCGCATCGCAGGATGGAGCTTCTGCTCGCGCGCTAACGATCTGGGGCGACTTCGCGCAGGAACGCGATCAGCGCCGCGTTCACCTCGTCGGCGCATTCCTGCTGGATCCAGTGGCCGGCACCGTCGATGATGAGCTTGCGCCGGAGATCCGGCAGCACGCGCTCCATGTCCTGGACGCGCTTGGCGCCGATGATACCCTTGATGACGGCGTCGTCACTCCCGGCGATGAACAGCGACGGCTGGCGGATCTGCGCATCCTGCCACGGCGCGGTGAGCTCCCAGTTGCGATCGATGTTGCGGTACCAGTTGAGGCCGCCGCGGAAACCCGAAGCGCGGTAGGCCGTGACGAACTCGGCGAGGTCGGCCTCACTCAGCCAGTCAGGCAGCGACCGGTCGGGCGCGGCATCCCCAAGAAAGCCACGGCCCGTCGTGACGAACAGCGAGTCCGGATCGGAGAAGCCACGCGCCAGCATCGTGCGCATGGTCAGCGCCACGTCGCGCTCGAGCTCCGCTTCAGCGACTCCCGGCGTCTGGAAATACTGCCAATAGAAATTCGCGATGCCGCCGGCGCGGAGCGTGTCGAGCGGCCGCCCGCGGCCGCGGAACGGCGGCGGGACACTCAAGCCCGCGACGGCGGTGAACATGTCGGGCCGGAACATCGCAGCGTGCCAGGCCACCGGCGCGCCCCAATCATGGCCGATGATCACGGCCTTATCCGCGCCGAGTGCGTTGACCAGTCCCACCATGTCGCCAACCGTATCAAAGACCGTGTAGGCGCCGATGTCGGCTGGCGCCTGCGAGCGGCCGAAGCCGCGCATGTCAGGCGCCACGACGTGATAGCCCGCGGCGGCCAGGGCAGGGATCTGGTGCCGCCACGAATAGGACAGCTCGGGCCAGCCATGGCACAGCAGCACGAGCGGGCCTTCGCCCTGTTCACGCACGAACAGCTCGATCCCGTTGGCTTTGACGATCCGCGTCGATGACACCGCGCCCTCCTCGGTCGATTTTGTTCTTGGTCCAACGGTATCGCACCACGCGCGGAGCAGCGCAAACCACGGGACAGCGCCACCACCGCACCACTGTCGAGTTGTTTGCGCTGCAGCCAGCTGGTAAAACGATTGCGCGCTCCAGGGCTTGGCCGATGGATTTCATGACTTCACTGTTCCACCGCTCCGGTTTCATCACCGGACGGACGACGCGCGCGCTCCTTGCATTGACGGCGGTCGTGGCGATCGGCTGGAGCGGGGTGCTCTACGCTGCCAACCAGAGCGTCCAGGGCGCGAAGAAGGAGGATGGCGGCTTCGACGGCGATGCGCCGACGGCCATCCTGGTCGAAGCGACCAGCGGCAGTGTGCTGTTCGAAAAGAATGCCGACGAGTTGCGCGCACCCTCGAGCATGATGAAGCTGATGACGGCCGAGGTCGTCTTCAACGCCGTCAAAGAAGGCACGATCAAGCTCACCGACGAATACCGCATCAGCGAGAACGCCTGGCGACGGGGCGGGGCGCCCTCGGGCGGCTCGACGATGTTCGCGGCGCTCAACAGCAAGGTCTCGGTCAACGACCTCCTGCACGGCGCGATCATCCAGAGCGGCAACGACGCCTGTATCGCTTTGGCCGAAGGCATGGCCGGCAACGAGAAGATCTTTGCCGCCGACTACATGACCAAGCGGGCACGCGAACTCGGCCTCAACAAGTCGACCTTCGGCAATTCCAACGGCCTGCCGGACCCCGGCAACAAGATGACGGTGCGCGAGCTGTCGATGCTGGCCCGGCACATCATCCTCGACTTCCCGGAGTTCTATAAGATCTTCGGCGACAAGGAGTTCACCTGGAACAAGATCCGCCAGCAGAACCGCAATCCGCTGCTCAATGCGATGGAAGGCGCCGACGGGCTCAAGACCGGGTTCACCAAGGAGGGCGGCTACGGCATGGTCGGCTCCGCGGTGCAGAACGGCACGCGGCTGATCGTCGTCGTCAACGGCCTGGAGGATGCGGAGGATCGCGCCACCGAAGCCAAAAAGATGCTGGAATGGGGGTTTCGCAATTTCGAGACCCGCACCCTGTTCGCGGCCGATCAGACGCTCGGCTATGCCAAGGTGTTCGGCGGCGAGAGCCGTTCGGTGAAGCTGTCGAGCCCGGTGCCGGTCAAGGTCATGGTGCAGAAGAACGGCGGCGAGAAACTGATCGCGCGCATCGTCTATAGTGGCCCGGTCAGGGCCCCGGTCGAGCCGGGCCAGAAGGTCGGGGTTGTCAGGGTCTGGCGTGGCCCCAATATCGCCATGGAGGCCCCCGTCTATGCTGCGGAGGCCGTGGGCAGGGGGTCCACGATGCGGCGCGCGATCGACGGGGCCAGCGAGCTGGTGATCGGGATGTTCCGCGCCGGGGCCGAGAAGCTCTAGAGACATGGCGGATGCAGCTTTGAAACGTGGTCCGGGCCGCGGCCGATTCGTCACCTTCGAGGGCGGCGAGGGCACCGGAAAATCCACGCAGATCAAGATGTTGGCGGACCATCTGGAGAAAGAGGGTGTGCGCGTCGTCCTGACCCGGGAGCCCGGCGGGTCACCGGGCGCCGAGATCATGCGTCACCTCGTGCTGTCGGGCATGGGGAAGCTGCTCGGCCCCGAGGCCGAGACGCTGCTGTTCGCCGCCGCGCGCGACGACCACGTGCGCAACGTGATTCTGCCGGCGTTGAACCAGGGCAGCTGGGTGCTGTGTGACCGGTTCTTCGATTCGACCAGGGCCTATCAGGGCAGCCAGGGCAAGGTCGCGCCCGACGTGCTTAATGCGATGCAGCGGGTGACGATCGGCGACCTCAAGCCGGACCTGACCGTGATCCTGGACGTTCCGGCGGAGGTCGGGATGAAGCGCGCCGCCGAGCGCCGCGGCAGCGGCGCCCCGGACCGCTTCGAGGGCGAGGACGTCAAGTTCCACCAGGGCCTGCGCGAAGCGTTCCGCAAGATCGCGGCAGATGATCCCAAGCGATGCGTCCTGCTCGATGCGACGGCGAGCGCCGACCATGTCTCGCATGTCGTGTGGGACGCCGTGCGCGAGCGGCTGCTTGCCGCAACCGTCGCGGCCGTCTCATGAGCGCGCGCAAGGTCGAGCCGGAGGTCACGGTCCGTCATCCACGCGAGACCACGGCGCTGTTCGGCCATCGTGAGGCGGAGGCGGCGCTGCTGTCGGCCTACCGCAGCGGCCGCATGGCGCATGCCTGGCTGATCGGCGGGCCACAGGGCATCGGCAAGGCGACGCTGGCCTATCGCATGGCGCGTTTCGTGCTGACGCATCGCGATCCCCTGGCACCAGAGGTGCGTGCAGCCGAATCGCTCCATGTCGATCCGGACGATCATGTCGCCCGCCTGATTGCCTCGGAAGCGCATGGCGGGCTGCTGACGCTGGAGCGCTCGGCCAACGACAAGGGCGTGCTGCGCACCGTCATCACCGTCGACGAGACCCGCGAGACGATCTCGTTCTTTGGCTCGACGGCGGCCGTCGAGGGCTGGCGCGTTTGCATCGTCGACACCGTGGATGAGCTCAATCCGAACGCGGCGAACGCGCTGCTCAAGATCCTGGAGGAGCCGCCGCAGCAGTCGCTGTTCCTGCTGGTCAGCCACGCGCCGGCCCGGGTGCTCGCCACCATCAAGTCGCGCTGCCGCCGGCTGGCGCTGCGGGCGCTGTCGCCCGAGGACGTCATCAGCGCCGCGGCCGAGGCCACCGGCATGGAGGCCGGCGAGCCGGCGCTGCGCGAGGCGGCCAAGGCCTCCGAGGGCAGCGTCGCGCGCACCCTGATGCTGATGGGCGGCGATGGGCTGCAGTTGCAGACCCGGACAGCGGCGCTGCTGGCGAGCCTGCCGCGGGTCGATTTCGGCGAGTTGCATGCCCTGGGCGACGCGCTCGGCACCAGCGACCGCGTCGCGCTGGCGAGCTTCCTCGACAGCATCGAGCGCTGGGTGGCGGAACGGCTGCGGGCCGCCGATCCGAACGCGGAACTGCCGCGCCTTGCACGGCTGGCAGAGGTATGGGAAAAGATCGTCCGCGCCGCGCGCGACACCGAATCCTATAATCTGGAGCGAAAACCGCTGGTTTTCTCGGTGTTCGGGATGCTCGCCGAAGCCACACGGTAACGCGCCGACCATCATCCCGGGGATCATCAGGATCAATCCGTCGACCGACGTCGTCAAAGAGGAATCTGCCGTGGCCAAGGCCAGCAAGACAACCGTGAAGAAGGGCAAGCCCGTGGCCAAGAGCGCCGCGAAGAAGGCTGCCGCCAAGGGCAAGGCCGCCAAGAAGACAAAGACCGCCAAGGACGACGCCGCGAAGAAGGCCAAGGCGAAGGCTGCCGGGGCTGCTTCTGCAAAGGCATCGGCTGCGAAGGCGAAGAGCAAGGCACCGAAGTCCAAGGCGGCCAAAGGCGCTCAGAACAAGAGCGCCCCGAAGAAGGCCGCGAAGGCGCCTGCCAAGAAGGTAGCAGCCAAGCCTGCGGCGCCGCCGGCCAAGAAGCCGGCCAGCAAGCCCGCCGCGGCGAAGAAACCCGCAGCGAAACCGTCGGCTGCGCCGAAAAAGTCCGCCACTCCCGCGGTTGTCGAAACGCCGAAGCCGCCGCGGGCCGCGAAGCCCAAGGCGGCGCGCAAGCCGAAGGTCGATGCGGCCGCAGCTCCCGAGGTCGAGATCGCCGAGGTCGACATTGTCGAGATCGAGATTGTCGAAGTCGAAGTGACAGGCGCCGAGGTGACCGAGAGCGCGGAAGCTGCAGCGCCTGCCGCGGCCGCGCCGGCCGACACCAACACCTTCTACGTGACGACCGCGATCGCCTATCCCAACGGCCAGCCGCATATCGGCCACGCCTACGAGGCGATCGCGACCGATGCCATCGCCCGTTTCGCGCGGCTCGACGGCAAGGACGTGTTCTTCCTCACCGGCACCGACGAGCACGGCCTGAAGATGGTGCAGACCGCCCAGAACGAGGGCCTGACGCCGTCGGAGCTCGCGGCCCGCAACGCCGGCCGCTTCCGCGAGATGGACGAGCGGCTGAACGTCTCGTTCGACCGCTTCATCCGCACCACCGAGCCCGCGCACCACAAGTCGGTGCAAGCGGTGTGGACGCGCATGCTCGCCAATGACGACATCTACGCCGACACCTATGCCGGCTGGTACTCGGTTCGCGACGAGGCCTATTACGCCGAGGACGAAACCGTCGTCGGCGAAGACAACGTCCGCCGTGGGCCGCAGGGCACGCCGGTCGAGTGGGTCGAGGAGAAGAGCTATTTCTTCCGCCTGTCGGCCTATCAGGACAGGCTGCTGGCGCTCTATGAGAGCCAGCCCGACTTCATCGGGCCAGATGCGCGCCGCAACGAGATCACGAGCTTCGTCAGGGGCGGTCTGAAAGATCTCTCGATCTCGCGCACGACGTTCGACTGGGGCGTCCGCGTGCCGCACGACGACGAGCACGTGATGTATGTCTGGGTCGACGCGCTGACCAACTACATCACCGGCGTGGGCTTCCCCGATGAGCGCGATCCGAACTGGAAGTATTGGCCGGCCGACGTGCATGTCATCGGCAAGGACATCATTCGCTTCCACGCGGTGTACTGGCCGGCGTTCCTGATGTCGGCCGGCGTGCCCGTGCCGAAGCGCGTCTATGCGCACGGCTTCCTGTTCAACAGGGGCGAGAAGATGTCGAAATCGGTCGGCAACGTCGTCGACCCGTTCAATCTCGCCGATCAGTACGGCGTCGACCAGCTGCGCTATTTCTTCCTGCGCGAGGTGCCGTTCGGCCAGGACGGCAACTACAATCACGAGGCGATCGTCGCGCGCATCAACGCCGACCTCGCCAACGATCTCGGCAACCTCGCGCAGCGCTCGCTGTCGATGATATCAAAGCAGCTCGGCGGCGTGCTGCCGGAGCCCGGCGAGTTCTCGGCCAACGATCAGGCAATCCTGGCCGAGGCCGACGCAATGATCGGCGCGGCGCGCAAGGCGATGGCGACGCAGCAGATCCACCAATGGCTGAACGCCGTGTGGTCGGTCGTGGCGGAGGCCAACCGCTATTTCGCCGGCGAGGCGCCGTGGGCGCTGGCCAAGACCGATCCGAAGCGCCAGCACACCGTGCTCTACGTCACCGCCGAGGTGATCCGGCAGGTCGCGATCCTGACCCAGCCGGTGATGCCCGCGGCGTCGGCGAAGCTGCTCGACAGCCTGGGGATCCCCGAGGACGAGCGGACGTTCGCGCGGCTCGGCGGTGAGGTGCGCATTGCTGCCGGGACGCAGCTGCCGCCGCCGCAGGCGGTGTTCCCGCGCTACATCGAGCCGACGGCGGCGTGATGCTGGTCGACAGTCACTGCCATCTGGATTTTCCGGACTTCGCCGAAGATCTGGATGCCATCGTCGCGCGCGCCGCCGCCGCCGGCGTCGGCCGCCTGGTCACGATCTCGACCCGGGTGCGCAGGCTGCCCGAGCTGCTCGCGATCGCCGAGCGGTTCGAGAATGTCTATTGCTCGGTCGGCACGCATCCTCACAATGCGGACGAGGAGGATGGCATCCCGGCCGAGGAGCTGATCGCGCTGACGAAGCATCCTAAGGTGGTCGCGCTCGGCGAGGCCGGGCTCGACAATTTCTACGATCATGGCTCCAAGGACGCCCAGGAGCGCGGGTTCCGCGCGCATATCGCGGCCGCGCGCGAGACCGGCCTGCCGCTGGTGATCCACACCCGCGAGGCGGACGAGCGGTGCGGACGCATCCTCGAGGAGGAGATGGCGCGCGGACCTTTCAAGGCCGTACTGCATTGCTACACCGGCGGACGTGAGCTGGCGATGAAGGCAATCGATCTCGGACTGCACATCTCGTTCACGGGCATCGTGACGTTCAAGAAGTCGGAGGCCCTTCGCGAACTCGCCGCCGAGGTGCCGGCCGACCGCATCATGGTCGAGACCGACGCGCCGTATCTGGCGCCCGGCAAGTTCCGCGGCAAGCGCAACGAGCCTGCCTATGTGGTCGAGACCGCAAAGGTGCTGGCGGAAACGCGCGGCGTCTCGTTCGAGGACTTCTCGCGCCAGACCACCGACACCTTTTTCAAGCTGTTCTCCAAGGTGCCGCGACCCGAGGTGATGGCATGACCCTGACGCTCACCGTCCTCGGCTGCGGCTCCTCGGCGGGCGTGCCGCGTCCGGCGCTGGGGTGGGGCGCCTGCGATTCGAACAACCCGAAAAACCGCCGCCGCCGCTGCTCGCTGCTCGTCGAACGCCGCGGCGTCCACGGCGTCACGCGCGTCGTGATCGACACCTCGCCCGACCTGCGCGAGCAGCTGATCGACGCTGATGTCGATCACCTCGACGCGGTGTTTTTCACACATGAGCATGCCGACCAGACCCATGGCATCGACGACCTCCGCTCGGTGGTGATGCATCAGCGCCGGCGCATCCCGGTCTATCTGAACCAGTCCACCGCCAAGGACATCATGCACCGGTTCTCGTACTGCTTCGTGTCGCCGGCGGGAAGCGACTATCCGCCGATCCTGACGCAGCATTCGATCGAGGCCGGCGAGACCCAGGCTGTGGAGGGCAAGGGCGGCGAACTGAAGCTGACGGCGTTCCTGGTCCAGCACGGCAACATCCCCGCGCTCGGCTATCGCATCGGCAAATCAGCCTACACGCCGGACCTCAACGACATTCCCGAGGAGAGCTGGAGCGCGCTGGAAGACCTCGACCTCTGGATCGTCGACGGCCTGCGCCCGGCCTCGCATCCCAGCCATTTCTCGGTCAACGACGCGCTCGCCTGGATCGAGCGCTTCAAGCCGAGGCGCGCCGTGATCACCAACATGACCGCCGATCTCGACTACGAGGTGCTGCGCCAGAGCCTGCCTGAAGGCGTGGTGCCGGCATATGACGGGATGCGGCTGGAGCTGACTGCGTAGGGTGGGCAAAGGCGCGTCCGGGCTATCTCCTCAGAGGCGATCGCCATGGCGCCGTGCCCACCATCTTGCTGCAGAGGATGGGGCCCGACGGCGGGCACGCGTCGCCTGACGGCGCCGCTTTGCCCACCCTACGCAGCAACTTTGAATGAGGCGAACTAATAGGAGCAGCCTTGCCATGCTGTCGCTGTTCTTCGAAGTCGAGGTCAAGCCGGGCCGGCTCGACCAGTACCTGCAGCTCGCCGCCGCCTTGCGGCCCGAGCTCGACGCGGTCGGCGGCTGCCTGTTCCTCGACCGCTTCAAGAGCCTGTCGCGCGACAACCTGATCCTGTCCTACCAGATCTGGCAGGACGAGGGCGCCATGACCGCTTGGCGCGTCCACGCCCATCACCACGACATCCAGACCCTCGGCCGCGACAAGGTGTTCTCGGACTATCGCCTGCGCGTGGCCGAGCTGGTGCACGAGGTGAGACCGGGGCAGGCGGCATGGCAACCGGAGCGGCGCAGCACCTACAATGATCCGAAGCGGCGTGCGCCGACTTATGTGCTGGCCGTCGAGACCGCTGGGCCGCGATTGAGCAACGTGACGGACCTGCCGGTCGCAAGCTTCTCCAGCGTCTATCGCGAAGGGCGCTTTGCGCATCTGATCGAATTGCCGGACGAACTGGCCGGCGTCGAGCTGAGCACGCGACTGCTCGCCGAACCCGGCGCCGACAACATCCGCGTCGTCGAAGTCTCCCGCGACTACGGCATGTACGACCGCAGCGAGGCGCCGCAGTACTATCCATCGAAGACGCGGAATTTCTAGTCTATCAGATCTGACAGCGCGGGATGGCATCGACGACCGCCCGGTCGGATGCGACGGAGCGCAGATCGACGTCACGGGCGAGGGTGACATAGTCGACCGTCTCCGAGGTCCGCAGATAGGTCGTGAATGTGACCGGCCCCTCCGGCAGTTCGAGCGTCTTGCAGGCCTTCGGCGCGACCGAGATGGCGACCGAACCGCCGCCAGAGCTCTTCTGTGCCATCAGCTCGCTTCGGAACGCTTGGAGACGCGCCGCGTCGGCCTCGCCGAGACGATAGGCGTAGATGCGGGTGTTGACCCCGGCCTCCTGTGCCAGGGCAGGCGGCTCCGGCAGTTCCTGCAGCACGAAGTCGCGCTGCTCCTCCGAGCCGTGACTGCGCCCGACCGTGATCCGCAACACCACGCCGCCGGGCAGGGGGCGCAACGCCGCCGGCAGCTTCACTGCGGCACGCAGTTGCGCGGGATCGCTGGTCTGGAAATCGATTCGCGACAGCTTCACCATCGAGGTCACCGGCATGTGCCCGCAGCCGGCGGCGGGAAGGGTCAGACCGGCTATCAGAAGGAGCCGGGGAAGAGTTCGCGGCGGCATGAGAGTGACCTCAGTTTGACAGTTATAAATTATTGTATTACGATAATTTATTCGCACGTCAAGAGGACTTGCCATGACCGATCTCGTCGACCATTCGTACCGCCTGCGCCGTTTCTCCCGCGCCATGGCGCAGCTCACTGGACTTGGCATCCTGCTCATCAGCGTCGCGATGGTCCTCGTCTTCGTGATTCCGGAATGGACGCGAAGTCTGCTGTTGGCGCGGCTCGGCATGGCCGGCGTCGGATTGCAGATCACGCCGGATCGGATCCTTGCCGGCGCTGCGGTGACCGCGGTCCCGATGGGCGTGATACTCTATGGAATGTGGCAGGTGCGGGCGCTGTTCCTGGATTTCGCCGAGGGCCGCGTGTTCACGCCGGCAACTGCGCGGCGCTTGCGCGATTTCGCTGCCGCCGTGCTGGCGCAGACTGTGCTGGGCCCGCTGTCCTCCACCGCACTGCTGATCGCCTTCACGATCGGCAATCCCCCCGGGAGCCGGCAGATCGGCATCGCGCTCTCGATCAACGACTACATCGCGTTGATCGTCGGCGGTGTATTGCTCGCCGTCGCCTGGGTGATGGCCGAGGCGACCCGCATCGCCGACGAGAACGCCAGCATCGTGTGAGGCGACATGCCGATTATCGTCAGTCTCGACGTCATGCTTGCGCGCCGCAAGATGCGCTCGAAGGAGCTTGCCGAACGCATCGGCATCACCGAGCAGAACGTCTCGTTGTTGAAATCCGGCAAAGTGAAGGGCGTGCGCTTCGATACGCTGGCGCGGATCTGCGAGGTGCTGAACTGCCAGCCCGGCGACATCCTTGAGTATCGCGGCGAAACCGACGATCTCATTGTACCGAGCGCAGTGCGGGCGTGATGGGCAGCAGCGCCCGTCATGGCGCTGTTGCCGATCCGATCACGCCGAGATGGCCTTCGCCGAATTGACCTCGTTGCGCAGCAGGAATTTCTGGATCTTGCCGGTCGACGTCTTCGGGATCGGGCCGAACACCACGACCTTCGGTGTCTTGAAGCCGGACATGTGGCTGCGGCAATAGGCGATGATCTCGGCCTCGGTCGCCTGTGCGCCGTCCTTGAGCTCGACAAAGGCGCAGGGCACTTCGCCCCATTTCGGGTCGGGCTTGGCGACGACGGCGGCGAACAGCACGGCGGGGTGCTTGTAGAGGATGTCCTCGACCTCGACCGAGGAGATGTTCTCGCCGCCGGAGATGATGATGTCCTTGGAGCGGTCCTTGATGATGACGTAGCCGTGCTCGTCGAGCACGCCGAGATCGCCGGTGTGGAACCAGCCGCCGGCGAATGCCTCGCTCGTTGCCTTCTCGTTCTTGAGATAGCCTTTCATGACGATGTTGCCGCGGAACATGACCTCGCCGATGGTCTCGCCGTCGCGCGGCACCTCCTGCATCGTCTCCGGATCGAGCACGGTGACGGCCTCCTGCAGCGGATACGGCACGCCCTGGCGGCGCTTCAGCCTCGCGCGCTCGGGCGCGGGCAGGTCGTCCCAGCCGGGCTGCTCGGCGCAGACGGAGGCGGGGCCGTAGACCTCGGTGAGGCCGTAGACATGGGTCAGCTTGATGCCGATGCTCTCGGCGCCCTCGAGCACCGCAACCGGCGGCGCGGCGCCGGCGATCAGGCCGACCACCGGCTTCTCGCGCTTGCCCTTGGGCGCGTCGGGGGCATTGATCAGCACGTTGTAGACGATCGGCGCGCCGCACATGTGGGTGACGCCGTGGCTCTTGATCAGCTCGAAGATCCTGCTCGGCTCGACCTTGCGCAGGCAGACATTGACGCCGGCCGCCGCCGCCATGGTCCAGGGGAAGCACCAGCCGTTGCAGTGGAACATCGGCAGCGTCCAGAGATAGACCGGATGCTGGCCGAGGCCGCCCGCGAGAATGTTGCTGACGGCGTTGAGATACGCGCCGCGATGATGGGTGACAACGCCCTTGGGATTCCCCGTCGTGCCCGAGGTGTAGCTCATCGCGATCGCATCCCATTCATCAGCGGGACGGCGCGGCTCGAAACTCGGGTCACCCGAAGCGACGGCGGCCTCGTACTCGATCTCGCCGATGCGGCTGCCGCCGGTGTAGGAGGCATCATCGACATCGATCACGAACGGCTTCGGACCGCTCATCAGCTTCAGCGCCTCGCTGATCACGCCGGAGAATTCCGGGTCGACCAGGATGATCTTGGCCTGGCCGTGATCGAGTTGGAACGCGATCGACGAGGCATCGAGGCGGATGTTGAGCGTGTTGAGCACGGCGCCGCTCATCGGCACCGCGAAATGCGCCTCGTTCATCGCCGGAATGTTCGGCAGCATCGCTGCGACCGTATCGCCCTCGCCGATACCACGGCCCGCGAGATACGACGCGAAGCGCCGGCAGCGCTCATGGGTCTGGCGCCAGGTGAAGCTGCGGCCCTCATAGACCGTGCTGACATGGTCGGGATAGACCGCCGCGCTGCGCGCCAGGAAGCTGAGCGGGGTCAGGGGCACATAGTTCGCCGGCGTCTTGTCCAGGCCGATCTGATACTGGTTCGTGCTCATCACCACCCTCCCTCGTTATCTGAAGAGTTTACAGGAAGCCGATCGAAATCCACGGAAAAATCGCGACGATGATCAGGCCGATGAGAAGCGCCAGCATGTAGCCCCAGATCGGGCGGATGCCTTCGGCGGGATCGACCCGTCCGATGGCGCAGGCGGCGTAATATCCGACGCCAAATGGCGGCGCGAACAGGCCAATTCCCATCGACAGGATGACGACCATGGCATAGTGCACCTCGTGCACGCCGACGGCCCGCGCGATCGGAAACAGCAACGGCCCGAACAGCACGATCGCCGGGATGCCCTCGAGCACGCTGCCGAGGATCGTGAAGGCGACGATCGAGACGGCGATGAAGGTCGCCGGCCCCCCCGGCAGCCCGGTCATGGCGGCCGCCAGCGACCGCGAGAAGCCGGATTGCGTCAGGCCCCAGGCCATGCCGGTCGCGGTGCCGATGATCAGCAGGATGGCGCCGGACAGCGCCGCGGTCTCGATCAGCATCGGCATCAGCCGGCGCCAGTCGAATTTGCGATAGACCAGGAGGCCCGCCAGCACGCCATAGACGATGCCGATGGTGGAGACCTCCGTTGCCGTCGCGATGCCCTCGACCACGGCGGCGCGGATCACGAAGGGAAGGGCCAGGGCAGGGACCGAGACCACGAACGCCTTGCCGATCTCGGCGCCGGTCGCGCGGCGAACGCCGCTCATGTCCTCGCCCCGATAGCGCCACCACACCAGCGCGCACAGCGTGAACGCCAGCACCACGCCCGGCAGCAGGCCGCCGGTGAACAGCGCCGCGATCGAGACGCCGGTGACCGAGCCGATGGTGATCAGCACCAGGCTCGGCGGAATGGTCTCGGTCTGCGCGCCGGTCGCCGCGAGCAGGGCGACGAGATCGCCGGGCTTGGCGCCGCGCGCCTTCATCTCCGGAAACAGCACCGGCGCGACCGCGGCCATGTCCGCCGCCTTGGCGCCGGAGATGCCCGAGACGAGATACATCGCGCCGACCAGCACGTAGTGCAGACCGCCGCGGACATGGCCCAGGAGGCTCGCGAGAAACGCGACCATCGCCCGCGCCATGCCGGTCATCTCGATCAAGAGGCCGAGAAAGACGAACAGCGGCACCGACAGCAGGATGAGGTGGCTCATGCCCTCGTCCATGCGCCCGACCAGCACCATCAGCGGCGTGCGTGTCGTCAGCGCCAGATAGCCGAAGATCGCAAGCCCGAAGGCAAACGCGATCGGCACGCCGGCGAACACGCAGAAGCCGACGACGCCGACGAAGAAGATCACGAGGTTGAGATTGCCGAGCGGCTTCAGCACCGGCTGCGCCAGCCAGAACAACCCGACGAGGGCTGCGATGGAGACCACGGCCAGCAGCATCGTCCTGACGTCGGCCGCGCGGGCGAGGCGGATGAGAGCGAACAACGCCATCAGTCCGATGCCGACCGGCAGCGCCGCGGCGCGCCAGATGTTTTCGATCTGCAGCGCCGGGGTCGTGATGAAGCTTTCCTCGTAGGCGTATTCCCAGGATGGCCAGGCGATCATCACCAGGAACGCCAGCGCCGCTGCGGTCGCCACCAGGTCGAGATAGGCGCGCAGGCCCGGGCTTGCGCGCGCCACCATCGCCGTCATCCGCATGTGCTCGCCGCGGCGGAACGCCACCGCGGCGCCGAGCATCGCGAGCCACAGGAACAGGATCGAGGCGAGTTCGTCCGACCAGATCAGCGGCCGGTGCAGGCCGTAGCGCGCGACGACGCCGGCGAACAGGATGACGATTTCGGCCACGACGAGCAGCGCAGCGGGGATCTCGACCAGGAGGCCGAGCAGGGCCTCCAGGCCGTCCAGCCAGGACCGCCGGCGAGAGGTCTCGACGACCACCTCGCTGATCGAAATCTCCGTGAACTCGGCATGCGCCATGACGTCACCCGAACGCGTCCAGGACGCCCCTGCACCTTACGACAGCTTGCCGACAGCCTTCTCGAGCAGCGCCCAGGCCTCGTCGCCATACTTGCCCTTCCACTCGGCGTAGAAGCCGGCGCTGCGCAGCTTGTCGCGGAATGGCGTCACGTTGGGCTGGTTGAAGGTCAGGCCCTTGGTCGCGAGATCCGCCTGCAGGCCTGCGTTCAACTTGGCAACGTCCTCACGCTCCTTCACCGCAGAGGCGTTGATGTGCTTGGCGACGATGGCACGCATGTCCGCCGGCACGGCCTCCCAGGCGCGGCGGTTGGCCAGGAACCAGAAGCCGTCCCACATGTGATTGGTGAGCGAGCAGTACTTCTGAACCTCGTAGAGCTTAGCCGTCGAGATGATCGCCAGCGGATTTTCCTGACCCTCGACCACCTTGGTCTGCAGCGCAGAATAGACCTCGCTGAAATTGATCGAGGCGGGCGCTGCCTCGAATGCCTTGAACATCGAGGTCCACAGCGGCGACACCGGCACGCGGATCTTGAAGCCCTTGAGGTCGTCAGGCGAGTTGATCGGCTTGGTCGACGACGTCGTCTGGCGGAAGCCGTTGTCCCAGATCTTGTCCATCACCATCAGGCCGGATTTCGTGATCTGGCCGCGTACATAGGCGCCGAGATCGCCGTCCATTGCCTTCCAGACCGTGTCGTAGTCCGGGAACGCGAAGCCGATGCCATTGATCGACGCCGCCGGAACCAGGGTTGCGAGGATCAGGCCCGACAGCGTGAAGAACTCGACGCCGCCCGAGCGGATCTGGCTCAGCATGTCCGTGTCCGAGCCGAGCTGGTTGTTCGGGAAGATCTGCAGCTCGAACTTGCCATTCGTCTCGGCCTTGATCGCCGCCGCCATCTCCTTGGCGCGGACGTTCAGCGGATGCGTGTCTGGCAGATTGTTGGCATATTTGTAGGTGAATTCGGCGCTCTGCGCGCGCGCCACATGCGGCGCTGCCAGTCCACCCAGTACGGCTGACGCTGCAGAGGCCTTCAGCAGCGCGCGTCGTGACAGGCTCATTCTCGTTCTCCCTGGAGATGCTTCTTCTTGTTGCATTGCTCAGCCTGATGATGATCGCGCGGTCCGAATCCCGCAACATCGTCGGCGTCATCAGCGCTTATTGCAGCGATGGGCCGCAGCAGCAATATCGGCGTTCGTTGCAGGCACGACGGGGCGCCGGCAGAACCGATGCCGAGAGCTCGCCAAAGCCGCGCGGCTGGCGTGGTGTCCGAGCTTTTGGAGGCAACGCCTTGAATTCCCTGAACATATAAATATTCCATAATATACCTTATGCGAATTGGCTATAGGCGGATCCGGGCCCGCTCCGGGACATTTCGGCGGTCGCAAGCCGCACATCGGTACTGTTTGAAATCGCCCCTCACTGGTCACCTCACAGTCTTCGTTTGGTCAAAGCCCTTGGCCAAATCGCTGACGGGATTGGGCACGGGCACATTTTGCGTACAGGACCCGAGGACATGCCAGATCAGTCGACGCCGAAGGAAGTTGATCCGGGCGATGTCGCGCTGTCGCCCGAGAAGGATATCTGCGAGGACATCTATCAGCGCGTTCTGGCCGAGGTGCGCGCGCGCATCGATCAGCGGATTGCGGCGATCGAGGCTCAGGCTGCCGCCGATGCCGTGGTCGCTGGCGAACCGGCTGTTGGCGAGCCTGTGGAGCCGCCCGCTCGCGCCCGTCGTCGGCCGCTGCTGCGCGCCGCCGTCACGTTGATGGCGTCGGCTGGGCTGGTGGGCGCCGTCGTTACCTTGGCGCGTGACAATACCGAGTCCATCACGCCGGTCACCGATCGTATCGATGCGGCCATTCAGTCGGTGCGGGAAAGCCTGCCCAAGACGGCTTGGACCGGCGCGCCGGACAATGGAATGGGTGGATCAAACAGCAGCGATCGTGCGGAGGCCGACTCTGCTTCACCGCCACGTTCGACGCCGTCACTGCCGGACGCGATGCCGTCACCGGACGCGACGACGGTCGGGCGCTCGAGCGACCCGTCCTCCGCGATGGCGGAGGCCCGGCCGGAGCACGACATGCCGCCCGCTCCGGATCGCGACATCGCGCCGCTGCTCGAAAAGATCGCTCGTGACGTCGCCGAGCTGCAGACCGGGTTGCAGGATCTGAAGGCCAGCCAGGAACAGGCCGGCCGCGATCATGCCAAGGCGATCGAGCAGCTGCAGGCCGGCCAGGACCAGCTCGCGCGCGCAGTCCGCGCGGCCAAGACCGAGGCCACCACGGTCGGTGCAGCGCCGCGCGTTGCGCCCAGGCCGGCGCAGCCACAGCCGCGCCCTCCTCGATTTCCGAACTTCTGATGGTCGCCTGACCAGGTCTGGCCGATCAGCGAAATCGCCAAGCCCAGTGCGAGTCGCCTCGGTCGCGCCGCTCGACCAAGTCGATGGGCATGAAGCGGTCGTGCGCGAGCGCTGCGCCGGCCCAGAGTTGGTTCCAGGCGTCGAACACGGTTGGCGAGAGATTGTCCTGCTCCGACATCAGGCGCCAGGACGTCTGGCGCACGAGGATCGAACCGCCATCCATCCGCAGCTCTGCGTCATCGCCTTGGCCTCGGGCCAGCCGCGCGAACGCCGTGGCGAAGCCAGCGGCGCCAGGCTCGATGCCGCCGAGAACCGCCGCGACGTCGTCAAAGATCTGCATGCCGATCAATCTCGCCGCGGCGCCGGCCAGATGGCCACCCTCCTCTGGGCCGAGCACCGCCACCGTCTCCGGCAGGATCGAGGTGATGTACTCCATCGCATAGCTGCGTAGCACCTTCCGGAGCCGTGCTTCCGGCCAGGCATTCTCCGGCAGCTTGGGAGCGCGGGCTGGATCGAAAGCCGAACAGCGCTCGCCCGGCGAGAAGCGAAGACGTTCGTCCGGCGCAAGATCGTGGTCCCATTCCTTGTAGTAGCCTTCCAGGCCAGGCTGGCCGTCGACGGTCTGGCCGGTGCAAACGAAGCCAAGCCGGGGGTTGCCGAGCACGACACCGTTGTTGGCGTGCCATCCGCGCAGCATCGCGCGTGACACCTCTGACGGAATGCCGCAGATCGCCGTCCCCGACCAGATCCAGCGCGGCGGCGGATAGCGCACCCACGCCTTGCGATCGTTCTCGTAGACGTATTCGACCTTCACGCCACCGACCTGGTTGGACAGGTAGTGGTACTGCGCGCACGCCACCGCGTGCGGCAGACCGTCGAGACCGAGCTTCTTCAGCCCCGGCAGGAAGCGGGCCAGCTGCTGCCGCCGAAACGTCCGGAACACGATCTCCGCAGCACGCTGCGGCCCTGCCCGCGACGACAACATCAGGATGAGGCCGGTGAGGTAGGCGTGATAGATCAACTCGACGGCGCGATAGGCCGCGACATCGGCCGTTGGCTCTTGGTCCTGCTCCTTCATTTGGATCGCCCTCTCCCAAGCTCTCCGGTCAAAGCTCATAAATCGTTCGCTGCCGCCTCGGCCTCGACGTGATCCGGCGGACGCAGCGCAAACCCGGAAGAGCCGAACAAGGAGCGTGATGAATACTGCGCGATTTCGACGTTGTCAGTGACCAAGCATCTCGTGAACGTCGAAGGTCATGACGGCGAGCAGCGCCGCGAGCGCCAGGTAAGTTCCGGCATATTCGACTTTGGTCTGCAGCGTCGTGCCGTAATAGGTGACGTTCTCGGGTGCCGCCGGATCGTAGCGCCACGCCTTCATCAGTTGCGGCGCTGCCAGAATGGCAATCATGATGAGCATCGGACTCGGCCGGTACAGCATCAATGCCAGCAGCATGGGCACGCCGAGCAGCCAGATCCGCGGACTGAGCACGCTCGTCACCCGCCCACCGTCGAGCGGCGAGATCGGCAGCAGGTTGAACAGATTGAGAAACAGACCGGAATAGGCGATCGCGAGCAGCAGGTTGCTGCCCTCCGACCTCGCCCACAGATAGACCGCGAGTGAAGCTGCGGTACCGACCAGGGGACCTGCGAGCGCCACGTAGGCCTCCGTCTCGACGTCGACCGGCTGCTCCTTCAGCGCGATCCACGCACCCACGAACGGAATGAAGGCAGGCGCGCCGACGTTCAGACCACGCTGCCGTGCCGCGATGTAGTGCCCCATCTCATGTGCGAACAGCAGCGCGATGAAGCCGGCTGCATAACGCCAGCCCCAGATGCCGGCATAGACGATCAGTGACAGCAGCATCGTGCCGCCGCTCGTGGCGAGCTTGCCCCATTTCAGGCCGGAGAAGAGAATGAGCAGCAGCGCCTTCACGCAGGCCCGCCTGCGTTGTCGGTACGCGGCTTGCGGCGGAAGAACTTCATCAGGGCAGCCCCGAACCCGAGCACCGCGAGGATGATGATCTTGGCGAACTTCAGCACGAACGCGCCGGCCAGCGCCAGCAGCCCGAGCTTCTTTGCCGCGACGCCGCCGACCAGCGCCAGCAAGCCATATTCGGCGATCCGATCCGTGCCCGCGCTGAAATCCTCGTAGCGCTTGCCGGAACGATAGGAAAGATCGGACAGCAGCTCGTGCGCGACGGCCTTGTCGCCGGCGATGCGCTCGGAGCCGGACAGCAGATTGAGGCTGAAATAGCCGTCGCGTCCGAGCGCGAAGGTGTTGTAGTTCACGTTCTTCGGAGCATCGTCGGACTGGTTCTTGTCCTTGGCGAGCAGCGACCAGACCAGGCGATGGGTCGGGGCATCATAGGCCGGCGGCTCGACCCAGCCGATGACGACCATCTCGGGAAATCCGCGCGCCGCGCGGTCACGGTTCGCCTCCTCTGCGCCGGCGCGCAGACTGCCGAGTAGCTCGTCCGCATTCCAGTTCTTGGCGTCGTCGTCCTTGATGTAGCCGTCCTTGATGTGCTTGATCACCACCATCCAGTCGTCGTTCTGGCGCTTGCCGACGACGAGCCCGACGAAGGTCGCGTCGTTGACGACATTGCCCAGCGCACGCAGGACCCGCATGCCTTCGCTCTTCGGGATGTAGAAGAAGTCCGCCGGAAGCTTCAACGTGCCCTGGTCGATCAGCGCGATCTCGCTCGGTCCGTCGGTGCCGGCATTGCTCGCGGCCTGCCAAGCCGCCGCCAATTCCGCCTTGAGCGCAGCCTGATCTGCGCCTTGTGCCCGGACCTCGGATGGCATCGGGGCCGCCAGTGCGAACAATGCTGCGCAAAATGCTGCGCGCGCAACGACGATCAAGCTCCGCATTGCCCCTGTCCCCTCGCCAGACTCGCTGGTCGAATGGTACCTCGTTTGCTCGGCGCCGTGCAAGGAACCCGGCGTTTCCAAGCCCCGCGAATGAGCTGCAGTTGCAGCAGTCAAGAGAGGTTTGTCCGAAAAGACCCCCTCCTCGTCACGACGCTGTCTTGCTTTTGGCCAAAGCGGCGGGTCGAGTCAGGTTTGAGATATTTGAGGACGGAAAGCAGCGTCGGCGCGGGCGCAAGGGTTTGGGGATCACCAATGCAGGCCACACACAATGTGCATCAGATCGATCCGAGCGAAGTCGGTCTCGCTCCGGAAAAGCCGGAGAAGGCGAGCTATGACCAGCTGTATCGCAGGGTGCTGCGCGAGGTGTTGACCCGGATCGATACCCGATTGTCGGCCATGGAAAAGCCGTCCGTGGCGGCAGATGCGGCGGCGGCCGCGAGCACGAGCGACATGGCAGCTGGCGGTGGCCGCTGGGCGCGCGTCAAGTCGCCACTTGGCAAGCTGCGCGGACGCAACGCGGTGGGACTCGCTTTGCTGGTCGTCCTGGTCGGCGGCTCGGTGGCATGGTCGCAGCGCGAGGCCGGCAGCTCGCTGATGGACCGCTGGATGCCCTCGTCGACCGAGGGAGCCCAGGACGAGGCGTCGGCCCAGGGCAATGAAGACGCTATGATGTCCAATGCCTCCTTGAGAGGCACCGAGGACGGCACGGGAGCTCCGGGCACGCTGATGCAGCGGATGGCGCGGGAGATCGCCGAGCTGCAACAGGGCATCGAGCAGATCAAGTCGACGCAGGACCAAGCGACCCGGGATCAGACCCGCGCCATCGAGCAGTTGCAGGCCGGGCAGGACCAGCTGATGCGGCTGGTGTCGCGGATGTCGAACCAGGCCGCGCAGGCGCGCGGCACGGCGGTGCCGCCTCCGCCGCAGCAGTTGCTGGTGACGCCGCAGCCGCGGACGACCACAGGGCTCGCCCGCAATCAGCCGCCGCAGCAACAGGGGTCGACCATCGGGACCTTCCTGACCCGCAACACGTCAGGCATCCAGTCGCCGATGCCGCGCTGATCCCCATCGATCAGCAGCGGAAGCATTTGACGGCCGGGCTCACCGCCCGGCGCGTTTTGCTTATGAGCAGGTGTGAACGCGACCGTCATAGCCGCGATAGGTGCCCTTCCCGGCGTCGTAGGTGCGGAAGCTTTTGCAGATGTTGCCTGCCGCAGGCTTGGTCCCGCTCCGACGCGTGACGCGCGGCTTGCGCTTGGCGGTCCTATCGTCGTCATGAGCATGAGCTGGATGCGCCTGGCCCTGATGGGCGGATTTGGCGGAACCGCGCGCCGCGTCCTGCTTGACTGCCGGCGTGTTGGGCACGGCGGCAGGCTCGGCGACCGCAGCCGGCTGCACGGCTGTCTTGGTCTCTGTGGGGACTGTCGTCGGCTTGATCTCCGCGGCGGCAGGCTTGTCGGCAGGCGCGGCGGCGGGCTTGGCCTCCACAGGCTTCTCTTCGATCTTCTCCGCCACCGCGTCCTTTGCAGCAACGGGCGCAGCAACCGCCGGCTCGGCCGGCTTGGTTTCGGTTGCCGCAGGTGTCTCGACCGCCTGCGCTGCGGGCGTTGGAGCAGGCTTGGTCTCGGCCGTGGCCTCGCTCTTGGCTTCGGCTTTCGGCTCTTCCTTCGGTTCGTCCGGTTTACTGTCTGCAGCGGTTGCCGCCGCCTTCTCTGCGGCTGCCGGCGTCTCCGGCGCCTGCGGCTTCGCTTCCGCGTCGACCGGCTTGGCCTGCTCCGCTGCAGCGGTCGGGAGAGCCGTCGGTTCGGCTGGCTTGTCGGCCGCGGTCTTTTCCGGCTCGGCTGCCGGCTTGTTGGCGCTGTCAGCGATAGGCTCTGCCGGCTTGGTTTCAGTGGCAGACTGCTCGGCAGCCGGCTTGGCCGGATCGCTCGCGGAGCTCTGCGCCAAGGCGCCAGCGCTCGCGAGGGCGCAGAACAGCATGCCGGCGCACAGCGCGGCGACGGGCGGGCGAACAATGGACATGGGCATGCGGGAGGTCTCGATGGAGGAAGCCTGAAAGCGGGTCTACGTCATATCCCGCCGGCTTGCTCCATCAAAACTGTCTGCAGGCAAAAAAGTCGCACGCGATGTGCTTTCTCCATCGTGATTTTGCAATCGCCGCGTGAGAGCCCGCGCTTGAACAATCGATGCCGGCAGCGATTCACGCACTGGCCGCGTTTCGCGTGATGACGTCGCGATAGTAGGACGCGCTCAGCTTCGGCGTGCGCAGCTGGGTGTCGAAATCGACGTGATACACGCCGAAGCGCTGCTTGTAGCCGAACACCCACTCAAAATTGTCCAGCAGGCTCCACAGGAAGTAGCCCTTGACCGGCACACCTTCGGAGGTCGCACGCTGCAGCTGCGCGAGATAGTTGCGCAGATACATCACGCGATCGACGTCGTGAACCTTGCCGTCGGCGGTGACCTTGTCTTCTGCTGATGTGCCATTCTCGGTGATGTAGATGGTCTTCAGGTTCCAGATCTTGGCTGCGAGCTTCGGCACCCAATAGGCGGTCTCCGGCCCGACCAGCAGCCATGGCGAGCTCATGTGCGGAAACGACGCCGGCATCGGCAGCACGTCGAATCCGGACGGGCGCTCCGACGCCACCACGTAGGCCTGTGGCGCGTAGATGTTGAGGCCGACGAAATCGACCGGCGCCGAGATCGTCTTCAACTCGTCGGCCGTGAATGTCGGCGCATCCTTGCCCGACCAGGCCAGGAAGCCGTCGGTGTAGCGGCCCTCGAGGATGACGTTGAGGAAGCCCGCATTCAGCTCGCGCATCGCGATCTCCGCGGCACGGATGTTCTCCGCCGTGTCGATCGCCGGCAGGCAGGCGGTGATGTTCTCGGCCATGCCGACGCGGGTGCCTGCCCGTCCACTGGCGCGGATCGCCTGCACCGCAAGACCATGCGCGAGCGCCACGTGATGGCGCGCCTGGTTGACCTCCTGTTGCGGCAGCTTCAGTCCGGGCGCATCGATGCCGAGCCCATAGCCGAACGGGACGAAGCGGCCGCATTCGTTGATGGTGAAGATGGTCTTCGCCCGGTCGCTCAGATGTTGCGCGACGTAGCCGGCATAATGCGCGAAGGCTCTCGCCGTCTCCGCCGAGCGCCAACCGCCGACGCGGTCCTGCAGGGCCTGCGGCAGGTCCCAGTGATAGAGCGTGGCATAGGGCTCGATGCCTTGTGCCAGGAGCTCGTCGACGAGACGATTGTAGAAGTCGAGCCCCTTCGGATTTGGCGTCAGCCCGCCGTCGGGAAACAGCCGCGGCCAGGCGATCGAAAAGCGGTAGGCGCGGCAGCCGAGCTCCTTGATCAGCCGCACATCCTCCTTGTAGCGGTGGTAGTGATCGCAGGCGACATCGCCGGTGCTGCCGTCTTCGATGCTTCCCTTCAGACGCGTGAACACATCCCAGATCGATGGGCCACGGCCGTCTGCCGTTGCTGCGCCCTCGATCTGGTAGGACGAGGTGGCCGTGCCCCAGACGAAATCGTTGGGGAAACGGCGCCCCACATCATCCCTCATGGCGGCCTCCTCCGCTTGCGCAGGCGCATTGGCGGCCCCCAGGGCAGCCAGTCCGGCCAGCTTCGCAAGATCACGGCGGGAGACGTCGGTCGGCATTGATGAACCTCAAAGCTCTGGTCGTTTCGCCCCCCTGCCCGGCAGGTGGCCCGATTAGGAACCACATCCGGGCGCCAATTTGAACCGCTGGAAAACGAGACCTGCGTCCGACATTCAAACGGGAGCCATTGCTGCGCTGCCACCGCTCGACAGCGGTGGCGGATTACGCCTATGGTTGAGCTATGATTGATCACCCGCACGACCATCATCACGATCACTCGGAATTGTCCGAGACCGAGCTGCGCGTCCGCGCGCTCGAAAGCATCCTCACCGAGAAGGGGTATATCGACCCCGCGGCGCTCGATGTGCTGATCGAAACCTATGAGACCAAGGTCGGGCCTCGCAACGGCGCCCGGGTCGTCGCGCGTGCCTGGACCGATCCGGCCTTCCGGACGCGGCTGTTGGCCGATGCGACGCCGGCGATCGGCGAGCTCGGCTATGCCGGCCGGCAGGGCGAGCACATCGTCGCGGTCGAGAATACGCCGGAGCTGCACAACATGGTCGTGTGCACGCTGTGCTCCTGCTATCCGTGGCCCGTGCTCGGCCTGCCGCCGGTCTGGTACAAGTCGGCGCCCTATCGCGCCAAGGCGGTGAAGGATCCGCGCGGCGTGCTGCAGGATTTCGGCTTCGCACTTGCGCCGACGACCAAGATCCGGGTTTGGGATTCGACTGCGGAGATCCGCTATTTCGTGCTGCCGATGCGGCCCGAGGGCACCGAGGGCTGGAACGAGGATCAGCTCGCCGACCTGGTGACGCGCGACAGCATGATCGGCACCGGCCTGCCGAAGCGCCCCGGCGAGCTGCAGGGCTCCGAGGTGCAACGCTGATGGATGGCGCACATGACATGGGCGGCGCGCCCGGCTTTGGCCCGGTGCGCCCCGAAACCGACGAGCCGGTGTTCCACGCGGCGTGGGAGCGCCGCGCGCTGGCGATCACTCTGGCCATGGCCCTGCCGGGCGGCTGGAACATCGACATGTCGCGCTTTGCGCGCGAGAACCGTCCACCGGACGACTATCTCGGCATGAATTACTATCAGATCTGGATGGCCGGTCTCGAACGGCTGATGCAGGACCGTCACCTGGTCGAAGCCGATGAGCTTGCCGCCGGCAAGACGCTGCATCCGCCGAAGCCCGTCGCGAAGATCCTGACGGCCGACGAGGTCGCGGCCGTGCTGCGCCGGGGCGGTCCCACAGAACGCGCGGCAAGCGCGCCGGCACTGTTCGCCGTCGGCGATCGCGTTCGCGCCAAGGCGATGCATCCTCCGACGCATACGCGGCTGCCGCGCTATGTGCGCGGCCATGTCGGCCGCATCGACGCCATCAGGGGCGCGCATGTGTTTCCGGACAGCAACGCCCATGGCAAGGGCGAAGACCCGCAATGGCTCTACACGGTGTCGTTCAACGGCGCCGAGTTGTGGGCCGATGCGCCGGATCCACTGCTGGAGGTCACGGTCGACGCCTTCGAGCCGTATCTGGAGCGCGCATGACCGCCGTCGATCGCCACGCCGCGCTGGCGGCGACGCGCGCCCTCCCCGGCATTCCCGTCGATGCGGATGGACCGGTGTTTCGCGAGCCGTGGGAGGCGCACGCCTTCGCCATGGCGGTGACGCTGCACGCCCGCGGGCTCTTCACTTGGCCCGAATGGGCGGCCGCGCTCGCCGAGGAGATTTTGCGCGCGCAGGCGGCGGGCGATGCGGATTGCGGCGACACCTACTATCGGCACTGGCTCGCCACGCTGGAGCGGCTGGTGGCCGAGAAGGGCTTGACCACGTCCGCCACCCTCGCCCGCTACCGCGACGCCTGGGATCATGCCGCCGACCGCACCCCGCACGGCAAGCCGATCGAGCTGTGCCCCGACGATTTCGTCGGCTGAGTGCCCCGCCGTATCGTTAAGCGCCGGTGACCGGCTTGCAGCGCATTTGACGCGCCCGCCTTAACGGTGAGGTATGCATGATGCGAAGAGCCGTGTTTGTTCGAAATTGAACATTCATCAGTGTGTCCGTAGCGTCGCGCATCTTCCGAGATGAAGTTGAAGGGACGTCGAAATGCCCGGGCTTGAATCTTTTGCTTCGATCGTCGACACGCTCGCCGCCGCGCGTCGCGACTATCACGAGAAGCTGAAGTCGATTCCGCAATACGAGGCCTACCTGCTGATCGAGAGTTCGACCGAGAAGGCGGCTGGAGCTCTGCACGGCACCGAAGCCAGCTCGTCGTCGATCGCCGCCGATGTGATCGACTCGCTGCAATATGCGCGCACCCGGTTCGAGCAGCACATGGCCTCGATCCCGGAGTATCGCGTGCTCACCGCGATCGACAAGGTGATCAAGGAGATCTCGCAGCATCTCGGTCTCGCGAAGGATGATGCCGCTCCGCAGACCGCCATCGTCGCGCATCATGAAGCACCTGAGCCGGTCGCGGCCGATGGCGCTGAGCCGGTAGCAGCGGCAGAAACGGATTCCACAGAGACCGCCGCCGAGCCGGCCGAACCCGAGAGCGACGACGAGCCCGCAGAGGCCGAGGTCGCGGAGGAGACGGCCGAGCCGGTGCAAGCCGAGGCGCCGACGCTGCGCATCGTGGAAGCGCCGGCGCAATCGCCGTCGATCGTCCCCGCCGGTCACGACGCCGATGCGGCGCACGATGACGACATCGTGGTGCTCAACGCGCCGGCCTGGGACAAGAGCGGCGCCGACGCCAGCCACGACATCACCGCGCGTCTCGCCGCAAAGGCGGCCTCCGCTGCGATCGCAGACACCGATGAGGGGCACGACACTGCGGACCACGATCTCGTGGTCGTCAGCCAGCGCGAGCCGTCGGATCACGAGGCGGCCTGATCTTCGAGCGAGCACGCAACAGACAGCATGCCATCTGGCGGGGCCCTCGGGGCCCCGTTTCGATTCAGGACTGTCCACCGACCGCGATGTATTCGTGCCACCCCTTGGCACGCAGCTCACACGCGGGACACTGACCGCAGCCATGCCCCCAGTCGTGGCGGGCGCCGCGCTCACCCAGATAGCAGGTGTGCGACTGGTCGCGGATGAGATCGACCAGGCCCCTGCCGCCGAGATCATGGGCCAGCTGCCAGGTCGCCGCCTTCGATAGCCACATCAGCGGCGTGTGCAGCTCGAAGCCGCGCGCCATGCCGAGGCTGAGCGCCGTCTGCAGCGCCCTGATGGTCTCGTCGCGACAATCCGGGTAGCCGGAATAATCCGTCTCGCACATTCCGCCGACGATGTGGCGGATGCCGCGGCGATAGGCCAGCGCCGCCGCGAAGGTCAGGAACACCAGGTTGCGGCCAGGCACGAAGGTGTTGGGCAGGCCGTCGGCGCCCATCTCGATGGCGACGTCGCGCGTCAGCGCGGTCTCGGAGATGGCAGCCAGCGTCGGAATGTCGAGCGTATGGCCCTCGCCGAGCTTGTCGGCCCACTCCGGGCGCAGCTGCATGATGCCGTCGAGCAAACGCGCCCGGCAGTCGAGCTCGATCGCGTGGCGCTGGCCGTAGGCGAAGCCGAGCGTCTCCACGCGCTGGAAGCGGTCGAGCGCCCAGGCCAGGCAGGTCGTCGAATCCTGCCCGCCGGAGAACAGCACGAGAGCGGTCATATCCTGCGTGTCGGTCATGCCATCCGCTTAGCACCATCGTTCCACATGGCCAACCGGCGGCGTCGCGGCATTCCGTTTTCGCTGGGAGCCGCCGGCCGCTTGAGGCATACAGGAGCCGAAATCAAGCTGCCTCAGGACCTGCAATGACCCCTTCTCGCGACATCTCACGCCTGATCGAGATCATGGCGGCGTTGCGCACGCCGGTGACCGGCTGTCCGTGGGACGTCGAGCAGACGTTTCAGACCATCGCGCCCTACACCATCGAGGAAGCCTATGAGGTTGCGGACGCGATCATGCGCGAGGATCTCGACGATCTGCGCGAGGAGCTCGGTGATCTCCTGCTGCAGGTGGTCTATCACGCCCGCATCGCCGAGGAGCAAGGCGCCTTCGCGTTCGCTGACGTGGTCGAAGGCATCACCAGGAAGATGATCCGCCGTCATCCGCACGTCTTTCCGGACAAGGACGGCAACGTCACCAAACCCACCAAAGGCACCTGGGATCGCATCAAGGCCGAGGAGAAGGCCGAGCGCGCCGCGCGACGGCCGCCCGAGGAGCCCACCAACCGGCCGTCGCTGCTGTCGGGGATCAAGGCCGGACAGCCGGCCCTGGTGCGCGCCATGGAGCTGCAGAAGAAGGCGGCGACCGTCGGCTTCGACTGGAACGATCCGCGCGCCGTGCTGCAGAAGATCCGCGAGGAGGCCGACGAGATCGAAGCGGCGCTCGACAAGAAGGATGCGACCGAGCTCAGCGCCGAGACCGGCGACCTGCTGTTCGCCCTCGTCAACCTCGCCCGCCACGCCGAGGTCGATCCCGAGACCGCCCTGCGCGGCACCAACGCCAAGTTCGAACGCCGGTTCGCCTATATCGAACGGGCCCTCACCGCGCAGGGCCGCACGCTGGAGGAAGCCTCGCTCGACGAGATGGACGAGCTGTGGAACGAGGCGAAGGGGCTGGAGAAGTAACTCGGCGTTTCCTCCGCCGCCGTCAGCGGCGTCCGGGCGACAGAACCGCCTTCGCGATCTCGACGAAGCGCTGCGCGGCGGGCGACAGGCCGAAATCGGCGCGGCTCAGCAGCGACACGTGCCGGTAGATCGTCGGCTGCGACAGCGGGACGGCGGCAAGCGTCGGGAATTGCGCCTTCGGCAGCATGTGTCCGGGCAGGATGCTGAGGCCGGCCCCTTCGGCGGTGAGCGACAGCGCGGTCGTGATCAAATTCACCTCGATGGCGGGATTCAACGTGCGCCCCGACTGCGCCAGCGCCTCGTCGATCTGACGCCGAATGCGGGTGCCATGGCGCATCGTGATCAGGTTCGATCTCATGATGCCGTCCCAGGTGAGACGGCGCTGCTTGTCGAACCGGCCATCCTTGATGCCGATGGCCGAGAGCGGACTCTGCATCAGCGTCTCGATCTTGAACTCCGGGATGCCGTCATTCTCCACGCTGCCGAGGCCGAACTCCGCCTCCCCTGTCATCACGACCTCGAGAAGCTCGTCGGGTGCGACGTCGCGCAGATCGATGCGCACGTCGGGATGCTGCGATCGGAACACCGCGAACACGCGTGGCAACAGCGCCGACGCAAAGCCGGCTGAGACGGCGATGGAAATCTGGCCGGCTTTGATCTCGGCGAGGTCGCGCATCCGCTGCGACAGTCCTTGCGCACCGGCGAGGATGCGTTCCGCAGCCGCGATCGCCTCCCGGCACGCGGCGGTCGGATGCAGGGCGCGCGTCGTCCGTTCGAACAGCCTGAGCTGAAAGTTCTCCTCGATCTGCCGGATCAGCAGGCTGATCGCCGATTGCGTGACGCGCAGCTCCGCGGCTGCCTTGGTGATGCTGCCGAGCCGATACACCAGCACCAGCGCCTCCAATTGTCGCAACGTCGGAGACATAAGCTTTCCTCATGAATGAATGAGAATTTTGTGGCTAATCGAAAGAGTTTGATCATGCAACATATTTGCAAGTAGCCGGGGGCGCGGACCGACCGGCCTTGCAACGACAAGCACCGGGGAGGGACATTTGACGCAAGCGATCAATCTCGGCCGTTACGTCGACGAGCGGCCGCTATCGGCGTTTCAGATCCGGGTCATCTGCCTGTGTGCGCTGGTGGTCGGCCTGGACGGCTTCGATGCCCAGGCGCTCGGCTTCGTCGCGCCCGCGCTGAGCAAGGACCTGCACCTCGCGCCGGGCGCGCTCGGGCCGGTGTTCGGCGCCTCCCTGTTCGGGGTGATGATCGGCTCGCTGGTGTTCGGAGCGCTGGCCGACTATCTCGGCCGCAAATGGCTGGTGGTCGCCGGCGTGCTGGTGTTTGCGCTGGGATCGCTGGTGACCACCCAGGCCACCAGCGTGTCCGACCTCGTCATCATCCGCTTCGCGACCGGTCTCGGCCTCGGCGGCGTGCTGCCCAACACCATCGCCCTCACCGGCGAATACGCGCCGCAGCGTCGCCGGACGCTGCTCATCATGCTGATGTTCATGACCGTGTCGCTTGGCTCCGCGATCGGCGGAGCGGTCGCGGCCAAGCTCATCACCGCCTATGGCTGGCAGGTCATCTTCCTGATCGGCGGCGTTCTGCCGCTCATCCTGTGTCCGGTCCTCGTCATCTGGCTGCCGGAATCGCTTTCGCTGCTGGCGCTCGATCCGCGCAAGAGCGACCGCGTTCGCGCGCTGCTGACGCGGATCGATCCTTCGGCCCAGCTCCCCGCCGATGCGCGCTTCACGGTCGTCGAGGAGAGCGGCAAGGGCTTCCTGCTGCCGCAGCTGTTCACCAACCGGCGCCTGCTGCCGACGCTGCTGCTGTGGGTGATGTTCTTCATGAACATGATGGACATCTACTTCCTCAACAGCTGGCTGCCGACGCTCACCCACGGAGTCGGTCTCGACGTCCAGGCGGCGATCGCGGTCGGCATCGCGTTCCAGATCGGCGGCATGCTCGGCACGATCGGGCTCGGCCTGCTGATCGAACGGTTCGGCTTCGATCGCGTCCTGTTCACGACCTACGTCGCCGGCTTCCTCTCGATCATCACCATCGGCATGGCCGGCGCATCGCTGCCGATCCTGGTGCCGGCGGTGTTCATCGCGGGCGTTGCCGTGATCGGCGGGCAGATCGGATGCAACGCCTATGCGGCGCGGATCTATCCGACCTACATCCGCGGCACCGGCATCGGCTGGGCGCTCGGCATCGGCCGCTTCGGCTCGATCCTCGGCGTCACGCTCGGCGGCCTGATGCTCGCGGCGCAATGGAACGTTTCCTCGCTGTTCCAGGCGAGCGCGCTGCCGCAGCTGTTCTCCGCCCTGGTGATCCTGGGACTCGCTTTGCTCGCCATGCGCGGCAACCTGCCGACCTCCGAAGAGCCGCGCCCGGCTGCCCTCTCCGCGCCCGAGCGCGCTTAAGCGTCGATCGACAAGAGAACCGACATGAAGACGATTCACACCCAGGTGCTCATCGTGGGCGCCGGCCCGGTCGGGCTGACTGCCGCCATGGACCTTGCCTCGCGCGGCATCGACGTTGTCGTCGCGGAGATCAGGCGCGCCGGCGAGCCGCCGAACGTGAAGTGCAACCACGTCTCGGCGCGTTCCATGGAAGTCTTTCGCCGCCTCGGCATCGTTAGCGACGTGCGTGAGGGCGGCCTGCCCGCGGATTTTCCCAACGACTGCGCCTATCGGACTGCGGTCGTCGGCCGCGAGCTGACGCGTATTCCAATCCCATCCCGCCGCGACCGCTACACCGCCACCGGAGGGCCGGACACCAATTGGCCGACGCCGGAGCCGCCGCATCGCATCAACCAGATCTATCTGGAGCCGATCCTGTTCGACTGCGCCAGATCACAGCGGCGCGTGACGATCCTCAACCGCATCCAGGTCGAGGCGTTCGAGCAGGACGACAACGGCGTGATCGCGCGGGCGCGCGACCTCGACGCCGACCAGGAGATCACCATCGCCGCCGAATATCTGATCGGCTGCGATGGCGGCCGTTCCACCGTGCGGCGGCTGATCGGATCGCGGCTTGGCGGAACCGACGTGGTGCAGCGGGTGCAGTCCACCTACATCCACGCGCCTGCGCTGAAGGACCTGATCCAGCAGAAGCCGGCATGGATGACGATGTCGCTCAATCCGCGCCGCTGCGGCACGACAGTCGCGATCGATGGCCGCGACAATTGGCTGATCCACAACCACCTTGCGGCTTCCGAGGTCGAGTTCGACAGCGTCGATCGCGATTGGGCGCTGCGCACCATCCTCGGCGTCGACGATCGCTTCACCTACGAGATCCTCAGCAAGGAGGATTGGATCGGCCGTCGCCTGGTGGCCGATCGCTTCCGGGATCGCCGCGCCTTCATCTGCGGCGATGCCGCGCATCTGTGGATTCCCTATGCGGGCTACGGCATGAACGCCGGCATCGCCGATGCGGTCGACCTGTGCTGGATGCTCGCCGGCGTCATCGCAGGATGGGCCGCCCCTGCCCTGCTCGACGCCTATGAAGCGGAGCGCCAGCCGATCACCGAGCAGGTCTCGCACTTCGCGATGAACCATGCGCTTGCCGTGATGAGCCAGCGCCGCTCCGTGCCTGCCGAGGTGGAGTTCGATGGTCCCGAAGGCGATGCGGCCCGCAGCAGGGTCGGCAAGGCCGCCTACGACCTCAACGTGCAGCAATATTGCTGCGCCGGCCTGAACTTCGGCTACTACTACGACCAGTCCCCGGTGATCTCCTACGATGGCGAGACGCCGCCGCCCTACGGCATGGGCCATTTCACTGCGTCGACTGTGCCCGGCGCCCGCGCGCCGCATGTCTGGCTGTCCGACGGACGCTCGCTTCTCGACGCGCTCGGCTCGGCCTATACGCTGCTGCGGTTCGATCCGGCCATCGATGTCGCGCCGCTGGTGGAGACCGCGGCCCGGCACGGTGTTCCCTTGACGCTGGTGGACGTCGAACCGGGCACGGCCGGCTATCGCTTTGCGGAACGTCTGCTCGTGGTGCGGCCCGACACGCACATCGCGTGGCGCGGCATGGTCGCACCGCGCGACCCGGGCAAACTGTTCGAGCGGCTGCGAGGCATGGCCACGCACCCGGAGACCGTGCGCCGCGACGCCTCCGTCGTTGCCTGATCCGCGTTGCCGCCCATGGCCAGCCACAGCACCGCGCACTACTTTCTCGAGGCGCTCGTCGACCTCCAGGTCGAATATATCTTCGCCAATCTCGGCACCGATCATGTGTCGCTGATCGAGGAGATTGCGCGCTGGGACAGCGAGGGGCGTGCGCACCCCGAGGTGATCTTGTGCCCGCATGAAGTCGTAGCGGTGCACATGGCCGCTGGCTATGCCAGCGCGACCGGCCGCGGCCAGGCCGTGCTCGTCCATGTGGATGCCGGCACGGCGAACGCGGCAATGGCCATTCAGAACGCGTTCCGCTACCGGCTGCCGGTTCTGCTGATCGCGGGCAAGGCTCCGTTCGCGCTGCACGGCGAGCTGCCGGGCGGACGCGACACCTACGTGCACTTCGTGCAGGACAGTTTCGATCAGGCCAGCGTCGTGCGCCCCTACGTCAAATGGGACTACACGCTGCCGTCGGGCGTGGTCGTCAAGGAAGCACTGGCCCGCGCGGCCGCGTTCATGCACAGCGATCCGCCCGGTCCCGTCTACATGATGCTGCCGCGCGAAACCCTCGCCGAGACCTGGGATGAGACTGCGATGCCGGCCTACCTGCCCGCGCGCTATGGCAGCGTGAAAGCAGGCGGCATCGACCCGCCGCGGGCGCAGGCGGTGGCAGATGCGCTGATGGCAGCGGACAATCCGATCGCATTGACGGCCTATCTCGGACGCAACCCCGAAGCCGTGTCGCTGCTCGAACGATTGGCGGTCGTCTGCGGCATCCGGGTCGCCGAGTTCATTCCCGTCACGATGAACATCTGCCACGACTCG
This sequence comes from Bradyrhizobium sp. HKCCYLS20291, assembly GCF_051167715.1. Classification (NCBI taxonomy): domain Bacteria; kingdom Pseudomonadati; phylum Pseudomonadota; class Alphaproteobacteria; order Hyphomicrobiales; family Nitrobacteraceae; genus Bradyrhizobium; species Bradyrhizobium sp. HKCCYLS20291. Next base: position 696,622 of record NZ_JBNPTO010000001.1, on the reverse strand, counting down.
CCCTGTTTCGCCGGGTCAGATCCGGCGGCAGTCATCGCAGGCGCCGACCTCGGACTGCTGATCGACATCGACGTTCCGTTCATTCCACAGATGCTGAAAGACGCCAATCGGCTGCGCTGGATCCAGATCGACGTCGATGCGTTGAAAGCCGACATCCCGATGTGGGGGTTCGCGACCGACCTGCGCATTCAGGGTGATTCAGCGGTCATTCTTCGCCAGGTGCTGGAGATCGTCGTCGCCCGCGCCGATGTGTCCTACCAGAGGAAGGTGCTTGGCCGGATCGCGAGCTGGCAGCCTGCACGCGAGGCTGCGGCGGCGAAGCGGGCGGCTGCGGCCGCACACAAGGGCAGCATCGGCGCGATCAACCCGGCCTTCCTGTTCGCACGGCTGCAGGCGCAGTTGTCGGAGCACGACATCGTGCTCAACGAGGCCGTCCGCAATGCGCCGGTCCTGCAACAGCAGCTACGCCGAACCCGGCCGGGGACTTATGTGGGCCTGGCCGGCGGCGGTCTCGGCTTCAGCGGCGGCATGGCGCTCGGGCTCAAGCTGGCCCATCCCGCGCGTCGCGTGGTGCAGATCACAGGTGACGGCGCCTACCATTTCGCTGCCCCCGATTCCGTCTACGCGGTGGCGCAGCAGTATCGGCTGCCGATCTTCACCGTGATCCTCGACAATCACGGCTGGCAGGCGGTGAAGGCATCGGTGCAGCGCGTCTATCCGGACGGAGCTGCGCAGCGCTCGGACGCGTTCCTGTCCAGGCTCCGCACCGGACGTCAAGGCGAGCAGCGCCGCCTCGCCGACGTCGCCTGCGCGTTCGGCGCCCATGGCGAGCGCGTCGACGATCCCGACGCGCTCGATGAGGCGATCGAACGCTGCCTCGCGGCTGTCGACGCCGGCCGGTCGGCGGTGCTGCACGTCGACATCACGCCGCTGTAGCGCTGCGCATCAGACGAAACTTCTCCAGAGCGCGTTTCCTTGAAACGGAGATCGCTTCCGGGCTGAGCTTTCGCCTTCCCCACGGCTGTCATGCTCCGCGAAGGCGGAGCATCCAGTACTCTGCAGCAGACGATATTGAACCGAGGTGTTTCGGCGTACTGGATCGTCCGCCTTCGCGGACGATGACGGCTGGGCCTACATGATCTGCCAGGACTCGGAAACTAAGGTCTGATCGATCGCCAGGGATGCGCCGCTCACGCCACCCTGGGCACGCCGTGATAGCGCTCGACGACGATGTCGCGCTTCGTCGCATCGACGCGCACCGTCATGTCGTAATGGCCCTCATGCAGCTCCTTGCTCAGCACCTCGGCGTTGCGGTGCAGCCAGGAGATGCCGGCGCCGTCGGCGGCGTCGATGGTGAGGTCGAGCGTCGTGCGCGCGGCGGCGAGCCGGTCCTCGATCGCCTGCAGCAGCGCTTCGACCCCCTCGCCGGTCTCGGCGGAGACCAGCAGGCATGGCCGCTCCGGCGGCCGACGCGCGGCGATGTTGACGAGGTTTTCGCGCGCCGCTTCGTCCAGCCGATCGATCTTGTTCCAGATCTCGATGATGCTGTCGGTGGCTTCGGGATCGATGCCGAGCTGGCTGAGCACCAGCTCGACGTCGTGCTGTTGCGCCTCGGCGTCCTCGTGCGACATGTCGCGGACGTGCAGGATCACGTCGGCTTCCAGCACCTCCTCGAGCGTGGCGCGGAACGCGGCGACCAGTTGCGTCGGCAGGTTCGAGATGAAGCCCACGGTGTCCGACAGCATCGCCTTGCCGCCATGAGGCAGGCTGATCGCGCGCAAGGTCGGATCGAGCGTCGCAAACAGCATGTCGGCGGCCTGGACGTCGGCGCGGGTCAGCCGATTGAACAGCGTCGACTTGCCGGCATTGGTGTAGCCGACCAGCGCGACGACGCGATACGGCACGCGCTGGCGCCCGGCGCGATGCAGCCGCCGCGTCGCCTGGACCTTCTTCAGCTCGGTTTCGAGGCGGGTGATGCGATCGCCGATCAGCCGGCGGTCAGCCTCGATCTGCGTCTCTCCCGGGCCGCCCATGAAGCCGAAGCCGCCGCGCTGGCGCTCGAGATGCGTCCAGGAGCGCACCAGACGGCTGCGCTGGTAGTTGAGATGCGCGAGCTCGACCTGCAGCGCGCCTTCCTTGGTCTTGGCGCGCCGGCCGAAGATTTCCAGAATCAGCCCGGTGCGATCGAGCACCTTGGTGCTCCACGCCTTCTCGAGGTTGCGCTGCTGGATCGGCGACAGCGCACAATCCATCACCACGAGCTCGGCGCCTTGCGCGGCGATCACGCCCGCGATCTCGTCGACCTTGCCCTTGCCGAGATAGGTCGCCGGACGGATCTGCGCGATCGGCGCGAGTATAGAATCCGTCACGGTGAGATCGATGGCGCGCGCGAGGCCGGCGGCCTCGTCGATCCGCGCCTCGAAATCACGCATGTCGGATTGGCCGGGCTGCGCGTCGTCACCGCGGCGCGCCCGCAGATACGGGCCGACCACGATGACCAGGCCCGTTGTCTTGACGTCATCCGGCCTCTGAAGGCCGGGTGCCCCTTCGCGATTGCGGGGTTCCAATCAGGTCACTCTCACGTCAGGTCACTCTCACGCAGACGCGTCCTCGCCGCCCTCGAACAGCTGGATCGGGGCGCCCGGCATGATGGTGGAGATCGCATGCTTGTAGACGAGCTGCGAGTGACCGTCGCGCCGGAGCAGCAGGCAGAAATTGTCGAACCAGGTGACAATCCCCTGCAGCTTCACGCCATTGACCAGAAAAATCGTGAGCGGCGTCTTGGTTTTGCGGACGTGGTTGAGAAAGGTGTCTTGGAGGTTTTGTGCGCGGTCTGCCGCCATCGTTGTTATCTCGCAGTCTTGTGCTTTTTCTTATTGGACCCACGGCCATCCGATTCCAGCTTTCGGAACTGCCACGGTTGCCCATGATCCATTGAGATCCCCCTCGAGGGATCATGGGACGCCGGATTAGAAGACAGGCGAGCATATTAGGCAAGCCGATTACGGGGAAGCCGGTTCCAAAACAGCCGGATTCGTCCGTAAAACTTCGGGGCGAGACGAATTTTCCAATGTAAATTCGTCCAGGTCGGCAAAGTTGGCCGAGTTGGGGCGCTCAGCCGACCCCGAGTGCCTTCAGCTTGCGATGCAGGGCCGACCGCTCCATGCCCACGAACTCGGCCGTGCGCGAGATGTTGCCCGAAAAGCGGCTGATCTGGGCGATCAGATAGTCACGCTCGAACACCTCGCGCGCCTCACGCAGCGGCAGGCCCATGATGTGCTCGCCATTGTTGCTGGTCGGCATCGCCGGCACCATCGAGCCGACGTCCGGCGGCAGCATGTCGGCGGTGATGATCACCTCTGGACCACCTGCCGCGAGAATCATCACGCGCTCGACGTTGTTGCGCAGTTGGCGGACGTTACCCGGCCAGACATGCGACTGCAGCACGGCCATCGCGTCCTGGCCGATCTGCCGCTTCGGCAGGCCGGTGGTGACCGAAATCTGGTCCATGAAGTAGTCGATGAGCTCGGGAATGTCCTCGCGCCGTTCCGACAGCGGTGGAACCCGAATCGGAACCACCGAAAGGCGGTGATAGAGATCCTCGCGGAACCGGCCCGCGGCAATCTCCTCTTCCAGGTTTCGCGCGGTCGACGAGATGATGCGCACGTCGACGTGCACCTTGGTGGTGCCGCCCGAGCGCTGGAACGTCTGGTCGACCAGAACGCGCAGGATCTTGTTCTGCGTCTCGCGCGGCATGTCGGCGATCTCGTCGACGAACAGCGTGCCGCCATGGGCCTCTTCGAGCGCACCGGTCTTGCGCGACTGCTCGCCGTTGGACTGCTCGATGCCGAACAGCTCCTCCTCCATCCGCTCCGGCGTGATGGCCGCGGCGTTGATGACGACGAACGGTCCCTCGGCGCGCGGCGACTGGGTGTGCAGCGTGCGCGCCGCGAGCTCCTTGCCCGAGCCGGGAGGTCCGACGATCAGGATGCGGCTGTTGGCCTTGGCAGCGCGCTCGATGGTCTGGCGCAACTGGTTCATCGACGGCGAGCGGCCGGTCATGGTGCTCGCGGTCGGCGCCAGCTGCTTCAGCTCGCGCACCTCGCGCTTGAGGCGCGAGTTCTCCAGCGCGCGTGTCGCCACCAGGATGAGGCGGTCGGACTTGAACGGCTTCTCGATGAAGTCATAGGCGCCGCGCTTGATCGCGGCGACGGCGGTTTCGATATTGCCGTGGCCGGAGATCATCACGACCGGCAGATCAGGATGATCCTTCTTGATCTGCTCCAGCAGTTGCAGGCCGTCGAGCTTGGAGCCCTGCAGCCAGATGTCGAGGAACACGAGGTTGGGGCGGCGATTCGTAATCTCCGCAAGCGCCGAATCGCTGTCGCGAGCGGTTCGCGTCGTGAAGCCCTCGTCATCCAGGATGCCGGCTACCAGCTCCCGGATATCGGCTTCATCGTCGACAATCAGAATATCACTCGCCATGGGGTCACGCCTGTCTCGTCAGCTGCCTGTTGCGGCTTGGATTTTTGGTTCGTCATTGGTCGTTTCAACCGGGCCCGCGGTTTCCCCCGCGGACTCATTTGTTGCCGTTGCGCCGGACGCCGCGGCGCCCGGCTGCGGCTGGTCCTTGCTCTTGGCGGCCTGGCCCGACACGGCGAAACGCAGCCGCATCCAGGCGCCGCGCTGACCGGCGCGGAAGTCGGAGGCGTCCTTCAGCTCGAGCTTGCCGCCATGATCCTCGAGCACGCGCCCGACGATCGCGAGCCCGAGCCCGGTGCCCTTCGCGCGCGTCGTGACGTAGGGCTCGAGCAGCCGCTGCCGCGCCACCTTGGGCAGGCCGATGCCGTTGTCGATCACGTCGATCAGCACGTCGTCGCCCTCGCGCGCGGCAACGACATCGATGCGGCCCTTGCCGAGCTCCTCCTCCGGCACCACCTCGATCGCCTCGGTCGCGTTCTTGATGATGTTGGTCAGCGCCTGCGAGATCAGCCGGCGGTCGAACTGCGCGCGCAACGGGTCCTGCTTGATGTCGGTCTCGATGTCGATCTCGGGATGCGCGACCTTCATCAGGAACACGGCCTGGCGCACCGCGTCGGCAACGTCCTCGCCTTCCATTACGGGCTTCGGCATCCGCGCGAAACGCGAGAACTCGTCGACCATTCGCCTGATGTCATCAACCTGCCGCACGATCGTGTCGGTACACTGCTCAAATACAGCCTTGTCCTCGGTGATGACCTTGCCGAATTTGCGGCGAATCCGCTCGGCGGACAGCTGAATCGGCGTCAGCGGATTCTTGATCTCGTGCGCGATGCGGCGCGCGACGTCGCCCCAGGCCGAGGTGCGCTGCGCTGATACCAGCTCGGTGATGTCGTCGAGCGTGATGATGTAGCTGTCGCGCGCCTGATTGGTCTGCTCGGCGGTGACGCGCACAGAGAGGTTGCGCTCGTGTCCGTCGCGCTGGATCGTGATCTGTCCCTGGACCAGCCGCTGCTTGCCTTCGCGCGCCGTCTTCATCATGTCGTCGAGCTCGGGCAGCACATCGGTCAGCGGATGATCGAGCACCTCCTGCTCCGAATGTCCGATCAGCTTTTCGGCCGAGCGGTTGAGGATGCCGACGCTGCCGGAGGCATCGACGCCGATGATGCCGGCGGAGGCCGACGACAGCACCGCCTCGATGAAGCGCCGCCGGCTGTCGATCAGGTCGCTGGCGCTGACCAGCTCGTCGCGCTGCGTGCGCAGCTCCTGCGTCATCTTGTTGAAGGTCTGGCCGAGCTGGGCGAGATCGCCTTCCGAGCGGTGCACGGGAACCTGGACGTTGAGGTCGCCGGTCGAGATCACGTTGGCGGCGTTCATGAGCTGGCGGATCGGAGCCACCAGCCAGTTGGCGAAGTTCAACCCGATCAGCACCGAAGCCATCAGGATGGTCAGCGCGATCACCGCGAACATCAGCGCGAAGGCGACCTGGATGCCGAAGCGCCGCGCCTCGACCTGGGCATATTCGGCGACCGACAGCTCGGTCTGCTTGAGCTGGTCGACGACCTGCGGATCGAGCGGACGCGCGACGTAGAGGAAGGTGTCGTTGAAGGCGCGTAGCCGGATCACGGCGGCAACGTAGTTCGACTCCGGCAGGACCGCGATCTCCGGTTCCTGCTCGCCGACATTGTTGAGGAAATCCGGCGCCGGCGGCGAATAGGCCAGCTGGACGCCGCCGGTCTCGGCCCACACGATCGGATTGGTGTTCTTGTCGATGATCATCGCGCCCGGCAGGTTGCGCGAGGCGGCGCTGGCGGTCAGCAGTTCGCGGAAGCTGGCGCGATCCTGATCGAACAGCGGCCGGGTCCGCGCGATGTCGTTGGCCATGCCGAGAATGTCGCCGCGGATGAACTGCGCATGCTCCTGCATGTAGGCGCGCGCGATGGTCAGCGAATTCTGGATCGCGACCTTGGCGGGCCCCGAGAACAGCCGGTCGAGGCCGCGGTCGATGGTGACGTTGGCGACCACCGCGACCAGCACCGCCGGCAGCACCGCGATCACCGAGAACAGGCTGACGATCTGCACGTGCAGCCGCGCGGCCGCCCGGCCGCGGCGCCGCGCCTGTACGACCTGCCAGACCTCGCGGATGATGATGCCGACCAGGATCAGGATCGTGCCGGCGTCGATCAGGTAGAAGGTCTTGACGACCTCCGTAGTCGGCTCGATCGGGCTCAAGCCGACCAGCACGATGAAGGTCAGGAAGCCCGACGACAGCGCGACGGCCACCGCCACCGGCGCAAGCCAGGTACGCCATGTCCAGCGCCGCCCGTCAGCGGGCGGGGCATCCAAAGGGGTGGCCGAGGTGGTCTCTGCGCTGGTCATTCCGGCAAGGCTGTGATGATGAAAGCGGCAGTCCGGAAGAATCGGACTGATGCATTCCTACCACGCTGTTGCCAAATTGCGACAAATCAACGGCGCAGAACCGCGTCGCTGATTTGTCTACAATATTTCTCATCTGGGGCAGCGATTTGCTGCCGGAAAACGGCATTCCGGGCAGCGAAACCGGTCTTCCCGGGCTCAGCCCGGCGATGCCGCGCGTGAGCGGCGGTGTCTATCCACCGCACGCCGTGCTCAGGTCGATGCCAGCGGTCCTGAGCTCCAGGCGGATCTCCTCGGCGCGCGCAGGGGTCAGCCGGGTGACCGGACCGGACAACGCGAGAGCGCCGAGCAGCGCACCGCCCGGCCCGAACACCGGCGTGGCCAGCGCCGCAGAATGAGGATCCGTGACGCCGCTGGTGAAGAGTGGCGTATCGATCGCCGCCGTGGCACGTCCCCGATCGAAGTGCCGCAGCACCTGGGCGATGGCCGACTTGTCCATCGGGCGCAGGTCACCGGGCTGGACGTGCATCCGGATCTGATTCGCGCTTTCGACGCGAAACAGGCAAAGGCGCTGCTCGCCCCGACGGGTGTAGAAGGACGCGGTCTCGCCGGTCGAACGCGCCAGCTTTTCCAGCACGGGCGTGACGTGATCGGCAAGACCGAAAGCATGCTGGTAGCAGGCCGCAAGCCGCATCACCTCGGCATCGAGCCGGTAGCCGCCGCCATCGACCCGCCTGATCAGGCCGTAGCTTTCCAATGACAGCGCCACGCGCATCACGGTGGTCTTGATCAGCCCGGTCCGCCTGGTCAGCTCGGCAAGGCTCACCTCGCCGTCACCGCGTTGAAACGCCGTCAAGACGCTCAGCGCGCGGTCGACGGCCGAGACGCCCTTCAGGCCCGGCGGCGCCGCGGGCTTCACGGTCTTCTTGGATTTGCTGGATGTCTTCGCCACGTCCTGCTTCCCGAGCCGACCGCCGATCGGGCGGCCGCTTTCAGCACGGGTATACACAGCGTCGCAGCGAAGTTCACGCCACCCGGCGAAGCTCAGCCGATATATTCGACGCCGCGCTTCCTCAGTTCCTCGTCCACCCACGAACGGTCGTTGCGACCGGCTGCGATGGCCTCGAGCTGCGCCGTCTCGGAATCATGCTTCTTCTTCGCCGCGGCGAAAACGGCCTCGGCATCGGCAAGCGGGACGCAGACGAGCCCGTCCTCGTCCCCGAGCACGAGATCGCCAGGCTCGATGACCATGCCGTCGATCGCGATCGCGACGTTGATCTCGCCAGGACCGTCCTTGTAGGGACCGCGATGGGTGACGCCGGCGGCGAAGATCGGAAACCGGCCGGCGCGGATCGCCGCGGCGTCACGGACGGCGCCGTTGATCACGACGCCTCCGAGGCCACGACGCTCCGCATGCGCGATCATCATCTCTCCGATCAGGGCGTTCGACAAATCCCCGCCGGCATCCACCACGACGATGTCGCCCGGCTCGGCCATGTCGAGCGCCTTGTGGAGCATGAGGTTGTCGCCCGGACGCGATTTCACGGTGATCGCGGATCCCGCCAGGATGCCGCCGCCATGCATCGGACGCAGGCGCGAACCTGCTGCGTTCATTCGCGACATGCTGTCGCTCACATTGGCGACCGGCAGCGATCGATATCGCTCGACGAGGTCTTTGGAGACCTTCTGCTTCGGATTCGGATAAATGCGGAAACCTGCGGTCATTGGTGCGCTCCTGGTGCGATCTTTCCTGCAGCTCTGCCGATCGGCGGTTGACAAAACGAGCCGTTGCGGTGATACGTATAAAAAATGCAACGCCGTTTCAATTTGAAAATGGCGCAAGGGGGGAACGGTCAGCGCCTCGTCCAGGACGGGTCGGCGGCGCCAATGCCGCAGGATCGGCCGAGCGCCATACGGCGCGGTCAGGGCGTTGCCGCCAGCAAGAGGCAGCGACATGCGCTACAAGCTACTCGTCACCGGACCGGCTCTCACGGCGGAAGCGACCGCCATCGCGGCCCGGCGCGGTGCGGCGCTGATTGCCAACGCGCATCATGCGAGCCCTCAGGAGCTGGCGGAGATCGCCGCCCGGGAGCAGCCGGACGGCATCATCGTGCGGCAAGGCAAGATCGACGATCAGGTGATCGGCGCCTCTGCGAAGCTCAAGGCGATCGCCAAGCATGGGGTTGGCTACGACAACATCGACGTCGACGCCGCCGACCGCCGCAGCATCCCCGTGTTCGTCGCGCGTGGCGCCAATTCGCAATCGGTCGCCGAGCTTGCCTTCGCCCTGATGTTCGCGGTGGCGCGGGAGATCCCGCGCCTCGACGCCCGTATCAAGACCGGTCATTGGGACAAGGCGACGACCAGGGGCGCGCAGCTGTTCGGCCGCAGTCTGGGCGTCGTCGGCTTCGGCGAGATCGGTCGCATCCTGGTCGGTCTGGTGCAGCCGCTGCAGATGAAGGTGCGCATCTTCGATCCCTACATGCCCGATGATACCGAGATTGCCGTCGCCGAACGCGTCGGCAGCCTCGACGAAATCCTCACGGCCAGCGACGTCATCAGCCTGCACTGCCCGCTGACCCCGCAGACCCGCAACATGATCGGCCGCGACCAGTTCGCCCGCATGCGCCGCGATGCGATCCTGATCAACACCGCGCGCGGCGGGCTCATCGACGAGACGGCCCTGTTCGATGCGTTGCGCGACGGGGTCATCGCGGGGGCCGGCCTCGACTCGTTTGCCGAGGAGCCGGCGAGGCCAGACCTGCCGCTGCTCACTCTGCCCAACGTCGTGGTCACGCCTCACGCGGGCGCCAGCACGCAGGCCGCGCGTGACGCGATGGGGGTCCTTGCGGTCAACCACATCATGGACGTTCTGGAAGGCAAGACGCTCGACCGGCGTGCGATGGTCAACAAGAAGCAGCTCGACGTCGCCTGAGCGGCGCGCATAACAACTTGGGAGGATACGATGGTTATAGCCGCGACGGCGCCAAGCGCGCTCGAACGGTCGACCATGCGCCGGGTTTCCTGGCGCATCATGCCGTTCGTGATGATCTGCTATCTGTTCGCCATCCTGGATCGCAGCAATGTCGGCATGGCATCGCTGCAGATGGTGCAGGATCTGGGAATGTCGAAGGCGGCGTTCGGCTTCGGCGCCAGCCTGTTCTTCTTCTCCTACTTCCTGATGGAAGTGCCGAGCAACCTGGCCATGCAGCGTTTCGGCGCGCGGCGCTGGATCGCCCGGATCATGATCACCTGGGGCATCATCTCCACCAGCATGGCCTTCGTACAGGGCCAGAACTCGTTCTATGCGATGCGATTCATCCTGGGCGCGGCAGAAGCCGGTTTCTTTCCAGGCGTGCTGCTCTACCTGACGTATTGGCTGCCTGCGAACTATCGAGGGCGCCTGATCGCGTTGTTCGCCATCTCCATTCCGGCGGCCACCTTCATCGGCTCTCCGCTTGGCGGATTGCTGCTGGGTCTCGACGGCCTGCTTGGTCTGCGCGGCTGGCAATGGCTGTTCATCGTCGAGGGCCTCCCGACTGTGCTGCTCGGCCTGATCTGCCTGTCTGTGCTGACCGACAGGCCGGAGCAGGCGCGCTGGTTGCGCGATGAGGAGCGGGCATGGCTATGCGCCGAGCTCCAGCGCGAGACGGCGAGCCGCCCGGCGACGGTTCAACAATCCGGATGGGGCTCCTTCGTGCGGCTGCTGCGCAATCCCCATGTCTGGGCGATGGCGCTCGCCTGCTCCGGCGCGTCGGCAGCCGGGTCCGTGCTGAGCGTTTGGCAGCCCCAATTCCTGAAATCCTTCGGGCTGACGAACCTTGAAACCGGACTGATCAACTCGATCCCTTATGGTATCGCCTGCGTCCTGATGGTTCTGTGGGGCCGTCACTCCGACAGATCCGGAGAACGGCGCTGGCACACGGCGGTGACCCTGCTTTTGATTGCGCTTGGGTTTCTCGGGGTCTTCGTCATTCATTCCTTGATGGGAACGGTCATTCTGCTCAGCCTCGTGCTCGTCGGCGCCTACGCGTTCAAAGGGCCGTTCTGGGCGCTGACGTCGGGCTGGCTCGGCACTGGATCGGCCGCAGCCGGTCTCGCGATGATCGGCGCCATATCCAACCTGATCGGCGGCGGCCTCATGGTGAACATCTACGGCAGCCTCCTGGAGGCGACCGGCAACTACGGCTTGGCGCTGCTGCCAATCGCGGTCGTGACCGTGACCGGCGCCGGGCTGGTGCTGTTCATCAGCAGGTCGCGCAGCGCCGAGACGGCGCTTCTGGCCGTTGCAAAGGAAGCCTGACATGACGCGATCTGCCGCCATCGCGCGGCTTGAGAGCAGTCTCCCCCGGCCTGCGCCGGGGGAACGATCGGACAGCTAGCCGCCGCTGCGGTAGACCTGGATGTCGAGATCGCGGATCTTCTTGCGCAGCGTGTTGCGGTTGAGGCCGAGCAGATCGGCCGCGCGGATCTGATTTCCGCGCGTCGCAGCGAGCGCAGCGGTCAGCAGCGGGATCTCGATCTCCTTGAGGATGCGGTGATACAGGCCCGGCGGCGGCACGCCGTTCGGGAAGCCCTGGAAGTGCGAGGAGAGGTACGCTTCCACGGCGCCGCCGAGATTGTCGATCGAGCTCGGCGCGTTGGAGCCGGTCGTCACCGCCGGCGGCGCCAGCTCGCCGTCGATCACCGACGCCGTGATGACGTCCTGCGGATACAACGCAGCGAGGCGGCGGGCGAGGTTTTCCAGCTCGCGGACGTTGCCCGGCCAGCGGTGCTGCTTGAGCCGCTCCAGTGCTGCGACATCGAGCTTCTTCGGCGGCAGCCCGTCCTTCTCGGCCAGCGCGAAGAAATGCCGGATCAAATCCGGCAGGTCCTCGATGCGCTCGCGCAGCGGCGGCAGCCGCAGCGGCACGACGTTGAGACGGAAGAACAAATCTTCGCGGAAAAGACCCTGCTGGATCAGGATGCGCAGGTCCTTGTTCGACGCCGCGACGATGCGGACGTCGGTCTTGATCGGGGTGCGGCCGCCGACCGTGGTGTACTCGCCCTGCTGCAGCACGCGCAAAAGCCGCGTCTGCGCCTCCATCGGCATGTCGCCGATCTCGTCGAGGAACAAGGTGCCGCCCTCAGCCTGCTCGAAGCGGCCGGAGGCGCGGGTGTTGGCGCCGGTGAAGGCCCCGCGCTCGTGGCCGAACAATTCCGATTCGATCAGGTCGCGCGGGATCGCCGCCATGTTGACCGCGACGAACGGGCCGTTGCGGCGCTTGCCGTAATCGTGCAGCGCGCGCGCCACCAGCTCCTTGCCGGTGCCGCTCTCGCCGGAGATCATCACCGTGAGGTCAGTCTGCATCAGACGCGCGAGCACGCGGTAGATGTCCTGCATCGCCGGCGAGCGGCCGACCAGCGGGATCGATTCGAACTCGCCGTCGTCGGGCTGGCTCGCCGCCCGCTCCTTCGGCTCGGCCAAGGCGCGGCCGACGATCGCGATCAGCTCCTTCAGGTCGAACGGCTTCGGCAGATACTCATAGGCGCCGCGCTCCGAGGCCTTGATCGCGGTCATGAAGGTGTTCTGCGCGCTCATCACGATGACCGGCAGGTTCGGCCGCATCTTCTTGATCCGCGGCAGCAGGTCGAACGCGTTCTCGTCGGGCATCACCACGTCGGTGATGACGAGATCGCCCTCCCCCTGGCTCACCCAGCGCCACAGCGTGGCGGCGTTGCCGGTCAGCCGCACCTCGTAGCCGGCGCGTGACAGCGCCTGGTTCAGGACCGTGCGGATGGCCGTATCGTCGTCGGCAACGAGAATGCTACCTGCAGGCATAGGTGGTCCTCAATTTGATCCCTGAGAGGCATGCAGCGACGTCCCCGAAACGTCGTCGCGATGGCCCTGGTCGTGTTGTTTGCTGGCGCTGTACATCGGCATCAGCACCCGGAAGGTCGTCTTGCGCGGTTGCGACTCGCACTCGATGATCCCGCCATGGTCGCCGATGATCTTCGCAACCAATGCAAGACCGAGGCCGCTTCCGGTCGGCTTGGTGGTCACGAACGGATCGAACAGGTTTGGCATCAGGTCTTCCGGTACGCCGGGGCCGTTGTCCTTGACGCAGAACTCCAGCGGCAGCGACACCCGCGACTTCTTGCCGGGCACCGACAGCCGCACGCCCGGGCGGAAGGCGGTGGTGAGCTGGATCTCGGCATCGGCGCCGAGGTCGACGACGGCCTCCGCGGCATTCTTGACCAGGTTGAGAAACACCTGGATCAGTTGATCCTGGTTGGCGAGCACCGGCGGCAGCGACGGATCGTAATCCTCGATGAAGCGGATGTTGCGGGCGAAGCCCGACTGCGCCAGCCGCTTCACGTGATCGAGCACCGAATGGATGTTGACCGGCCCGCGCGCGACCGGGCGATCGTCGCCGAACACCTCCATGCGGTCGACCAGCGTGACGATGCGGTCGGCCTCGTCGCAGATCAGCCGGGTCAGCATGCGGTCCTCGGAGGAGGCCTGCTGCTCGAGGAGCTGCGCGGCGCCGCGAATTCCCGACAGCGGGTTCTTGATCTCATGCGCCAGCATCGCGGCCAGCGCGATGACCGAGCGCGCGGCGCTGCGATGGGTAAGCTGGCGGTCCATCTTGTCGGCGATGGTGCGCTCCTGCAGCATGACAACGATATGGCCGGGCCGCTCCGGCAGCGGCGCGACGTGCAGATCGACCAGCCGGTCGGCGCCGGTGCGCGGCGTGCCCAGGTCGACCTTGTACTCGTTGACCGGCGCGCTGGTGGTGCGCACCTGATCGATCAGCGCCAGCAGCGGTGAGCCGAACGGCACCAGCTTCTTCAGCGACTGTCGCTGCAAAAACTGCGTCGAGGAATCGAAGAACGATTCCGCCGCCATGTTGGCGTCCATGATCATGCCGTCCGGGCCGATCACCAGGACCGGATTCGGCAGGGCGTTGAGGATGGCATCGCCATCCGAGGGAAGTCGCTTGCGCTGTTCTGCGGCTGAGCTCATGCGGCTGCACTCCAGGCAAAATCGTCGAAGGCGTCACGAAGCGCCCGATGCACCTGAGACGGCTGCTCGGACGTCAGGATACGATCGCGCCACGCCTTCAGTTTTTCGGCCGGCGTATTGGCACGCTCGGCGGCGACGTCGAGCCCCCAGCTGAGATGCTTGCGGGCGTGGCGCAGGCCGACCCGCTCGCCATAGTGGCGGCAGATCTCGTCGTAGAGCGCGGTGAGATACAGGAGCTGCTGCGCCAGCTCCGGCGCGCCCTCTTCAAGGCCGCCATCGAGACGACGACCGATCTGGCCGGGCAGCCAGGGCTGCCCCTGCGCGCCGCGGCCGATCATGACCGCATCGGCGCCGGAGGCATCGAGCGCCTCGCGTGCCTCGGCATAGCTCGTGATGTCGCCATTGACGACGACCGGCAGGTCGACGGCGTCCTTCACCGCGCGCACCGCGCTCCAGTCGGCCTCGCCCTTGTAGAACTGCTGCCGGGTGCGGCCATGTACGGTGATCAGTTGCACGCCGGCCGCTTCGGCGCGCCGCGCCAGCTCCGGTGCATTCAGGCTGCGCTCGTCCCAGCCGAGCCGCATCTTCAGGGTCACCGGCACGTCGACGGCCTCGACTGTCGCCTCGATCAGTGTCAGCGCATGGTCGAGATCGCGCATCAAGGCCGAGCCGGACTGGCCGCCGGTGACGTGGCGGGCCGGGCAGCCCATGTTGATGTCGATGATATCGGCGCCGCCTTCCTCGGCGACCTTGGCGCCCTCGGCCATCCAGTGCGCCTCGCAGCCGGCCAGCTGGACGACATGCGGGCCGATGCCGCTCGCTTCGCAGCGCAGCCGGGATATCCACCGACCTCTGACCAGATCGTCGCTCGCGGTCATCTCGGACACCACCAGACCGGCGCCGAGCTCGGCCGCGAGTCGGCGAAACGGCGCGTCGGTGATGCCCGACATCGGCGCGAGGATGGCCCGGTTGGCGAGCGAAACGTCGCCTATCTTCAAGGCATTGGGGGGTGTATTGGCCGGGCCGGTCACAAACGACTCTTCAAGCTCATCCAACGCATCATTGCGTCTGCGCAGCACTCTCAAGCACAATTCTTGGGCAGTCAAGCGTCATGCCTACACTTTAGCCAAGACAATCAGCATTTCAAGTGCAGTGCAGCAAAATATGCTTGTTCGGCAGTCATGGTAAACCCTTGAGCTGCCTTGATTTTGCATGGCTCCTCGGGTGCGCATGACGGTGCGGACGCCGGCGGCGCTCCAGCTTTCCCCCTGCGGCTGCTTGCACATGCGTCGGGGTCGCAGCGCAACTCATCCGATGTGTGATCCTGCTCGCTTAACATGATCCGCAGATGTAAGAAGCCGGCAAACCTCCTCATCCCCCACATCAGCATCGATACCCTGTTCCCATGACGACTTCTCAGCGGACTGCAGCCATTCTCGTCGCGGCCGGACGCGGCTTGCGCGCCGGCGCCGGCGGTCCGAAGCAATATCGCAGCATCGGCGGCCGCACCGTCATCCATCGCGCGCTCGCGGCATTCGCCGAGCATCCCGAGGTGACCGTGGTGCAGCCGGTCGTGAACCCCGATGACATCGCCGTCTTCAATGCAGCCGTGGCAGGCCTCCGCCACGAGGTGCCGGCCCATGGCGGCGCGACACGCCAGGCCTCGGTGCTTGCGGGCCTCGAAGCATTGGTGCCGCACAAACCGGACATCGTGCTGATCCACGATGCGGCGCGCGCCTTCGTGACGCCGGCGGTGATCTCGCGCGCGATTGTCGCGGCCAACAAGACCGGTGCCGCGATTCCCGTGGTGCCCGTCACCGACACCATCAAGGAAGTCGGCGCCGGCGGCGACATCACCGCGACGCCGGAGCGCGCGCGCCTGCGCATCGCGCAGACGCCGCAGACCTTCAAGTTCGACACCATCCTCGAGGCGCATCGCCGCGCGGCGCGCGACGGCCTCACCGAGTTCACCGATGACGCGGCGATCGCCGAATGGGCGGGATTGACCGTCGCGACCTTTGAGGGCGATGTTGCCAACATGAAGCTCACCACTCCGGAAGATTTCGTGCGCGAGGAAGCGCGCCTCGCAGCATCGCTCGGCGACATCCGAACCGGCACCGGCTACGACGTGCACGCCTTCGGCGAAGGCGACCATGTCTGGCTGTGCGGCCTGCGCGTGCCGCATAGCAAGGGCTTCCTGGCCCACTCCGACGGTGACGTCGGCCTGCACGCTCTGGTTGACGCAATTTTAGGCGCCCTCGCTGACGGCGACATCGGTTCGCACTTCCCGCCGTCCGACATGAAGTGGAAGGGCGCCTCCTCCGACCAGTTCCTGAAATACGCCATCGAACGCGTCGCCGCGCGCGGCGGCCGCGTCGCCAATCTCGAGGTCACCATGATCTGCGAGCGCCCGAAGATCGGCCCGCTGCGCGACCAGATGCGCTCCCGTATCGCCGAGATCTCCGGCGTCGACATCTCGCGCATCGCCGTGAAAGCGACCACCAGCGAGCGCCTCGGCTTCACCGGCCGCGAAGAAGGCATCGCCGCGACGGCAAGCGCGACGATCAGGCTGCCGTGGGGTGTGTAGTGGAGCTCCATCTTTTCGACGGGGATGTCATCCGTTTGCGTCGAACTAACAGAGCTCGGTGACTTGGCCCCAGGCTCTGGCCGCCGAGTGTGAGTTGAAAGTCGAGTTCTTCACCGCGATCGCGGTGCGCTCCCTCGCCCCGTTCTTCACGGGGAGAGGGTTGGGGTGAGGGGCAGCCGCACGGGTGGTGCGTGCGGATAGACTTGCCCCCTCACCCGGATTGCATCCATCGATGCAATCCAACCTCTCCCCGCCCTCGCGAAGCTTCGCTTCGCCCTGGCGTGGCGAGGTGAAACCGAGCCCGTGGACGCGTCTCGACTCCATCGAGGCCATCCATCCTCGGCAAGGTCATGTTGGGGTAGCTATCGCGTCGAGGGACGAGCGGGACACATGGCGAGCGAACGTCAAATCGGCTCCACCAGCGCGCTGGCCCGCTCGCTGCTCGACCTGTGCCGGTCGCGCAAGCTGATGATCGCCACCGCCGAGTCCTGCACCGGCGGCCTGGTCGCCGCGGCGCTGACCGAGATCCCCGGCTCCTCCGACGTCATCGACCGCGGCTTCGTCACCTACTCCAACGAGGCCAAGCGCGCGATGCTCGGCGTCGAGGCCTCGACCTTGCAGACCTTCGGCGCCGTCTCCAAGGAGACCGCGATCCAGATGGCGGTCGGCGCCCTCGAACGCGCCGACGTCGACCTCGCGGTCGCCATCACCGGCATCGCCGGCCCCGGCGGCGCCACCCCCGGCAAGCCCGTCGGTCTGGTGCATTTCGCCGTCGCCGCCCGCGACGGCCGCATCACCCACCGCGAACACCGCTTCGGCGCCATCGGCCGGAGCACGGTCCGCACGCGCTCGGTGATCGAGGCGCTGCGCATGCTGATGGAGCTGGCGAGGCCGCAAGTCCCCGCCAAGCCGAAGCGCGCCGCGGCGACCCGATTACGTCCCCGCGTCGCGCGGGCGCCGCGGCTGCATCCGGTGAAGCGGCCGCCGAGGCGGCCAAGGACGTAGTTGCGAACGCTGCGCCCTGCTCTCGCCGCGCCGTCATCGCGAGCGCTGCGACGCGATCCAGTCCTTCCAGCTCGAGTCCTTCCAGATAGAGGCGACGCCCTCGCCCCACCCTCCGCCGTCATCCCGGCGAACGCCGGGATCCATAACCCCGGGGCGTGGTGTGGCGGCACGCCGGTGGCTCCGACCTCGTCTCACCACGTCCGCCGCCGAGTATGGATCCCGGGTCGGCGCCTGCGCGGCGCTTTGCGCCGCTCCGGCTTGCCCGGGACGACGGCGGTGGGTGGGCCAGCGCCTTCAAATCAGATTCTTAGTGCTTCAGATCAAAAACTTCTGTGATGCTGATGAGGCCCGTTTGGATCGACAGGAAGCCGCCGTGTTGAGGCCGGACGTCACGCAGACTAAGCTTCGCGATAAGCTCGAGACTCTGCGGTTCGAACGAGCAGAGACCCTCAAGGCCGCCGATCTCGTGCCGCTGCCGGGAAACATCGTGTTGCCGGACTGGTGGACGGCGCAGCATTGCGCGGACCGCATTGTCTTCATCGCTAAAAAGGTGCGTCGCTGGGACGACATCGTCGTGACCCAATGCCGCAGCGACGCGACCGTCTACGTTCAGGCAAGCTGGATCGACTGACAACTTGGTAGGGTGGGCAAAGCGGCCGCCGCAGGCGGACGCGTGCCCACCGAAGTCATGGCAAGGTGGTGGGCACGGCGCGCTCACATAGTCGGCGACCAAGCGACAATACGGGCGCGCCTTTGCCCACCCTACAGGACTGTCCAAGCCGCACGATTTGACAGGCTGACAGAAGCACCTCGCTTGTTGTGAAGCGCCGGGATATCGTCCCGTTGGCGGCAATCGAGCAGCGCAAACCGGTGGGATGCACAATGGGTATCACGATTTGCCCCAAGCATGGTCGAAGTTCATTCGTCGAGACCTGCCAGCACGCCGGGCGGGAGATCGAGCAAGGCAAAGTGCCAGCCGGCCATGACCTCGCTCTGCTTGGTCACCTCTTCGTCTGCGACACCTGCTTCGATCAGCCTGGCTTCGACCGCTTCGCCGATCTGGCGGAGATGCCTGTCGAGAAGGCGATCGATGATGAGCGTTGGCAGTTGTACGAAGCCGCCTGTGATCGCCTGGAGGGCCGGGAGGCGTTCTGCCTGCATTGCGTCCGCGAGCTCGGCTCGAGCCTCGATCCATGATCCGCATCTTGCCGAGATCCAAGCTATGGCTTGGCGTCATGCCGCATTAGCCGCCGCAGGCCGCGGCGCCGGCCGGCGCGCCCGCCGGGCAAATCAGGTTCACGAAGATGACTTTGACAGGACCGTCGATCGTGGCACCGGCGTTGCCATCAGGTCCAATCCGCCGCCTGCGCCGAAACACGAATTTCGTCAGCCCTTTCAACGCCCGACTCACTGTCCAGTCCTTTCCGTAAAAATATCCTTCTTCCATTTTCCCGAAATCAATGGTTCCCTCCCGTCATCCCACCTCGACACGAGGGACGCATCGCGATCGTCACGAGACGTGAGGTGGGGAGGCGATGGCCGCCGAGGAGCCGTAGCGCGTCTTGGACGTGCGGACGGACGGCTCCTGGCGGACGTGAAGTCGCAGCGTCCTGACACCCCGAAGCTGGTGTCACGCCGGTGGTGATGATGATCCGCCGGTCACGGGGGCAAGACAGCCGGTCCCCGGGGAGACTGCGTATAAGCGTGAAGACCATCGCGCAGGGAATGCCGGTTGTCGGCTGGACCTGTGGTGACTGCCGCCTGCTTTTTGTTTGCAGGCGGGCCATGGGTTGCGGCCAGCACCCGGCATTCCCTGCGCCCTCGTGATGTCAGAGGGTCGAACGATAGGCATAGCCCGGACGCGATTGCGTCGCGGAAGCCGCGGCTGCACGCCTGCCGTCACCCGTCCGGATCGCTCCCCGACGATTATCGTCCGCGCCGCTCTCCCCGAAAGGTTTTGGTTAATTTTGTCCTGCTAGCTCTGGTGCATTCCTCTCTGACAGTGGATTCGGGACCCCATGGCCTTTTTCTCCGGCAAGTCGGCTGATCGCACGCACAACCTCCTGATGGCCGAGCTGTTCGAGCGCCATCGCGACGCCATCCTGGTGATGTCCGAAGGCAAGATCATCGCCTGCAACGAGACCGCGGTCCGGTTCGGCGGCTTCCGCAGCAAGCAGGACCTGCTGTCGCGCTCGCCGGCAACGATGGCGCCGGAGATCCAGCCCAACGGCAAGCGCTCCGCCGACATGGTCAAGGAGATGGACGCCAAGGCCAGGCGCGAGGGGCACGCCAGCTTCGAGTGGACCACCAAGCGCGCCGACGGCAGCCCGGCGCTGGTGCAGATCACCCTGGTCCCGACCCAGGTCGAGGGACAGACCTACGTCATCAGCTTCCGCCGCGATCTCGCCGACCTCATTGCCGCCCGCGAGGAGAAGAAGCGCGCGCTCGACAAGATCGCCAAGGATTTCGAGACCTCCGTCGGCGCCATTGCCAATGCGATCTCCGGCGCCTCGCGCGATGTCGAGACGACAGCGGCCTCGTTGACGACCACCGCGGACCAGGCAGCGCAGCGCGTGGCGCTGGTCGCCTCGGCGTCGAGCTCGGCCTCGTCCAACGTGCAGTCGGTGGCCGGCGCGACCGAGGAGCTGTCGAGCTCGGTCAGCGAGATCAACCGCCAGGTCGCGACCTCCTCGACGATCGCGGCCGAAGCCGTCGAGGCGTCCTCGCGCACCAACGATCTCGTCAACAGCCTGGCCGACGCCGCCGCCAAGATCGGCGCCGTGACCGACATGATCAACGCGATCGCGAGCCAGACCAACCTGCTGGCGCTGAACGCGACCATCGAGGCGGCGCGTGCCGGCGATGCCGGCCGCGGCTTTGCCGTCGTCGCCTCGGAGGTGAAGAGCCTGTCGAGCCAGACCGCCAAGGCGACCGACGAGATCTCGGCCCACATCAGCGCCATGCAGCGCGCCACCAGCGACACGGTCGCCGCGATCCAGGGCATCGGCGGCACCATCGGCCAGATCAGCGAGATCGCCAAGACGATCGCCACCGCCGTCGACCAGCAGGGCCACGCGACGCAGGAGATCGCCCGCTCCGTCAGCCAGGCCGCCAGCGGCACCCGCGAGGTCGCGACCAACATCGGCTCGGTCAGCCAGACGGTGGAGTCGGCCGGCGGCGCCGCCCGGCAGATGCTCGGCGCAGCCGGGCAGCTCGCCAGGCACGCCGACGAGCTGCGCGGCAAGGTGAGAGACTTTTTGACCGCCGTGCAGGCGGCGTAGGGAACGATCGCAGGCGAACATGTCCGCGATCAGACCGGCTCCGCGACATCGTCGCGGAGCAGCTGTTTGAGACGTGGATAGGAATTTTGGAGCGGCACGCTTATGAGGTGCCCGCTTGCTGTGAGTTGGCACACGGCCTGCTCCACCCACCGCTGTCTTCCCGGGCAAGCCGGAGCGGCGCAAAGCGCCGCGGAGGCGCCGACCCGGGATCCCTACTCCGCGGCGGACGTGGTGAGACGAGATCGGAGTTGCAGGCGTGCCGCCACATGGCACCCTGTGGTTATGGATCCCCGCTTTCGCGGGGATGACGACGGAGGGTGGGGCGCCGCCGGAGGTCGATCGCTGGCAGCGAACAACAAGCCTTACGTCGACGACACCGCCGGGTTGCTGCGGCCTCGAGGTTTCTTGCTCGCTGTGAGTTGGCACACGGCCTGCTCCACCCACCGCCGTCGTCCCGGGCAAGCCGGAGCGGCGCAACGCGCCGTGGAGGCGCCGACCCGGGACCCATACTCCGCGGCAGACGTGGTGAGACGAGATCGGAACTACGGACGTGCCGCCACACGGCACCCTGTGGTTATGGGTCCCGGCGTTCGCCGGGACGACAGCTGAGGTCTGGGCACCGACTGCGGTCCATCATCGGCAGAAGCTACCGGCCTACGTCGACGACACCACCGGCTTCCGCCCGTAGATCGCGTCCGCGCGCTTTTCGAACGCCGCCGACATCCGTGCGAACACCGTGTCGAACATCGAGCCCATCAGCATCGCCAGCATGCGGCTCTTGAACTCATAGGCGATGAAGAACGTCACCTCGCAGGCGCCTTCGTTGCGCGGCTCGAAGCTCCAGCGGTTTTCCAGGCTGGAGAACGGCCCGCTGACATACTCGACCAGGATCTTGCGCCCTGCCCGGTCCAGCGTGACGCGGCTGGTGAAGGTCTCCTTGACCAGCTTGAACGACACCGTCATGTCGGCGACGATGACCTCGGTGCCGTCGGGCCTCTCACTGCGCTGGCGCACCACCAGCCGCTCGCACAGCGGCACGAACTCGGGATAGCGCTCGACATCGGCCACGAGGTCGAACATCTGCTCGGCCGTGTGCGGCACGCGCCGCTTGTTGGAGAATCTCGGCATCTCGTGTCGTCAGCGTGCGATGGCTTCGCGCGCGGCCTTCAGCTTGGCAAAGTCCTCGCCGGCATGGTGCGAGGAACGCGTGAGCGGGCTCGCCGAGACCATCAGGAAGCCCTTGGTGTAGGCGACGGTCTCGTAGTTGGAGAACTCCTCCGGCGTGACGTAGTTCATCACCGCGTGGTGCTTCTTGGTCGGCTGGAGGTACTGCCCGATGGTGAGGAAATCGACCTCGGCCGAGCGCAGATCGTCCATCACCTGCAGCACCTCGTGGCGCTGCTCGCCGAGCCCGACCATGATGCCGGACTTGGTGAAGATGGTGGGATCGATCTCCTTGACCCGCTGCAGCAGCCGGATCGAGTGGAAGTAGCGCGCGCCGGGACGGACCGACAGATAGCGCGACGGCACGGTCTCGAGATTGTGGTTGAAGACGTCGGGCTTGGCGGCGACGACCTGCTCCAGCGCGCCGTCCTTGCGCAGGAAGTCGGGGGTCAGCACCTCGATCGTGGTGGTCGGGCATTTCGCGCGGATGGCGCGGATGGTCGCGGCGATGTGGGCTGCGCCGCCATCGGCGAGGTCATCACGGTCGACCGAGGTGACGACGACATGGGTGAGGCCGAGCTTGAAGGTGGCCTCGGCGACGTAGTCCGGCTCGTTGCAGTCGAGCGCTTGCGGCAGGCCGGTCTTGACGTTGCAGAAGGCGCAGGCCCGCGTGCAGGTGTCGCCCATGATCATGAAGGTGGCGTGCTTCTTGTCCCAGCACTCGCCGATGTTCGGGCAGCCGGCCTCCTCGCATACGGTGACGAGGCCGTTCTCGCGCACGATGTTGCGGGTGTCGGCGTAGCCGCGGGTGGTCGGCGCCTTGACGCGGATCCAGGCCGGCTTGGCCGGCGAGACCGAGTCCGGCCGGTTCACCTTCTCGGGGTGACGGGGGCGCAGCGGCGTGTTCGAAAGCGTGTCGACGATGGTGACCATGGGGACCCAGGCAAATCTCTGTTGCGCCCTAGCTATTCCGTGCCGCGGCGCACCGCAACCGGCTGGCCGAGGATACCAGGGCATGGCAGATATGGGCAGCGCCCGCGGGCGCTCATCCCGGCAGATTTTCTCGAGAATGGCGCAAAAACCGGCAAAAACTCCCGGAGTTTCACGGCCTCGGGGCGCAGGCGCAGGCAAGCGGCTGACGCGGGCGTTCTTCGCCCGCGACGTGCTCCAGGTGGCGCCGGACCTGATCGGGGCGACGTTCCTGGTCGATGGCGTCGGCGGGATCATCGTCGAGGTCGAGGCCTATCACCACACCGACCCGGCGGCGCATTCGTTCCGCGGCCCGACCCCGCGCAACCAGGTGATGTTCGGTCCGCCCGGCTTTGCCTATGTCTACCGCTCCTACGGCATCCATTGGTGCGTGAACTTCGTCTGCGAGCCGGAGGGCTCGGCGAGCGCGGTGCTGATCCGGGCGGTCGAGCCGACGATGGGCGTGGCGGAGATGCGGCGGCGGCGCGGGCTGGAGGATGTCCGGGCGCTGTGCTCGGGACCGGGCAAGCTGACGGAGGCAATGGGAGTGACCCACGCGCATAATGGGCTGGCGCTGGATGCAGCTCCGATCGAGCTGTTCGCACGGCCTGATGATGTCGAGGTCGTCACCGGCATCCGAATCGGCATCACCAAGGCGGTCGAGCTGCCCTGGCGCTTCGGCCTGAAGGGCTCGCGGTTCCTGAGCAAGCCGTTCGCAAGCCCAGCTGTCGTCCTGGGCAAGCGCAGCGCGACCCGGGACCCATAGCCACAGGGAGACGTGAGACGAAGAACGACGCCAAGCCTGCCCAACCGAAGCATCACGCGGTATGGGTCCCGGCTTTCGCCGGGACGACAGCGGAGGATGGCGCCGCAGCGGGGGTAACGCGGCAGAGCTACTACACGCCCTGCAGCCGCGACAGCGCGTCCTGGAACTTGGCCTTGCGGGCCAGCGCCGCCTCGCGCTTCTCCTTCTCCTCCTCGACGAGCTCCTCGGGCGCGTTGGCGACGAACTTCTCGTTGCCAAGCTTCTTGTCGACGCGCTCGATGTCGGCCTCGGCCTTGGCAATCTCCTTTCCGAGACGGGTGCGCTCGGCGGCGAGATCGATGACGCCCTTGAGCGGCAGCGCGGCGACCTCGCCGCGAACGACGAGCTGGGCGGAGCCTTCCGGCGCGGTGTCGGCGAAGGAGAGCTCGGAGATCTTGACGATGCGCTTGATGGCGTCGGTCCAGCGCGGCGCGCGCGCCTTGGTCTCGGCCGAGGCACCGACCAGGACCAGCGGAATCTGGGTGCCGGGCGGAATGTTCATCTCGGCGCGGACCGAGCGGATCGAGGTCATCAGATCGACCACCCAGCCGATCTCGGCCTCGGCGGCCTCGTCCTTGAAGCTGGCGGCATCGAACGAGACCAGCACCGGCGGCACCAGGGGATCGCCGAAGCTCGCGGCCGACAGCGCCGCGATCTCGGCGACGGTCGGCGTGTCGACGCGATGCGGCCACGGTGACAGCGTCAGCAGGCTGTCCCGCTTGGCGGTCGACTCCCACAGCGCCTCGGTGACGAAGGGCATGAAGGGATGCAGCAGCTTGAGGATCTCGTCACGTGCCCAGGCGACCATCGCCCGCGTCTCGGCCTTGGCCGGGCCGTCCTCGCCGAGCAAGGTCGGCTTGGAGAGCTCGACATACCAGTCGCAATAGACGTCCCAGACGAAGCGGTAGATCGCGTTCGCCGCATCGTTGAAGCGATAGGCCTCCAGCGCCTCGGTCACCTCGCGGGTGGCGGCGGCCGCCTCATGGGCGATCCAGCGGTTGAGCGGCTCCTTGGCCGAGGCCGGGTCGAAGCCTTCGGTCACCGCGCAGCCGTTCATCTCGGCGAAGCGGCTGGCGTTCCAGAGCTTGTTGGCGAACTTGCGGTAGCCGTCGACGCGCTGCGTCGACAGCTTGATGTCGCGGCCCTGGGCGGCCATGGCGGCGAGCGTGAAGCGCAGCGCGTCGGCACCGTGCTCGTCGATCAGCGCGAGGGGATCGATGACGTTGCCCTTCGACTTCGACATCTTGGCGCCCTTCTCGTCGCGGACGAGCGCGTGGATGTAGACCGTCGAGAACGGCACCTCCTTCATGAAGTGGATGCCCATCATCATCATGCGGGCGACCCAGAAGAAGATGATGTCGAAGCCGGTGACCAGCACGTTGGTCGGGTAGTAGCGCTTCACCTCGGGCGTGGCGTCGGGCCAGCCGAGCGTCGAGAACGGCCACAGCGCCGAGGAGAACCAGGTGTCGAGCACGTCCTCGTCGCGCGTGATGAAGCCCTCGCGCTTGTTGCGGTCGAGCGCCATCTCGCGGCCCTGCTCGGCCGTGATGACCTCCTGCTCGACGTAGTAGCCGATGGCGTGGCCGACGGCCTCCTCCTCGGTCTCGGCGACGAACACCTTGCCGTCCGGGCCGTACCAGGCCGGGATCTGATGGCCCCACCACAGCTGGCGCGAGATGCACCAGGGCTGGATGTTCTCCATCCACTCGAAATAGGTCTTCTCCCAGTTGCGCGGCACGAACGTCGTTGCGCCCGACCGGACGGCGGCGATCGCCGGCTGCGCCAGGGTCTTGGCGTCGACGTACCACTGGTCGGTCAGGAACGGCTCGATGACGACGCCGGAGCGGTCGCCATGCGGCACCATGTGCGTGTTGGGCTCGATACGCTCGAGGAAGCCGAACGCCTCCAGCCGCTCCAGGATCTTCTTGCGCGCGGCGAAGCGCTCGACGCTGTGGAACTCCTTGGCGAACTCTTCCGAGCCCTCGGGCAGGCCGCGCAGATAGTCCTCGTTGTCGGCCAGCGCGATGCAGCCCTCGCGGTCGAGAATGCTGATCTGCGGCAGGCCGTGGCGGCGGCCGACCTCGAAGTCGTTGAAGTCGTGCGCCGGCGTGATCTTCACCGCGCCGGTGCCCTTCTCCGGATCGGAATAGGTGTCGGCAACGATCGGGATCTCGCGGCCGACCAGCGGCAGGATCACGCGCTTGCCAACGAGGTGCTGGTAGCGCTCGTCGTCCGGGTGCACGGCCACCGCGCTGTCGCCGAGCATGGTCTCGGGACGCGTCGTGGCGACGACGATGAAGCTGGTCGGATCCTCCGGGCTGAACGTCTTGCCCTCGATCGGATAGCGCAGGTACCAGAGGTTGCCCTTCACCTCGATCTGCTGGACCTCAAGGTCGGAGATCGCGGTGAGCAGCTTCGGGTCCCAGTTGACCAGGCGCTTGTCCTTGTAGATCAGCCCGGCGCGATGCAGCTCGACGAACACCTTGACGACGGCCTTGGACAGACCCTCGTCCATGGTGAAGCGCTCGCGGCCCCAGTCGCAGGACGCTCCGAGGCGCTTGAGCTGGTTGATGATCGTGCCGCCGCTCTCGTCCTTCCACTGCCAGACACGCTCGAGGAACTTCTCGCGGCCCATCTCGCGGCGGCCGGGCTGCTGGCGCTCCATCAGCTGGCGCTCAACCACCATCTGGGTGGCGATGCCGGCGTGGTCGGTGCCGGGCTGCCACAGCACGTCGCGGCCGCGCATGCGCTCGAACCGGCACAGGATGTCCTGCAGCGTGTTGTTGAGCGCGTGCCCCATGTGCAGCGAGCCGGTCACGTTCGGCGGCGGGATCACGATGGTGAAGGGATCGGCGTCGCGGCGGTCCGGTCGGCCGGCGGAGAACGCGCGCGCGTCCTCCCAGACCAGGGACATGCGGCCTTCGAGGTCGGCGGGCTGATAATTCTTTTCGATCATGACATTCTCAGCAGGCGCCAAGGCCGGCCGTCCAATTCCGGATATCGCGGAACCTGTCCCGGTCCTTGCTCTCGACCTGAACAAGCTCACGCAAATTGTTGATGCCTGGGCTCTTTTCGGACTGATGTCCGGCCGGAGCAGCGCTCGCGCAGAGCACTCTCCGAACCGCCCGGCCGGCATCAGCTTGAATGGGCTAGAAAGCCGCCGCGGGCCGCCAAGTCAACAGCGGCGGCGAACAATGCTGAGCGCCCGCCGGCGGCGTCGTGCAGCGAAGCACCGCGAGGCGCGGCGCCTCAGCGGCCGCCGCGCGAGACGCGCTCGATCTCGGCCTTGACGATCCGTTCGACCAGGGCGGGCAGATTGTCGTCCAGCCAGGACTTGAGCATCGGCCGCAGCATTTCCTTGACCAGATCCTCGAGCGTCCTGGCATTGTTGCTGAGAACGGTGTTCGCCAGCGCGTTGAACGCCGACTCCACGGCATTCACCGTCGTCTGCGCCAGGATCGGCTGCTTCGGCGCCAGCGGCTCGAACGACGTTTCGAATGACGATGCAGGCGGCGGCGCCTTGTGCGCCAGACGGCCGGATTCGATGAACTCGATGTCGTCCTGCGGATCCACCTTGCGGAAGGAAGCCGCTGCTGGGGCGGGAGCCGGGGTCGGTGGTGCCACTGCCATTTCGTCCGTCAACTCGAGTACTTCAGGCTCCGGCTCAGGCTCGGGTTCAGCCTGTGCCGGCGCAGTCGTTTCATCCAAACCCGCCAGCAATGCGTCAATGTCGTCCTGGCTGTTGCTCGCGGCCGCAGCGGGCGGCGGCGGAGGCGGCGGTGGCGCAGGCTTCGCCGGTGCCGCGGCAGCGATCTTCGACGGGGGAATGTCGTTCATGACCGGCTTGGGCGCCGGCGCAGCGGCGGCGGGCTTCTCGGCCTTGGGCTCCGGTGCCTTCTCGGCTGCAGGCGGCTTGGCCTCGTCGTCGGCAATGATCCGCCGGATCGACGCCAGAATCTCCTCCATCGAGGGTTCTTGGACCTTCGCAGGCTGCGTCATTTCCGACTCCAAATCAGCGACGCTGCCGCACGCGTCGTCTCAGCGCAAAAACATGGGGCGCTGGAGCCAAGTGGCTTGGACTTCTCTTCGGACATGCCGACTTGTCTCCAGACGAGGCCTGATCGATGCAGAACAACAGGACGATACTGACCAGATCGGAGACTATTCTTAGAACAACATCCGACGCACTGCGAATCGTTCCGCGGCCATTTTGAGGCTATGTCATGGCAACAAATGATTGCAAGCAACGGCGGTCGCCAACCGGACAAGCACGGAATTCGACGGAGAAGCGTCTCTCATGCACCACAACCGGGAACACCTACTACAAACAAAAATCCCCCGGCCAGCGGCCGAGGGATCGGGATAAGGATCGACGTTAAGATTCGACTAACGGCCGTCAGGTGTGCGGACACCGGCCCAGCTGTCGCGAACCTGCTGATAGTGGACGGTCGGATCGTACACCGTGGTCGGCAGATTCAGGACCTGCGGCGAGAGCCGGCCGATGCGCTGCAGCACGTTGTAGGAGGCCACCACGCGATCGTGCTGGGCGGTGACCAGCGACACCCGCGCGTTGACCAGCGCCTGTTGGGCGTTGAGCACGTCAAGGGTCGTACGCTGACCCGCCTTCGCTTCCTCGCGGACGCCATTGAGCGCGATTTCGGAGGCAGACACCTGAGCCTGCGCCGATTGCACCTGGGCCTTGCCGGCGAGCAGATTGCCCCACGCCGATACCAGATCGGAGCGGGCCTGATCGCGAGTCGTTTCCAGGTTGAGACGCTGCTGCGCCAGGGTTTCCTTCGAAGCCCGGATCAGCGCGTATTCGCCGCCGCCCTGGTAGATCGGAACGCTGACTTGCGCGACCGCCGAGGCGCCGAAGCTGCGGAACGTGGTCAGCGTCTGCTCATAGGCCTGCTGGGCCGAGGCTTGCAGGGTCACCGTGGGCAGCAGCGCGCCTTCCTGGATCTTCACCTGCAGGTACTGCACGTCGATGCCGTACATCGCCGCCGTGACGTTCGGATTCTCTGTCAGGGCGAGCTGCACAGCCTGCTGCAGCGTCGACGGCAGAAAACGGTCGACCGGCGAGCCCGGCGCAAGATTTTCCGGATCGCTGCCGATGATGCGGCGGAAGTTCGAGCGCGTCGTCGTCAGATTCGATTCGGCCGTCAGCTGCTGGGTGCGGCCGGCCGCGAGCTGCGCCTCGGACTGCGCGACGTCGGTGCGGGTGACCTCGCCGACATTGAAACGATCCCGGGTCTGCTTGAGCGTCTGCTCGAGCACGCGGGTGTTGCTGCGCTGAACCTCGACGATCGCCGAATCGCGCAGATAGTCCATGTAGACCTGCGCGGCCTGGAACAGAACGGTCTGCTCGAGCACACGGAGCGCCTCGCGCTGTCCGGACACTTGAGCCTCGGCCTTGCGAACGCCGTTTGCCGTCTGCTGGCCGTTATAAAGTGTCTGCGTCACGTTGAGACCGACACTACGCGGCGCATTTTCGCCGTGGCCTATGGTGCGCACGATGTTCGTCGGCGTGCCACCCGAATTGATCTGACTGTCCTGATACTGAATGCCCGCCGAAGCCGTGAGGTTGACCTTCGGCCGATATCCGGAAAGAGCCTGCGGCACGCCTTCGTCGGTCGAACGGACCAGAGCCCGCTGTGCGTTCAGCTGCGGGTTGTTCTGATAGGCGCGAACCAGCGCAGCCTCGATCGTGTCGGCAAGCGCAGGCGTCGGGCCTGCGTAAGCCATCACGAGGACCGCAGCCGCCGCTGCGGTGACGAGCTTCACCCCAAACATCCCTGTTCCATTCTCGTTGTTACCGGCTCGAACGCCCAGCCGGGCCGTAAACCTGATATAGAGACTCCCGCGCACCTCACATCTTATGCCCCATGCAAGCGCAACGGAACCACTCAACCCTGGAACCCGTACGGAAACTCCCGACGTGCAGCATCCAGGCCACACTTCTGAATTGAAACAGAATTCCGCCAACCCGCGGCCGCGAAGGCGACGCAGGCTTCACTCCTTTCACGCGACCGGATCACTGCCCGGTCCGGTCCTTTGGCGCGGAACGCAGGAAGAGATCTAGAAAACGAACTCGGGGACCTGCTCGAGACCCGGCAGAATCGGCGCGACGGCATCGAAAAGGACCCTGCTGCCGACTTCACCATGCGATCGCGTAAAGATCATGGCGCGGGCCGGACGGGTTCTGGCAAAGACGCCGACGAGCCGACCGCCCTCCTTCAGTTGGCCACACAGGCCATCGACGGCGATTGCGGAGGCCCCGTTCAGGAGAATCACGTCGAAGCGACCATCGGCCGGGTCCCCTTGCGAGGCAGGCGCAACCCGAACCGAGACCGCGCCCCCCTCCGCTCCGGCAAGCAACTGCTTGGCCCGTCCTTCGAGAGCCGGGTCGGGCTCCGTCGCGGCCACGCTGGCGGCGAGCTTGGCGGCGAGCGCAGCCAGATAGCCGGTCGCGCAGCCGACAACGAGCACACTGTCCGTCGGCTTGATCGCGGCGGCCTGCAGCAGCTTTCCAGTCAGCATCGGGTTGATCAGAAACCGTTTCGCAGAACCTGCATCCGCGACGTTGAGATCCTGATCGAGATAGGCCAGCGCCTGCCGGTCTGACGGCACGAAGGTCTCGCGCGGCACCGTCAGCATGGCATCCAACACACGATGATCGGTGACGTCATTGGTGCGCACCTGGCCATCGACCATTTTGAGACGCGCCGTCGCGAAGGAGGACATGAGCAGACCTGCTGGAAAGGCGGATGAACCGCGAACGATCTGCGCAGTCTTTTGGTACAAGGTTTTTGAAAACGCAACACGGCGTTCGAACGGGTGCGGCACACCGCGCGCCAGCGGGATGCAAGTGCCAGCATGCATCG
This sequence comes from Bradyrhizobium sp. HKCCYLS20291, assembly GCF_051167715.1. NCBI lineage: Bacteria > Pseudomonadati > Pseudomonadota > Alphaproteobacteria > Hyphomicrobiales > Nitrobacteraceae > Bradyrhizobium > Bradyrhizobium sp. HKCCYLS20291. Next base: position 666,066 of record NZ_JBNPTO010000001.1, on the reverse strand, counting down.
GCAGCCCACGAGAGCTGCGACCACCCGCCACCGGCTCCGCTGCCGGCGCGGTCGCGCCGGTCAAGCTCGCAGAGCAAGCCTCTGATTTTCGAACAGTTTGAGTGGTGACGGCAGCCGTCTTGGCCGCACTGATCCCGCGGGCAAGCGAACTTGCGGTTAGCGCCGATTCTACTCGATCACGACGGCCAAACGGCCGAGCAGCCGAGCGAGCTCGTCCAGCTGCTCCGATCCACCCTCGGTCACCGCCTGGGCCAACCGCGACAGGCACTCATCGTCGGTGAGTCGCTCGACCTGGTCGGGAATCAGCGACGGTGACGTTTCACCTCGATCGACCTGAAAAAGGGTGTTCGACATCTGAAAGCGCTCCATGACCCCCGCACCGCACAGTTCCAGCCGACTATCTCCGGCCATTTGCTCCCGTTCTAGTGAATTTCCTGTCATCCAATTGTGGGCGCCAGCTGCCCACCGAGCGTTCAAAACAAGGATAAGCCTCTGGATTCCTGAGCCTTTGATCTCGCGGTGACAATCGTCACAAAGATGCGAAAACGTTCTAGGCAAGGCCGGAAGGCTTTGTTATACGCACCCCGCTCGCGAACATCGTTTCGCCTGTTCCTCGGTAGCTCAGCGGTAGAGCATTCGACTGTTAATCGAATGGTCGCTGGTTCGAATCCAGCCCGGGGAGCCAATTCGGCCCATGCCGATTGGCTGCACTCAATCCCTCCAAGCCATACTCTCTGACCTCTGCGGCCAAATGCTCACGCGGACGGACGTTGGTCCATGAGCGGCTTTGCGCCTGGGACTTCAGCAATGCCGTTGCCTTGACGGCCGCGGCTCGGTCGGGCAAGCGACCGTCGAACTCTCCGGGCAGCGATCAGCAATGGCCATCTCCGATCATCTCCGAGCCGTCCGTAGCAAGGTGGGCCACGATCTGCTGGCGACCACGGCCGTTTCAATCTCCGTGTTCGACGATGCCGGACGTATCCTGCTCGGGCATGACGCGGAGACCGGGCTCTGGACCCTTCCCGGCGGCGCGATCGATCCGACGGAGCATCCGGCGGATGCGGCGCGGCGGGAATGCTTCGAGGAGACCGGCCTGCTCGTGCGCCCGCGGCGTCTGCTCGGCGTGTTCGGCGGCCCCGAGTTCCTCATTCGCTATCCGAATGGCGATCTGACCTATTATACGGTGATCGCCTTCGAGGCGGACGTCATTGGCGGGGTGCTCGCGGCCGACGGCCATGAGATCGCAGCCTTGCGCTTCGTCGACAGAACGGAGTGGGAGCAGCTCGATGTGTCACCGTCGAGCCGAATCATTTCGCGCCAGGCCCTCGCCCACGATCACGCCCCCTACTTCGCGCCGGCGCTCTGGCAGCCCGGCGCCTGATTCGCCGAGCTTTCCGTTGGACCCAGTCGCCGCGCTTCTCATGCTGCTCGCCGGCCTGCTCCATGCGAGCTGGCATGCCATTGTCAAGAACGGCAGCAGTCTCGCCATCCTGGCCGGCATGGGGCTCGTGAGCAGCATCGTGACCCTGCCCTTTCTGTTCTTCGTCGCGGTCCCGTCGGCATCGACGTGGCCGCTCATCCTGGCGTCCCTCGCCCTGCACGCGGCGTACAAAGTGAGCCTCACGGTGACCTACGGGTCGGCCGAGTTCGGCCGCTCCTATCCGATCGCCCGCGGCTCCGTGCCGCTGTTCGCCGCGATTTTTGCCTATGTGGTGCTTCACCAGCGGCCCGATTTCGGTCAGCTCGTCGGCATCGCCATCATCTGTCTTGGCATTTTTGGCCTCGCGCGCGACCGCATCCATGGTCGCATCGATCGGCGCGCGCTTGGCGCGGCCATCGTCGCGGCGGCGATGGTTGCCGGCTACTCGGTGGTCGATGCCGCCGGGACGAGGCAGGCCGAAGGATGGGCCTCCTTCACGGCTTGGATTGTGGTGCTGGACAGTCTCGTCTTCTTTCTCGTCGCAACGGCGCAAAAGGGCGCGGCGATCCTGTCGGACATCCGCGCAGGCTTCATTCCCGTGCTCATCGCCGGCGTGCTCGGCCTGACGTCGTTCGCGGTGTTTCTCTGGGCGCTGAGCCGCAATCCGATTGCGAACGTCGTGGCCTTCAGGGAATGCAGCGTGCTGTTTGCGAGCCTGATCGGGGTCTTGTTCCTCGGCGAACGGGCGACGATCCGGCGCTTGTGCAACGCCGCCCTGGTGGCCGTCGGGCTCGTCTGGATCGCAGCCGTCAAGGCGAGCTGAGCACACGCAAGCACAGTTCCATTTTCATCGTATCGTGCACACGACGGTAAAATGAACAGTAGCCGCGCCAGTGACCGTAACTGCTGGTTGCAAATTAGCTGCAACTAATTCAGTCTGGATTAGTTTGTTGTTTCGAGTCTCGGAGCATTGTCCTCGTAGCGTGCGCGTCCTTCAGTCCAAATCATACTGAGGTGGCCCATGCCTACCGTTCTCATTATTGACGATGATTTTGCCACGCGCGCTGCGCTGGAAACGTTGCTGAAGAAGAAAAGATTCTGCGTCTTCCTGGCGCCCGACGGGCCGACCGGGATTCGGCTGCTCGGCAGTGTGTCGTTCGACGCGGTGGTGATCGATATGTTCATGCCCGGGATGGATGGACTCGCGACGATCCGCGAGCTGATCAAGATCGATCCGACGGTGCCGTTCATCGCGATCTCCGGTTACGCGTTCACGGACAAGAAGCAGGGCGCCCCCGATTTCCTCGGCATGGCGATCAAGCTCGGAGCGACTGCTGCGCTGCAGAAGCCGTTCGACCTGCTCGATCTGCTCGAGGCGATCGACCAGGCCATCGAAGTCCGCCAGCGATTGCTGACCGAGGCTCGGCAGCCTCGCTCGGCATCAAATTCGGTCAGGAGAGCGTCATGACGAACATTCTTGTGGTCGACGATGAAGTCGGCGTGTGCTGCGTCATCCAGCACCTTCTCGTTCGCCAGGGTTACGCCGTCACCGCGATGACCGACGGCCGGCTCGCGCTGGACGCTGTCGTGCGCGATGATTTCGCGGCGGCCCTGATCGATCTCAACCTCGCCGACATCGACGGTAACGAGGTCATCAGGGCGGCAAGGGCGGCGCATCCGGACATGCCGATCGTGATGATGTCCGGCATGATCCTGGAGCAGGAATCCGGGACGCCCGACTTCCTTGATTCGCTGGCGAAGGTCCGAGGGCTGCACCAGCTCGCAAAGCCGTTCAAGCCAAACGATCTGACGCGTCTGATGCGAGACATTCTCACGCAAGACGAGGAGTTCGCGTTTCCGGCCGTGGCAGGCCAGCGCCGATGACGGCGTGGCGGCGCGCTGCGTTCACGATGCGCGACGGCCAGTTCAGATAAAAACGGCTGTTTGTGATCTCGTTCACAGCTATCGGAGCCAGACTTGGCTACCGTCCACAGGCATGGAACGAAAGACAACGGTAACCAATTGGGTCTTTCGCCGTCGATCGTTACAATTTAAGTGATCCGCTCAATTTGGACAGAGTAGAGCTTTGTCATGGTGGTTTCCGCAGTTCGTGTGGGGGCCCTGATGAGCGAAGCCGAGTACGAGATGATGCTGGACGTTGTCAGAACGGCAATCGCACCTGAGCCCGAGATCGATCCCATGAGCCGTCTGTTTTCCACTCTGTCGTTTCCCAAGGCGGCCAACGACAATCACGGCGCCTGGCCGTTGATTCCCTTCCCCGACGGCTGGTTCGCGGCCTGCTGATTCGTACGTCCTCATTCCATCGGCGAACGTTCAGAGCGAGCATTGCACCGACGATGTGCGCCTGGCCGGCAGATCCAGCCGGACCGGAACTTCGAGGTCGGGGGCGCTGCATCTGCAGCAGGACATCCGGAATGATGCGCTGATCGTGCACGCCACGGCTGGCTCGCGCAGCGCCTACGGACCTTCCGGCCGGCGCCTGCCGCCATCGACACGCGGTATGGCCGTGGCCTCGCGACCAGAGAAACCACCCTCGCCCACCCCTCGTCGGACATGCCGCTGTCGGCTAAGACTGGCGCGGCAAAACCAAGCGAGGTATTTCAATATGGGACTTTTCAACCGGACCGTCGCCGCACTGACCGGAGTTGCGCTGTTCTGCGGCCTTGCGGCCGAGGCGCTCGCCGACCAGGCCTCCCGGCTCGACGAGATCGTGCAGCGGGGCAGCCTCCGGGTCGGCATGACCGGCGACTACAAGCCGTTCACCTATCTCGACAAGGCTACCGGCAAGTTCTCCGGCTTCGATGTCGACATGGCCGAGGCGCTCGGCAAGGCGCTCGGCGTCAAGGTCGAGTTCGTCCCGACGAGCTGGCCGCAGCTGATGAAGGATTTCGAGGCCGACAAGTTCGACGTCGCCATGGGCGGCGTGTCGATCACGCTCGACCGCCAGAAGAAGGGCCTGTTCTCGACCGCGATCATGCGCGAGGGCAAGACCCCGATCGCCCGCTGCAGCGACACCTCGAAGTTCCAGACGCTCGCCGACATCGACAAGCCGGGCACCCGCGTCGTGGTCAATCCCGGCGGCACCAACGAGCGCTTCGCCCGCGCCAACATCAAGGCCGCCGACATCCGCGTCCATCCCGACAACGTCACCATCTTCGACGAGATCGCCAAGGGCGACGCCGACCTGATGATGACCGACGCCTCGGAGACGCGCTATCAGCAGAAGCTGCATCCCGGCGTGCTGTGCGCCGTCCACCCGGAGAAGCCGTTCGACTTCTCCGAGAAGGCCTACTGGCTGCAGCGCGACGTCGCACTGAAGGCATTCGTGGACCAGTGGCTGCACATCTCGACCGAGAACGGCAGCTATCAGGCGATCTACAAGGCCTGGTTTGATTGAGAGTCCGCGGCGCCGTTGATCGCGGCGGCTTGGCCTTGTTCGTCGCTCAAGCGACATTCGACGCGAGCGCGACGTCTGCAACTCCCTCGGTCGTCATGCCCGGGCTTGACCCGCCTGCGCGGCCGAAGCCGCTTCGGCGCGGCGAAGGCCCGGGCATCCACGTCGATCCTTCTGCAGGAGCCACGTGGATGGCCGGGGCGAGCCCGGCCATGACGAAGCGGTGACAGCCGAGCGCACTTTCAGCTCGAATACGAGGTCAGCGCCGCCCGGCATCGAAGATGAAAACGAGCAGATCATGTCCTACACGATCCGGCCGATCACTGAAGCGGACATCGGCGGTTTCCACGCCGCCGTGGACAGCGTGGCACGCGAGCGGCGCTTTCTCTCGTTCGTGGAAGCTCCGCCGCTCGATCAGATCCGCGCCTTCGTCCTGCAGAACGTCGACGGCGGCCTGCCGCAAAGCGTCGTGCTGGTCGACGGCCAGGTCGTCGGCTGGTGCGACATCCTTCCCGACACGCGACGGACAGTGTACGCGCATTGTGGCACCCTCGGCATGGGCCTGCTGCCGCCCTACCGCGGCCGCGGCATTGGCCGCGCCCTCCTCCAGCGAACGATGGATGCCGCCCTCGCCTTCGGCCTCACGCGCATCGTCCTGACGGTGCGCGAGGAGAACCTCAATGCAATCGCCTTGTACGAGTCCATCGGCTTCGAAACCGAGGGACGACATCGGAACGCGGTTCGGATCGACGGCCGCTATGAGAACGTGATCTCGATGGCGTTCTTGGCGGCGTGACCCATCATGCCTGGACACCTCGTGTCAGCCTCACCAATCCCGACCCGACCCCGGCACTGGGATCATGTCCAGCTCCCGGCAGACGCCTGCCCAGCCGCATTGCGGGCACGACACGCCGGCCAACTCATCAAATCCAGACTCCTCCTGATATTCGACCTGCAAATTGCGACATTTCGGACAACAAGGCCGAGCTGAGCCATGCCGCACGACAATGAATTCCTCCGAGGCCATCGGTCTCGATCCTGTGCAATTTGATTTGGCTATCTGCTTCAGTGGCGAGGTCGTGGATTATCTATCAACGGTCGAGCTCTGGGGCTACTTGCCAAATCGCGGGAAGCCGGCCGCGCAACTATCGGCTTCACCCTTGCCGAACACGCGCTCGCGGTCGCATAGGCGTGAGCACGGACCTGCGCTATGATGCCTGGGTTGACAAGGGGGCATCATGCAATCTCGCCGCGGGCCGATGGCCGCACTGCTGTGCGGTGTTCTGACGATTTTTGCGCTGGCCGCCGTGAGCAGCCCAGCGCAGTCGGAAGTCCCCTTCACGTTCACCCTGCCACAGAGCCAAGTCACTCTGAAAATCTCCGAGCTGGCGCTCCGGCCCGATCCCGTGGGCGACGCAAGGCCCGGCTACTTCAAGCTGAGCCGCGCGGAGCCATTGCTGATCCTGAGCGGCTGGCTCGAGCCGGCACAGCAGTACAAGGGCCTCGAGGCGTTCTGGGCGGCCGAGTTGACATCGCCGGCGCTGGCCGGAGCCAGGGCACCGACGCGTGTCGAGAAGCTGCGGGAGGGCGCGTGGGAGGTGGTGGCCTACGACGTCTCCATCCCGGGCCTCGTCCAGTCCCACCTGCGCGCCGAGCGCGTCGAGGCCAATACGTGGATCGACCTGCACCTCTCCACCCGGGTTGCCGACCCAGGCAAGTCGGCGAAGACGCGCGCTGACCTGTTGAAGGTGTTGCGGCAGGTGCAAGTGGTGAAGAAGTAAGCGCCCCTTGTGAGGAGACCGGTTTTGAGACGCATCGCTCCCGTGTTGCTTGCCGCGATCATCATCGGTCCTGCTCACGCCTACGATCCGGGTCAGCGCGTGACTGCATCCAGGGCCGCGGTCTCCTGCCGGTCGTGGCAGACGCTGAAGACCCTTGCCGAGCTGATGGATGACACCGCGCGTTTTGCGAAGTTCTGGCTTGCGAAGAAGGCGTCCGGCGAGTGCAGAACCTTTCCGATCGGCACCGTGGTGATCGTCGACGATGATCAGCGCGTCGGCGACAAGGCGATCATGCGGATGCATACCGCGACGGACGGCGCCTACTGGACCTATCCCTCGTACTTCAAGTAGCCGGGTTTGCGGAGAGAGATGAGCGGCAATCTGCCGCTCATCTCGTTGTTGTCGTCACGCAGACCGGGCCGCCTTGTCAGCCAGGCCTTTCGGCGCCGGCGCGTAGCGTGAGAACGCCATTGTGTGGACGGCGCGCCCTTGCGACAGTGACCTCAGCGCGCTGACGTAGTTGAACAACTCCGCCAGCGGAACTTCGGCCGTGACGCCCTGCCCGCGTGCGATCGGCTCCATCGCCAGAATCCGACCTCGCCGGCTCTGCAGATCGCCGATGATGCCCCCGAGATAGTCCTCGGGAGTCGTCACGACGACACGCATCACCGGCTCGAGCAAAATCGGAGCAGCCCTTTCGAAGCCAATCCGAAACGCCTCCTTCGTCGCCAGTTCGAACGCCAGGCCGGACGAATCCTTCTGGTGGAAGGCGCCGTCCAGCAGGGTCACCTTCAGGCCGAGCACGGGGTATCCGCCGGGCCCCCCGTCGAGCATCGATTGGCGGAGCGCCTTCTCGATCGACGGTATGAACTCGCGCGGAATGGCGCCGCCGACGCTCTTGTCGACGAACACGAGTCCGGTATCGCCGTCCTCCGATGGCTCGTAGGCGAGGTGAACGCGCGCCATTTGCCCGGGGCCGCCGCTCTGCTTGCGCAGGGTGTGATCGACCTCGCTCCGCCGGGACACGGTCGCACGGTAGGCGACCTCCGGCGCGCCGATGACGGCATCGACATGATAGTCCTCCTTCAATCGTTCGACGGCGATCTGCAGATGCAGCTCGCCCATGCCGCGCAACAGCGTCTGGCCGCTGTCCGCATCGACGACGACGCGCAGCGATGGATCGCTCCGCGCCATCAGCGCCAGGGCCTGTCCCAACCGTTCCTGGTCCTGGCCCACGCGCGGTTCGACCACCGCCTCGATCACCGGCGCCGGGATGACGAAGCCGTCCAGCACGACAGGCCGCGCCGGATCGCTCAAGGTGTCACCTGCGGCGACGGATTTCAGGCCGACGACCGCGACGACGTCGCCGGCTGAGGCTTCGTCGATCTCGGTCTGCGCCTCGGCCTGCATGCGCAACAGCCGGCCGATCCGCTCCGCCCGGTCCGCTGTCGCATTGATCACCGAGGTCCCCGCCGAAATACGACCGGCATAGACCCTGATGAACGCCAGCGTTCCGAACCGACTTGCCTGCACCTTGGACACCAGCGCCGCAAACGGCTGGTCCGGATGCGGCAACCGACGCTCGACATCGCCTGTGCGCGGGTTGACACCCGTCACCGGCGGCCGGTCGACCGGTCCCGGTGCATAGTCGACGATGGCATCAAGCAGCGGATGAACGCCGACGTTCCGGTAGGCTGAACCGCAGAGCACCGGCGTCAGCCGTCCCGCGATGCAGGCCTTGCGGATCGCCGCCTTGATCTGCGCCGGCCCGATCGCTTCACCGCCGAGATAGGACGCCATGATCGCGTCGTCCTGATCCGCCAGCGTCTCGAGCAGGCGCTGCCGCTCGATCTCCGCCGTGCCGCGTAGTTCCTCCGGAATGGCGCAGACGTTCGGCGACGGGCTTCGCCCATCCCAGCGCAAGGCCTGCATCGACACGAGGTCGACCACGCCGGCGAACTCGCCCTCGCTTCCGATCGGAAGCTGCAGAACGAGAGGCGTGGCACCGAGACGATCGGCGATCATCTCGACGGTGCGCTGCAGGTTGGCGCCGACCTGGTCCATCTTGTTGACGAAGCACAGGCGCGGCACGTCGAGCCGATCGGCCTGGCGCCAGACCGTTTCCGACTGCGGCTCGACGCCGGAGACGGCCGAAAACACCGCGACGGCGCCGTCGAGCACGCGCAGCGAGCGCTCGACCTCGATCTGGAAATCGACGTGGCCTGGCGTATCGATGATGGTGATGAACGCGTCGCGCCATTCACACGAAATGGCGGCGGCCGAAATCGTGATCCCATGCTTCTTTTCGAGCGCATGGGAGTCGGTCTCGGTGTTGCCCGTGTGAACGTCGCCGGCCTGATGGATCCGGCCGGTGTCGAGCAGGATGCGCTCGGTCAAGGTGGTCTTGCCGGCATCGACATGCGCCATGATGCCGATGTTTCTCAAGGTGCGGGTCATCTTCAAACTCCGCTTGGAGTCTCTGGACAGAAATACGAGTCGCGCAGCGTCGCGCCGCGGATCCAGAGGACGCGCAGCGGCGAGCTTGGGATGCGCGCGTGCGCAATCCAGGCTTCGACGTCTCAGACTCGATGTGAGGGAATGTGCCGGCAGCGTCGGCCGTCCGGCATCGGAGGGGAGGCGCGCAAGCACGCCTCAGCGGACGCGCTAGCGAGACTCCCGGTGCTGGCTATCGTCCGTCATGGTACGCCTCTGTCTGTCCGCGTCTGTCGCGGGGCGCTGTTCCCTAGTGACATCACTGTTGAAAGTCAAGATGACGACGTCAAGGCACCTCACCGTAACCCGAATCTCACTCGTGAAGAACCGCCGGGAATTCCACTCGTCCGGGTCTGCGAGGGGATGGGGGCGGTAACGTCCCCATCTGCTCAGCGACGCCCCCAAGAAAAGACCGCCCCAAACTAGCAGGCCATTGTGACACTTGCAGGCATCGTCCTATAGCTCAGAATTAACCCACTGTGCCTTGCTGGCGATGCTTTCGGCCTGCAATGGGCCGTAGCCGATGTCCGCCGCAGCGGCAAAGCCGACCGCGAATCTATCGATGAAAACCTGGCGTGTTGCAGCGATCCTCATTGCGATCGCAAGCTGAACAGCATTCCACGGGTGCCCCACCACGTTGGGGCGGTAATTCAAGCCCTTGGGGATTTGCAACTGGTTGAAGTCGGATGCACTAATTTGATGAAGCGATGAAATCGGCCTGCCGAGCTGTTCGGATACGTCACGTTCGGCGGCCAAGCGGAAATAGCGCAAGTCTCCCAAGGGAGTAGCAAACAACACACGCGGTCCGATGGCGCCAAGCGCGCCGAACGCCCCGCCAAACACCAGGGCGCCTGTCAAGCCCTCGCCCAATGTGTTGCCTTCCACCGCATTGGTCACGAACTGGCCACCCGCATTGCCCGCGGCCGAAATCACCGTATCAACCGCGATCGTCAGTCCGTTCTTAGCGACGGCGCCAAAGGCCGCCGTAGCTATCGCGCCTTCGGCCGCCGGGATGGCCGCGCCGAGAACCCCGCCCACGACCAAATTGATGGCCTGTTCCTCCCAGAAGTGCGCCCAGAATTGGTCATTCTTGGTGGGATTCGTGGCAGTGGAGACGATCGCCCCGGTTCCCGCCGAGATCAGGGCGCCGGCGGCCACCGACCCCGCGAGCCCTCCAAGTTCCACCCCGAGAGCGATCCCCGACCAGATCTCGACCACGCCCAGAAAAAAGCCGGCAAAATCATCCCAGACACTGTGACCGCTGGGGTCGATGTGATTGATCGGTTCATTCAGTTCGAAGGCGAAGCGGTTCCAGACATCCTGCCGCGCCAGGCTCTGCCCGCCCAGCTGGCTGTCAGGGGTGAGGAAGCGGCCGGTATTGGGGTCGTAGTAGCGCGCTCCAAACCGGTAAAGCCCGCTCGCCGACGACCAGCTCTTGCCCTCGAAAGTCGGATTCGCCGACTCGGCGCCCTTGCGAATTTGCAGCCGCCCATAAGGGGCGAAGTCGTTGATCGCGGTGACGGCGCCGCCCTGGTAGAGACGCGTGATGCTGCCCTTGTGATCGCGCCGGAAAAGCGTGGCGGTGCTCGGACCGGTCGGCATGATGGTCTCCACCATGCCGACCGGTCCGAGCCCGTCGAACACATATTTGCGTATGGTGCTGGTCGTGCCGTTGCCCGCGTCCTCTTGGATCAGTTGGTAGTCCGGCGCAAGGAAGAGCGTCGTCTTTTGTCCCTCACTTTCCTGCAGCAACCGGCCATCGTCTTCCGTCGTCATGGTCTTGACGACGCCTTGAGCATTGGAGACTGAACACAGCGCACCGAACCCATCGTAGGCGAAGGTCGAGGTAGTGCCGCCGACGGTTCGAGAAATCGTTCGGCCACAATCATCCTGTGTCGCGGTGTAGAGAACGGTTCCGCTCGGGCCGGTGATACTCGCGGGGAAATGCGCGTTATAAGTTACGCTATTCCCGTCCTTGCTGGTGAGGTTTCCCGCCGGATCATAGGCGAAGGAGAAATTCGACGGCGTGAATCGGGGAAGTGTGGCGCCGACCAGGCGTTGGTCCTGATAGCTGAAAGACTCCGTCTGATCCGCCGCGGGCGCCGCACTGTCGGTCATGGAGCGGAGCCGCATCAGCGAATCATAGCAATATGTCAGATTCATCTCGGTCTCGTTGACCGTCTCGGTCATCAGCAGGCCGCAGGGACTATACCCATAGGTTAAATTCAGCTCGCCAATGGGTGTACCCGTCAGCTGGAGATTTTGCCAAAGTCCCATTGCAGTAAACTGATAATAGGTTCCAGATATCAAGCTATTGTTGTTGGTATCAGCAAGGAGGAATTTGTTCAGAAGACCATTCGACGAGTATGTATTCGTGAGCGTGGTTCCATCAGGATAGTTGCGCGACAGCAGTTGTCCGCGCCAATTCATGACCGAGGATGTCGTTAAGGCCCAGTCGCCGAAGGACAGGGATTCACTGCTGACCTGGCCGTAGAGATCGTTGGTGAAGGTTCTGCTCGACACCACGGTGCCGCTGCTGTCGGCAATGCTCACCTGCGCCAGATAGCCCGGGCTCGACGTATCGTAGACATAAGTTACCACGCGGCCATCGGAAAGCGTCTTGCTCAGGGTTCTGCCCAGGGCATCGTAAGTGAAGGAGCGCTGGCCGCCGCTGGCGTCGGTCGCGCTTTTGAGCAGCCCCGTCGCGGCATGATAGGCATTCTGGATCGCTGCCCCGGTGCCGGTGGTGTTGCGGTCGGGATCGTTGGCGCTTGCCAGGCGCCCCAGCGAATCGAAAACGAAACTGTTGGCAATGCCGTTCGGATCGACGGCCTGGGTGAGCCACCCCAAGCGATTGTAGCCGAAGGTCGTGACGGCAAGGCTGGCCTGTTCGCCCGTTCCAGAAACCGTGCTGATCTGCACGATCTTCGGTTTGCCGAAGAACAGATGCCGCTGCAGGACTCGACTGAACGCCGAGTCGCTGCCCTCCGCCAGGACTTCCGTGACCGTTTGTCTGCGGCCATAGCGCCAGGTAGCCAGCGTCGTGTCGGCGCCGTCGGTGCCGATCGGCGCGCTGCGGGACAGCAATCGCCCCAATGGGTCATAAGTGGAGAGCACGGCCGGCGGGCGGGGCGCTGCGGAATCCGACCGGAACAGGGGCAGGCTGCGCAGCGCCGGTTTGCCGCAAGGCGCGTAGTTGGTGAAGGTGTCCACGGTGCGGTCGTCCACTAATCGCGACAGCCGCCGCTCGCGTCCCAACGCATCAAGCTCGCGTGTTACATTGCCCAACGAATTACCGTACTGGTCGGACCCGAACCAATGGAGTTCGGCCAGACCGCCCCCGCCGAAGGTCACTTGCTCGAGAGTGACCAACGACGCCTGGGTGAAGGTGGTCGGCGTGTCTCCGGTTACCCAAGACGTCACTTGATTGGTCGCTGGGGACGTTGTGGGAGGCGCCGACCCTTGTTTGGTCGCGACCCTGCCGAAGCCGTCGAGCGCCTGGGCAAAGATGGTTTGGTTGGGATCCTGCCGGGCGACTTCAATGCCGAATCTCGGATCATAACCGAACAGCGTGACCAGCGAGGTCCCCGAATTGTTGGCCGGGGACGTGCAAGACCAGGCAAAGCTGTGATAGTTCGACTCGAACACCCAGGTGGTGACGCCGCCGCCGGGCGCGGTCTGGGTCGCCAGATTGCCTGTCGCACCATAGGTGTAGGCGGTCGTCAGCCAGACCTGGTTGCCGTCATCCCAGGCTGAATCCGTCTGCACGTTGCAGGTGCCGGAAAAATAGGTGCGGCCGGCCAGCGTCAGATCGCCGGTCTTGAAGCTGGTGATGTCGCCGTCGACGGCGTTTACGGTGACCTTGTCCCACAACAGGTAACCCAGCGACCAGCCGGGGCTGGACGTCGTATTCTGGTAGCGGCGATGGTGATAGACGACTTCATCCGGATCGAGGGGCGTCAGCGTGGGGGCGCCCGGCGTCGCCATGGCCGCATCCGGGGGATCTTGAATATAGCCGTTCCAAACCTCCATGCTGCAATTGCCATAGGCGTCATAGCTGAAGGTCGAGCCGACCACGTAATCAAGCCTGCCGTCTTCAAAATGGCGGAGGATTTGGCCGGTTTGCAGGGTTTCCACGGCCCGGCCGCACGGCGCCGTGCTGGGGGCGCGGCTGCAATAGCTGCTGACCACCTCTTGCAGAAGGGCGCCCGCTGCTTCGAGGCGGACCGAGGTCGGCCTTCCGGTGAACGGGAAGTCCTGACCATAGGTCTCGATCTTGTGCAGCCCGGTGCCGAAATTGACGGTGGTCCTTTTTCTGAACCCTTCCCATCCCCGGCCGCTCAGATTGAGCTTGGCATCCTCGTACTGGAATCCAAAGCGCTCCTCTTCCAGGTCGATCGCAACCGGGGTTTGCGGCGGCGTCCATCTGCGCACATAGCCGGCCACCACATACAGCGCCAAGCCAAGGATTTCCTGGACAGGAAACAAGGCGGGCGACAACCGGTCGGGGAAGCGCAGTCCGCTGGTCTTGGGATAAAGGGGGCGGACCGTTGCGGCATAGACGCGGGCATCGGAAAGCGGCGCATAGTCGATCGACACTTCGGCACCCATGGGATCGCGCAGAGTCTTGACCAGGTTTGGTCGGTTGCCCCGAGCGGGAAACGGCGTGATGTTCCAGGTGAAGTCGCTTGCGGCTGAATACCACAGCATGTCGCCGACGCCCGTGCCGGACAGGTCGCCGATTAACACCTGGCCGGGGGAAACCGTCTGGCTGACCTGCTGGGTAGTAACGGTCACGGTCGCCCCGAGATTGCTGGTCGAAATGATCGACAACGTGGTCTGCGTGGCCCCCGATGGGGTGCTGAGCGCAACCAGATTGGCTTCGCTTGGGCTGTTGATACAATAAACCTGATCGATATTGAGTACGAAGCCGGTCGGCAGCGTACCGGATTGATTGATCGTGAATTGGCCGGCGCCGTTGGACAGAAGCGTGCTGAGGGTCAAGCTGGTGGATTGGATCCAAACGAGGTCGACCAACCCATCGCCATTGACGTCGAGCGGTGACAGGAAGCTGGCGCCGTCGACTGTGCCGAGATTGGTGGTGGCGCCGGCGACCAACGGCTGCAGGCCGGTTGGCGTGTCGAGCGAGATGAACGGCGTGAGGACCAGGCTGCCGGAGGCGGTGGACCCATAGAGCAGATCGACGAGTCCGTCGCCGTTCAGGTCCATGGCAAACAGCCATTGGCTGTCGAACGAACAGGCCAAGGAGGTGGCGATGGGAGCAAACGGACTCGACAGCGTGCCAACGCTGTTGCCGGCGGCGCCAGCGAGATCCGAGATGAAGATATTGAAAACGAGACTACCGGACGCGTCGACCGCCTGGACGATGTCGGAGCGGCCGTCGCCGTTGACGTCAAGGACCCGGAAGATCTGCCTCAACGGATCATATGGCTGGCGGGTGACGGCCCGATTGGCGAATTGATAGCCGCATCCGGTCGACAAATAGATGTCAAAGGAAAGATTACCTGTCTGGCGATCACGGAACGCAACAACCAGATCTGCCATCCCGTCTCCGTTGACATCGGCCGGCAGGAATTCTGAGAAGCCGCGATCGTATCCCTCGAGGAGAGCGGAAGAAGCGCCTGGCGCGAAGGAGATCTGCCCCTGCCAGTCATCGCTTTGCGCCACCACGCCGGCCAACAGCGTATGGCCCCGACTTTCCATGACGGCGATCAGTTCAGTTTTGCCGTCACCATCGATATCCGCAAGAAACATTTTCCGCAATCTACCGAGCGTCACCGCCGTGGTCGGCTGGCTGCAGTCGAAGGACAATTGGTCGACCTCGCCCCAGTAAATTCCGGTCGGGCGGAGCGTCGACCCGTCGGCGCCGGTCCGCGTGATCGAACTCAGGCGGCTCTGGTTGGTGACGGCGGATTGTTCGTAAACGAAGGCATAGCTGGTCACCGGTACCGGCGACGCTTCGGCGCTCGGTATGATCATGACAGCGACGGTGGCGAGCAGCGCACTGGTAGTTATCGTCTGGCCAGCCATGCAGACAGTGATGAGATCGGGGCGCGACTGATAGGCCAGGGTGAGGATCCGTTGCGCCTGGATCACTGGCGCGACGGTGCGCACCGAATAGGAAATCGTCGACAGATAATACTCGCCCGTATCGACGCTGCCGGTATAGGGCGTGTTAGTATAGCTGAACTGAATGATGTTTCCGTTGAGGTCTTCGATCGACGCCAATGCCCAGGCGCGAACGACGGTGCCGGCTTGACTGCCGGCCATGATGCAGCTGTCCGTGGTGGTGCCATAGGACAAGACGTCGCCGTTCTTGGTGTAGACTGTGAAGCCGTCGGTCGCGGCGGCGCCGGCGATCACCTGCCGCCAGTCATGGTCTTCCAGGTAATAGACGGCGTCCGCCGCCCAATAGTCGCCCTGAACATTGACCAGCCGCTTGCCGTCAAGGGCAAGCCGATCGCCATCGGTAAAGGTAATGGCGCCCTGGTAGCCGTCGGTGCTGGGATTTGCCTTCATGCGGACTATCGAGGAAAGCCCCGACAGGCTCCAGCCGATCCCCATCGCGCCGTTGCCGCGACGGTGATCGTAGGCGATTTCGAGGGCCGGCTTTTGGCCGCCGATTCCTGGAGGAAGTGGGATCGGAATGCGATAGGTCGCCTGTCCGCTCGAATCGACGCGAAATGTCCCGACCTCGAGACCGGCGGCGGTGGTGCTCATGATCGGTTCTCTTCGTGCAACATAGGGATGGCGAATCAATTAAACAACTTATGATTGTAAATTCATCCAGTATCCTGTCAATCGGGTTCCCAATCCGCGGGCGACTGCGGCCACCGATCTTACTCGAACGCGAACGCAAAATGCTGACCGTTCTATCGGATGGCGAGCGCGCGCAGTTCGATGCGCTGCTCGACAAGCTCAATGTGCACGTCGCGCGACTTGTCCGCGACGGCAAATTGTAGGGGCGAAGCTGTTACGCTTGCGAATTCCGTGACGTACGCAACGCCTCCCCGGAGGATCAGGGGCACTGGGTGTGCGTTGTCGCGTGCAACGTTCGCGGGCTCGAGGCCTTGCCGTTTATTCTGCGCACCCGCATGGTCGCCTTGCAGGTGCGCACCACTTCATCGATCGGACCGTCCCCGCCCAGCAACACTGAGAGCACTTCTGCGTGCGCCGAACCCGCGGCGGGGCGGAGTCATTCTTGTCGCTTGTTTCCCTCGGCTCAACAATGCCAGCAAGACAGCGATCAAACTACCGTTGCAGGTCAATCGCGCGACCAATGGGCATCACCGCGCACTCAGAAGCCGAACTTCCCGTTGTTGTTCTTCCATTCGGCCTTCGATGGAATGGTTTCCAGAATGTCCCAATGTTCGGCGAACTTGTCGTCCTTCACACGGAAAAATCATAAAAGGACGTATGCTTGTCGCCAAGGCGGCCTTCGCTGACAACGAGCACGAAGTCGCCCTTGCCAAGCACTTTGTGAACTTTGTCGTGCTTCATGAACGTCTCGAAGTCGTCCGCGAGAAGCGTGATCCGGTAACGCCACTCCTGATCGACATGCACAACCGACGGCTCGCCATCTGGACCGCACGTCCGGTAGTCAAGACAGATCATGTCGTTTCAACAACCCGCTCGGCAATTCCGGATCGAGGGTTCGCGCCGTGATCGGCATTAAATCCTACCGCGACCATCGCTCCGGTCCAAGCCGATCGCGATTTCGCGGCTCTCCGACTGGCGAGTGTCTTCTCGACGGCTGCGCCGAAACACGAAGTTTGCGTGCAATATCAATGCAAATCAGTGTGTCCAGTACTCTCGGCACAAATTTTCTTCTTTCGTTTTTCAGAAATATATGATTGACTGCCCGCATCCCGCCTCATCGAGAGGGGCGTTGCGCGCGATCGTCACGACACGCGAGGTGGGGAGGCGATGGCCGTGTTGTTGCCGGGCGTGCTTGCACGCCGACGAGCGGCAATGATGCGGACGTGAAGTCGTGTGGTCCTGACGCCGCGGTGCTGGCGTCAAGTCGGCGGGGGATGATGATCCCGCCTGCGACGGTGGCTAACAAGCCGTACACCGGGGAGAGCACGAAAGAAGCGTTAAAACCATCGCGCAGGGAATGCCGGTGATCGGCTGCACCTGTGGTGACTGCCGCCTGCTTATTCTTGTGCAGGCGGGCCATGGGTGAGGCCCTCACCCGGCATTCCCTGCGCCCTCTTCTTTCAGGAGGGTCGAACGAATGAATCGCTCGGACGTCATGCGTCGCGAGGACGCACTGTCGTGTTTGATAGTTATCTGGATCACTCGCGCCACATATTCGGTGTCGTCCCGGCCTCCGAGCCGGGACCCATACTCACAGGCCGTTGTTTGTGGCAGGCGCGGAGATGCAGCAGCGGCAAGATCAGCACCGCCGGTGGGTATGGGTCCCGGCTCGGAGGCCGGGACGACAGTTGTGGTTGTTGCAGCACCGCGGCTCATCGCGGCGAGGCCGCAGCCGACGCCGTCCTCAGCCGTTGCGATACGTGTAGCTGTAGCCATTGATCGCGGGGGCGCCGCCGAGATGGGCGTAGAGCACCTTCGAGCCTTCCGGGAAGTAGCCCTTCTTGACCAGGTCGATCATGCCCTGCATCGACTTGCCCTCGTAGACCGGGTCGGTGATCATCGCCTCGGTACGAGCTGCGAGGCGGATGGCCTCGTTGGTCTCGGCGCTCGGCACGCCATAGGCCGGATAGGCGTAGTCGTTGAGGATCACGATCTCGTCGTCGCGCACCTTGCGGCCGAGCTCGACGAGCTCTGCGGTGTTGTCGACGATCTGGCGGACCTGGGCACGGGTCTGCTCGGGCGTGCCGGAGGCATCGATGCCGATGACGCGGTCGGCGCGGCCGTCGGCGGCGAATCCGACGATCATGCCGGCTTGCGTCGAGCCGGTGACGACGCAGACGATGACGTAGTCGAACTTGATGCCCATCTCGGCTTCCTGCGCCCTCACCTCCTCGGCGAAGCCGACATAGCCGAGGCCGCCGAACTTGTGCACGGAGGCGCCGGCCGGAATGCCGTAGGGCTTGCCGCCGGCATCCTTCACCGACTGGATCGCATTCTCCCAGCTCTTGCGGATGCCGATGTCGAAGCCGTCCTCGACGATGCGGCTGTCGGCGCCCATCAGGCGGGTCATCAGGATGTTGCCGACGCGGTCATAGACGGCGTCCTCGTGCGGCACCCAGCTCTCCTGCACCACGACGCACTTCATGCCGATCTTGGCCGCGGTCGCCGCCACCATGCGGGTGTGGTTGGACTGCACGCCGCCGATCGACACCAGCGTGTCGGCATTCGATTCGATCGCGTCGGGCACGATGTATTCGAGCTTGCGCAGCTTGTTGCCGCCCATCGCGAGGCCGGAGTTGCAGTCGTCGCGCTTGGCGTAGATCTGCACCTTGCCACCGAGCGCCGCGGTCAGCCGCGGCAGATGCTCGATCGGGGTGGTGCCGAAGGTGAGCGGATACTTCTTGAACTTGTCGAGCCGAAGCACGGGATCTCTCCGTGGGTGGTGGAATGGGTCGGCCGCACCATACGAAAATGGACGAGAAAGGTGCTCTCTTTATTGGCCGACATTTCCGTGCTTACGTCGGACAAAAGCCAATTTTACGACGATTTCTCTCACCTGACGGCCATCTGATGAAAGAACCTTCCGATACCGAACTCGACCGCGTCGATCGCCGGATCCTGCAGCTGCTGCAGAAGGACGGGCGCATGAGCAATGCCGAGCTGGCCGCATCGGTCCATGTCAGTCCGGCGACCTGTCATCGCCGCACCCAGCGTCTGTTCGACGACGGCTACATCAGAAACGTGCGTGCGCAGATCGCGCCCGAGAAGGTCGAGCGCAGCGCGCTGGTCCTGGTCGGCGTCGTGCTCGACCGCTCGACGCCGGAGAGCTTTCGCACCTTCGAGGCGGCGATCCGCAAGCTGAAATTCGTGCTCGACTGCCACCTGGTCGCCGGCGATTTCGACTTCTTCCTCAAGATCCGCGTCCGCGACATGCAGGACTTCAACCGCATGCATGGCGACCAGCTGATCTCGCTACCCGGGGTGCGCCAGACACGCACGTTCTTCGTGATGAAGGAGGTGGTCGACAATGCGCCGCTCGATTTCTGAGCAGGCCTTGTTTTGAGCAGGCCTTGCATTGAACCGGGGTTGCCGCAGCTGCGACTTACCAGCGCGTGAGCTCGCTCACATCAGCAACCGGCATGGCGGAGACACTGATGAAGAGGCTGTTGGCTGTTGCGGCAGTGGTGCTGGCGAGCAGCGCCGCACAGGCGCAATACGTCATCGAGTATGGCGGCAACACCATCCGCATCGATCCGGACCGCGGCACGGTGCAGATCCCCGGGGTCTACGACAATACCGAGCAGAAGAAGGCCAAGAAGGCCAAAAGCGGCCAGGATGGCCAGCGCAAGCAGCCAGCCGCAGCGCCCGCCGAGGCCGCTGTGACGCCGGTTCCTGCGGCGCCAGCCCCGGCCACGCAGGTTCCAGCCGCTCCTGCTCCGGCGACGCCCGCGACTGCGGCCGCCCCCGCCCCTCCGCCAGCTGCGCCGGTCGCACCAGCGCCCGCCCAGGCAGCGGCACCGCCGGCGCCCGTATCCCCCGTGCCGGCATCACCGCCGGCTACGGCGACAACGACTGCCGCCGCTCCGGCTGCGCCGGCTCCCGTCGCTCCAGCTCCGGTGGCTCCTGCCCCTGCGGCGCCGCCGCCGCGTGCAGCCCAGACGCCCGCGACCGTTGCCACGGCTGCGCCGCCTCCGGCGGCGGCCCCGCGCGATCCGAACTCGCCTGTCGGCCTGTGGCTGACCGAGGAGAAGGAAGGCAAGATCCGCATCGAGCCCTGCGGCGCCAATCTGTGCGGCTACGCCGTGGACGCCAAGACCAGCCAGAATGGCGAGCAGATCCTGATCAACATGCGCCCGAGCGAGAAGGGCCAGGAGAAGAAGTGGAGCGGCCGCATCTTCGATCCGAACAGCGGCAGCACCTACGACTCGACCATCGCCCTCAAGGGAGCCGACAGTCTGAAGGTGCAGGGCTGCGCGTTCGGCGGCATGTTCTGCGGCGGCCAGACCTGGACGCGGGTGAACTGAGCGGCGCCCGTTCAAAACAAAAGCACGCGGCCTTGCGACCGCGCGCCCGACATCTTGTTAGTCCCGCATCAGCCGACGGGCGTCGCGTATTCCTCGTCGGTGACGTGCTCCATCCAGGTGACGTGCTCGCCATTGAGCGATTCATGCATCGCGACATGGACCATGCCGGTGGTCGGCGCGGCGCCATGCCAGTGCTTCTCGCCCGGCGGGATCCAGACGACGTCGCCCGCCTTGATCTCGCGCACCGGTCCGCCCTTGGCCTGCACGCGGCCGACGCCCTGGATGACGTAGAGCGTCTGTCCGAGCGGATGGGTATGCCATGCGGTGCGCGCGCCCGGCTCGAACGCCACGCGGGCGGAGGCGACGCGGGCCGGCGCCTGCGGCGTGATGATCGGGTCCTGCCACACCGTGCCCGTGAAGCTTTCGGCCGCCGCGCGGCGCGTGGGGCGGGAGCCCGCGAGATAAACGTCCACCATGATCGTGCCTTTCCTGAAACTCTGCCGTCGATCGATCGTCGCCGCGACCTACTTCTTCGACGCGGCGTAGCGCGCCTTGGTCTCGGCGTTCATGGGATACAGGCCCGGCAGCACCGCGCCCTTGTTGACCTCGTCGACGATCCAGGCCTCCATGCGTTCCTGCTCGGGGCCCTCGGCGAGCACGTGATCGAGCATCGCCTGCGGGATCAGCACCGCGCCGTCCTGGTCGGCGACGATCACGTCGTTCGGGAACACGGCGACGCCGCCGCAGCCGATCGCCTCGCCCCAGCCGACGAAGGTCAGACCCGCGACCGACGGCGGCGCCGCATAGCCGTCGCACCACACGGGAAGTCCGGTGCCGAGCACGCCTTCGAGGTCGCGCACGACGCCGTCGGTGATCAGCGCGGTCACGCCGCGCTTGACCATGCGGGCGCAGAGAATGTCGCCGAAGATGCCGGCGTCCTTGACGCCCATGGCGTCGACGACCGCGATGCAGCCCTCGGGCATGGCCTCGATCGCGGTGCGGGTCGAGATCGGCGACGACCAGGATTCAGGCGTCGCCAGATCCTCGCGCGCCGGCACGAAGCGGAGCGTGAAGGCGGGACCGACCAGCCGCTTCTGTCCCGGGCGCAGCGGCTTCGCGCCGCGCAGCCAGACGTTGCGCAACCCCTTCTTCAGCAGGACCGTCGTGATGGTCGCGGTGGTGACCTGGGACAGGGTGGCGATGGCTTCGGGCGTGAGGGACATTGTGAGACTAGTGCTCCAAACGGGCTGGCGGAAAAAAGCAGGCGCATCTTGCGAGCGGCGGTCGTGCCGTCAAGGGCCAGCGAGGTGCACACCGCGCATGCGGGGTTGCGGGAGGCCCGATAAAGTCTCCTTATCGCAAGACATCCGATTAATTTATTGAATTTTCGAGACTTTTTGCCTTTGACCCAATTCCACTCCCGACCGAAACGAGCTAGATCAGGGACCATCAACGCGGACTCTTCGGACTCATGGCCGACCTTTTTCCACCCCCTCGCCTGCTGCCCAGTGGCGACAGCGCCGTCACCGTCGAGTTCAGCCGGACCATCGACGAGACCGCCAACCGCCGCGTCCTGGCCCTCGATCACGCGCTGGCTGCGGCAGCGATCGATGGCGTCACCGAGACGGTGCCGACCTATCGCTCGCTGCTGGTGCACTACGATCCCGGCGTGATCGATCACGCGGCGCTCAGCAGCCGCTTGCTCGCGCTGTCGGCCGGCTCGCTGGCGCCGGAGACCGACATCAGGCGCTGGCGGGTTCCGGTCTGCTATGGCGGCGAGAACGGCATCGATCTCGAGGACGTCGCCAAGGCGCTGAGCCTGACGCCCGACGAAGTCGTCGCCCGCCACGTCGCCGGGACCTATCGCGTTGCGATGATCGGCTTCACGCCCGGCTGGTCCTATCTGTCGGGCCTCGACCCGTCGCTGCAGATGTCGCGCCGGCAGAACCCGCGACTGGCGACGCCGGCCGGCATCATCGCCATCGGCGGCATCCAGACCGGCATTCAATGTCTTGCCGGTCCGTGCGGCTGGCACCTCTTGGGCCGGACCGCTATGCGGACGTTCCAGCTGCACCGCGAGCCGACGTTTCTGCTCGAGCCCGGTGACGAGGTCAGGTTCACCGCGGTCGACGTGAAGACCTTTGCCGAGCAGGAGCGCGCCGCCGAAGCAGGCGAGCTGATCGCGGAACGGATCGCGGCATGAGCACGCTGGTTGTCACCCAGATCGGCCCGGCGAGCTCCGTCCAGGATGGCGGCCGCTTCGGCGCGCAGCGCTACGGGCTGACGCCGTCGGGGGCGATGGACAAGCTGTCGCTGGCGGCAGCGAACAGCCTGGTCGGCAATGAGCCGATGGCGGCCGCGATCGAGATCGGCCCGTTTGGCGCGACGTTCAGCGCAAAGGGCGGCGCTGTGCGCGTCGCGTTGTCAGGCGCGCCGCGCCCCGCCGAAGTGGCGAAGCGGCAGATCGAGATGAATACGTCGGTGACGTTGAACGGGGGCGAAAAGCTCACGCTCGGTTTTGCGCGCGGTGGCTCGTTCAGCTATCTCGCGATCGCAGGCGGCATTGCCGGCGAGCCGATGTTCAACAGCCTCTCCGTCAACGCGCGCGCGGGACTTGGCAGCCCCTACCCCCGGCCGCTGCAATCCGGCGATGTGTTCGATGTCGCACCCGCCAGCCCAACGCCGGAGATGCAGATCGAACTGCCGAAGGCCAGCGGCGCGATCCGCGTGGTGATGGGACCGCAGGACGACGAGTTCAGCGACGAGATGAAGGCGCTGTTCCTCGGCAGCGACTGGATGGTGTCGGCGACCAGCGATCGCATGGGCTATCGCCTGGAGGGCCCCGTCATCCGTCATTTGCATGGCCACAACATCGTCTCTGATGGCACCGTCGAGGGCAGCATCCAGGTGCCCGGCAATGGTTCACCGATCGTGCTGATGTCGGACCGCGGCACCAGCGGTGGATATCCGAAGATCGCGACCGTGATATCAGCCGATTATGGTCGTCTGGCGCAGACGCCGGCCGGCACGCCGTTCCGCTTCAGGGCGGTGACGATGGCCGAGGCGCAGGCGGAGTTGCGCCGCTTCAGGGATCTGCTGCGCAGCCTGCCCGGCCGCGTCACCGAACGCGCAAGCAGTGAGTTCAACACTGACGCGCTGTTCACGGCCAACGTCGCCGGCCATGCCGTGAGCGCAACCGACGTCGCGACCTGGCCTGGAGTGACGCCTGATTAGCGATTGCATCTCATCAACGAGCGGACTTTATCACATGACCAGCACCGTCGACCTGAACTGCGACCTCGGAGAAAGCTTTGGCCCGTGGGAAATGGGCAATGACGCTGCGATGATCGAGCTGGCGACGTCCGTGAACGTCGCGTGCGGCTTTCATGCCGGCGATGCCGACATCATGCGAAAGACGGTCGAGATGGCCAAGGCCAGGGGCGTCAGCATCGGCGCGCATCCCGGCTATCGCGACCTGCACGGCTTCGGCCGGCGTCCGGTGCCGGGGCTGAAATCCTCGGAGATCGAGAACCTCGTCGCCTACCAGATCGGCGCGCTGCAGGCGATCGCGACGGCGGCGGGACACAAGGTCACGCACGTGAAGGCGCATGGCGCGCTGTCCAACGTTGCCTGCGAGGACGACATGACGGCCAACGCGATCGCCAAGGCGATCAAGGCGGTCGATCCCAGCCTGATCTTCGTCGTGCTCGCCAATTCGAAGCTGGTGACGGCTGGTGAGAGGGCGAACCTGTCGATGGCGCACGAGGTGTTCGCCGATCGCGCCTACGACGACAACGGCCTCCTGGTGTCGCGCAGCAAGCCCGGCGCGGTGCTGCATGATCCCCGGGTAATTGCCGATCGCGTCGCCCGCATGGTGCAGGATGGCGCGGTGATCTCGGTGACGGGCAAGGTCATGAAGATGCGCACCGACACCGTCTGCATTCACGGCGACACGGCCGGCGCCGTGGAGATCGCGCGCGAGGTGCGCAAGGCGCTCGATGCGGCGGGGATCAAGGTGGCGCCGTTCAAGACGGCGCCGTGATCGAAAAGGAATTTGATCAGAACGGATGGGTGAAGGGCATGCCCAGCGTGATCGCAGCAATCAGGGCCACGGCGCCGTAGAAGGCGACCAGCGCTGCAGTGGTGCTCCGCTCGCGCATGGCGCGAGCCTGAGGCATCGGGCGCAGGTGTGTGATCGTCTGCATCGGCGGTCTCCTGAAGTTCCAGCCACGAGAGAAATGCGTTCTCGGGGCCGGGCGCAAGGCAACCGGCGAAATAACGACAAGCCCCCTGCCCGGGGTCCGCTTGGAACCATAAAATTCTCAGCCGTGGTTCCGGCCGAGAATTTTATCCGCGGGGTTCCAGCCCGATTCGCTTGGTTAATAGACGTCGAGCTGGAACCGGCCCTTCTTCTTGAGGTCGGCGACGAAGCTGACGGCCTCGTCGGTGGAGCGGGCGCCGAACTGGGCGACGATGTCGACGAGCGCGCGCTCGACGTCCTTGGCCATGCGCTTGGCATCGCCGCAGATGTAGAGATGGGCGCCATCGGCGAGCCAGGTCCACACCTCGCGGCCGACCTCGCGCATGCGGTCCTGGACGTAGAACTTCTTGTCGCCGTCCCGCGACCACGCCAGCGACAGCCGCGTGAGCTGCCCGGCCGTCTTCATCGCGTTGAGCTCGTCGGCGTAGAAGAAATCGCAGTCGCTGCGCTGGTGGCCGAAGAACAGCCAGTTCTTGCCCGGCGCGCCGGTCGCCTTGCGATCGAGCAGGAAGGCGCGGAACGGCGCGATGCCGGTTCCCGGGCCAACCATGATGATCGGCGTCTTCGGATCGGCCGGCAGCGCGAAGCCGTGCGCCTTCTGCACGTAGACGCGCAGCTTGTCGCCGGGATTGATGCGCTCGGCCAGGAAGGTCGATGCAAGGCCGAGCCGCTTGCGCTTGCCGATGACGTAGCGGACGCAATCGACGGTCAGCGAGAGTTTGCCCGGCGTTGCGTTGTGCGACGAGGAGATCGAATACAGCCGCGGCTGCAGCGGCTCCAGCGCTTCGACGAAGGCCTCGGGGTGCGGCCGCACGCCGGAGAACTTCTGGAGCACGGCCATCACGTCGAGCGTCGCCGCATCGCCATCGGGATCCTCGCCCTGTGCCAGCCGCCGCGCCTTCTCGCGGGTGGCGCCGCCGGTGATGAAGGAGATCAGCTCGAACAGCGAGTCCGGCGCCGGCGACAGCGAGACGTCCTCGAGCAGGCATTGCCGCAGCGGCTTGCCGTTCACCTCGGTCATGTGCGAGGCGCCGAGCAGCGCGATGATCTGGTCGACGAGACCGAGGTCGTTCTTGGCGAAGATGCCGAAGGAATCGCCCACCACATAATCGAGCCCGGCCTCGCCGAGATCGAACTCGATGTGCCAGGTCTCCTTCTCCGAACCTTGCTTGTTGAGCAGGCGCCGCGACAGGAACGTCGCCTCGACCGGATTGTCACGCGAGCGCCCCGCCTCGTTGACGACGACCGACACCTTCGCGGGCACTGCTGCCGACGCGGCGGGCTTTGTCACTGGCGCCTTGTCGATCTCCTCGTACAGTGCCTTCAGCATCCGCGCGGTTTCCTTGCCGCCGGGGACGCACAGGTTCAGCCGGGCTTCGCTGCGATCGGCGATCGCATCCGAATAGTCGCTGCAATTGTAGCCGCACTGGCCGCAATCCTGCTGCGCCATCGCGGCCATCATGCGCCTGCGCAGCGGACGCCCGTCGGCGAGCTTCATGCGGTCGGCGATCGGCATCGTCTGGTCGTGCCAGGGCGCCTCGCCATCATCGCCATTGCCGGCGGGCGCGAGCACGGCGCCGTTCTGCGCCGGCGACAACGCCGTCGTCCCGTCGAGGCCAAGGGCGCCGGCGAGGAAGCCGTTGAGCCAGGAACGCTGCGCCTCGGAGAACGGCGCGGTCGGCGGGATGATCTCGATCTTCGACATGGGCGTGATCTGGTTCATGCTGACACCTCGGACGAGGTCTGGGCTTCGGCAAGCTGGCGCAGCGCTTCGCCATCGTGGCGGCGGGCGAAGGCGAGGAAGGTCTCCTCGGGCGAGGCGCGATGGGCGAGATAGGCCTTGAGCAGCTTCTCGACGGTCCGCGGGGCATCCGCCGCCTTGAGGTCGCGATAGACCTCGCGGCCGATATCGGCCTGCGGTCCGAAGCCGCCGCCGGCGAACAGATGATAGCCCTCGACAGTGTCGTCGCCGTCGCCGACCGGCACCTTGGCCCCGATCATGCCGATGTCGCTGATGTAGTGCTGCGCGCAGGAGTGATGACAGCCGGTGAGATGGATGTTGAGCGGCGTGTCGACATCCACCCTGCTCTCGCACCAGTCGCCGATCTCGGCGGCATGCTTCTTTGTGTTCGATGCCGCGAATTTGCAGCCTGCATTGCCGGTGCAGGCGATCAATCCGGCGCGAATGGGCGACGCCTTGGTCGACAGCCCGGCCCGCTCGATTGCCGCGCAGGCCAATGCGATGTTGTCGTCGTTCACGCCCGACAGCAGCAGGTTCTGCCAGACCGTGAGCCGGATCTCGCCATCGCCGAGATCTGCCGCGATCTTCGCCAGCGCGCGCATCTGGTCGGTCGTCAGCTTGCCGAGCGGCAGCACCACGCCGATCCAGTTCAGCCCCTGCTGCTTCTGCTGATGCACGCCGATATGCGCCATGCGATCGGATTCCGGGCGCGGCTTCAGCGCCTCGTCCGGCACGCGCGTGAGCTTGCGTCCAAGCTTCGCCTCGACGGCCTCCATGAACTTGTCGTGGCCCATGCTGTCCAGCACGTATTTGAGCCGCGCCTTCAGGCGATTGGTGCGGTCGCCGGTCTCGATGAACAGCCGCACGATGGCGTCGGCGACCTCGGTCGCACGCTCCGGCTCGACGATGATGCCGGTCGGCTTGGCAAAATCCTTGTGGCCGGTGATGCCGCCGAGGCCGAGCCTGAACCAGACGCCCGGCGCAGCGCCAAAGCCGTCCTTCACCTCGACGGCGGAGAACGCGATGTCGTTGGTGTCTTCCAGCGCAGCGATGCGGCCGGCGCCGTCGAACGCGACGTTGAACTTGCGCGGCAGCCCATACAGCGAGCGGTTGTTGAGGATGTGGAAGTGCCATTCGCGCGCATAGGGCCGCGTATCGAGCAGCTCCTGCGGGTCGATGCCGGCCGTCGGCGTTCCCGTCACGTTGCGAATGTTGTCGGCACCGGAGCCGCGCGCGGTGAGGCCGAGATCGGAGAGCCCCTCCAGCAGCATGACCGCGTGCTTGGGCGGAATCTCGCGCAGCTGCAGATTGGCGCGCGTCGTGACGTGGCTATAGGGACCGCACAGCTGATCGGCGAGATCGGCGAGACCCGCGAGCTGCCAGTGCTTCATGATCCCGTTCGGAATCCGCAGCCGGCTCATGTAGGAATCCTGCGCCGGCGCGACGTGGAACAGGCCGTAATAGCGCCAGCGGAAATTGTCGGCCGCCGACGGCGCGGCGTTGCTGCGGGCCTGGTCCTTCAGCTTCTCATAGGCATCGAACGGATGCAGTTCGCGCTTGACCTTCTCCTGGTCGGCGAGCTTGCGCCCGGATGCAAGAACCTTGTCCTGGGCCTTGATGTGGATGGCGTCGGGCCCGGTCGGCTCTGCAGCCGTCGCAGCCGCAGCCGGAGCACGGCCGCCCAGACTGACTTTGAGGCCAACGGCCAGTCCTTCGAGGTAGCGCTTCTGCTCGTCGTTGAAGTCGACTGACACGGGTTCGATTTTCATGATGGCGGACGAAGCTCCAGCGGCCACGGCGATCGGCTTTGAGGATGGGATGAGGACCGCCTCGTCCGAACGCCCGGCTCGGGCGTGTTCAGATCAGCGGTCCGATCAGCTTCGTTGCTGCGGAAATCCGGCAAGGATTGCAGTCAGCGGCATCTGTGGCGGCCGACTGCACTGCAACATTCAAGTTGCGTGCCAGACCCAAAGCCCAGGAAATGTGAGGAAAAACAGCGCTCTGCCCGAATCGCCGAGCGCGCCAATGCAGGCCGAAGCCCCGAAAAGCGGGCATGCCGCCCAAATATTGGTCGGCAGAGTTGGATGCCCGAATTCTGATCGTCGCGGTGGATCAGGCCTTCCAGCGGCCGATCTTGAAGGCCTTGAGATGGCCCAGCACGTCGTCAGCCGCGAATGGCGGACCGGCAAACGCGCCAATGGCGCTGTCCTGCGCGGGCCCGGCCGTTCCGAGCGCCGCGTCGTACATATCCGGCCGGAAGACGCCCATGGCCGTCTCCAGCGCCTCGCCGCTGAGCGGTGTCTGGCCCCAACGCACCATTTGGGCATACAGCCAAGCGGCCTGGATCTTCTCCGGCCGAACCGCCCCCTCACGGCCGACAAGCAGGTAGCGCGAGCTTTCCCGGATGGTACCGTCCGGCGAGATCTTCAGCCGACCGTCCAGGGTGCGCTGGAGCACCTCCGCATCGACCCCGATCCTCTCTGGCTGAGCCAGGATGCGCGCCGCCTCTTCGCGGTTCTGCTCGATGAAGTCAGCCGCGCGCGCGCACGCGCGAACCAGCGCCGTCAATGCGTCCGGATGCTTGTCAGCCCAGCTCTGCCGGACGGCGAGCACCTTCTCCGCCGCCCGCACCAGCACATCCGAAACGAAATGCAGGATGTGCCCGATGCCAAGATCGACCGCGATCGAATTCCAGGGCGCGCCGACGCAGAAGGCATCGACATGACCATTGGCGATGCTGTCGACCATGTAGGGCGGCGGCAGCACCACCAGCCGGACGTCCTCGTCGGGATCGACGCCACCCGCCGCCATCCAGAAGCGAAGCTGATAGTTATGGGTCGAGAACGGAAACGTCATGCCGAAGGTGAGCGGCTCGGCGCCCGCCTTGCGCCGCTCGGCGACCACGCGCGCCAGGGCGAGCGCCGTCGCCATCGGGTCGAAGCGGTCGCCGTCGAGATTCGCCATGATCGCGGCGTGCAACGACGGCGTCACCGTGATGGCGTTGCCGTTCACGCCAAGGGCGAACGGCGCCACGATCGGGACCTTGACGTGACCGATGCCGAGGCTGGAGGCGATGGCGACGGGAGCGAGCAGATGGGCCGCGTCGAACAGTCCGATATTGAGCTTGTCGCGCACATTGGACCAGGAGACCTCGCGCACCAGCGTGACATCGAGACCTTCCGCCGCGGTGTATCTCTTGTCGACGGCGACGATGAGGGCCGCAGCATCGACCAGCGGAATGAAGCCAATGCGAAGCGGCCCGGTCATTTCAGCATCTCCGAGGCGGTCAGGATCGATTGCGCGATCTCGCCGATCTTTTTCTTCTCGCGCATCGCCGTGGAGCGCAGCAGGACGTAGGCTTCCTCTTCGGTGAAGCCCTTCATCTTCATCAGAATGCCCTTGGCCCGGTCGATGACCTTGCGATCCTCCAGCGCCGACTTGGTGCGCTCGAGTTCATCCTGCAGTTTCGAGAACGCATTGAAGCGCGAGATGCAGAGGTCGAGAATCGGCTTGATCCGCTCCTTCTTGAGACCATCGACGATGTAGGCGGAGACGCCGGCCTCGACGGAAGCCTGGATCGAGGCAGCGTCGCTCTGGTCCACGAACATCGCGATCGGCCGGCGGACGGCGCGGCTGACCTGGAACATCTGCTCGAGCACGTCGCGGCTGGGGTTTTCCAGGTCGATGACGATGACGTCGGGGTCCAGGGCATATATGCGCGCCAGCAGTCCCTGCATCTCGCTGACATGCACCACGCCGGTAAATCCCGCCTCCCGCAGGCCCTCTTCCAGAATGGCTGCGCGGATCGGGCTCTCGTCAACGATTACGATTTTAGGCGACTGCTCGGCGCTCATCGATCACCAGGGGATCCGGGCGGTCATCCATAGCATGGACGCGGCCGCCTTGAAGCCTTGTCTTTCTGAGTATTTCGGACTAGCTGACGCCTCGCCCATCAGTCAGTTCCAAGATGCAGCAGGGTTCCGCGTCCCAGATCAGCCTTGTTTCGATCGCTTGCGGCTGAGACAACGAATGGATGCTTTCGACCGGAGTTCCCGGCATGTCCGCCCGGAGCCGGTGGTCACGGAATCAGCGCGCGAGCGATCATCTTGTCGAGAAGTGGCACTGCAGCCAGCACCGCCGTCTCGTTGAGGCCGGAGATCACCAGCTGCACGACGTAGGAGTTGCCGTCCTTGTCGAGATCAGCGTAATGCGCGATGACTTCGATCGGCTGGTCCTTCAGAGACGGATTGTCGTAGCGGTTGATGATGACCTTCGGGTTGATCGAGGGAAGCGCCGTGATCTTGGCATTCGCGTCGGATGTCGCCGTCCAATTCCGATCGCTGCCTGCGACCCATTGAGCCAATCCGGTCCGATCCTTGTTGTAGCTGCCTCGGGCATAGATGATGGCCTCGGCTTTGCCGAATTTCTTACCGACAGGCACGAACATCGAGGCGCCGTATTTGAGGCTCGCGGCCTCGTTCCTCACCCACCCATCAGGGGCATCCACGCGGGGCCTGAATTCCGGACACATGCCTAGTTTGCCATCGCAGACATGGATGATCTTGTCGACTTCAGCTCGCACCGGAAACGTCGCGCCACAGGAAACGATGACGAAGGCCATGCCGAGGATGAAGCGGCGCATCGCTGTTGAGCTCCGTTGAATCAAGCAAGAAACAGAATAACAACCAAAACGCGCACGTTCGAGCCATTCGGCTCGATTGGAACGAGCTCCGGCATCAAGAGCCCCTCAGTCCGTCCATACCTCCCGGATATGGCCGATCGCCTCACCCTCCAGGAGCCTGCTTTAATATCGCACCGCTCACGTTCGTTATTGAATTTCTTCATCGGATCAATTAGTTGGGGTGCCATATCCGAACAATTCAACAGGTCCCGGGCGAGCACATGGAAAGAGCGCCGCGCATTTCTTTTACCAGCCTCGGTTGTCCGAAGGCGCTGGTCGATTCCGAGCGCATCATCACGCGGTTGCGCGCCGAGGGCTACGAGCTTGCCCGCAAGCATGACGGCGCCGACATCGTGATCGTCAATACCTGCGGCTTCCTCGACAGCGCAAAGCAGGAATCGCTGTCCGCCATCGGCTCGGCCATGGCCGAGAACGGCAAGGTCATCGTCACCGGCTGCATGGGCGCCGAGCCGGAGCAGATCGAACAGGCCTATCCCGGCGTGCTGTCGATCACCGGGCCGCAGCAATACGAGAGCGTGCTGGACGCCGTTCACCGGGCGCTACCGCCCGTGCACAACCCGCATCTCGACCTGGTTCCCCCGCAGGGCGTCAAGCTGACGCCCCGCCACTACGCCTATCTGAAGATTTCCGAGGGCTGCAACAACCGCTGCACGTTCTGCATCATTCCGAAGCTGCGCGGCGATCTGGTGTCGCGTACGGCGGCGGACGTCCTGCGCGAGGCCGAGCGCCTGGTCGAGGCGGGCGTCAAGGAACTGCTGGTGATTTCGCAGGACACCTCCGCCTATGGCCTCGACCTGAAATATGCCGAGAGCCAATGGAAGGACCGCAGCGTCCGGGCACGCTTCCTCGATCTGGCCCGCGAGCTCGGCGATCTCGGAGCCTGGGTGCGGCTGCATTACGTCTACCCCTACCCGCATGTCGACGAGGTCATCGGGCTGATGGCGGAGGGCAAGGTGCTCCCCTATCTCGACATCCCCTTCCAGCATGCCAGCCCCAACGTCCTGAAGGCGATGAGGCGGCCTGCGGCACAGGACCGGACGCTGGACCGGATCAAGAGCTGGCGGGCCGCCTGCCCCGATCTCGCTTTGCGCTCGACCTTCATCGTCGGCTTTCCCGGCGAGACCGACGCGGATTTCGCCTATCTGCTGGATTGGCTGGAGGAGGCCGAGATCGATCGGCTCGGCTGCTTCAAGTATGAGCCCGTCGCTGGCGCGACGTCGAATGCGCTGCCCGATCAGGTCGCCGCCGAGATCAAGCAGGAGCGCTGGAACGCATTGATGGCGCGGCAGCAGAAGATCTCCGCCCGCAGGCTGAAGCGGAAGGTCGGAACACGCCAGCAAATCATCATCGACGAGGTCGGCCCGACCGTAGCCAAGGGCAGGTCCAAGGCCGACGCCCCCGAGATCGACGGCGCGGTCTATCTATCGAGCCGGAGGCCGCTCCGCATCGGCGAGATCGTCACGGCCAAGATCGAACGGGCTGACGAATACGACCTGCACGGCACGGTCGCCGGGTTCTGATCCGGCCAAGCAGCTGCCAACGGCCGGCGCCGAACAGGCGTGCGCCGGCTGCTCAATGGGATTTGGAAGGCGCTGCGGCCCTGACGCTCCACAGCTTGAGCAGGCGCTGCGCCTCGTCCAATGTCAGCGCGAGGTATTTCGTCTTCAGCTTGATCAGTTCGTCGGGCTTCGTCTGGCCGGAGACGAACCGGCTGTCGAGGATCGTCGCGACCGTGTTCCAGCTCAGCCCCGCGGCCTTGCAGGGCACCAGAATGCCGTCGCTGCGCAGGCTCTGCATCAACGGACGCACCAGCTCGACACTGCATTTCGCGAGCTCTGCGATGGCCGCGATCGTTTCCGTATAGCGGCGCTGCCGGGCAAAGTCCTGCAGCATCGCCTCGTCGAGCTTGCCGGTCTGCTTCAACTGCCCGACGGTCAGCTTGGCGCTGCCGAAATCGCGACAGCGCGACATGTCCTGCTCAGCGACGGCCGCCGCCGCCGAAATGGCGCTGCGTATTTCCTCGTAGAGATGCGGCGGCGCGGACGCGAGCAGCCGCGCCCTGACGGCTTCGGTGGCCTGCAGCAGCAAAGTCCTGCGCAGCGTGGACGGCAGATCGGCGCGAATACCGGTGGCGATGGCGAGTTCCGGGTCGCCCGTCGCCTGCGCCAGAACGATCGCGAAGCCGGCCGCAGAAATTCGCGCCCCCGGATTCTTCATCAGCTTCCGGCTGACACTCGGAAAACGCCGGACCAGAAGCGCGTCGGTGACGATCTCCTGCAGCCACCAGCGGCCGGCGATGGCTACGAGATGCTTCTCGCCCCTCGTATTCGCAATCTCGACCAGATCCTCGGGGGTGAGCCGCGGCGATTCCGACAGTACCGGCCCGGCCACTGCGATGTCGCTATGAAGCGCGAGCCGCCGGATCACGGCCAGCGGGGCCTGCGGCACGGGCGCAAGCTGCACACTCAGCTCAGCCAGCGCGATCCGCGCCCCGACGTCGGCCAGTGCCCGTAGCTCGATGGTATTCACGAGGCGTTCGAAGACGTCGGAAAACAGCGCGTGCTGCTCGACGTCGAGGCTCCCGGCCGAGGCGATGAACAGCGACGCGACCCGCTCGGCAACGCCGGAGCAGCGTTCGGCTGAGCCGGTGGCAATCGCCGCCTGCACTTCATCGGCGATCGTGAGATGGGGCTTCGACATCGCTCGTCCTGAGCGTTGCATGGCAACAAAGAGGCACCGTAAGCGAAGTCGCTAAATGTTTGGTAAAATTGAAACTAAGCGTCCGAGCTGTCATCCAGGCCGGGCGCCTATCGCACGCCGGCGCTCCGTTCTCACAAGATGATTTGCCTCCCTCCGTGGCGGCCTGCGAGGCCTTCGGCTTGACAGCGGTCGCGCTTTACCTGTATGGGCCGCCGCATGATCTCCAACCGGACCAACCGCCGCGCCGCCGTTTGCCGTCGTCACCGCCGTGACGATGCCGGGGCGCGCCATGTCCGAAGACGTTGCTGATCGACTAACTCATCAGCTCCCGGTTTTCGAGAAGGCCGCTCCCGCAAAGGAGCGGCCTTCTCGCTTTTGGCCCGTCGTTTCCCCCAGCGCATAGGAGACTTGAACATGCTGACCGCTCCCCATCCGTATGATGCCCTGATGGAGATCACGGCGCGCCCGCGCACCGTCTTCGTGCAGGGCAAGGGCTCGTGGCTGTGGGACGACAGCGGCAAGCGCTACCTGGATTTCATCCAGGGCTGGGCGGTGAACGCGCTCGGCCATGCGCCGCCGGAGCTCGCCAAGGCGCTGGCCGAGCAGGCGACGCGCCTGATCACACCGAGCCCGGCCTACTTCAACGATACCAGCCTGAAGCTGGCGAAGGCGCTGGTCGACCACTCCTGTTTCGATCAGGTGTTCTTCACCAATTCGGGCGCGGAGGCCAATGAGGGCGCCATCAAGCTCGCGCGCAAATACGGCGCCAAGCGCAAGAACGGTGCCTACGAGATCATCACCTTCGAAGGCGGATTTCATGGACGCACGCTCGCGACGATGTCGGCGTCGGGCAAGAAGGCGTTCGAGCCGCTGTTCGAGCCGAAGGTGAGCGGCTTTCCGAAGGCGCGCCTGAACGACATCGCCTCGGTCGAGGCCCTCGTCTCCGACAACACCGTGGCCGTCATGCTGGAGCCGATCCAGGGCGAGGCCGGCGTTTGGCCTGCGACGACGGAATTCCTGCAACAACTACGGAATTTGACGAACCAACATGGGCTGCTGCTCATCGTCGACGAAATCCAGACCGGCATGGGCCGCACCGGAAAACTGTTCGGCTACGAGCACGCCGACGTCGTCCCGGATATCATGACCCTGGGCAAGGGCATCGGCGGCGGCGTGCCGCTCGCGGCCCTGCTGGCGACGAACGAGGCCTCATGCTTCGAGCATGGCGATCAGGGCGGCACCTTCAACGGCAATCCGCTGATGTGCGCCGCCGGGCTTGCCGTGCTCGATGTGATCGAAAAGCCGGAGTTCCTGAAGTCGGTCGCCGACAACGGCATCTATCTCGAGAGCGAGCTGCAGCGCATCTCCGCGCGGCATGGGCTCGGCGGCGTGCGTGGCCGCGGCCTGCTGCTCGCGCTCGACGTCGTCAGGCCGATCGCGCCATCGATCGTAGCTCATGCTTTCGAACGTGGCCTGCTGCTGAATGCGCCGCGACCGGATACGCTGCGCTTCATGCCGGCGCTCAACGTCACCCGGGACGAGATCACTGCGATGATCGACCAGTTGGACGACCTCCTGACCAAGGCCGGCGCGGCACGCTGCGTCGCGTAGCCGGGTGCGTCGCCGAGGCGCAGGGTGCCAAATCGCATCCTGTGTCTCGGCTGCTCGTTTGGGAGGCAAGCTGCTAACAAGTTCGCCTTCGAGATGAACGCCCATTTGATTTCCATCAAGGACGATCAGGTTCGCCAACGACGATGTTGTCGGGGCCAAACACCTGCGATCCGATGCATGATGTTATATCTCACTGGATATAGCGTCGTACGGGATGTGATCAGCTCGTCAGGGACGAGGCTTGCCGGACCAAGCTGATGATCATCCCGCCGACAACGACGTCGGCACGCAAGAAGGAGATGCAAGTATGGCGAGAGACAATCTGGCTCGGGTGCTGCCCGTCGAGGACACGCGCAGCCACATCGCCCCCGCTGCCGCCACCCAAGAAGTGTTGATCCACGTCCGCTTCTTCCCAAACTCCGACATCAACACGATCGGCGAGAAGCCTGCCAGCCTCACCGCCAACGAGTGGTATGAGCGGCTCCTGGACATCGCCCGTCCGCATTACCAGACCTTCGCGGGCGGCCGCGGTTTCTTCCGCATTCCCCGCCCCTGCTTCGAGGCGATCCTGAAGGACGTCGCGGCCTGATCGGGCTCTCTCCGAGTGAGGCGGTGAGCGTCCTCTCTGCCTCATTCCTGTCGACCGCGGTGCGCCGGGTGCGCCGCGGTCGCTGGCGTTTCATCGTCACGCATGGTGGAGGATGGGGATGAGCGACGCGGCCTTTCATGGACTGCAGCGCATTTTTAGCGCGCTCGTCGTCTCGACCCCGGCCGCATCGAACCTGGTGAACGTACTGGCCGATCGCGCTTTCGATCTGTTCGAGGCGAATATCGATGCGCAGACGGCGCATCTGCCGGCGCTCGCTTGCGCAAAGGGCTGTCCGTCGTGCTGCGCACTGCGGGTCACCGCAACGGCCCCCGAGATCTTTCTGCTGGCACGCTACATCCGCCAGATCGACGAACGCATGTCAGCGACGGCGCTCGGCTCGCTGTCGCGGCGCGTCGAGCTCGCCAACCGCTTGACGCGCGGCCTGGGCGAGACGGAGCGGATGGCGCTGCGCCAGCCCTGCCCGTTCGTGGTCCGCGGTGGCTGCATCATTCACCCGGTGCGTCCGCTCGCCTGCCGCGGTCACGCCTCGTTCGACCGGCGCGCCTGCGCACAGGCGATGGCCGGACGGGATGTCGAGGTGCCAGTATCGGCTCCGCACGTCGCGCTGCGCAGCCTGGTGCAGGATTCGCTACGCGCGGCGCTGGACGCCGCCGAACTCGCCTCGGATCTCTACGAGCTGAACCAGGGCCTTGCCCTGGCGCTCGATGATGCCGAGCGCGAAAACGCCTGGCGTCGTGGAGAAGACAGTCTCGCCCCAGCGCGGATCGCGCCCGCCACGGCGGCACAGACGGATCAGGTGTTGTGGAGCCGTGCCGCCGGTCCTGAAGCCGCTGTCAGGGACGAAGCCTAGAGCGCGTCGCGTCGGCGGCTCACGGCTTCAGGATCGAGGCGCCGGTCGTGGCGCGGCTCTCCAGGTCGGCATGCGCCCGTCCGGCATCCTTCAACGCATAGGCGTGATTGATCGGGACGTGCAGCTTGCCGCTGATGACCGCGGAGAACAGCGTATCCGCACCTTCCAGCAGCTCCGAGCGCTTGCCGATATAGTCGTTGAGCTTCGGCCGGGTCGCGAACAACGAGCCATGGCTGTTCAGCTCGGCGATCGAGAACGGCGGCACCGGTCCCGAGGCGTTGCCGAAGCTGACGAACAGGCCGCGGGGCTTCAGGCAGGACAGCGATCCCGGAAAGGTCGACTTGCCGACGCCGTCATAGACGACGTCGCACAGCTCGCCGCGACTGATCTGCTTCACCCGGCCGACGAAGTCCTCCTCGTTGTAGAGGATCACATGATCGCAGCCATTGGCCAGCGCCAGGTCGGCCTTGGCCTTCGACCCGACGGTGCCGATGACATGCGCCCCGAGCGCGCGCGCCCATTGGCAGGCGAGCAGGCCGATGCCGCCGGCCGCGGCATGGATCAGCACGCGGTGGTGCGGCTCGACCTTGAAGGTCTTGTGCAGCAGATACCAGACCGTCAGGCCCTTGAGCATCAGCACCGCACCCTGCTCGTAGGTGATGTGGTCCGGCAGCTTCACCAGGCGCTGCCAGCCGATGTTGCGCTCCGTGGCATAGCCGCCGAGATTCTCGTAATAGGCGACGCGGTCGCCGGGATGGAAATTCGTCACGCCCGGACCGACGGCGATGACCTCGCCCGCCGCCTCGTTGCCGGCGACGAACGGCAGGCCGGGCGCCTTGTAAAGACCGGTGCGATAATACACGTCGATGAAGTTCAGCCCGATCGCATGCTGGCGGATGCGGACCTCGCCGGGACCGGGCGCGGCAAGATCGATCGGCTCATAGACGAGGGCCTCCGGGCCTCCCACCTTGTGCACGCGCACCGCCTTGGCCATTCCGCGATCTCCCTTTCGGATTCGCTTGCGGCCGCAATTGACAAGCTGGCGCAAGAATTTCCGACAATTACCTGATTCTCAGCCGATATTCGGCCCGGCGCGCGCGAGCCGCGGCGCCGTTCGGCCATGCCGTGGGCTGAAAGCGAAGGCGATCACGCGCGCCTTGTCAACTCAGCCCTTCAACTCAACCCTTGCGTTTCCTGCGGTTGCGGGAGGCCATCACGTTGAAGGCCTCGACCGCGAGCGCGAAGACGATGGCGAAGTAGATGTAGCCGCGGGGGATGTGGAACTCGAAGCCGTCGGCGACCAGGGCGACGCCGATCAGCACCAGGAAGGCAAGCGCCAGCATCTTGGTGGTCGGATGGTTGGCGACGAACCGCGCGACCGGCCCGGACGACACGTACATGATGATCATGGCGATGATGACCGCCGCGATCATGATCTCGAGATCCTGGGCCATGCCGATCGCGGTTATGATCGAGTCCAGCGAGAACACGAGATCAATGACGATGATCTGCAGGATGACCCAGAAGAACTTATTGGCGCCGCCGCCCTCCTGCCCCTCCTCCTCCCGTGCCTCGACCTCGCCGTGGATCTCATGCGTCGCCTTGGCGATCAGGAACAGGCCACCTGCGATCAGGATGATGTCGCGCCAGGAGAAGCCGAGGCCGCGGATCGAGAACACCGGCTGGGTGAGTCCGATCAGCCAGACCAGCACGCTGAGCAGCATGATGCGGAAGATGAGCGCCAGCGCCAAGCCGATCTGGCGGGCCCGCGTCGCCTGCGGCTGCGGGATGCGCGAGGTGATCACCGACAGGAAGATGACGTTGTCGATGCCGAGCACGATTTCGAGCGCGGTCAGCGTCAGCAGCGCGGCCCATGCCTCGGGACTGGTCAGGAGGTCGATCATGCTTTCAAAGATCTCAACAGGCGGATCGCGGAGTCGCTGGCGACGATATAGAGGCCGATGGCGCACAGCACCGCGGTGACAAAGGGACTGACGACGAAATCCTGGGCCAGCGCGTCGATGACGAGTATGCCCCAGAGCACGACCAGCGGCAGCGTCAGCCAGCGCAGCCGCGCGACGCGCACCGGGTGGATGACGTGAAACGGGGCGAAGGTCAGCGCAATCAGGACCGCGAGTCCCAAGGTGGCGAGCAGCGGCGGCGGATGCAGCAGGAACAGGTAGAACGCCGCGATGTTCCACAGTCCCGGAAAACCACGAAAATGATTGTCGTCGCTCTTCATGCGCCGGTCGGCGAAATACAGCGCGCCGGTCACCGCGATGCCGACGCCGATCACCGGCGCGGCCAGCGGCAGCAGCATGCCGCTCGCGGTGATCGCATAGGCCGGCACGAACACATAGGTGGTGAAGTCCACGACGAGGTCGAGCACGTCGCCCGACCAGTCCGGCTGCAGGTTGATGACATCGAGCCGGCGCGCCATCGGTCCGTCGATTCCGTCGATGACCAGCGCGACGCCGAGCCACCAGAACATCGCGGTCCAATGCTCGCGCACGGCCTGCAGCATGGCCAACAGCGCGACGCCCGCGCCGAGCGCCGTGAAGACGTGCACTGAAAACGCCGCGGCGCGGCGCGCGGACGTCGCCGATATCTCGCTCGTTGGTCTCACCTGATCCATGCAGTTGCAGTGCTATCAGGAATCGGAGCGAATTGCATATCGTTGCTTGCGGCGATGCGCCGCGCAGGCACGATCGCGGCCCTTGAAAAAGCGCGCGGGAAGGTCAATTGTTCCGCCATGACCGACCAAGAAAACAGCTTCGATGTCGTGGTTGTCGGTGGCGGCCCGGCCGGGCTCGCGGCCGCCATCGCCCTGTCACAGACCGGCGTCCGCACCGCCCTGGTGGCGCGCCACGTCCCCTATGCCGACAATCGCACCACCGCCCTGCTCGGCGGCTCCGTCGACTTCCTTGACGAGATCGGCGTGTGGTCCGCCTGTCGCGATCGCGCGGCCGGGCTGAAGGCGATGCGGCTCGTCGACGACACCGGACGCCTGATCCGCGCGCCCGAAGTCCGCTTCGTCGCCGACGAAATCGGCCTCGACGTGTTCGGCTACAACATCGCCAACGAGGTTCTGGTCGACGCGCTGGAGGAGCGCGCGCGCGCCATCGAGGGACTGGTGCGGATCGCCGAGGACGCCGAGAGCGTGCGCAGCGACGCGCAGTCGGTCACGATCACCACTACGTCCGGGCGCACGCTCAGCGCGCAGCTCGCAGTCGGCGCCGATGGTCGCCACTCGCTGTGCCGGGGAGCTGCCGGCATCGGCGTCAGCCGTCGCGCGTTGCAGCAGACCGCGCTGACCTTCAACATCACCCATGCGCGGCCGCACCACAACGTTTCGACCGAATTCCACACGCCGCACGGGCCATGCGTGTTCGTGCCGTTGCCGGGCGACCGCTCGAGCGTGGTGTGGGTCGCTGCGCCAAAGGAAGCCGAGCGGCTTCATGGCCTCGACGACGACGCGCTCTCCGCCGCCGCCGAGCGGCAGTCCCACGCGATCTTCGGCCGCGTCCATGTCGAGCCGGGACGGCACATGTTTCCGCTCGGCATCGAGCGGCCGCAGCGCTACGCCCAGAACCGGATTGCGCTGATCGGTGAAGCCGCGCATGTCGTGCCGCCGATCGGCGCCCAGGGACTGAACCTCGGCCTGCGCGACGGCATCGACATTGCGGAGGTCGTCCGCCAGGCCAGGGCTGCCGGCGAGGATCTCGGCGCACCTCAGGTGATCGCCCGCTATTGCGCGGCCCGCCGCGCCGACATCCTGAGCCGCACCTTCGTCATCGACGTTGCCAACCGCTCTTTGCTCAGCGACCTGCTGCCGGTGCAGTCGATGCGCGCGGTGGGGATGCATCTGATCGGCGGCATCGGTCCGCTGCGGCGGCTGGCGATGCGCGAAGGGCTGGCGCCATCCTGGCGCACGACCCGCAGGGCGGGCTGATCTTACCTCTCTGTTTGAGCATGATCTTTTCGGAAAACCGGATTCCACTTTTCCGGATCATGCTCTAAGGAAACACCAGCCGGCCGCTCTGGATCAGCCACATCACGCTGGTGAGCGTGACCACGGACGCGAAGGTGCCGATCAGCACCGCTGACGAGGCCGGCTCGATCCAGCTGTCGTGCTGGCGCGCGATGATGAACACGTTAAGCGCTGGCGGCAGCGCCGCCATCAGCACCGCGGTGGCCGCCCAGGGCTGTGGGAACGGCCCGAACAGCAGCATCAGGCCGAACGACAGCAGCGGGTGGATCACCAGCTTCGTGATCGTCAGCACCGGCACCTCCCAGGGCAGCCGCTCGAACGGACGCAAGGCGACGGTGACGCCAAGCGCGAACAGCGCCGTCGGCGCGGCCGCGTTCTGCAGGAACTGCAAGGTGCGGTCGAGCACGGTCGGCGGATGAATCTGTAGCGCTGCAGCCAGGATGCCCGCAGCTGTCGCCATGATCAGCGGGTTCTGCAGGATCTGGCGCAGCACGGTGCGCAGCGCATGCGCGATCGAGGCGTGATCGCGCTCGGTGAGCTCGACCAGCAGCGGCACGATCGAGAACAGGAAGATGCTGTCGCAGCAGAAGATCAGCGCCGTCGGCGCCGCTGCCTTGGCGCCGAGCACGGACAGCGCCAGCCCTGGCCCCATGTAGCCGATATTGCCATAGCCGCCGGCGAGACCAGCCATGGTCGCCTCGCGCAGCGACAGCCCGCCGATGAGCTTGCCGAGCAGCAGCGCCAAGGTGAAGGTGAGCATGGTTGCGAGCGTCGTTGCAACCAGGAAGGGTGGGTTGCTCAGCTCCGCAAACGGCGTCCGCGCGATCAGGTTGAACAACAGCGCCGGCAGCGACACGTAAAGCAGGAAGAAGTTCATCCAGGCCAGCCCGGCCTCGGGCAGCCTCCGCCATTTACCGCAGGCGAAGCCGATGAAAACGACGCCGAAATAAGGCAGAGCGAGATTGAGAATGTCGAACATGGATCTCGGCGGGGCGGCCCTCTGCGGGCCCGGAATGCGGGAGGTCGCGGCGCGGCGCGATTCGGAACTGTCTAGATTAAATCCGCCGGAGGGGCACTAGCATCGGCCTCAATCCTGGTCTATTCGACTGAGCATGATCAAAGCGCGAACCGCCAAGTTTCAGATCGGTCAGATCGTCCGGCACCGGGTGTTCTCGTTCCGCGGCGTGATCTTTGACATCGATCCGGAGTTCAACAACACCGAGGAATGGTGGTTGTCGATCCCCGAGGAGGTCCGGCCGCACAAGGATCAGCCGTTCTACCATCTGCTGGCGGAGAACGCGGAATCCGAATACGTCGCCTATGTGTCGGAACAGAACCTGGTTCCGGACGAGTCCGGCGAGCCGATCCGGCACTCTCAGGTTGCGGAGATCTTCATCAAGGACAAGTCCGGCGGCTACCGCCCGCGCAATCCGCTGCTGAACTGATCCGCCCGCTCGAAACCCTCGCCGGTCGCACTACGACACCGAATTCGCAGCACCGAGCTGAAGAAAAAAGGCGCTCTCCTGAGCGCCTTTTCTGTGTGCTTACTGCTTGGCCTGAGGCTGGGCCTGCTGCTCCAGCTTCTTGCGCTGCTCTTCAGCGCGCTTCTGCAGCTCTTCCTGCAGCTTCTGCTGGGTCTTCTCGAACTCCTTCGGATCGGTCGGCGGACCGTCATAGGCCTTGGCGAAGCTGCTGTTGCCCTCCTGCAGCGGCAGCGGCAGCGTCAGCGCGGTTCCGTTCGAGTTGAACGCCTGGACGTAGAGGGTCTGCCCCTTCTTGAGGCTGTTCACGAAATCCGCGGAGGCCTCGTAGTCCGACATGCAGCCGTTCTGGAAGCAGATCACGAATTTGCCGTCGATCGGAGTTCCGGTATCGACCGCGATCCGCGTTCCCGGCTGCAGCTGCATGCCGAGCGGCAGGGTGACGCGCAGGATCTTGCGCGGCTCGCCTTCGGGCTCGATGATCACGGCCGCAACCACAGGCTGACCGGACTCGATGCGGCCGTCCTTGCCGATGAAGCAGACCTGCTTGGCGTTGGCGTCCTGGCCCTTGAGGCAGAACTTGGTCCAGGGCGCGTAGATCAGCTGCGGCATGTCGGCTGGGGCCTGAGCCTGCTGGCCGCCGGCCGGAGGAGCGGCGGGAGCCTGGGCGGCCGGCGCGGGGGCCTTGGGGGCGGCAGCGGGAGCCTTCGCCTTGGGCGCAGCAGGCGGCTGGGCCTGCGATTGCGCCTCCGAAGCGAACGAAACGGCCAGCGCGGTGACCGCCAGCAGGGCGATGCGCCGCCCACGCGGCCCAACCGACGAGGCCAAGTCACGGAAATACATTGCGGAAAACCCTTTCTGAACGGCAGCGCCCGAGACCGCCAAAGGCGCCACACCAAGCCGTTGAAGCGGCTGTCTCCTCAGGAAATGAGGCGGTTAAGTGACAGGCGTTGCCGCCCGGCTTAATTGACCGCTTTCATAACGCGGTGCGCGGAAAGATCAATGCCGCGAGACCATGGCAAGGCTGGGGTCTAGCGCTTGCCGGCGTGTGATAAAAGCCTGTTGTGGCCTGTTTCGAATCAAATGCTTGCGTTCTGGTCCTGACGTTGCAGCGCATGTTCGGCAGGGCGCTGCGCGGCTGCGCCATGGTCCTGGCGCTGTCGCCCGCTTTCGACACGGTGCCGGCAACCGCTGCCGAAACTGCGGCAATTGCCATGCATGGGGCCCCGGCCCTGCCCGCCGGCTTCGATCACATGGCCTACGTCAATCCGGACGCGGCCAAGGGGGGACGCCTGGTGTGGGGGCTGCTCGGCACCTTCGACAGCCTCAACCCGTTCATCGTCCGCGGCGTCGCAGTGCAGCAAATCCGCACCTATGTGGTCGAAAGCCTGCTCGCCCGCGGCAATGACGAGCCGTTCACGCTGTACGGGCTGCTGGCGCGGAGCGTCGAGACCGACGACAACCGAACCTACGTCACCTTCCGGCTTGATCCCCGCGCCCGCTTTTCCGACGGGCAGCCGGTGCTCGCTGACGACGTGGCGTTCTCCTGGAGCCTGCTGCGTGACCACGGCCGGCCGAACCACCGGCAGTACTATGGCAAGGTCGCCAAGGTCGACGTGCTCGATCCCCTGACGATCCGGTTCGATTTCGGCGGCGAACAGGATCGCGAGCTGCCGCTGATCCTCGGGCTGATGCCGATCCTGCCGAAGCACGCCACCGACGTGGCCGGCTTCGAGGACACGACGATGACAGCGCCGCTCGGCTCCGGTCCCTACCGCGTGACGGCGGTTCGCCCCGGGGCGAGCATCACGCTGAGCCGAAATCCCGATTATTGGGGCCGCGATCTGCCGATTAATCGCGGCTTGTGGAACTTCGACGAGGTTCGCCTCGATTACTACCGCGAGGCCAACGGCCAGTTCGAAGCCTTCAAGCGCGGCCTCTACGACTTCCGCGTCGAGACCGAGCCGCTGCGCTGGCACGACGGCTATGATTTCCCGGCGGCGCGCAACGGCGAGGTCGTCCGCGACAGCATCACCTCGGAGATGCCGCAGCCGTCGCAGTTCCTGGTGTTCAACACACGCCGCGCGGTCTTCGCTGACGTCAAGGTGCGCCGTGCGCTGACGCTGCTGTTCGACTTCGAGTGGATCAACCGCAACTATTTCTTCGGCCTGTACCGCCGCAGCGGCGGCTATTTCGCCGGCTCCGAGCTGTCCGCCTATGGCCGCGCGGCGGATACGGCCGAGCGCGAATTGCTGAAGCCGTTCGCCGCGC
Source organism: Bradyrhizobium sp. HKCCYLS20291 (assembly GCF_051167715.1). Classification (NCBI taxonomy): domain Bacteria; kingdom Pseudomonadati; phylum Pseudomonadota; class Alphaproteobacteria; order Hyphomicrobiales; family Nitrobacteraceae; genus Bradyrhizobium; species Bradyrhizobium sp. HKCCYLS20291. The sequence continues at coordinate 621,595 of NZ_JBNPTO010000001.1, read as the reverse complement.
AGATCCCGCGGGACATCATGGACGGCAGCTACCGCCTGCCGGTGACCGACGGCTCCGGCCGCGACCGCACCGCCTTGAAGGCGGCGCTCGACCTGTTTGAGGCGGCCGGCTACGGGCTCGACGGCACGATGCTGCGGCAGCGGACGACAAAGGAGCCGCTCGCCTTCGAGATCCTGGTCACGACGCGCGACCAGGAGCGCATCGCGCTGGCCTATACCGCAAGCCTGAAGCGCGCCGGCATCAATGCGTCGATCAGGGTGGTCGATCCCGTGCAGTTCGACCAGCGCCGGCTCAGCTTCGAGTTCGACATGATCCAGAACCGCTGGGACCAGTCGCTATCGCCCGGCAACGAGCAGGCGTTCTACTGGGGCAGCGAGGCCGCCGACCGGACCGGGACACGGAACTACATGGGCGCCAAGGACCCGGCGGTCGACGCCATGATCGCCGCGCTGTTGCGGGCCCGCGACAGGACGGAATTTATCTCGACCGTTCGTGCATTGGACCGTACCCTGATGGCGGGGTTCTACGCTATTCCAGTGCTCAATGCCGCCGAGGAATGGATCGCTCGGTGGAATCGTATAGAACGGCCCAAGAGGACAGCTTTGACGGGAGCGCTCCCGGAGAGCTGGTGGCAGCGGCCGGAGCCGGCACCCAGATGACCAACCGGGGCAGTTGGTCTTGAGGGAATTTGTATTAGCCGGATCCGTGAAAGTACGGGGCAACAGGTGAATCAGGCCAATACGTCGCCGACGCTCGACGCGTTGTTTCAACGCATCCTGGCGCGCAAGCCGGATGCGGTCGCGTTGGTCGATCCGATCAACAAGCAGCGCATCACCGGCCGCTCTCCGATGCGTCTGACCTATGCGGAAGCCGATCGGGTGATCTCGGCGCTCGCAGCGCATTTCATCGACGCCGGGCTGCCGCCGCATTCGGTCATCGCCGTGCAGTTGCCCAACACCATCGAGTTCGTGCTGACGGTGCTCGCGGCGCATCGGGCCGGGCTGGTCGTCGCCGTGTTCCCGCTGCTGTGGCGCCAGGCCGAGCTGGTGGCGGCGTTGAACCGCACCAGCGCGCGGGCGATCGTCACGATGTCGAAGGTCGACGGCGTCATCCATGCCGACCTCGCCATGAATGCCGCGGCGGAAGCGTTCTCGATCCGCCACGTCTGCGGCTTCGGCAACGACCTGCCCGAAGGCATGTTCTCGCTCGACCAGTCGATCGCCAAGCCGTCGCGCTCGACCCGCGGGCTGATGCCGGACGGCCGCAAGGCCGCAATCGTCTCGTTCGACGTCACCGCCGACGGCTTCCGCGCGGTGCCGCGCAGCCATCTCAGCCTGATCGCCGGCGGGCTTGCCATCTCGCTCGAGAGCGATCTGCCGCAAGGCGTGAACATGATGTCGGCGTTCGTGCCGTCCTCGTTCGCGGGCCTCGCTGCCTCCGTCGTCACCTGGCTGCTGTCCGGTGGCAGCTTAGCTCTGCATCATCCGTTCGACGCCGATGGACTGGAGCAGCAGCTCGCCGAGCTCGCGTGCGACACGCTGATCGCGCCGGCGCAGCTTGTCCTGCGCCTCGACGGCAGCGAGCTCGCCGGCCGCCTGCCCAATCTGCGCTACGTGCTTGGCCTGTGGCGCGCGCCCGAGCAGGTGGCCTCGAGTCCGGCCTGGAAGACCCGCGACATCGAGCTCACCGACGTCTATCTGTTCGGCGAAGCCGGCCTGTTCGCGGTGCGCCGCACCTCGGCCGACGGCAATCCGGGACCGGTCAAGCCGGGCCGGCAGGGTGCGCCGCGCGAGCAGCCGGGCTCGTCGATCGCCGGCGAGATCCTGGTCACGCCGAAGGGAACGCTGGGCCTGCGCGGACCGATGGTGGTGATCGCCGCCTACGCGCCGCCGGCGCCGCCCAGTGACTCGCTGATGCCGCCGCCCGCGCGCGACTATGTCGATACCGAATATGCGGTGCGGCTCGATCGCGCCCACGACACGATCTCGATCACCGCGCCGCCGGCCGGCGTCATGGCGGTAGGTGGCTATCGCTTCCTCGCCCAGGACCTGCATGAATGGTCGCGGCGGCTGGGCCAGGGCGCCTTGCTCACCGCCCTGCCCGACCGTCTGAGCGGCCACCGGCTCGCCGGGCGTGCGATGGACAATGCACGGGCCCGCGAGGCGCTGGCGGAGCTCGGACTGAACCCGCTGATGGTCGAGGCGTTTCGCGATCGCGCCACGTCGACGGGCTGACCGCGCTGCAGAACTTGCCGCGCGGCTCCAGCGCGGAAGCCTTGTTGCAGAAAGCCCTGCTGCAGTCGGAACAGTGTTGACGCCGCGTTAACAGGAGAACTCTAGGATCGCGCAGTATCATCAGCGTATCCTGAGTTTCCTGGATGTCTCAACAAGGCCCGCTTCTCGTCGTCTCCCGGTCCCCACGCGCTTCGCTGATCGCGGCCCTTGACGCGGCGCAAATCCTTCCCTCGATCGAGAGCCGCTGGGACGAAGCGACGACGATCGTCTCGCGCGTCCAGCCAGCGGCCGTGCTGGCGGTCATGGACGGCGCTGACACGAACGACATCCATGCCGTCTCGCAGCACCTGGACGCGCGCAAACCCTATATTCCACTGATCGCCATCGCGCCGGGCGACGCGACGCTGCCCGACAACGCCATTCCCCTGCACGGCAGCGACAACACCGACCGCCTGCTGGCGCGGCTGCGCGCCGCGCTGCGGGTTCGCACGCTCCACGCCACGGTGCTGCGCCGCCTTGCCGAGAAGAAGACGGACGGTGCGACGCTGCCGGAGACCGACCCGCTCGACGATGCGACGGTGCTGCTGCTCGGCCGCGGCGCCTCGATGCCGGGCCTGTCGGTGGCGCTGGGTCAGCGCGTGGCGGTGGTCGGTGCGCTGAGCATCGAGGCCGCCGCCAAGCATCTGTCGAGCCGCGACATCGACGGCGTCGTGCTCGGCGAAGGTTTTTCGCCGCGCGTCGTCGACGCCTTCCTGGCCGTCCTCGCCGAGGACACCCGCTTCCGCAATCTCGCGGTCGTCGTCACCGCCAACCAGCCGGCGCCGCTGCAGGAGCTCGCCAATCTCGAGATCATCGCCGGCGATCCGCAGCGCATCGCGGCGCATGCGCTGCCGATGATCCGGCAGCACGCCTTCGAGGCCCGCCTCAACCGCACCCTGCGCGCGATCGAAGCCGGCGGCATGCTCGACCCGCAAACCGGCCTGCTCACCCGCAATGCCTTCGCGCGCGACTTCGCCACCGCCGTCAGCCAGACCCAGAAGCGCGGCGGCAGCCTCGCGGTCGCCCGCTTCGCCTTCGATCCGGTCAATCCGCGCGCGCAATATGACGGCGCCCGCATCATCAGCCGCCTGATGCGGCGGATGGATTTCGGCAGCCACGAGGACAACGGCTCGGTGGTCGTGGTCTTCGCCGAAACCGACCTGCGCTCCGCCCACGCCATCGCCCGCCGCCTCTCCAGCGTGATGCGCCACACCTCGCACGGCAAGCGCGACACGCGAAGCGAGCCATCGATCACGATTGCAGCGCTGCAGCCGGGCGACACGGCGCGCACGCTGCTGGCCCGGGTCTACGGCGAGGCGCAGCGCGCGGCGTCGTAAGTTTCGAGGCAAGCCCTCTCACCGTCATTGCGAGCGCAGCGAAGCAATCCAGAGTCCCATCGACGCCCTGGATTGCTTCGCTGCGCGCTGCGCTCGCAATGACGCAGTGAATTATCAGCTCGCATCACATTTAAAGTCCCAACACCGGTCCGGAGGGTGGGCAAAGGCGCAGGCACGGTCTCACCACATGCGAGCTATCAGATGGCGCCGTGCCCACCATCTCGCCGCTGAGAATGCCGCGCGACGGTGGGCACGCTGCCGCCTGGCGGCGGCCGCTTTGCCCACCCTACGAGATCTCGCGTTCCGCGCCGGGCGTTGGTTCTTCGGCCACGATCTGATCCAAACACGTGCATGTTGAGATCGCGCATTTGCCCCACTCCTATGGTGCAATCCCAGCTCGAATCGGGGGCATCTGGCGAAGCGGAGCAATGCGTCATGCACAACCGGCAATCTCGCGAAGAGACCGATTGGGTCAGCGTCGTGGCCATCGTCTCGGTGTTCCTGATCGCCAGCCTTGCCTTGCACTTCGGCTGGCAGATCCGGTGAGACTCGAGCCGGCGTCGATCACGCCGCCTTTTTCTTCTCCGCGAGCTCTGCGAGCTCCTTGAGAATATCCGTGGTGCCGGCGAGGCGCTCCTCTGGCGTCTCCCAGATCTGCAGGAACACCACCTTCATGTCGGGGCGCACCTTGGCGGCTTGGCCGTGGCGCTTGATGAAGGCGACGAGGCGGTCGGGATAGGCGAAGCTGTTGTCGCGGAAGGCTATGACGGCGCCCTTCGGGCCGGCATCGACCTTTTCGACATTGGCTCTCCGGCAGTAGTTCTTGATCGCCGCGACCTTGAACAGATAGCGCGTCTCGTCCGGCAGCTTGCCGAAGCGGTCGCGCAGCTCGGCCGCAAAGTTCTCGATCTCCTCGTCGGTCTCGAGATCGGCCAACCGTCGATACAGCGACAGCCGCACCGATAGATCGGAGACGTAGTCCTCCGGGATCAGCACGGGCATGCCGATGGTGATCTGCGGCGACCAGCGGTCGACGGTCGGCTCGGTGATCCCGGCCTTGAGGTTCTCGATCGCCTCCTCCAGCATCGACTGGTAGAGCTCGAAGCCGACCTCCTTGATGTGGCCGGACTGCTCGTCGCCGAGCAGATTGCCGGCGCCACGGATGTCGAGGTCGTGGCTGGCCAACTGGAAACCCGCGCCGAGCGTCTCCAGCGATTGCAGCACGCCGAGGCGCTTCTCAGCCTGCGCACTGACCTTGTGCGTCGACGGCAGGGTGAACAGCGCATAGGCCCGCAGCTTGGAGCGGCCGACGCGGCCGCGCAACTGATAGAGCTGGGCGAGGCCGAACATGTCGGCGCGGTGCACGATCAGCGTGTTGGCGCGGGGAATGTCGAGGCCGGACTCGACGATGGTGGTCGACAGCAAGATGTCGAACTTGCCGTCGTAGAACGCCCCGATGATATCCTCGATCACGGTCGGCGCCATCTGGCCGTGGGCGACCGCGACCTTCATCTCCGGCACGGTCTTGTCGAGGAACTCCTTCACCTCGGCGAGATCGTCGATGCGCGGCACGACGTAGAACGCCTGGCCGCCGCGGTAGCGCTCGCGCAGCAAGGCCTCGCGGATCATCACGGGATCATGCGGCGCGACGAAGGTGCGCACAGCCAATCGATCGACCGGCGGCGAAGCAATGATCGACAGCTCGCGCACGCCCGTCAGAGCGAGTTGCAGGGTGCGCGGGATCGGCGTCGCCGACAACGTCAGCACGTGGACTTCCGCGCGCAGCTGCTTCAGGCGCTCCTTGTGGCCGACGCCAAAGTGCTGCTCCTCGTCGACGATGACGAGGCCGAGGTCGCGGAACTTGATCGACTTGCCGAGCAGCGCATGGGTGCCGACGACGATGTCGACCGAGCCGTCGGTGAGCCCCTTCTTGACCTGGTTGAGCTCCTTGGTACTCACGAGGCGCGAGGCCTGCGCAACGTTCACCGGAAAGCCCTTGAAGCGCTCAGTGAAGGTTTTCGCATGCTGGCGCGCGAGCAGCGTGGTCGGCACGACGACGGCGACCTGCTTGCCCTCGAGCGCGACCGCAAACGCGGCGCGCAGCGCCACCTCGGTCTTGCCGAAGCCGACGTCACCGCACACCAGCCGGTCCATCGGGCGACCCGCTTCGAGATCGCTGAGCGTCGCCTGGATCGCGGTGAGCTGGTCCTCGGTCTCGTCATAGGGGAAGCGGGCGCAGAACTCGTCGTAGAGGCCGGCCTGCACCGGCAGCTTCGGCGCCTCGTGCAGCATGCGCTCGGCGGCGATCTTGATCAGCTCGCCGGCCATCTCGCGGATGCGGTTCTTCAGCTTGGCCTTGCGGGTCTGCCAGCCCGAGCCGCCGAGCTTGTCGAGCTCGACACTGGTCTGGTCGGAGCCGTAGCGCGACAGCAACTCGATGTTCTCGACCGGCAGATACAGCTTGGTCTCGCCGGCATAGCGCAATTCGAGACAGTCGTGCGGCGCGCCGGCGACCTCCAGCGTCTGCAGGCCAACGAAGCGGCCGATGCCATGATCGACGTGGACCACGATGTCGCCGATGGCGAGGCTCGTCACCTCGGAGATGAAATTGTCGAGCTTGCGGCTGGCGCGGCGCGGCCGCACCAGGCGGTCGCCGAGAATGTCCTGCTCGGAAATGACGGCGATCTGGTCGGTCTCGAAGCCGGATTCGAGCCCGAGCAACGCCAGCATGGTCTCGTTGCGCGGCGTCGCCTGTACCACGCGCCAGGTGTTGACGCTGGTGACGTGGATCAGCTTGTGGTCCCTCAACATGCTGGCCATGCGGTCGCGCGAGCCTTCGCTCCACAGCGCGATCACGACCTTCTTGCGCACCGACTGCAGCGCCTGCACATGGGCGACCACGGCCTCGAACACGTTGACGGCGGCATCGTTACGCTCGGGCGCGAAATTGCGGCCAGCCCGTGCGTTGATGTCGACGACGCCGGTGCTCTCCGGCACGGCGAATGGCGTGACGCGTGCCAGCGGCACGGAGTCCAGCCGATCCTTCCATTCGGACGCCGTGAGATACAGCCGGTCGACTGTCAGCGGCTTGTAGATCGCGCCGCCGCCGGGATGCTCCATCGCCTCGCGGCGTGCGTCGTAATAGTCGATGATCTGCTTGAAGCGCTCGCGCGCGGCGTCCTCGCCCTGCGGCTCGATCACGATGGGGGTGTTCGGCAGATAGTCGAACAGGGTCTCCATCTTGTCGTGGAACAGCGGCAGCCAGTGCTCCATGCCCGGATAGCGGCGCCCCTCGCTGACGGCCTCATACAGCGCGTCGTCGCGCTCGGGCGCGCCGAACTCGGCGACGTAACCCATGCGGAAGCGGCGGATGGTATCGGTGATCAGCTGGAATTCGGAGACCGGCACGAGATCGAGCGAGCGCATGTCGAGCAGCGTGCGCTGCGTCTCCGCATCGAAGGTGCGGATCGATTCCAGGCTATCGCCGAAATAGTCGAACCGCACCGGCTGATCGAGGCCGGCGGGAAACAGATCGAGGATGCCGCCGCGCACGGCGTACTCGCCGCTCTCGCGCACGGTCGAGGAGCGGTGGTAGCCATTGTGCTCCAGCCACGCGACCACGGAATCCATCGGCACGACATGGCCGGGCGCCACCGACAGCGCCTGCCCCGCCATCGTCTCGCGCGCCGGCACGCGCTGCACGATCGCGTTGACGGTGGTCAGGACGATCAGCGGCTTGTCGCTGCCGGCGAGGCGCGACAGCCGCGCCAGGGTGGTGACGCGCTGGGCCAGGATGCCGCCGTGCGGCGAGACGCGGTCGTAGGGCTGGCAGTCCCAGGCCGGGAACTGCATCACCGGAAGATCCGGCGCGAAGAAGTCGAGCGCCCGCGCCAGCTGCTGCATCCGCGCGCCGTCGCGACAGACCACGGCGAGGCTGACCGCAGGCGGCTTCGGCCTGGCGGCGATGGCCCGCGCCAGATCGGAGACGACGAGGCCCTCGGCGCCCTCGGCGACGTTGGCGAGCGTGAGCGCGCGCCCCGGGGCGAGGTGTTCGGCGGGCGACTTGACGGGACTCTTCATCAATCGGCGTCCACGGCGCGGAACGCCTTGATGCGCGCGAACAGCGCCGGCGTCTGCTCGGGCGGCAGCGGCCGGGCGCCGGTGATAGCGGCGTAGAAGTCCGGGTCAGGGACTTCCAGGAGCTGCTCGAGCTGGTCCAGCTCGCTCTCGGAGAGGGTGCCGATCTCCGCATCGGCGAAGCGACCGAGGATCAGGTCCATCTCACGGGTGCCGCGATGCCAGCAGCGGAACAGGAGCCGCTTGCGGCGGTCATCGAGGCCTTGGCTTGATCGGGTGGTCCCTGTCATCGCGGTATCCCTGCAGTCCAACGCGGAAAGCCCGGACGGTGCCGGGCGCGGCTCGATATAGCGATGCACGGTGCCCATGTCAGCCCTCCGGTGCCGCAGAACCGGCATGTCCGCGCGCGAAAGCGATGAAAAAAGAGGTGGATGCCGGGGCGTTCGCGGCTATTCCGGCTCGCAAACCGCTTTAAGTGTCCAGCCATGCGCCCTGCCATCCTCAATCCGCTGTTCGCGCCGGTCACCACCCTCTCCGGGGTCGGGCCGAAGCAGGACAAGCTGCTGCGCTATCTGCTCAGCTGCAGCGAGACGCCGCGGCTGGTCGACCTGCTGCTGCACCTGCCCGCCTCCGTGATCGACCGCCGCAACCGGCCCAAGGTGCGCGACGTCGAGGTCGGCACCGTCGTGACCCTGGAGGTGACGGTCGATCGCCATCGCCCGTCACGTAACGCCCGCGCGCCCTATCTGGTTTACGCCAGCGACGACACCGGCGACGTCGTCCTGACCTTCTTCCGGCCCAAGGGCGACTACATCGAGAAGATCCTGCCGGTCGGCGCCAAGCGCTACGTCTCCGGCACCGTGCAGATGTATGACGGCGTTCCGCAGATCGTGCATCCGCAACCCATCCTGGATGAAGCCGGGTTCGCCAAACTGTCAGGAATCGACCCGGTCTATCCGCTGACCGAAGGCCTCGCGCTCGGCTCGCTGCGGCGCGCGATCGCCGCGGCGCTGATCAAGCTGCCGGAGCTGCCGGAATGGATCAGCCCGGAGGTGCTCAGCCGCTGCAACTTCCCGCCATTGCGGGAGGCGCTGACGCGGGTGCATGTCCCGCAGGAGCTGACGGATATCCTCCCCGAAAATCCGTTCTGGTCGCGCCTCGCCTTCGACGAGCTGCTCGCGGGCCAGCTGGCGCTGGCGCTGGTGCGGGCGCAGCTGCGCCGGCCCGCGGGCAACCGTCACGCGGGAGATGGCCGGCTGCGCCGCAGGATCATCGACGCCTTGCCCTACGCTCTGACGAACTCGCAGGCGCAGGCGATCGAGGCCATCGCGGCTGATCTCGAAAAGCCGGTGCGCATGCTCAGGCTGCTGCAGGGCGACGTCGGCTCCGGCAAGACGGTGGTGGCGCTGCTCGCGGCCGCCGCCGTGGCCGAGGCCGGCAAGCAGGCCGCGCTGATGGCACCGACCGAGATCCTGGCGCGCCAGCACGCCAAGACCATCACGCCGCTCGCCGAGCGCGCCGGCATGAACGTCGCCATTCTCACCGGGCGCGAGAAGGGCAAGGAGCGCCGCGACATCCTCGCGCGCCTGGAGGCCGGCGAGATCGACGTCCTGATCGGCACGCATGCGCTGATCCAGGACGACGTCATCTTCAAATCTCTGGCGCTTGCCATCGTCGACGAGCAGCATCGCTTCGGCGTGCGCGAGCGACTGGCATTGACGTCGAAGGGCGAGGCCGTCGACGTGCTCGTGCTGTCGGCGACGCCGATCCCGCGCACCCTGGTCCTCACTTACTTCGGCGACATGGACATCTCCGAGCTGCGCGAGAAGCCGGCCGGCCGGCAGCCGATCGATACGCGTGCGGTGGCCGATACCAGGCTCGCGGAGGTCATCGACGCGGTCGGCCGTGCGCTCGATGCCGGCAAGCTGGTGTACTGGATCTGCCCGCTGGTCGAAGAATCCGAGGCCGAAGGTATCGATCATCTCACCAACGCCACCGATCGCTACGACAGCCTGCGCGAGCGCTTCGGCGACAAAGTCGGCCTCGTCCACGGCAAGATGAAGGGCAGCGAGAAGGACGAGGTGATGGGGCGCTTCTCCGCGCATGAGCTGCGGCTGCTGGTGGCAACGACGGTGGTCGAGGTCGGTGTCGACGTGCCCGCTGCAAGCATCATGGTGATCGAGAATGCCGAGCGCTTTGGGCTGGCGCAATTGCACCAGCTGCGCGGCCGCATCGGCCGCGGCGCGGAGGCCTCGACCTGCATCCTCCTGTATCACGAGCCGCTCGGCCAGATGTCGAAGGCGCGCCTTGCGGTGATCCGCGAGACCACCGACGGCTTCCGCATCGCCGAGGAGGATTTGAAGCTGCGCGGCGAAGGCGACGTGCTCGGTATCCGCCAGAGCGGCCTGCCCGGCTATCGCATCGCCCGCCCCGAAGTGCATGCGCAACTGATCACCCAGGCCCGCGACGAGGCAATGCGGATCCTGAAGGAGGATCCCAAGCTGAAGGGCTCGCGCAGCGACGCGTTGCGCTGTTTGCTGTATCTGTACGAACGCGACGAGGCGATCCCGCTGCTGACGGCGGGGTGACTCGTCATGATGTTCGGTAGGGTGGGCAAAGGCGCGCCGGAGACGCGCATGTTGGTCGAACCCTGGCCCGCGCCGTGCCCACCGCGAACGGCGATGGATGGGATGGTGGGCACGTCACACCGCGCGTTGCGCGCTGTGCCTTTGCCCACCCTACAAGATCACCGCGCCGTCTTCGTCCTGCAGCTCTCGGCGAACGCCACCAGCTGAGCCGCCTCGGTGCCGTCGCCCTGCACGTCGGCTGCGATGTGCTCGAACAATCTGGCAAAACCCTCGTAGACCGGCGCCGCCGGATGATCGTCGCCGAGGAAGCCCGCGATCTCGCGCATCTCGGCGACCCAGCGATAGGCCTTCGGCAGCATGTCCGGCAGCGCGGTGCCGAGCCGCGCATGGATGTTCGGCGCGCTCGCCGCCAGCTCGTCGCGGAGCGCGTCGGCAGCGCCGGCCCGCGTCGCGGCGAGCACCATCGCGGCGCCGAGCCCGGTCAGGCCCTTGTTGATTCCGGCATAGGACATCTTGAGCGCCGAGGCCGCGCCGATCGGGCCCTGGATCACGTGCAGGTCGAGTCCGAGCTGGCCGAGCACGGCCACATCGGCCGCCGCCTCGCCGCTGACATGGAACGTCGGTCCCTTGCTGCCCGGCTTCGGCGGCACGCCGATGATGGCGGCATCCACCAGGCGCGCGCCCGAGGACAGCACGATGTCCTCGATCGTCCTGATGGTCTCGACGTTGACGGCGTTGCAGTCGACGATGATCGGCTTCTTGGAATTGCTGATGATGACGGTCGCGAGCTGCTCGGCGAGCGCCACGGCCTCTCCAGGCGGCACGATCGACAGGATGATGTCGGCATGCGCGATCTCATCGTCGCTCGCAGCGGTCATGCCGGACGCGGCCGCCCTCGCCTGCGTGGCCACGCTGCGGCCTTGCAGCGATGTCAGCACCTTGCAGCCGTGCTCGGCGAGACGGCCGGCGACGGCGCTGCCCATGGCGCCGGGCGCGATGATGGCAATGCTGCGGGGCATGAGGACTGGCTCCAGTGATCACGATGGTCGCGGAGACTATGCGCATCCGGCGGACCAACGGAAGACACGAAAACGGAGGGGCAGCCCTTCCGGACTGCCCCTCGCCACGGCCACAGCAGCAGTCGCGCCCCCCAGCGCCTGCTGCTTCAGCCGAACTCAGAACGAGATCTTCAACCCGCCGCTGCCGAAGAAATCATCGCCGCCGGTCCGGCCGATGGTGCGCGACACCGTCGCCGTCAGCGCCACGTTGCTCCAGAACGGCGCCATCACGCCGGCACTGACGCGGCCATAGACGTTGTGCGACGTGCTGTTCGGAACCGTCCAGTTGTTGACGATGAGCGGAGCCGAGGTCGCGCTGTACTGGATCAGGCGGCCGTTGCCGATGATGTCGTCATCGAGCGTCAGGTTCAGGTACGGACTGATGGTGGCGCCCTTCATCTGGAACGGCGTACGCAGCTGCACGCCGACGCTGCCGATCAGGGTCTCGGCGGTCTGCGAGCCGACGGTCAGCGTCAGCGCAGGGTCGCCGGCCTCGGTGAAGCCGTCGACGCGGGCACGGGCATAGGTCAGGCCGCCGATCGGCCCGAGCTTGGCGGCGCCGGCATCGAACAGGTAGCCCGCCTTGCCGGCCGCCACGAAGGTGGTGCCGCCGGGGTTCGAGGTGATGATGTCGACGATGCCCGGACGGGTGTTGCGATAGTCCTGGTGACCGATCGTGGCGAGACCTTCGGCAAACAGGTTGCTGCTGGCCCACGCGCCATAGACGCCGAACTGATAGGAGTTCGCGTCTGACGTGCCGGTATTGTTGAACAGCTTCGCCCTCGGGTTGGCGTAGTCGAACGCGGTGCCGATCATGGCGTTTGCCGACAGCCGGTACTCGACGCCGATGGTGCCGCCGATGCTGTCGAGGTTGAAGCCGTTCGACGCGACGTTGCCCTGACGATTGCTGAGGCCGCCATTGCCCTGCATGTAGAACGACCACGGGCTGACGGGTGCCAGCGGCGGGGCCTTGGCGTAAGGCGCCTTGGTCATCGAGGCGAAGGAGTTCATGGTCGACGGCGCGAAGCCTGCGGTCTCGCGGAACATGTCGAGCTTGCCGAACAGCGTCGAGGCAAAGCCCATCGCGCTGATCGACGCCACCTCGCCCTGCGGCGCCAAGGTCAGCGGCGCATTGAGGCGGTTGACGATGTACTGGCCGAGCACCTCGAAGCCGTGCGAGGTCAGATGCACGCCGTCGACGTAGAACAACGACTGATACTGCAGGGCCGGATTGCCGATACACGCGGCCGAGCAGGCGAAGCTGCTGAAGCCGTAGCGTGACGGATTGGCCTGGATCAGCTTTCCGATCAGTCCGGTGTCGACATATTCGACCCGCACGCCAGCGCGCGCCACGCCGGCGAGCGAGGCCTGCATCAGGCTGTTGTAGGTCTGGCTGAACGCCGACCCGGCCGGGACATTGGGCTTGACGAGCGCCTCCGGCAGCGTGCTGACGTCGCCGACGGTAAACACGATGGTGCGTGCGCCGGCGCCGACCAGCGCGTTGATGCCGGCCATCGCCTGCCCAGCCGTCACCGCTGCGGCTGCCGGCGCGCCTGCAAGCGTGCCGCCGGCTTGGTAGTAGGCCCGCGCGTCATTGCCGCCGACCGAGAGCTCGACCAGGTCGGTCGGCGCGATCGTGCCGGAGAAGCCAGTCAGGCCACTCCACTCCTGCGCGAAGCCGGGGATGCCGACACCGGCCACGTTGGTGTTGCCCGCCATGGCGCCGCCAATTGCGTAGTTGAGCTGGGGAATACCGAGCAGCGCCGAGGTCGTATCGACGAAATTGGTACCACCGCTGAATCGGCCGGTCGGATACAGCGGCAATTTGCCGACACCACCCGTGAAGATCCAAAGATTGCCCGTGTCGGCGTAGCTGTCGCCGAAGGCCTGGATGCGCGTAAAAGTCGTTTGGGCCGATGCCTGCCCCGTTAGTTGCAGCGACGCCGCCGATAGCGCGACCATCCCCCACAAGCACGCCTTACTCACAACTCTCATACGCATCCTCCGCAACGCCTTCCCTTTGTTTGCGCAATGTTTCCATTGTGACGAATTGAAACACCACCGCCCGTCGGTTGTAGGCGCAAGGGTGTCGCTTGCTGTGCCTTCCGGGCATCATCATGCAGCGCGAAGCACCACTCAGCGCACGCACGCCCGCCCGGCGCACGGCTCAAGAAACACTGCTGACAGAATCTGGCAGGGGGCTCGGCTATTCCGGCGGGCAAGCGCCGCTGCCGGCGCCGCCAACGGAGACACCCATGCCCGAGTTCAGCTTCCTGATTCTCTATGTCGACAACCCGCCGGCCAGCGCGGCCTTCTATGCCGATCTGCTGGGACGTCCGATCATCGACCAATCGCCGACCTTCGCGATGCTGCCGCTGCGCGACGGGGTCATGCTGGGGCTGTGGTCACGGCACACGATCGAGCCCGCCGCGGCGGGCGCCGCAGGCTCAAGCGAGGTTGCATTCACGGTCGGCGATGCCGGAGAGGTGGAACGCATTCACGACGACTGGAAGGCGCGCGGCCTGCCGATCCTTCAAGCGCCGACGCGGATGGATTTCGGCACGACTTTCGTTGCGCGTGATCCCGACGGGCATCGCCTGCGCGTGTTCGTGCCGCAGGACGCCGGCTGATCAGCCGGCGAACTCAGCCGACCGGCTCAGTCGACCTTGGCCGGCTCCAATTGCGGCGCCGGCTGGGCGCTGGCGACGCGCGCGGCGTTGGCCATATTGGCGAGCGCCGCCGCCTTCTTCTGCTGATCGGAGCCCGGCTGCACCACGCCGCAGGACATGATCAGGGTCGCCGCATCCTCGGCGCTCATGTCGACCTCGATGATCTTGCTCTTCGGCAGATAGAAGAAGAAGCCGGTCGTCGGGTTCGGCGCGCACGGCAGGAACACTGAAATCTGCTCGTCGTCCCCTGGCAGACGGTTGGCGATTTCCGTGCTCGGCGGCTGCGAGATCAGCACGATCGACCACATGCCCGGCGAGGGAAACTCCACCAGGCCGACCCTGCGCAGGCTGGAGCCCTTGCCCGAGAACAGCGTCTCGAACACCTGCTTGAGACCGCGATAGATCGCGCGGACCGCGGGAATGCGGCCGAGCAGACGCTCGCCCAGATCGACCAGGGTGCGCCCGATCAAGTTGGCGGCGAGGAAGCCCACCAGCGTGAGACCGATCACGGCCACGATCAGCCCGGAGCCGGGCACACCGAACGGCAGATAGGTTTCAGGGCGGTAAGCCAGCGGCACGAAGGGACGCACCAGACCGTCCACCCAGGTGACGAACCACCAGGTGAGATAGAGGGTGATCGCGACGGGTCCGGCAACCACGAGCCCGGTCAAAAAGTAGTTTCGAAACCGAAACATCAACCCATGGTGGGGCGTCTCGGCCGGGGCTTCGGCCAAGGGATCGGTCTCGGGCGGCACGTCGTCGCGGGAACTCATGCGAACTTCCAGGTCGGATCAGATCTCAGCTAGGCTCTTAGCAGATTTTTGAAAGGGCAAGGCCCTCTTTCCGACACAGCCGGGCGCTTTGCCGCCCGCGTGGGGTGGTCCGCCCGGCCCGCTCGCAAAAAGCGTCAAAAATCAGCCTGCTAGGCGCTGCGCAGCGGCAACGCCAATCCCACGGCCACGAAGATGCTGCCGCAGACCTGGTTGAAGCGGCGCCCGGCCCGGGCAAGCCAGGGACGAACCCGGGCGGCGGCGCTGGCGATCGCCACCTCGGTCAGGAATTCGGTGACCGTATAGGTCAGGGCGACGATCGCGAACTGCCCGAGCAGGCTGCGACCGGGATCGACGAATTGCGGCAACAGCGCGCTGAAGAACAGCAGGCATTTGGGATTGGTCGCAGCGGTCAGGAAGCCCTGGCGAAACATCTGATGCCCGCTGGCCCTGGCGCGCGCATGGCCGAGATCGACCGCCACCGGCGGCGATCGCCACAGCTTGATGCCGAGCCAGGCGAGGTAGAGCCCGCCAATCCACTTCAGCACGACGAGCCAGGTGATCGAGGACTGCACCAGCGCGCCGATCCCGAACATGCACAGCGCCATGATGAGGATGAAGCCGATCAAGCCGCCGGCAATCGTGAACAGCGTCTTCCGTCCGCCATGCAACGCCCCGTGCGTCAGCGCCAGCAGGCCGTTTGGTCCGGGGGTGAGCGAGATGCCCACCGCGGTGACGAGAAACAGCAGCCAGGTGTTGAGGGCCATTGCGAATTCCGGTCATTGGGTGACATGGCAGCGCGACCAAACTCAGTCGTCGTCCCGGGCAAGCTGCGCCAGCGCGCCAGCGTTGGCGCAGCGCCGACCCGGGATCCATACTCCCAGGAGGTGGTTTGGGCCCCGCTGGAGCCGTCAGAGCTGCCCATCATCAAACGCGGTGGCTATGGATCCCGGCGTTCGCCGGGATGACACTGAATGTATCGAGGCAGCGTCGCAACTCACGCCTTAGCGTCCTACTCCACCGTCACGGACTTCGCCAGATTGCGCGGCTGGTCGACGTCGGTGCCCATGACGACGGCGGTGTGATAGGCGAGCAACTGCACCGGAACGGCGTAGACGATCGGGGTGAAGGTCGCGGCCATGTCGGGCATGGTGATCGTGACCAGCGACTCCACGGTCGCTTCCTCGGCGCCCTTGGCATCGGTCATCAGGATGATGTTGCCGCCGCGTGCTGCGACCTCCTGCATGTTCGACACCGTCTTCTCGAACACGCGATCATAGGGCGCGATGACGACGACCGGCATGGTCTCGTCGATCAGCGCGATCGGGCCGTGCTTGAGCTCGCCGGCCGCGTAGCCCTCGGCATGGATGTAGGAGATCTCCTTCAGCTTCAGCGCACCTTCGAGCGCCAGCGGATAGGAGGTGCCGCGGCCGAGATACAGCACGTCCTTCGACTTGGCGATCTCGCGGGCGAGCTTCTCGATCTGCGGCTCGGTGGTCAGCGCCGAAGCGATCAGGCGCGGCACCTCGACGAGGCCGTGCACCAGCTTGGTCTCGTCGGCTTCGGAAAGTTCGCCGCGGCCGCGGCCGGCAGCGATCGCCAGCGCCGCCAGCACCATCAGCTGACAGGTGAACGCCTTGGTCGAGGCGACGCCGATTTCGGGGCCGGCCAGGGTCGGCATCACCACATCGCTCTCGCGCGCGATCGTCGAGGTCGGCACGTTGACGACCGACAGCGTGTGCACGCCCTGCGACTTGGCATAGCGTAGTGCCGCCAGCGTGTCGGCGGTCTCGCCCGATTGCGAGATGAAGATCGCAAGATCGCCCTTGCGCAGCGGCGCCTCGCGGTAGCGGAACTCGGAGGCGACATCGAGTTCGACCGGCACGCGCGCAAACCGCTCGAACCAGTATTTGGCGACGAAGCCGGCATAGCTCGCGGTGCCGCAGGCGGTGATCGAGATGCGCTGGATGTCCTTGAAGTCGAACGGCAGCCGCGCCGGCAGCATCACGCGTTCGGTGCCCATGTCGACGTACCGCGCCAAGGTGTGGCCGACGACCTCGGGCTGCTCGTGAATCTCCTTGGCCATGAAGTGGCGGTAGTTGGCCTTGTCGACCAGGAACGACGACGCACCGGATTTCAGCACGTCACGCTTCACCACTGCGCCCGATGCATCATGGATGATGCCGGAGTCGCGGGTGATCTCGACCCAGTCGCCATCGTCGAGATAGCTGATCGTATCGGTGAACGGCGCCAGCGCGATCGCGTCCGAGCCGAGGAACATCTCGCCGTCGCCATAACCCATCGCCAGCGGCGAGCCCTTGCGGGCGCCGATCAGGAGATTGCCATGCCCCTTGAACAGGAAGGCGAGCGCGAATGCGCCCTTCAGATGCGGCAGCGACGCAGCAACCGCTTGCTGCGGGGTGTGGCCCTTCAGCAGATAGGAATTCACGAGATGAACGACTGTCTCGGTGTCGGTCTCTGAGGTGAACTTGGCGCCCTGCGTTTCGAGCTCGGCACGTAGTTCGCGAAAATTCTCGATGATGCCGTTGTGCACCACTGCAACGTTGTCAGTCGCGTGCGGATGCGCGTTGCCCTCGGTCGGCTTGCCGTGCGTTGCCCAACGCGTGTGACCAATGCCGGCGTGGCCCTTCAGCGGCTCCCGCTCAAGCCGCTTCTCCAGGTTCTTGAGCTTGCCCTCGGCGCGCCTGCGATCCAGGTGATCACCTTCCAGCGTCGCAACGCCCGCGGAGTCGTAGCCGCGATATTCGAGACGCTTGAGGGAATCGACGAGGTGCTCGGCAACCGGCCCGCGTCCCAGGATCCCGATGATTCCGCACATCAGCGCTAGTCCCCAAATCGTCGAGAGAGATTCAAATGCGTGGCATTGTCTTAACGAAAACCGCGCGCTTTCAGGATTCAATAATTATTGCGGATTGCGACAGGGTTAAGTGGCAGGCTTAACCGCGCGGGCGGCCAATCAACTCCGGTTCGACGCGGAGGTCAGTTCGAAGCGCGCTTAACGCCCGGTCAACGCTTTCACGGCGACACTGTCGCGTCGGAGATGACGCCATGACCAATAACCGCTCGACTGATCCCAAAGGCACCAGCCCGCTGAGCCTGTCGCACCCCACCTCCGGCAGCCATCTCGCGCACTGGCCGCCGCCCACCCTCGCCCATGAGCTCAAGCCGATGCCGATCAAGCATCGCACCAACGAGCCCGTCAAGCACGGGACGCGGCGCGGCTGGCGCCTCACGCGGGCAATGTTCGCCGAGTTCCAGGACGACGAGGACTAGCTTCGCACGGCGGTCCGCATCAGACGAGCCAGGCCGAGGCGATCGTGCCGATGAGTGCCCAAACACCAATTCCGGCGAGGAACATGATGTCCCGCCCCGGCGTGAGTCCGATCGCGGCGTAGAGCATGCGGCCAGACAACGTTGCCAACCGCATGGTCGCGATCAGCACCTCCCTGGCCACGTCGAAGATCAGCTGACCAAGCTCCACGCTGCCCTTTCCGCCGAGGGCCCTACTTCTTCTGACGTTGCTTCGCGCTCCGGAACCGCGCCGCCGCGCCCTCGCGCGTGGTCTGCGGGCTGCGCTCCAGCGCCAGCGCATCATCGGGCACGTCGCGCGTGATCACCGATCCCGAGCCGATATAGGCGCGCGCGCCGATGTTGATCGGCGCCACCAGCGAGGTGTTGGTGCCGATGAACGCGCCCTCGCCGATAACAGTCTTGTACTTGTTGAAGCCGTCGTAGTTGCAGGTGATGGTGCCGGCGCCGATGTTGGCGTTGGCGCCGACATGGGCGTCGCCGATGTAGGACAGGTGGTTGACCTTCACGCCCGGCTCCAGCACCGCGGCTTTGGCCTCGACGAAATTGCCGATCTTGGCGCCGTCCCCCATCGACGTTCCGGGTCTGAGACGCGCGAACGGTCCGAGCAGCGTCTTGCTGCCCAGCCTGGACTGCACGATGTGCGAGAACGAATGCACGATGGCGCCATCGCCGATCGACACGCCCGGTCCGATGACGACGAACGGCTCGATGGTCACGTCCCTGCCGAACGTGGTGTCGGCCGCGAGAAACACCGTCTCCGGCGCGATCAGGGTCACGCCGGCTTCCATCGCCGCCTGCCGCAAGCGGGTCTGCATCGCGGCTTCGGCCTGGGCGAGCTGCGCCTTGGTATTGATGCCGCGGACCTCGTCCTCCGAGGTTTCGATCACGACCGCATCGAGGCCGAGTTCGCGCGCGATTGCGACCGCATCGACGAGATAATATTCGCCCTTCTTGTTGGCGTTGCTGATCTTGTCGAGAATGGCCAGCGCGTGCCGGCCGGCCAGTGCCATCACACCGGCGTTGCACAGCGTGATCGCCCGCTCCGCCTCGCTCGCATCGGCCTGCTCCCGGATCGCGACCAGCTTCGATCCATCCATCAGCAGGCGGCCGTAACCGGTCGGATCGGCAGCACGGAAGCCGAGCACGGCGATGGCCGCGCCCGCGGCCAGCGGCGCCCGCATCCGCGCGAAGGTGTCGGCGGTGATCAGCGGCGTATCGCCGAAGGCGACCAGCAGGTCATCGGCGCCGCGCGCGATCGCCGGCCGGGCCGCCAGAACCGCATGCGCCGTGCCCAGCCGCTCGTGCTGGACGAAAATGTCGGCGTTCGGCCGCAGCCGCTTCGCCTCACGCTCGACGGCGTCGTGATCGGGACCGATCACCACCGCCACGTCGGCACCATCGCCATGCGGCGCCGACGCCAGCACGTGAGCGAGCATTGATTCGCCGGCGATCGGATGCAGCACTTTCGGGATGCTGGTGCGCATCCGCGTGCCCTCGCCCGCCGCAAGCACGATCGTGAGACTGGTTCGAGCGGTCATTCAACACCTTGAAATAAGTAGGCAATCAGAAGTGCCACACCGGCGCTGTCATAAAGCGTTTTCTGCCCGCGGCAAGCCGCAGCAGCTGAAGCCTATGGTGGTTTTCCTGATAATGTTCGCTTCATGATTCGATTAAGGCAGGTTCATGGCTAGGGACTTCCACAAATCAGCCGGCGCGCAAGGAGCCGAAAAGACGGGCGGAACGCTGTCCGGACTGTTTGCGGACGAGAACGAGTTCGATCGCCGGGCGATGTGGCGGCTCGGCTGGTGGGGCGCGGGCGCCGTCGGCGCCGTAGGCCTAGCCGTTGTCGCCAACCAGGCCGCCCACGGGCTGCGGCAGGACCGGATCTCTTCGGCCGATCTGTCGCGCCAGGCCAAGCTGATCCAGTCGCTCGCCCGGGAGACGCAGGGCGAGGCGCGCCAGCTCGGCGCCGCCATCGAGACGCTCAACACCGACCGCGACCGGCTGTTTGCGCGCGTGACCGTGCTCGAGCAGGGCCTGGAATCGGTTACCGGCACGCTCGCCAAACAGAGTTCCCAGGCCGCCGCCAGCCCGGCCATCGCCGGCAAGTCCGCGCCCCCGGCGATCGCCGCGGTCGAGACGCAGCCGTCCTCGCCGTCCCCGAGCGCATTACCGGCCTTTGCCAATATGTCCCCCTTCATGGCGGCGCCGAGCGGCGCGCCGGGAACCGCCAGTCAGCCCGCCAGTGCGGCCCTGCCATCGCCGTCCCCGTCGCCGACGGAAGCCGCGAAGCCGCTCTCCGCGGCCATGCTCGCCGGAGGTCCTCCGCCGGCCCCCGCCGCGTCGCCCTCCCCGGCCGCCGCCGGCAAGCCCGCGGACGGCGACAAGCTCGCCAAGGCCGAACTGCCCGCCGAGGCGCCGGCTGCGAAGGGCACGGATAATGCGGATGTCGCGGCTGCGATCGTCCAGAAGACCGAGTTTGCCGTCGATCTCGGCGGGGCGAATTCGATTGGCGGCCTGCGGGCGATGTGGCGCGGCCTGAGCAAGGCCAACCCCGATCTGGCCGCGCTGCGGCCGATCATCATCCTCAAGGAAGGCCAGGCCGGTCCCGGCATGCAACTGCGGCTGGGCGCCGGCCCGCTCGGCGATGCCGCCGCGGCCGCCAGGATCTGTGCGGCCCTGGCCGAGCAGCAGCGTCCCTGTGAAACCACCGTCTATGATGGCCAGCGTCTGGCGATCCGCGACGAGCCCGACGCCAGCGAGACGGTCAAGCCGGCCGTGCCGGCGATGCAGAAGCCGCTGCCGGCCCAGCGTCGCCGGGTGCTGCAGCCGCAGGCGCAGCAGCGTCACGGCAGCAGGCGCGAGGAACCGCCGGCGGCGGCCGCGCCCGCGGCGCCCCCGGCGGAGGCACCAAAGCCGGAGCAGCCGTCGGCGCTGTCGTCCTTCTTCCGCCGCTCCTGAGCCTCAAATCATCTTGCCGCGAAAGGTGCTTGGGACGGATTGTGAAGCCAATCCGTGAAGTCCGTTTGCGGCTTGTCCGCAGGCCCGTTCCGCAGCATAGTCCCGCGCATGAAAAAGACCCCGTTCCGCCTCTCGCCCTATCAGGTGCAATGGCTCCTGATCGTCGGCTTCGTCACCGTCGGCTACGCCCTCTACCTGCGCTATCTCGCGATCGAGCTGTCGAGCGTCGCGCTCGCCTGCGACGCCGGCCTGCAGACGCTCGCCTGCAAGAGCCGCGCGGTCGCTACCACGCTGTTCAAGAATTCAGTGTTCGGCGCCACCGCGCTGGTGATCGCGGTGCTGCACGTGATGCGGCCGTCGATCGTACTCTTGACCGGCGGACTGGTCGCCGCCGGGCTCGGCATCGTGCTCTACAACATCGTGCTGTCGGGGCTGGCGATCGGCCTGCTCATCCTCGGATTTGCGCGGCCCGCGCCCGCCACAGCGTAACGGCGAGCGTCAGGTACATCGCGCAGGTCCACAGCGCCTGCCAATTGTCCCGGCCTTCATTGTAGATGACGTAGACCGAGGCGATCGCCAGCAGGCCGGCGAAGCTTGCCTCCGCGATCGGGCGCACGCCCTGCGCCGGACGGTTGGCCATGAGCATCGCGAACGGCACCACCGCCATGGTCAGGCTGGCGAACGGAAAGTCGCGGTAGCGCGGATCGAACACGAAGCCGAGCGCCGTCTGGGCCGCGATCAGCACCGTGACGATCAGAACCAGACCCAGCGCGAAGGTGATCTTCAGCTGCTTGCGGCCATCGGCCGGCCCGAGCAGATCGAGAAAGGTCGGCAGGGGACGGCCGGCCATCGCGGCGTTGGCGGCCAGGATCGGCGACAGCACGCCGGCGGCGAGCAGCGCGCCCCATTGCAGCCAGCCGCCAAAGCCGAGGCTCTCATAGTACATCTTGTCCGCGGCCATGCCGAGCAGCACACCGGCCGTGGTTGCCGAGATCGCGACCCCGATCCACGCCGAAATGTGCGGCGGCCAGGGCCGGCGCCGCACCGTCAGCCAACCGGCCATGAAGACGATGAAGGACAGCGCCATGCCGGCGCCCATCTGCAGCTTCCACTGCGGAAAGTTGCTGACGGGCTCGCCCGGCGGATATTTCAGCGCCCGCGTATCGTCGCTGATCAGGCCCCAATAGCCGCCGACCGTGCCCTCGAGCTTGCGCTTCCACGGCTGGTCATAGGCCTCGATCAGGTTGACGCGGAAATTCTCGCGCTTGGCCAGCGTCAGGATCTCCGACACCACCCGCGCCTGGTTGGCGCGCGACGGCAGCGCGCCCTCGCGCATCCGCCCCTCGCTCGGCCAGCCGGTCTCGCCGATCAGGATCTCCTTGCCGGGGAACGCCACGCCAACCTGCTGGCGGATGGTATCGACATGCGAGGCGGCAAACTTGGCGCGCACCGGCATGTCCTCCCAGTAAGGAAGAATATGAACGGTGACGAAATCGACGATGTCGTAGAGCTCGCGATTGCGCAGCCAGAATTCCCAGACGTCGGCATAGGTCACGGGCACCTGGACCTGCGCCTTGACGCTGCGGATGGTCGCGGCGAGGTCGGCGGTGGTCATCTCGCCGCGCAGCAGCACCTCGTTGCCGACGACGACGCCGGTGATCACCTGCGGAGAGCGCTTGATCAGGTCGACGGCGATGCCGATCTGCTGCTGGTTCTTCAGCTTGTTGGAGCCGAGCCAGATCCCCTGGATGACCTTGATGCCGACGCGGGCGGCGATGCCCGGCACCTGGTCGAGACCGTTCTCGATCGAATAGGTACGGACGCATTCTGAGATCTTGGCGAGCTGGACCAGATCCTGCTCGATCTGCTCGGCGTCGATGTGGGTGGTCGGGTCGAGCGGGCTCTGCTGGCCCCGGAACGGGGCGTAGGAGACGCATTGCACCTTCGAATCGAGCTCGATCGGCGCCCGGGCGAGCGTGATCGGCTTGGCCAGCCACCACCACGCGGCGGCGATGACACCCAAGGAAATGAGCAGAAGCGCCAGCGGCGTACGAAGGGATTTCAGTTCCGTGTCTCCAGGCAGGGAGGTGTCGATTACCCGGTTGGCGGCGATCTGCCAAGTAGGCGAACTCCGGAGCCCCCAGGCGTGGGCGGCTCCCGATCCCAATCCGGCTTTTACGATGACGCGAGAAAGTTGGGGCCTTGCTGGACAAAATCCGAGATTCCAGTCATTGGGAATCCCGGGCTGACCTGCCCGTTGCGTCCGTTGTTTGGAGCGGTTCACTCGCCCGTTAGGAACGGCATGCGATGGTCGGAATCAACCTCCCGCCGCAATCGGGGCTGATTTGACCGGCATCAACACTGCGTCCCCGAGGGGACGGCATGAAGGCAACATTCGGGGAATTTATGGGTCGACGCGTGCTCCAGTCCAAGTTTTCGGTTTTGCGCCTGTGTGCGGCTCTCGGCCTTTCGGTCCTGGCCGGCCTGCCCGGCGCCTTCGCCCAGAGCGGCAACGACCATCCCCAGGACCAGAAGCCGCAGGCGGCCAATCCGGCCGACGCCAAGGAGAACCAGCGCAAGGCAGACGAATTCGGCGAGGCCGCCCAGGCGCTCAGCGGCGGGCCGGCCGGCAATCCCGAATGCGTCTGGCTCGGCCGCCGGGTCGTGCAGCTGATGTACCGCGACGACCTCGATACCGCCTTCCGCCATCTCGACCTGTATGACCGCTTCGGCTGCCCCGGCGGCCATGTCCAGGCCTCGTTCCGCTGCCTGACGCGGTTCATCGCCCAGATCGACGACAAGGTGCCGAACTCGCTGAACAACCACGTCCACACCTGCTGGATCAATCCGGACGCCAAGCCGCAGGTGGCCGCCGCTCCGGCGCCGGCCGCTCCGCCGGCTCCGGCGGGGTCGGCGCCTCAGGCCGCCCCGGCGGCGCCCGCGGCGCAACCCGCGCCGCAGCCGGCCAAGCAATAGGCGCCCTGCCCGCCGCGCCGGGCTGCGCGGTGAGGATTGCAGGCCCCGCTGCAGTTGTTTAATCGCGCTGCAGCGGTATCCTGTCGCAGGTGGTTCGGCGTCGATCGTTCCGGCGGTTCAGCCCTCGTTCAGTGATGAACCGGCCTTAATGTGATCACCGGCAGGGCCAATGACGGACTTGCCGGTGTCTGATCGAAGCCGCGCTTCGCATGGCGTGCCTGGGCAGCACGCCGGCCGAGCGTGCCGCCGGTGCGCCGCGCGTCTCCCGCGTCGGAACAGCCGCTCCTCACTCCTTAAGCCCGCCATGGTGTCCTGACCGATGCGCGTGATCGCAGCCGTCATCCTGTTCGTCGCCGCCGCGCATGCCGCGCTGTGGGGCGTGTTGCAAACCAAGCAGAACGCGCCCGATTTCACCGGCATGCTGCCGAGCGTGTCCTATGCGCCGTTCGAGGGCACCGACCATCCCGACGTCGACAACATCCCGAATGCCGAGCGCATCCGAAGCGACCTGAAGAAGCTCGCCAGCATCACCCGCGCGATCCGCCTGTATTCATCGACCGGCGGCGTCGAGCTGGTGCCGCCGATCGCGGCCGAGGTCGGCCTCAAGGTCATGCTCGGCGTCTGGATCGACAAGAACGAGGACCGCAACGAGCGCGAGATCGCCGCCGCTGTCCAGCTCGCCCGCCGCAACAGCAACGTCATCGGCGTCGTCGTCGGCAACGAGACCTTGTACCGCGGCGAGCTCAAGCCGGACGAACTGATCGGCTACATCAAGAAGGTCAAGAAGTCGGTCAGCGTGCCCGTGACCACCGGCGAGATCTGGAACCTGTGGCGCGACTATCCGCAGCTCGCCTCCAACGTCGATTTCATCGCCGCGCACGTGCTGCCGTATTGGGAGTTCTTCAGTCACACCCAGGCCGTCGACCAGGCAGTCGATCGCTATCAGCTGCTGCGCGAAAAATTCCCCGGCAAGCGCATCGTGATCGCCGAGTTCGGCTGGCCGAGCGAGGGCTACAACCGTGGCATCGCCGATCCCGGCCCGTTCCAGCAGGCCTGGGTGCTGCGCAATTTCGTCACCCGCGCCGAGGCAATCGGCATGGAGTACAACATCGTCGAGGGCATCGATCAGCCCTGGAAATTCTTCGAAGGCGGCGTCGGCCCGTACTGGGGCGTGCTGAACGCCGCGCGCGAAGCAAAATTCTCGTGGACCGGTCCGATCGTGAACCCGGACTATTGGAAGCTCGCGACCATCGCGCTGCTCGTCGGCGTGCTCCTGTCATTGCCGATCGTGCGGCTGCGCCGGCCGACGCTGCTGCAGGCGATGCTGCTGGCGATCACGGCGCATGGCGTCGGCGCCTGGGTGTCCAACGTCTTCGCCTATTGGAACGTGCATTATTTCGTCTGGGGCTCGGCCTTCGCGCTGACGCTCGGCCTCACGCTCCTTGTCCCCCTGATTCTCATCGCTATGGCCCGCATCGAGGAGATCGCCGCGATCGCCTTCGGCCGCGAGCCGCGCCGGCTCCTCACCCGTGACAAAGTCGCGCGCGACCGCGCCAAGGCGCCGGAGGGCTATTGCCCGAAGGTCTCGATCCACGTGCCGGCCTATTTCGAGCCGGTCGAGATGATGAAGCAGACGCTGGATGCGCTGGCGCGGCTCGACTACCCGAACTACGAGGTGGTCTGCATCATCAACAACACGCCCGACCCGGCGTTCTGGCAGCCGATCCAGGATCACTGCCGCATGCTCGGCGAGCGCTTCAAGTTCATCAACGCCGAGAAGGTCAAGGGCTTCAAGGCCGGCGCGCTGCGCATCGCGATGGAGCGCACCGCGGCCGATGCCGAGATCATCGGCATCATCGACGCCGACTATGTGGTGACGCCGGACTGGCTCTCCGACCTCGTGCCGGCCTTCGCCGACCCCGCCGTGGGCCTCGTGCAGGCGCCGCAGGAGCATCGCGACGAGCACCTGTCGCTGATGCACTACATCATGAACGGCGAATATGCCGGCTTCTTCGACATCGGCATGGTCCAGCGCAACGAGGAGAACGCGATCATCGTGCACGGCACGATGTGCCTGATCCGCCGCGCGGCGATGGACATGGCCGGCGGCTGGTCGAGCGACACGATCTGCGAGGACACCGACCTCGGCCTCGCCATCCAGGAGCTCGGATGGCAGACCCACTACACCGCCACCCGCTACGGCTCGGGCCTGCTGCCGGACACCTACGAGGCGTTCAAGAAGCAGCGCCATCGCTGGGCCTATGGCGGCTTCCAGATCGTCAAGAAGCACTGGCAGCGCTTCCTGCCCGGCCGGAGCCGGCTGACATCAGACCAGAAGCGCGAGTTCTCGCTCGGCTGGCTGAACTGGCTCGGCGCCGAGAGCCTCGGCGTCGTCGTCGCGATCCTCAACCTGATCTGGGTGCCGATCGTGGCCTTCGCCGGCATCGCCATTCCCGACAAGATCCTGACCATCCCGATCATCGCCGCCTTCGTGGTGTCGCTCGCGCACTTCCTCATTCTCTACCGGCTGCGCGTCGCGATCCGGCCGTGGCAGATGCTGGGCGCGATGATCGCGGCGATGTCGGTGCAATGGACGGTCAGCCGCGCCGTGGCGCAGGGCCTGATCACCGAGCATTTGGCGTTCGCTCGCACGTCCAAGGGCGGTCTCTCCAGGATGTCGATCGAGTTCCAGGCGTTCTGGGAGGCGGTGATCGGCGTGCTGCTCCTGATCGGCGCCACCATCCTGATCATGACCAACTACCACGCCATCACCGAGCTCTACATCTTCGCCGCGGTCCTGATCCTGGAGAGCCTGCCGTTCCTGTCCGCGGTCGCGATCGCCGTGCTGGAGATGTCGCGCATCAACTCCTTCGAGTTCTGGCGCCACGCCACCATCCGCACCGCCGAACTGATCGGCCTGCGCCCGGTCTGGGTGCCGGAGCTGGCCGGCCCAGGGATGCAACCCATGCAGCCGGCACCGCTGAGCGCCGCGGCGACGAAGGTGGTGGAGAAGGTGTGAGGTTGGGGCCTGGCGCGTCGGCTGACCGCCGGCCGCGCCGGTCCTCGTATCCATCCCATGGGGCATCCCGCCCGCGGCCGTCTTTCGAGACGCCCGCCACCCTGTGGTTTCCCTCCCCGCCCTATTGACCGGACCGCACCCACCCCCTACACAGCGCGCACGACAGCATGCGGCCCACGGGCCAGGGGTCAGCCCCCGTTCCCGTAAGCCCGCAGTGAACCACGGCCACGCCGCAAGCGTTCTGATGGTCACCTGCCGACGATCCGGACAGTGACGGTACTGCCGTCACACCGCTTCCTGGGAAGCGAGCGCGTAGCTCAGCCGGTAGAGCACGTGACTTTTAATCATGGGGTCCCGGGTTCGAGTCCCGGCGCGCTCACCAACCAAATCAAGCACTTAGCCCGAAACTGCTGACACGCTCGAAACGCCATGTCAGCGATATGTCAGCAAAAGCCTTACGGTTGCTGACACGCTCGCACGGCGATCGGCGGCGTCCTCCTCATGTTGGGCCGGTCCCCGGCGCAATTGAGGTAATCTTGTGCTTGCGTCAGCCCAATTGACGCGGCAATCATTGGGCGTTGCGAGACCGGGGGGCCGACCCCCGGTCGTCTCGGCCAAGGCCCGGCGCAATCCCATTTCCAGATCAAGGGCCGTCATGCCCGGATCGCCAGACCCCAAAACGGGGAGGTGTATCCGTGCGCAAAATCCTTTTCGGCCTCTGTGCCGGTCTCGGCGTCCTCTATGCGGCGTATCTGGACATCGTGAAGCCGGCCTGCGCGCTCGGCTTTGAAAGCACCGTCTGCCAATACGTCGCCGATCTGTCGGATGATGCGGAGGTGCGGCAATGACCTTCGCTATTGGCTTCGTTGCCGGTGTTGCCGCCACCCTTCTCACCGCCGTCGCTCTGATGGCCTTCATGCTGCTGGCCCCCCTCTGGGAGCAGCGGAGCTTTGCGAAGCGTTTTGATGATCACTGCCGGAATGCTTAAGCATGCCGGATACCGATGAGCGCCGCGACGCGACCATCCTCAAGCTGGTGGTGATCACGGCGCTTTGCCTCGGCTTCCTGCTCGGCGTGATCCTGACCGCGATCATGGCGCTGGCGATCCTCTACATCAGCCGCATGCCGCCGCACGTGGCGCCGTACTCGATCCAGCAGAGCGAGCGTCAGTAACGGACTTCGTACCGGAACGTCGCCGTGATGCCGGCGTGACGCGTCGTGATGGTCGTCCCGTCGTCCTGCTTATCGGTCGTCACGATCGCGCCCGGCAGGATGCGCTCTGCCCCGCCGATCGGCGTGATCTCATACCCGGCGGCGTCCAGATCGGTCAGGATGAACGAGCCCTGCAGGCACTCGATGACGGCCGGCTGCTCGCCCGGAATGCTGGTGATCCATCCGCCGCGTTTCATGATCCACGCGTTGAGATCGCGGAAGCGCTCGGCCGTCGACTTCGCCAGCTTGTAGGTCTGGCCGGGGACGTATTTGTCGCTACTCGCAGTCGTCGGCATATCGCATCACCAGGTCGACAAGGGTTTGCAACGTCTCGCGCAGGCCTGCCCGGTCCTTTGGGCCGGGCGTGAAGCGCATCGTGACGAGACGCGTTGCGACGTTCGCCATGGTGTCCTCAATCGCCTTCAGACCGTGATCTCTGGCCGTTGGGATCGCCATCAGTGCACCGTGATCCTGATCGAGCGGGCCGCCTCGGCGCCGTGTTCGGCGCGGACGACCTCGACGACCTCGGCACGGGTCAGAACCCAAGCATGCGGCCACCACGGGTGCGCGTAATGGCCGACATGCATCAGCAGACGGACGTCGGCGGCGATCTTGGGATCGTCGGAATAGGTCATCGCTCGGTCTGCTTCGAATACTCGCCGTTGGCCACCATGGCCTGATAGCGAAGCTTGTTCTGAAGGTAGAGCCGCTCTTTCTGATCGTCGCTCAATCCGGTGCCGTTGACGGCGCCGAACGAGTTGCGGGCGATGGCCCGTTCCTCGGCGGTCAGGGTATGTGTCGACGGCGCCTCTCTCCGGCCGCTGCCGCTATGGACCTCGCGGGACACGGGCGCGGCTACGCCGCCCGGCAATGACCGGCGCGGCGCCTGCGGTCGCTGCGGCGGCGGTGCGGGCCTCGCGGCGACGACGGCCGGCGGCTCATAGGCCGGCTCCGGTTCGGGCTCCGGCTCCGGCTCGACTGCCGGATCAGTGCGCAGAGCGCCGCTGCGCGCCTTCTCCATCCGCTCCAGATCGGCGGCAACTTCTCGCGTCACCCGCTCGCGCATCTCGTCGCTGTCGTCCGGGACGCCTTCCGCCCTGGCCATCGCATAGGCGCGGTGCGCCAGCGGCGCGACGTCCGGCGAAATCAGGCGCGGATAAGTCTTGAGCCATTGCCGGTTCGCATCCGACAGGTTCGGCATCGCGTCGATCTGTTCCTCGATCGTCAGCGGCTTGGCCCGCGCCATCTCCTCGGCGCGACGCTGCGCCTCCAAGGCATGCTTGAGCGCCGCGTCGTCGGCCGGTGGCGGCGCAGGCGGCGGCGCGTCCATGACAGGCACCGCGCCACCCGTCGAATACGTCAGCGGCTTCTTGGACCGCGTTGGGCGCGTGTAGACCATGTTACGCCCCGGTCCTGCGAACGTTCGGCATGAAGGTGCCGCCGAGGTGGTTGTTGTCGTCGCGGCCCGGCCCATCGGCCTTCGTCCCGGCCTTGGACTTGCCCGGATGCAGGCTGTTGCTCTCGGCGCGGTCGGCCCAATAGTTCAGATTGGCCTTGCTGGACGCCTCGCCCGCCGGGCCTGCCTCGTTCTTGTAGCTCTTGAGCCGTTCGATACGCAGTCGGGACATGGATTAGCTCCTTGGAAGATTTCGAATGAGGTTGGCTTGTGGCGACTGATCGTAGCTGCCGATCCGGGCTTCACCGACGTCATTGACGGGGATGTTGACGTCGCGCGCCGCGATCGTCTGGCGATGCCCACGCGCGGCCTCCTCGCGATAAATCTGCTCGCGGTCCATCATCATCTGAACCATGGCGACATGCACCGTGTTGCCGTCACCGTGGAACGAGCCGCTGAAGGTCGACCCGCTCGGATGCTCCAGCGTGATGTTCCAGCGTCGCGCATTGCTGGCGTCCTGCTTCGCCTTGCAGACGCGCTGGTCGCCGTTGCCCTTGCGCTCGATGATGACGCGCTCCTCGGGCGGTTGTTTGAACGCCAGAGCCATGATCAACCCCTCTTGATGGTGTTGTCGGCCTGCCGGCTGGGCGAGCCACGCGGCGAGGTCGTGGACCGCAGCAATACGGTTCAGCTCGCGCATCACCTCGCCCATTGCGTCGTTACCGTTCTCCGACGTCGAGTGCAGCGAGCGCAGCGGGTTGACAGCGATCACCTCCGCAGCGTGCTGCGCGATCACGGCCTCTAGCGCTTCGATTTGCCGTTGGTTGACCACCACCTTTCCGTTCTGGAGATCGGCAATTCTGATAGTCCCATCGACTCCACTCAGAACGAGCAGGTTCTCACGGACGTCCGCCATCATCGCCTCAGTGAACTTGTGGTGCCGCATGTAGGCCGCGATCCTGCGATAGATTTCGGTCAGCGAGTCCTCAGCGTCGTACAGGAAGCAACGCCGCGGCCTCTTGATGACGACCCCGAGATGGTCGACGCCACAGCTCAAATCAACGAGCGCTGACGTCTGCAACAGCGACTTGCCTGCGCCGCCCGCGGCTGAGAGCAACGCCACAGCGCCGCGCAGCAGCTCGCCCCCGTACACGAACGGACGGGGCGGCAGCTTGTCCAAGTCGAGATCGAGCGGGACGCGGGCCACGTGCTGCACCCACGCAGGGGCCTTGCCATTGGCAGGCTTCCGGTCTTTGCCGGTGTCTTCGTCTCGCGGCTTGCTGGCGGACCCAACCTCGTCACGCATACGCTCGCGTTCGATCCGCGCCAGCCGCTCCAGACGCTGCGAGTCAAAGCGCTGCTGCCATGCGTCCCACCCCTCCGGACTGCCGCCGTTTGCGATGTAGGCCCCTTGGTCGTCCATCTCGTCTACCTCGTCGAAAGCCCCTCCGTTCGAAGGTTTCTTAAGGCCCTGATTCTTCAGCCACTCGCGGGCGATTTGACGTTTGTCGTATTGCCCGGCGCCCGGCTTGCCCCCGACGTATTCGCCCGCCCCGGGCCACTGTTCGAAAAACACTGCGAGCGCTGGAGCGGGCATGTCCGGCCACTCGCGCATGAGGTGTTGAGCGGCAAGAAATCGGTTGGTTGAGCAATCCGATCCAGGAACGTCGTATAGCTGCCTGAAAGCCGCGTTGTCGGCGAGTAGTCCGTTCAGGTCGTACGATCCGAGATCAGAGTCGAATGCGTGGGCGTGCTTCTCCAAATCTGCGCCTTCGAGCAGCTTGATGACTTCGCGCTCTTTGATGGGTGTGGGCTGCTCGCGCTCGATATTCCCGCTCCCCGAGCCGATCAGCTCGACGATGTAGTTGGGCAGCGGCGGGAGCTTGCCGGTCATGAAGGCACGCACAAAATCGTCTCGGTCCGCCGTGTTGCCATAGGTCGCGCCATCTTCACGGATCGAACCGGGGCCGACGAACTGCCCGCCGATGCCGCGCACGTCGGTGCCGTATTGCTTTTTGAGCAGGCCCGCTTTGTTGGTGAACTTTCCTTCGACGTCTCGAAACACGAAATGCGCACCGCCAGACTTGGTGGGGTTGATAGCAACACCAACGGGCGGCCCGCCGTGCTCTTCGAACAAGGCGCGCAGCTTCTCAGGGCCGCCGTCCTTCTGATCGGCGTCGAGCACAACAAGCCGTGACGGGCCGCACGAAATCGAGGGCACGGCATCGGGAAACTCGCGCCACATGTCATTGATGACCGCAACCTTGTTGGTGGCGCCAACGTGAACGGGCCTTTTCCCGTGCTTCAGTTCGAACTCCTCAATAGCGGCTTCGCGTTCGTCCTTCGAGATCGCGGTGTCGGCCTTCGTGTAGCGAGGCACGAGCGGCACTTTGCCATTCGACGGGAAGACGTAGAGCCCGGCCTCGGCGAAGAACTTGGCATTGCGGCGATTGGTGCTTCGGCGGGCGCCAGTTGTGTCGACTGTCATCGTAGCTCACTCTCGATGGTACTTGATATTCGGGCTGCACTTGCAGTCCCTGATGCTGAACGTTTCCAGCGCGGGGCACCAATCGTCATGCTCGAAGATGGCGTGCGCAACCATGCCGGGCTTTAGCGCTTCGTCCAGCGTGATCTCCGGCCGCGACTTTGCGTGCTGCAGCCAACGGTCCGCATTCTCGCGCTCGCGCTTGGTCGCAGTCCGCGCCTTTCTGTGTGCCTTTTTTCCCATCTCAACCTCCTGTTTTCTCTGCTAGCTCTTTGTTGACGTAGTTACGCTCGCTATCGCTCATCGTCTTCAGCAGGGTCACCGCGAGTGCTGCATTCGAGCTAGGCGCGTAGGTCTGAGCGGACTTGCCCTGCGACCTCAGCTTTGCCCGCTGCTCTGCCGCCGCTTCCTTGGCCTGCTCTGCCCGATGCGCCTTGACGAGCTTATCGGCGAGCAGCTTGTATTCTTTCGCTGATAGCGCAGCGCGGGCGGTACCGGCCTTGCTGCCGAACAGCGTCAACAGCTTCTCAGCCTCCCACTCCGCACACTTGCGGTTGAAGGCGCCTCGCCGTGCCGCGCGCCGCATCTGATCGGCCAGTACGATGCGCTCACCCTCGAAGAGGGTCAGACTATCGCGCGGGGTTAGTTCGGTCGCGTCCTCATCCTCGTCGACGAGAGGCCCGAGCCCGTTTGTATCCGCGATGTCTATTGCGTACGGGTCGACGCGGCGCGAGGAATGGATGGGGCGGCTGCACGCGCCTTCGCCGCCTTCGCGATTGAAGCCCTCGCTTTTCATGAACGCTGTGGCCGCGTCATTTCGCGGCGCCCCGCCGTCGTCAATCTCGATCGGAAGCGACGGCCGAACGTCGTCGGCCGGAATTCGGTCTAGTAGTTTCACGTGCTGTCTCTCGGTCGGTGGGCACGCAGGCGCCCGTCCCCGCGCAGCGTTGCGTGAGGCTTGGCCGGTGCTTGCGCTGTTTTGGGGTGGTGCTGGCTTAGCCAGCGGGCGAAGCAGCTCGCATCAAGCCGCGCTGCGAAGGTTCTCGTCAGCCTGCGCGATCTGGTCGCGTGTCCAATATTTCTTGGCGCCGATCGCGATCGGTTTCGGAAGAATGCCGCGAAGGATGTAGTTGCGGATCGAGGAACGGCAGCAGCGGTAGTACACCATTGCCTCTTCGATGCCGATGTACGGGGACGTGATTTCGGGGCTGCTCATCGGTGGTGCCTCTCAAGTGTTGACGCGCGCGGCCATCGCTCGCGAACTACACGTACTATCGGGCAGGCACCGAAATTCGTCAGCTTATTGGACAGAATTGATGGACAAAAGTCAGGTCTGATCAGCCGCCTGACGCCTCCCACCAAGCCGTTGGGGTTATTGACGAATTCGCAGGCGTAGAATGTTTCATCGCAAACGGGCGGACAAAAAGACAAACTTTCTACTTCGCGGCGACGATATGCGCCGCAACCCGCGTCAACGCGTCCCTTCTTTCCTCCAGGTAATCGTGTTCGCCGCCGTAGTTGGCGAAGGCCCCACCAACCGCGATTGAGAGCCCGCCGCCGCCCGGCTTCGCGTGGTTGAGCTGAGCTTCAACAACGTGCGGCGCCACGCCGCTGCGCAGAGCAACAACCGTCCATGTGCGCCGCAGATCGTGCGGTGAGAAGCTCGGTAGCTCAAGGCGCTCGGCAATGGCCGCGCAAGCGTCCCTGAGCGCATAGCGCGAGGTCGGCCGATCGAAGAGACCCGCTGCCGGGAAAACCCACTCGGTGGCCTTCCCGTGCGTCGTCTCGACGTGCCGGGTAACATCCGCGATCACGTCCCCGATGGCGGGAACGATCGGTATCCGCAAGTCCCGACCGTTCTTAGTCCGCTCGCGTGAGAGCCACCAAACCGGAGGCTCACTCTCGACGATCTCTTTCCGGGGGAAGTCTGAAACCTCCGACACGCGGCAGCCGGTGAGCAGAAGCAGCCGCAGCGCGCACCGGACGATGAGCCCGTGAGGCGACTCGACGTTCAGCAGCTCGCGCCAGACGGCGGCAAGCTCTACGTCGTTCAGGCTCCGGGTCCGGACGCGTTCGGCGTTGCGCTTGCCGACGCCCGCAATCGGGTTGGCTTCGAGCTTGCCTTCTCGCACAGCGTAGTTGAAAAGCGAAGCCAACATGGCCTGTTGTCGGTTGGCCGCGATCTTCCCGACCTTCTCGACACCGCGGAGATAATCCGTCACGTCCGCCCGCGTGATCGTGCCGATAGGCCAGCGGCCCCACAGCTCCCGCGGCCCGCCCTCCCGCGCGAGCGTGGCCGTGTACGCCTCCGTGGTCGACGTCGAGCGCGGCCCCTTCCCGCCCTTCTTCTCCGCGCTCAGGAACAGGTCGGCCACCGCGTCAAACGTCGGCCCGCCGCCCGCACGCATCTTTTCCTGTCGGACCACGGCGCGCGGGTCGCGGCCCTGCCCGACGTGCTCGCGGTGCTTGTTGGCGGCCTGCCGAGCCTCAGCAATCGACATTGAGGGCCAGCGTCCCAACGTCACCCGTGCAACGGTGGAAGCAAGCGGGGGCCGATACCTGAAGCTCCAGGACTTGACGCCGTTTGCCGTCACCCGGATGGACAAACCCGGGCACTTCGGGTCGGGCACGTCGACGCGCTTCCCGTCCTCCGTCTTCAGCCCTTCGATGATTTGAACGGTGAGAAGTTTCGGCATTGAGGCCCTCCCCCCTGCACACGGCAGGTTAGACCCCCGATACCCCACACCCCCGTAACTTTCAACGGCCGCAACCTGATTTTTGTTGCCCCCGGGGGCACAAATCGCTTGGTCGTACGAAGTCACCCTTGCCGATAGATGACAGAATATGACGATTTATCAGGCGCTTGATGCGCGTGAGTGGCAGGGCGTGACAACGGATAATCGGGAATATCCTCCCTTTTAATCATGGGGTCCCGGGTTCGAGTCCCGGCGCGCTCACCACATCCCTCACAGAAACTTGGCTGCACTTGTCCGATTGGGATCGAAGCGACGGCGCACTGCTTCGCCGTCGCGGTCCGATTGGGACAGACTGCACGATCACCGCAGGCGTGGGCATCGCGCGCCTGTGCACTCCGGAGGCGCCTCGCCTCCGTGCGACCGAGGCGTTGTCGAGCCGGAGCTGATCGAGAA
This sequence comes from Bradyrhizobium sp. HKCCYLS20291, assembly GCF_051167715.1. NCBI lineage: Bacteria > Pseudomonadati > Pseudomonadota > Alphaproteobacteria > Hyphomicrobiales > Nitrobacteraceae > Bradyrhizobium > Bradyrhizobium sp. HKCCYLS20291. The sequence goes on along the minus strand of NZ_JBNPTO010000001.1, from coordinate 586,292 downwards.
CCGTCGCCCCGAGCCCACGCTCGCAGCTCAGTAGCAGTTGGTCCGGTACTGCCCCATTCCCAGGTGCATGGTCTGGCAGCGCTGCGGCGGAGGCGGCAGCGGCGCGAGCGCGGGGCCGGCTTGCGTGGCCGTCTGGTTGTTCTGTGGCGGCGGCGCGTTCGCCAGGATTGCTGTCTCGGCGGCATTGGCGGCGTCATGGCCGGCGGCGCGGGTGGCCCGGCATTGAACGTAGGCCGGTGAGCCCGGCTGGGCGCCATAGCTCTGGCAGTCCCGATCGTCCTTGGCCGCCAGCTGGGCCCTGACCTCTTCAGTCGACTTGAAACACCCGGCCAGCAACGGCCCGGCCAGAACAAGCACCAGCAAGTATCGCATTACCCCGCCTCTCCCCGCGGCACTGAACCGCAACTTGAGCGCGAGATCAAGCGCGATCGACACCATTGTGGCGCGGCCATTTTCTGCAACAGAGCTGGTGGCTTTCGTAACACCGCTCGGCGAAATGAGGCCTCGTGCGGATGGACGCCGAGCGATGCTCGGGGTCTTGCGAGGTTGGCTTCGTGCACTGTCGCCGCAACTGCCGTAACCGCATGTCACCGCAACTGCATGATTTCCTCAGGCGTTCTACGGGTCTTGCTTTGCAAACCAATCGGCGAGACGCCGGTGGCGATGGGAAAACAATCTCGAAACGGCGCTGGCGACCAACGACCGCAATCCGGGGATCATCGACAACGGAGCTCTCAGCTCAAATGTCACACGGTCGATGATCTCTGTACCTCCGGCAGTCGGCCGTAGCGTGCGCTCGTGTTCCCATACCCGCAGGCTCCCCATGGTCGATGTTTCCCGAAAACGACACGGGTGCTGGATTTCCGAAACAACGATGTCATCATAGTCGAACGGCAGAACGCCGAACAGCAGCAGCCAGCTCTTTCCGAGCCGGTCGCCCGGACGGATCTCGCTGCTCACCTTGCCTGCCATCGCCCTTGGCGTCGTCATTTGGACGAAAGGCATCAGTTCGTGGTTGATGCCGTCGAGCGTGACGATCCGACGCCAGATTTCCTCCGGAGAGGCGGCAATCACCGACCGTTGTTCAATTGCGGCCGGCACCGTCGTCCCCGAACCTGTGATCTCGAGAGGCGATCGAACGCGTGACGTGCACTGTCCCGCAACCGCCGTCACCTTCAATCACGAACGATCCCGTCCATTACCTAACGACGGGAGGATCGGTCTCCATCACGACCTTCGCCACGGGATAGCGCCAGTCGTTCTTCGAGTTGTCGGCGGCGGCATCGATGCCTGCCACGATGACTGCACCGATGAGCCCGCCATTGACGCCGCTGGCCAGACGCGCCCGGCGCGTCGCATCGAACGGCGCGACCGTGATCATCCGCTTCTGATAGCCGGGCTTCTGGCAGGTCACGGCCAGCGTGCTCGACTGTCCGCGATAGAGCGGCACGCGCACCTGCGCGGGGCTCGTCATGGATGCGGTGAAACCGGTGGCCTCCAGCGAGCAGGCGGCCCCGGTCATCTCGACCTCGCCCTGGCCGGCATTGCCATAGGTCCGCACTTCCACCAGCTGGTCACCCGCGAAATCGGGCACGCTCGCGCCGGTCCGGCGCTTGGGCTCGTAGACGTCGATCCCTCGGCTGCCGGTGTTCGACCTGATGTCGGTCACACTGCTGACCGCAAGCGGCGCAGCACACCCGCCAAGGCACGCCCCTCCAAGGATCGCCAGCCAAGTGGCAGACCAACGCAAACAGTCCATTTGAGCCCCCCAGCCCAATTGTGGTGAAATAGCGGTAGCAGGGTCCAATCCGACCAACAATAGCCGCAACCTCGGGGAGAGTAGAGCGACCATCAAAAACCGCCTGCGTTGCGGGCAGGACACAGTCGCTGTCGTCCCGCAGCATCAAATAGGCCGGTGGAATGGATGTGTCAGACGATCGCCGAGCCACAACTTATGCGAGAAATCAAGCGCGATCGGCGCAATTGCTTGTAGGTGTAGGCCGCCAATGTCTGCAACAACGCTGGCGGCTTTCCCCAACACCACTTCGCCGAAATGATGCCTCGTGCCAATGGACGTAGCGATGGTCGGGTTGTTGCGACTTCATTTTTGTACACTGCCAACGTAACTCACACCGTAACTCTGAGAGAGGGAGGGCGCGTGATGGCGCTCGCAAAGCGTCTGCTTTCGTTGACTCTGATGGTTGGCCTCGCCCTTGGTCTTGCCGCATGCGGTCCGAGCCAAAGCCAAAGCGACGGCATCAAGTTTGGCTGGTTTTATCGGATGGTCGTCGATCTATCCCACGGCGACGAGCCACTCAGCATTGAAGTCGTCATCGCCTGCGGCTCGCAGGTCAGGCAAATCCTGGGCGAAGGGCGCAGCGCCCGTGCGCTCTGGGCTCCCTACATCTACGGCGTTCGCACCGGGAATGGTGAGGGCGTGCTGGTTCAAAGCCCCAACGTCTGCGATCGCGATGTCACCAAGAAGCCGGTCCCCGCCGATTTCATGCCGGTCGTGTTCTGGACGCCGGACGCGGGCAATCTCGAATTCCTTGTCGCCTATCTCAATGAGCGGGCCTACGAGCAGCCTGTCTCGAAGCTGACATTTCATCGCGCGACTGTGACCGAAGCGACCGAGGCCGACCACAAGGCGTGGCGTGAGACAAAATGGAAGGACAATATCGTCCCGATCGGCGATCGGCGAGAGGATCAGGTCAACGCCCGAAGCTTCTTCCGGGGCGAAGGATTTTTTCCAGCTGGTGATCCAAATAAATCATTGCTGCGCATGGCGTGCTTTTCATTTCTGCGGGTTCCAATTCCGCCGGATCTGCGGGAATTGGTGGGGGCCCATTGGCCGTCGGATCGCCCTCGCTATTGGCTCCTCGACTGGCGCGTCGTCCGCCCCATCATATTCGAAGAGAATCCGCAAGAAACCCGCTACTGGGAACGATTTCGCGCTGAGGCAGCGCGGCGCGGCGTTCTGCGCGGCGAGGAGCCGCGTGGTCTTCCGACGTTTTATGAGGGCACGGGTGTCAACCGTTCATCGGGTGTCGGCAGCATCGGGGTCGGCCGGCTCGCCTCCGGTCAAGGTCTTCGGATTCCTTATCGCGTGGAAACGGGTTATCCGTGGGCCACCGAACGGATGCGGACACAAGGTTCATTCGACCTTCATGCGGACACTGATGGCGGCGCAGACCAAGGCTTCGCCTACTGCTACCGCGACATGTTCGGATACTACTTCGCCACACCACTGGGTACGCCGAGAAGAGCGGCCGATCACCGCATTTTCATCGACAATCAACTGATCGGAACCTGGCCGGAATCGACAACCATGGCTCCGGGCGCCGCCATCATCGAGCGCGACGAGTACATCTGGCTCAACAACGATTTTGACCTGACGCACGAGCTCGCGAGAATGCAATGAAGATCGAAACGAACGACGCATTGATCAGCGATTGCGTCTACGCATAACGGTCCAGTCCCACTTGATCCCATTCCATTCGCCCTGTTTACGGACGCGTTGAATGCACCGTCACCTAACCTTGGGAAAATCACCTGCAACAGGGCTGAGCGGCACCTGACCGTTGCCCCTCCCATTCAGTAAGTTGGGCCCCAGACCGGGATGAACTGGAACTTGTCCAGACGGGTGTCGCTCCAAGAGCCAAACAGCGACTGGTCGCCAAAGTGCATTGGTGGCGAATGATCCCCATCAGCAGTGTTCACCTTCAATCGAACCTCGCTTGGACAATCCCTTCGCGACTCGACGTTCAACACGAATGAAATCGGCAGCACATCTCTCGCATTCGGAACTACGAAGGATTGAAAGAGCTCCTCCTTTCCAGACCGCGTGATCTTGAAAAGAAAGAAAAACAGAAACTTCTTGGGGTACGCCGGCTGGCGATCGAGCGCTTGCACCAACTCGCCTCGCACTACGGCCTTACAGGCGCCAAACGACACACTGGGCGACAGAACCAACATCGAAGTCGCAACCAGGACAACAATCATGGCGGAAGGGAACGGGGCTCTGCGCACCATTGCTGTCGAAGCGGCGACCATTCCAAGATCTTTACTCAGATCGATGGGCGCGTCAGGCGAACCTCGACGATAAGTTTCTTCCGCAAGCGCTGCGGCAAGCTGGATACCGGTCAGCGCTGTGTTCGCCATCACAATCCACCAAGAATGTTGACGAGTTCATATTCGCGGAAGAAGTACACGTATTCGTCGCGCTCGATGGCCGCTCCGGATCGGGTTCGGCCTCCGCCGTCTTCGTGCGCCTCCTGGATCAACTCGCCATTGATCCGATTGACCGTGCGACCAAGGTTCAATTGCCAGTCGATGTAGGACGGGAATCCCGTAACGTTGGAAAGGGTGTCGCAATAGGCAAAGCCGCGTAACTCTGGAAGGACCTCAGTTGCAGTCCAGCTGACGTTTGTCTTTGCAGCGATATCCGGCGGAAGGCGGCCATCTGGGCCAAGCAGGTTGGGTGTGAAATCCGTGCGCGCAGGATAAATTGCGCCCGCCACGTCGTCTGCTCGGTACATCACCGCTCCGGCCTTAAGCCTGGGAAGTCCCTGGGACGCGCCATGCGACAAGTACTGCTCGAACCGGTAATCATCGAACAACCACTCGGGCAAGACGTTACCCGCCGGGCGCCCTCGCAGAATACGCTTCACCTCTTCATTGGTGTGCCAGTAAGTCGGTCGATCGACCGGCCATTTTGCATTGACCGGCGCGCGGACCGCATCCGCGAGCTTCACACGCGCGGCCGCATGGCAGCGCGTTCCCATAAAACGATCGCCGATCCTCCAACGAATCTGATCCCACGGATTCTTCGGATTGATGCCGAGAACTTCAAAAGTCAGAAAGTTTTTGGGAGCCTCGACACGGCGCCATTCCTCCCACTGGGGCTTGGTGGCCTCACTGATCGTGGCACCAAGGAACTTCATTTCGGAACGGGGGCTCTCGTAGGCGTCATCGGAGGCATAGGCCAGACCGAACCACGGCTCATCCGCGTTTTGATAGGTCACCACGAGCGGCAGCAGCGCAGCGGGGACCTTGCCGTTGGCCGTGGTCTCGCCGCCGCAGGCCTGCGGCGGCTTCACCACGACCCCGCGGCCATCCGTCATCTTGAGACCGTAGGCCATCGGTAGGATGCCGACCTCAACGGTCCGATCGTTGTCCATGGAGCGCGTGATCTTGACGTTGCAGCCGACGACGATGTCGAAGTTCAGGGGCGCGCCCCTGTAGACGAGCTTGACGTTCAGTCGGTAGTAAGTGCCTGAGTCCCGCTCGACCGACTTGGTGTAAGACCATCGTCGCAGAAGCGCCTGAACGGTCGATGTGTCACCGGCAAACCCAGCCGCTACAAGCAGCGCCACGATCACCACGAGAACGAGAGTACGCCCGACGTTCATGATGCTCTCGGATGTTGCGATGACGTGACTACGGTGATTGCCGTGACAGCACTTACCACCGTAACCTGCTCGCGCAACCTCAGACGGTATCCTGCTGACCTTTGTTGTCTCACGCACGGCTAACACCTTCAGTGTGCACAACCGCTGGACACCTCTCCGGATTAGAGAAGCTCCCCTTGAGTTCCCGCATCGGTTGCGATTGGATGCCCGGATTGGGGGAGACCAAAATGCGACACTGGGCATCACTGCTGCTGTACAGCCTGCTCGCGGGATGCGTCAGCGCCGGCGAGACGATCTCGTTTCGGGCCTCCAATCCTCAGCAGCAGTCGCTGATGCGCGACGGTCAGCCGGCCCTGGTCTCGCGCCAGAAAACCTCGCTCGTGCTGGTACGCCCGGCGTCGCGCCAGCTTCAGCGCAACGGAAGGCCGGTTTTCGTCGTTGCGATCAACAATCTCGGCCGCCAACCTATCGACTTCCGCGTCGCCCAGGTCGAAGCTGTCCAGCATGCCGCCGGCTCGGACTTCGAGATGAAGGTCGTGACCTACGAAATGCTGGTGCAGGAGGAGCAGAGCCGCCAGGTCGCTGCCGCCCTGCTCACCGGGCTCGCTGCCGGCGCCAACGCCATGAGCGCGTCGCAAGCCGGACGTGGCAGCTACACGACCCCCAGCGGCCGCACAGGGACCTTCTACAGTCCGACAGCCGCAGTCATCGCCCAGAACAACGCAGCGATCCAGAACGAGGCCATGATCTCGGCAACGATCGAAACCGGCCAGCGCAACATGGCGATGCTGGAGCAGGCGGTGATCAAGGACAACACTCTGATGCCGAGCGAGTGGTACGGCGGGCAACTCCACCTGGCGCCTCCGACAGATCAGGCCGGTGCTGCGAAGACCTACACCATCGTGATCACGGTTGGGACCGACCGGCACGTGGTCGAGGTGTCGCAAGCGCCTGCGGGGGCATGAGATACGCACTCGGAGTTTACGTGCAGCCGCAGCAAGTTCCTACAAAGCCCGGCGTGCTCGAACAAGTTTCGTGCACTTTCACCGCACCCCCCAGTTGATTTGATCTACGCCTGTCTTTCGAATTGATTGGTTGATGCTCAGAGCAAGATCTACTTTCCGAGCCGTGCTGACCTAGTCGCACAATCGCAATTACACTCACGACGCGATACGATCGGGGCTAAAATGAAACGCATTGAATTTAGCGAAATGACGAACCGATTGCACCGCAATGCTGTGGGTGCAGCAGCAGTGATCATCAGCATCAAGCTATTCAATCTTCAGATCGATAAAGCCGGTACGCTCGGGATTGAAGTCAAAAACTTCACGACCAGCGCGCTCGTGGCCATTCTTTTCATTGTGATGGCTTATCACTTCGTCGCTTTCGCAATTCGCGCACTCGAAGAGTATAGGGTTTGGGAGCTCGAGCTCACCCAGCAAAACACAACCTTTGCAGATGGTGGCCTGGGTGTTGTCGATCTCACCAACCAAATACGCAAGGCAAGTGACAGCTTGCAGAAAATAATGGCAAATGCTGGGGTTATTACTTCTCAGGGACAGAGTATTTTTACCAAGCAAGATGCCGATAATCTCAAGGAATTTTCCAAGGCCGCTGAAATATACGGCAAGCGGTTGAAAAACTTCCCAAGACTAACCGCCGTTCGCTTTTGGATCTGGGACGTCGGAACGGCCGCGCTCATGGTGCTCGTCGGAACGCTCTACGCTTGGTCCCTTCTCCCTTCCGGGCATGAGCTCTTCTGCCCCTAAAACTAGTAACGGTGACAGTGCTGGACTGCAATCCGGGATATGGCTGCAATGATTCGGCTTTTTGCGACATTAGGGGTGGTGGCCGCCATTCCGGTACTTTTTAACTCGGATGCCGCCAAACAATTTGATGCTTGCGAAATGCAAGCGATTGAAAAGATGGGTTACCAGCAAGGTGACTGGCACAGTCCCGCGGGTCGATACCTGTACGCTTGAATGCGTGCTGCGGGCTTCGATCTTAGATCGGATAAGACGCCCGCCGAAGGGTACTGCACGACCGGTGACATGCGCCGCATCGTGCTGCCCGTGTCCATGAACTGCGCAATTCTAATTTTTGATTGGACAGGGCCACGCGTCCTTGAGAGCATCGTTGAGTAAAAGTGCAGGAGACAAATCGCGCTTTGCCGGTGTACTACTAAGATACGCGCAGAACAGGTCTGTCATTTGCTCCACAGTTGCGCGTTCCGGCTTGCAGAAGCCTATAAATGCTTCGAGTGCGAAATCGACCTCAAAATCGTTATCCGGCTTAGCACCAAGATGCCTCGTCCTGTCTATCGCGAATGCGCCATGCACGGACATGTCGTACATTCCGCTGACGTAGGTCTGTGCCAAAGCCTTTTCATATCGGCACCACTGGTAAACGTCATTGCCACTAAAGAACGTTTTGTCACTAAACGGCGGCCTCTTCGGCATATCAGCGGCGAGCGTGTGAAGCGTACCAGCCAAGAGAATTGCCGCAGCCGTGAGTATTACTTTCAGTGATACCGAACACATTTGTGGGCCTTCGTTAGTTAAGGTGAGGTACACTTCACTTACCCGCAAAGGCAGTATGCCGCATAACGGCTTAACCGTCAGCCCCCTCACCCACCCACCGCAAACCCCAGCACCAGCTGCTTCGGGCTCTGCTTGAACTCCTTGAGCACCGCGGCGCGGACCTTCTCCGCCAGCTCCGGCAGCGGCTTGTCCGTGTAGAGCTTCGGAAACGTCACCGTCACCGACGTCAGGGTGCCGTTGTTCCAGTTGAAGCCGACGGCGGGCTTGACGCCGGTCTCCGTGAGGAGGTCGGCTTCGACGGCGCGGCTGTAGGCCATGCCGTTCTGAACGGCGTCGATCATGCCGCAGCCGGCGAGGCAGGCGATCATGGGGATCAGCGCGAGGGCTCTCATGGCGTTTGACTCCGACGTTTGATCCGGCCGTGCCGAGGCGGCGCGCGGCGAATGCCTGTGATAAAGCGGCGTGCAGGACAGACCTGCTGGAAGGATCATCATGAAGGCGGACAATCGTCTGGCACTCGCGTGCATGGCGGTGATCGCGGTCCTGATGGTCCTGCTCCTGTCCGCCAAATATGACGACTGCCAATCGCGCGGACAGGCCGAGGCGGAGTGCTTGCGGCAAGCCCGGCTGCAGCCCCCGACCTGGCGGCCCTGAGCGCCCCCCCGGGGCAAGGCCAGGATGACGGTGACACTGCCCGGCCTTCGCCTCCCTCATGCATCATCGAACACCCTGCTCTCGCGGAATGTCGCGAAGAACTGATCCGAAGCCGCAAGCAGCTGCTCCCTGCTGAGAGCGATATTCAACCCACCCAACCCTCCCCTGAATCGAACGACGACCTTGTCGGGATCCTTCGAACGCGGCCTTGCGTCCGTGGTCCAGGAGAGGTTCAGGGAATTCACCTTCACGATATCCTGCCGTTCGCAGGCCTCTCTGATTGATTGGAAAAGCATTCGCGCCTCGTCGAGTGACAGCTCGACAGAGCCGACGTCACCGAGCGTACAATCCAGCAGGAACGTGGGACGTCGAAATCCGACGTAGATGCCATCACGACGTCCGAAAAGCTGTATTTTCTCATAGACTCGTTCGTTCTCCGCCTCGCGCGCGGCGGCACGTTGTTTCATCACCTGGACGGCCTCGCGCAGAGACTTCGAGATCCGTTTCATCGACGACAGCATGCGGAGACGTCCGATCTTTCGGGGAAGTGAGATAAATTAGATTATTCAACAGCATCAACACAATCAGTCTTGTCCGGTCCTGCCCGCGAAAAATATCACTTCCACTTTTCCGAATTCCATGCTACACGCAATCCCATCCCGTGCTCCTCGAGAGGGGCGGATCGCGATCGTCACGGACGTTGGGTGCGGGGAGCGGTGGCCGCGGCTGGCTGCAGCGCGCTTGCGCGCGGACGAACAGCCTGGCGCGGACGTGAAATCGCGTGGTCCTGGCGCCCCGAAGCTGGCGCCAAGTCCTGGGGATGATGAGCCCTGAGGGCGACGGTGGCTATCAAGCCGGACGCCGGGGAGATCGCGTATAAGCGTGAAGACCATCGCGCGGGGAATGCCGGTTGTCGGCTGAACCTGTGGTGACTGCCGCCTGCTTTTTCTTCTGCAGGCGGGCCATGGGTTGCGGCCTGCAGCCCGGCATTCCCCGCGCCCTCTGTCTGATGAGGGCGAACGATCTCGCAAAGCTCGGACGCGACCTGCGTCGCGACGACGGATGAACACGTCCCCTGCCCGCTGGCTTCTGTCCACGTCCTCTGCAATCGACCGCGGCGCGCCTGCTCGTCACCGAGCCGTGTCCTGCGCCCGCCTATCGTCCGCCGCTGCGCCGTGGAAGGATGCAGCCGATGTGAAGCGCGCCGACCGCCTTTCGCCTGAACGGCCACGCCCCTGGGAGCCCGCCAATGTCCACTGCCTTCCTGCTGACCTCGCTGATCATGGTGGCCTCGCCCGGCACCGGGGTGCTCTATACGCTGGCGGTGGCGCTGACCAAGGGCTCGCGAATGAGCATCGCGGCGGCGTTCGGCTGCACGCTCGGCATCATCCCGGCGATGCTTGCCGCGATCGTCGGGCTTGCGGCGGTGCTGCACACCAGCGCGCTGGCGTTTGCAACGCTGAAATATTGCGGCGTCGCCTATCTTCTGTACATGGCCTGGCAGACGCTCGGCGAGCGCGGCGCGCTGTCGGTCGAGGCCAAGGAGGATGCCAAGCACGATGCGGATGCGCGCTCGGCGTGGCGCGTGGTGCTGACCGGCTTCCTGATCAACATCCTCAATCCAAAGCTGTCGATCTTCTTCCTCGCCTTCCTGCCGCAGTTCATCGCAGCCGACGACGCGCATCCGCTCGCGGCGATGCTGGAGCTGTCGGCCACGTTCATGGCGATGACGTTTGCGGTGTTCGTGGTCTACGGCCTGTTCGCCGCCGCCGTCCGCGACCGCATCGTCAGCCGGCCTCGCGTCGTGACCTGGCTCCGCCGCGCATTTGCGGGCGGGTTTGCGCTGCTCGGCGCAAGGCTTGCGCTGAGCGAGCGGTGAGAACCCGGAGTAATGCGGCGAGAGGCTCGCGTACAAAAGCCGTCCTTAGCTCCGCAGCGCGGGGCCAATTTGTTGCTCGTCATGCCCGGGCTTGTCCCGGGCATCCACGTGGCTCCGCAGGCGCCGAACGACGTGGATGGCCGGGACAAGCCCGGCCATGACGGCGTGGAGAGAGGTGACCTCAAGCTTCCAGGTTCACGATCGGCGACAGCAATGAGGCGTATCGCCAAAAAACGAAACCCGCCCGAAGCACTCGGCTTCGGGCGGGTCTCATCAGTCCAGCGCTTCACCCGGCGGAGATCAGCCGAACTGGTTCATCGTGTTGTGCGCGCCGCCGGCCTTCAAGGCCTTGTCACCGGCGAAGTATTCCTTGTGGTCGTCGCCGATGTCGGAGCCGGCCATGTTCTGGTGCTTGACGCAGGCGATGCCCTGGCGGATCTCGGCGCGCTGGACGTTCTTGACGTAGCCCAGCATGCCCTGCTCGCCGAAATACTCACGGGCCAGGTTGTCGGTCGACAGCGCGGCGGTGTGGTAGGTCGGCAGCGTGATCAGGTGGTGGAAGATGCCGGCGCGCTTGGCCGAATCCGCCTGGAAGGTGCGGATGCGCTCGTCGGCTTCCTTCGCCAGCGGGGTGTCGTCGTACTCCGCCTTCATCAGCTCGGCACGGTTGTACTTGCTGACGTCCTGGCCCGCTTCCTTCATCGCGTCATAGACCTGCCAACGGAAGTTGAGGGTCCAGTTGAACGACGGCGAGTTGTTGTAGGCGAGCTTGGCGTTCGGGATCACCTTGCGGATGCGGTCGACCATCTTGGCGATCTGCTCGATATGCGGCTTCTCGGTCTCGATCCACAGCAGGTCAGCACCGTTCTGCAGCGAGGTGATGCAGTCGAGCACGCAGCGGTCCTCACCGGTGCCGGGGCGGAACTGGTAGAGGTTCGAGGGCAGCCGCTTCGGGCGCATCATCTTGCCGTTCTGGTTGATGATGACGTCGCCGCTGCGCGCGGTGGCCGCCGTCACTTCCTCGCAATCGAGGAAGCTGTTGTACTGGTCGCCGAGATCGCCCGGCTGGCTCGAGAACGCGATCTGCTGCGTGAGACCAGCGCCGAGCGAGTCGGTGCGGGTGACGACGATGCCGTCCTCGACGCCGAGCTCGAGGAAGGCGTGGCGGCAGGCGCGGATCTTGGCGAGGAAGACGTCATGCGGCACGGTGACCTTGCCGTCCTGATGACCGCACTGCTTCTCGTCCGAGACCTGGTTCTCGATCTGCAGCGCGCAGGCGCCCGCCTCGATCATCTTCTTGGCGAGCAGATAGGTCGCTTCCGCATTGCCGAAGCCGGCGTCGATGTCGGCGATGACCGGAACGACGTGGGTCTGGAAGCCGTCGATCTTGGCGATGATCTCGCTCTCCTTCGCCTTGTCGCCGGCCTTGCGGGCCGCGTCCAGCGTGCGGAAGAGATCATTGAGCTCGCGCGAGTCGGCCTGACGCAGGAAGGTGTAGAGCTCCTCGATCAGCGCGGGCACCGAGGTCTTCTCGTGCATCGACTGGTCCGGCAGCGGGCCGAACTCCGAGCGCAGCGCCGCGATCATCCAGCCAGAGAGATAGAGGTAGCGGCGGTCGGTCTTGCCGAAATGCTTCTTGATCGAGATCAGCTTCTGCTGCGCGATGAAGCCGTGCCAGCAGCCCAGCGACTGGGTGTACTTGGTGCTGTCCTCATCATAGGCAGCCATGTCGGCGCGCATCACGGACGCGGTGTAGCGGGCGACGTCGAGGCCGGTCTTGAAGCGGTTCTGCAGGCGCATGCGCGCCACGGCCTCGGCGGTGACGCCGTTCCAGGTCGGGTTGCTCTCGAGCAGCGCACGCGCCGCCTCGACCTCGGCCTGGTAGGACGCCGGTCCCTGGATGGCCTGATCGTTCAATCCACGCGGTTGGAAGTTCATGTCCGTGATCCCTTGGTTAAGGACAACCTGAGACCCGTTGTAAGCACCTGCAGCGTACGGACCAGACATTGCGCGGAAAACTTGTCACACTTTACAAATCTCTCGTGTATAGCTGTAAGGAGCTTACAGACGGGAGTTGACCGGTCATGAGTACCGCCACGGCACGCTCTATCTTCATGGGCCCGCGCCTGCGACGGCTCCGCCGCGAGCTCGGCCTGACCCAGGCCGACATGGCCGCTGACCTCGAAATATCAGCACCTTACGTGGCGCTCCTGGAGCGGAACCAGAGGCCGGTCACGGCCGACATGCTGCTGCGGCTGGCCCGAACCTACAAGATCGACCTCGCCGATCTCGCCGGCGACGGCGGCGCCGACCACACCGCGCGGATGCAGTCGATCCTGAAGGACCCGATGTTCTCGGACATCGACATCCCCGCCCTGGAGATCTCCGACCTCGCCGTCAGCTATCCCGGCATGACGGAAGCGTTCCTGCGGCTCTACACGGCGTATCGCGAGGAGCAGCTGGCGCTGGCCGAACAGCGCGCGCCCGTCTCCGGCAGCGCGCCGCGGCCGGGCAATGACGGCTTCGACGCCAATGATCCCGTGGCCGACGTCCGCCGCTTCCTCGCCGCCCGCCGCAACAACTTTGCCGGTCTCGACGATGCCGCCGAGCGGCTGGCGCAGGCGATCGCACAGGGGGCGCCGACCGGGTCGCCGCAGATGCCCGGCCCCGCCGGCCTGATCGAGCGCTTCCGCGCAAAACACAATCTGCAGGTCCGCTACATGCCGCCGAACGTGATGCTGGGCTCGCTCAGGCGGCTCGATCTGCATCGCCGGCAATTGCTGATCGAGGACTCGCTCGACAGCGCCAGCCTCAAATTCGAGCTGGCGCGGCAGCTCGCTTATCTCGAGCTCGACACCGAGATCGGCGCTGCGCTGGAGGACGGCAAGTTCGCCAGCAAGACCGCAGAGCTCCTGGCGCGCCGCGCGCTCGCGGCCTATGCGGCGGCGGCGATCATCATGCCCTACTCGATCTTCGCCAAGGCCGTCGATGCCAGGGCCTACGATCTCGAGGCGCTGGCGCGGCAGTTCGGCACCAGCTTCGAGCAGACGGCGCATCGCGTCACCACCTTGCAGAAGCCGGGCGCCGAGAAGATCCCGTTCTTCCTGATCCGCGTCGATCCCGCCGGCAACATCTCGAAGCTGCTCGACGGCGCCGGCTTTCCCTTTGCCCGCCATGGCGGGGCGTGCCCGCTGTGGTCGGTCCACGGCATCTTCAAGACGCCGCGCCAGATCATCACGCAATGGCTGGAGCTGCCGGACGGCCGCCGCTTCTTCTCGATCGCGCGCACGGTGACCGCCGGCGGCGGCTCCTATGGCGCGGTCCGCGTCGAACGCGCCATCGCGGTCGGCTGCGCGGCCGAGCATGCCGCGCAGCTCATCTACACCCGCGACGGCCACGGCCCCGATGCCGACGCGCCGACTCCGATCGGCGTCGCCTGCCGCGTCTGCCACCGCCCGAAATGCGCCGCCCGCTCGGCGCCGCCAATCGGCCGCGAAATCCTCCCGGACGATTTCAGGACGTCGTCCGTGCCGTTCGGTTTCTCGTCGGATTGAGGGAGATTCTGTGACCAGGATGGCACACATCGGTTCGAAAGGAGCGTGGCGGGTCCGGCAAGCTGTCGAGCTGTATCATTTTACCGCTATGATTTGTGTCCGTTCATTACTGTCCTTTGCTGGGACTGACGGAGTTCAATCGGCGCGTCGTGCGCCCGGACGTCAGCGTGTGCAGCGCCATGAACGACCCGCATCGTGGATTCTGGCCGATCCTCGGCGGCGTGCGCTTTCTGCTCGCGATATGGGTGCTGTTCGACCACACCTACAATTTCGGGCCGGCCGAACGGGCCATTCCCGTTCTGACGAAAAGCGGGCTGATGGCCGTGATGTGCTTCTTCGTCATATCCGGCTTCAGCATCCATCACTCCATCGCCACCCGGCCCGCCGGCTATCTCCGCCGTCGCGTCCTCCGCATCCTCCCGCTCAATGCGCTTGCGGTCCTGATCGCCTGGCTCGCCTGGTCGATGTTCGGCACGTCCGGCGGCTACCTCGCTCCCGCCAAGCCGCCGACGCCGTTGCAGTTCATCGGCTGCATGCTGCTGCTCGAAGCCGTCCTGCCGATCATGATCTCCTTCCTCTATCCGGCATGGTCGCTGTCCATCGAGGCGGTCTACTACCTGCTGGCGCCGCTGTTCAAACGGCTCGACGGCCGGCCGCACATTCCGGCGATGATGATCGCGTCAGGACTGTCCTTCGTCGCGTTCCCGCTGTTCCCCGACGACTACGTCGCCGACCACAGCTCCTTCTGGCTGACCGCCCTCGTGATGCTGTGGGCCTGGCTGGCCGGATGGGTCGCCTATCGGCAGCCCCGCGACCTGCGTTATCTGATCGGGCTTGGAATCGCCGGCCTCGCCGGGGTTGCGACCCAGGCGAAGTTCTTCGACGTCGCCGGATTCGCATCGGCAGCGGTCAATTGCGTCGCCTGGATTGGCACCCTGGTCCTGGTGTTCTACCGGGTCGGCGAGGTCGGCGGCAGAACGGCGGCGGCATTCGAATACCTCGGCGAACTCAGTTTCCCGCTCTACATCCTGCACTATCCCGTCCTGTTCGCAGTCAGCAGCTCACTCTTCAAGCACTACCCCAACCTGAACTACGGCATCACACAGGTCATCGTCTCGATCGCCGCGGCCATACTGGCCTACCATCTGGTCGACAAGCCCCTGCGCGTGGCCCCGAGGACCAGCCGGGCGCCGACGACGCTCCTCGACGCACGGCTGGCGCCGACCGGACGGCACTGATCTGCGCAGGGCTGGTCGGCGGCGGCGGAGAGGCGTCGGATGGCGCCATGGCCGTCGTCAGAAGCCCGGAAGATCGACGGGAGAACGACCTCGCCAAAAGTTCCGGGCTTGACGAAACAGTCACAAACCCGACAAAGATTGCGCCAAAGTGTCGCGGCGGAGGTGTTCCATGCGATATGTCGACGGCGCGGTGATGTTCTTCAGCCTGTGGCTGCTGGCGTCCATGCTTCTCGACGCCCTGACGCCGCCGGAATTCACCTTCTACATGATCGGCCCCGCGATCGCGCCCGCGGTGCTGATCACCGGCTTCCTGTATTGGCTGCGCATCCCGCCGCTCGACTTCGCCGTCGTCTTCGCGACGCTCTGGATGGTCTCCGAGATGGCACTCGAGATGATCGCCCCGAAACCGCTGTCGCCGCTGATGGCCGTGGTCGCGGTCGCGCCGCTTGTCGTCGCCGGGATCCTCGTGAACGTCCGGCAGTGGCGGCTGATGCGCGGACACGTCAGGCCGGTCGCGTCCGCCGCGATCAAGGGCGCCGCAATCCCGGGTCCACGTTAGGAGCGCCCAGTCCGCTTGCGCACGTGCGCGTGCACAAATTTCCGTAATTCTACGGGAGTGAAAATTTACGCGGAACTCAGAAACCGGCTCTTAAGCTCTGAATGCCCATCAAGAGCCGATACACAGCCGCGCAGGGACCATGCTCAACGAACTTCTCGTGATCGAAGATGCCGATGTTCATCTCTCGATCCTGCGCAAGATCGCCGTGCAGGCGGGCTTTGCGACGACCGGCGTGAATTCGGTGGACGGCGCCATGAGCGTGCTGCGCCGGCGCAACTTCGAATGCATCACCCTCGACCTCAATCTCGGCGAACGCTCCGGCACGGAAGTGCTGCAGCTCTTGTCCGACATGAAGTCGCGCACGCCGATCCTGATCATCAGCGGCTCCGACGATCAGACCCGCGACGTCACGGTGCGCGCGGGCAAGATTCTCGGCCTCAACGTCTTCCCGCCGTTCTCGAAACCGGTCGACCTCGCGCTGCTGCGCCAGATTGCAGCCGACACCGACCGGCAGCGCCTCGTCAAAGCCAATCTCCGCTAGTACGCGATTCCTCGCCTTCGGCGACACCGGCTGCCCGCTTTGATTCAGATCAAGGCGCAGCGCGACCGCCGCCTGTTGGCTTCAACGAGGCGAACGGGAACGAGATGCAATGACGGTAGCGGAGCAAGCCAGCGAAGCAGTCGTGGTCGAGGCCACGCCCTACGAGCTCGTCGGCGGGGAAGCGGGCGTACGGCACTTGGCCGAGCGGTTCTATGCGATCATGGACGAGGAGCCGGACGCGCGCCGTATCCGCGCCATGCACGATGCGGATCTCGGGCCGATCAAGCAGCTGCTGTTCGAGTTCCTGAGCGGCTGGCTGGGCGGGCCGCCGCTGTATTTCGAGCGCGCGGAGCACCGCTGCATCATGTCGGCGCATCGGCCCTACCCGATCGGCGATGCCGAGCGCGACGAATGGATGACGTGCATGCGCCGTGCGATGTTCGACTGCGACATCACCGGCGAGATGTATGATCTACTGGACCGGGCTTTCCTGCGCATGGCGAACGCGTTTCGCACGCGCCAGGCAAGCTGACGTTCAGCCGTGCTTCCCAGCTGATTCGCGCGCGAGTCGCTCCGCGCGGAGCCGCTCACGGTTCTTGTAGAAGGCCCGCTGGGCCTCCTCGTGCTCGCGCATGGCCTGCTCGGCATCGGCCCTGCGCGCGGCATCGCGCGCCCTTCGCTCTTCGGGCGTAAGGACGCGCGGCGGTCTGGCTGTGCTTTCGTAAGTCATAGCGATACAACGCCCAGCGCCGCGAGACGTTCCCCGGCCCAAGCCTAGACCTTGCGCGTACTCGGCTTGCGCGGGAACAGCCGGTCGCGGATATAGCGCGAGGTCGGGGTCAGGCTCAGCCCGTAGGGCTTCTGCCAGACGGCGCGGTCGATCTCGTCCTTGTCGCCGATCTCCAGCCGTCCCTTCGCGTGCTTGGCGATGAAAATCGCATCGCTCATCTTGCGTCCCGAACGTTTGTTCGTGGCCGTGACTTCCTTCCAGAGCTTGAGACGGCCAAGCTTGAGCTTCGGCAGCTCTTCTTTGATCTCGCGCTTGAGGCAGTCCTTCGCAGTTTCCCGCGCCCGTTTGCGTCCGCCGGGAAACATCCAGCGGCCGTCGACGCGCCGCCGTACCAAAAGAACCTTTCCGCCCTTGGCGGCAACGAGCTTGGACGCCTTGGCCATGGCCTCGAAAACTCTTGAGACGAGCAATGCAGCGGACCCTAACAGGATTCGCTCCAATTCCCGCTCCGGACCTTTTCGGAGCCTCCGCGGCTGCGGCGTCGCGATCGACCTCCCTGGTTCAGTAGCAGGACCGCGGATCGACCGCGACGTACTGTCCGGACGGATAGCGGTAGTAGCAATTGCCTTGCGACAGATAATAGCCCGGCCGAGACGCGGCAGAGGCTCCTGCGATCGCGCCGGTGGCGCCACCGATCACGGCACCCGCAGCCGCACCGCCGGCCTTTCCAGTCAGAATGCCGCCAAGCACACCGCCGATGATGGCGCCGCCGAGCGCGCTGGCGCCGGGGTCCGGGTCAGCCGGCGGGGCCGGTTCATAGGCGACGGGGGGCGGCGCGGGCTCATAGACCGTCGCCGGCGCATAGACGACGTCGTCGGCGTAGTCGTCGGAGACATAGGTCGGCGGCCCTTCCATCGGTTCCGCATAATAATACCAGACGCCGCCAACGTCCCACCACCAGCCCGGACGGCCATTATGGACCTCATGGCGCCAGCGACCGCCTTCCCAGCCGATTCTGCCGCGATAGCGTTGCCCGCCATAGTCACGCACTGCGATCGTCCCGCGGGCGTAGCGTCCATCCACGGGCCTCCCGACGACGGCGGGTCCAGGTCCGGGCCGCGGACCGGCGCCATGCTCGAAACGACCGCGGTCAGCCCCGGGGGGCAGCGGGTGCGCCTGCTGCGCCACGGGAGCCGGTGGCCGGCCCTGTGGCATCACGGCAGCGCGCGCCGACGGCCCTCCTGGCTGCCCCTGAACGGGTCCAGGCCGCGGCGCCTGAGCCTGCGGCGCTGGGCCTCCGGGCCCTCCTGCCTGAGGCTGACGGACAACACCGGGCGGACGGCCATGCGGCGGGTGTCCAGGGCCGCCCTGGTCCGGCGACGGCCCCTGGCCTTGTCCATAAGCAGGCAAGGCGACTGCGGTCAGCATCGCCAGCGCAGGCAGCCATGATCTGGATGCGACGAAAACTGTCATGCTTGCCTACCCCTTACTGGCCCGCCCTCTGCGGAATCGCTGCCCGAGCCGAGACCGGATACCGTGTCGGTCCCACGCGTCACTGATCGCGTCACCGATGCCTGTCCGGCGCTGCGCGGACCGTCTCGCACCACACGCTTCGCGACAAAGTCGGTAAAATCGCGACTATTTTGCGGCCGCAGCCGCCGCGTCGTCTGAGTATACCGGCAAGCGAAGTTGATTCGCCGCCATGATCGGAGAGGACAGCCGCGCGGCTCACGACCGGGGCTGCAAGGCGGCCATTAGCGGTTCGGCTCGATCACATTGCAGTTGGAGCGGCCCGACATCAGGCAATCCTGCATCTTGCTGGCCGACGTCAGGCTGTGCGCCAGCCACAACCCGAAAAGGACCATCGCCGCTGCGAACACCAGCCCCGCCACCGCACCGCCCCGCCCGTTGCCGGCGTCTCTTTCGCTCATCGCGGATCGCCTAGACCGGCTGCGGGTGAACGGCAGCAGCATGAGGCTCGGAGGGTCGGCGCGACGCAGGCATCGTCGATTCGATTCGCGTACAGCTGGTCACCCAGAGCAGCTCGCCACAGTCCCACTCCGCGCCGAGCACCCCCCGCGAGGCTGCTCGGGGATGGGCAAGCACCGCAGTCATGACCATCGCGCTGACGGCCGAGGCAAAAAGGACGAGCACGAGCGTGATGCGTCCGCGCCTCGCAAACATCGAGGTCATGGCGGTAGACTCCTCTGGAAGGCACATCCAAAGGGTGCGCCGATGCCCGAGCCCTGTGAGGCAATTCACAGCGGGCCGACCTTCGTCAGCTCGACGGGGGATGCTTACATAGCCACCGGCGCGCGCCACGCAAGCGCCAAACCTACGCAATGTGCCGGCAGCGCGATAAAGCATTTGTCATCGACGCGTGCGATCCTATACACACGGCCTCGCGTCAGCCTGAGTTCGGTTCACGACATCGTGGAGCACGAGCTGCCGGCGTATGCAGCCCTGATCGAACCCCACCATCTAGCAACACCAGTAGCGAAGTGACGACGTCTCCATGAGAGGATTCAAGGAACCCGGATTTGCCGATCGGCAGAAGGCCGCGCAGCAGGCTCGCCAGGGCATTCTACAGAAATTCAAGGCGCAGCCCGGGCCGGATGATCCCGAGGTCGTGAAGCGCCGGCAGGAGCGCGAAGCTGCGGCGGCGCGCCGTGAGCAGCAGCGCCTCGAACGCGAAGCCGCCAAGGCCGAGCAGAAGCGGATCGAAGAAGAGACGAAAGCCGCAGAATCCGAACGGCTCGCCCGCGAGGCGGAAGAAGCTGCCGCTCGCGCGGCCGATCTGGAAGCCGAGCAGAAGGCCAAGCGCGACGCGCGCTATGCCGCGCGCAAGGCACGCGGCAAAAAGAAGTGATCTAGCCAGGCCATTTGCAAGCCGGACGGTCAAGCGGCGCCATGGTGAGTTGCTCACCACGGCGCCTGCAAACTTGCGCGAACGGCTATGCGCCGAACGTGATCGGCGAACGGTCCGCTCAGTTCTTCTTCATCATGCCGTCGTCCTTCTTCATGCTGTCCTTGGACATGGCATCTTTCTTCATTCCGTCCTTGGCCATCGAATCCTTCTTCATCCCGTCGTGGGACATCGAGTCCTTCTTCATGGCGTCGTCCTTGCTCATCTTGTCCTCGGCGAAGGCCGCAGGAACGGCCGCGACGTTGAGGGCGAAAACGGCAGCGGAGATGCTGAGGATGAGGCGGCTACGATTGGTCATGATGATCGCTCCTTCGAGGGCGGGTTGGACGGCAATGATGTGCCGCTCCTCAGTCTCGACGCATCGGGACGAGCGATTGTTACGGGCCTAAGAATTTTTTCTGCACGACAAGCTTGAATCAAACTTTGTCGGTGTTTGAACGGTCGACACAATTTTGCCCGGCGAACGCATGTTAGTACAACCCGCATCGGGACTCTCAAGTTGGGCAGTTGCGCCGCAACAATATGTCGCCTCCCATGCATTTGACCTCGAACGAACTGTATTGTTCGGCTACAGGTATGCCAGCAGACCGGCTCGCAGAGTGCGCTCATGAACCGGCCGGAACCCAATCAGAAGTTGTACAGGGGAAATCCAATGCTTTCACGCCGCCAAGTCATCGCGTCCGCGCTCGCTGCACCCGCCATTCTGCGCTTTGGAACCGGCACAGCTCATGCGGCCACCACCCTGAAGATCTCCCACCAATTCCCCGGTGGAACCATTGACAAGGGCGACTTCCGCGACCGGCTCTGCCGGGTCTTCGCCGAGGAGGTGTCGAAGCGCTCCGGCGGCGAGATCGCGTCTGAAATCTACCCCAACTCGTCGCTGATCAAGACCGTCGCGCAGTTCTCGGCGATGCGGAAAGGTGCCCTCGATATCAGCCTCTATCCGATGCCGTACGCCGGGGGTGAGCTTGCCGAGACCAACATCGGGCTGATGCCGGGCCTCGTCACCACCTACGATCAGGGGATGCGCTGGAAGAACGAGCCGGTCGGCAAGGCGCTCAGCGATTTCCTCGCAGACAAGGGCATCATCCTCCTCTCCTGGATCTGGCAGGCCGGCGGCGTTGCCAGCCGCTCGCGTCCGCTGCTGACCCCCGAGGACGCAAAGGGCATGAAAGTGCGCGGCGGCTCGCGCGAGATGGACATGGTGCTGCAGACCGCCGGTGCGTCGGTGCTCTCGGTTCCGTCGAACGAAATCTATACGGCGATGCAGACCGGCGCGTGCGATGCCGGCATCACCTCCTCCACCAGCCTGATCTCATTCCGCCTCGAGGAAGTCTCGAAGGCGCTGACCTCCGGCGCCAAGGCCTCCTACTGGTTCATGCTCGAGCCGCTGATGATGTCGAAGGCGAGCTTCGACAAGCTGCCGAAGAACCAGCAGGACATCATCCTCACCGTCGGCGCCGAACTCGAGGCGTTCGGGCGCAAGGGCGCGCAGGAGGACGACATCGAGGTCGCCAAGGTCTACGAGAAGGCTGGCGCCAAGGTCTCCGAGCTCGATGCCGAGACCGTGAACAAATGGCGCGACATCGCCCGCGACACCGCCTGGAAGGACTATGGCGGCAAGTCGGCCAGCTGCGCCAAGCTGCTCAAGCTCGCCTCCGACGTCGCGGCCTGATTGATGCACGCTCCCGTCTCCGATAGCGAGGCTACGCCGACCGGCGCCAGCGGACCGCTGGCGCCTATTCAGCGTGTGATCTCCGCTCTCAACAGCATCATCGTCGTTTTCGCCGCGATCGCGCTGGTCGCGGCCTGCGTCATCCTGAGCTACAGCGTGGCGGGGCGCGCGCTGTTCAAGGCCGCCAATTATTGGCAGGACGAGGCTGCCGTGTTCCTGCTGGTCGGCGCCACCTTCATGACCGCTTCCTACGTCCAGGAGCATCGCGGCCATGTCAGCATCGAGGCCTTCGTCGGGCTGATGTCGCCGTTGGCCAACAGGATCCGGCTCTGGCTCGTCGACGTCGCCAGCTTTTTGTTTTGTGCCTTCTTCACCTGGAAATCCTGGACCCTCACCCATGAGGCGTTCGAGGACGGCCAGGTTTCCAACTCGATGTGGTCGCCGCCGCTCGCAATTCCCTACGGACTGATGGCCGCCGGCATGACCCTGTTGTGCATTCAGATGCTGCTGCAGATCCTGGCGCCGCTGACCGGAGCGCGTCGATGAGCGTGTTTGGAATCGGGGTCGCCTACGGGGTTGCCACCCTGTTTGCGATGTTCGCGGGCATGCCGATCGCGTTCGCGCTCGGCGCCGTCGCCGTGGTGTTCATGGCGATCTACATGCCGGCCGCTTCGCTCGATACGGTGACGCAGAACGTCTACGAGGAAATGGCGTCGATCACGCTGCTGTCGATCCCGCTGTTCATCCTCAAGGGCGCCGCGATCGGCCGCTCGCGCGCCGGCCAGGATCTCTACTCGGCGCTGCACGCGTGGCTGCACCGCGTGCCCGGCGGCCTCGGCGTCGCCAACGTGTTCGCCTGCGCGCTGTTCGCGGCGATGGCCGGATCGTCGCCGGCGACCTGCTCGGCGATCGGCTCGGCCGGCATTCCCGAGATGCGCAAGCGCGGCTATTCCGGCGGCTTCGCGGCCGGCATCATCGCCGCCGGCGGCACGCTCGGCATCCTCCTGCCGCCGTCGATCACCATGATCCTGTTCGCGATCGCCGCCGAGAAGTCGCTCGGACGGCTGTTCCTGGCCGGCATCGGCCCGGGACTGCTGCTGGTCACGCTGTTCGGCGTCTATGCCGTCGTGCGCTTCCGGCAGGAATATGCGCGGGCGAAAGCGGTCTACGAGAAATCCGGCACCTGGTCGGACATCCTGACCAAGGACGAGTACACCATGGCGCAGCGCTTCTCGGTGCTGCCGCGGGTGATCCCGTTCGTGCTGCTGCTGACCGGCGTGATGGTGGCGCTCTATGGCGGTCTGGCCACGCCGTCGGAGACTGCGGGCCTCGGCGGCATCCTCGCGCTGGTGCTGATTGCGATCATCTACCGGGTCTGGAGCCCGACCGATCTCGCGCCGATCATGAAGGCGACCTTGCGCGAGTCGACCATGCTGATGCTGATCATCGGCATGTCGCTGCTGTACTCCTACGTGATGAGCTATCTGCACATCTCGCAGTCGGTCGCGGAGTCGATCGTGGCGATGCACCTGCCGCGATGGGAGCTGCTGTTCGCGATCCTCTTGATGGTGGTCGTGCTCGGCTTCTTCCTGCCGCCGGTCTCGATCATCCTGATGACGGCGCCGATCATCCTGCCGCCGCTGCGGGCGGCGAATTTCGACATCATCTGGTTCGGCGTCGTCATGACGATCGTGATGGAAATGGGCCTGATCCACCCGCCGGTCGGCTTGAACATCTTCGTCATCCGCAACGTGGCACCCGACATTCCGCTGCGCGAGGTGATCTGGGGCACCCTGCCGTTCGTGCTGCTGATGATGGCGGCCGTGCTGCTGCTCTGCTTCGTGCCGCAGATCTCGACCGCGCTGCCGGACATCGTGATGGGGCCGGATCTGAGCCGGTGAAGAATGCGACTGGCGAATAGGGAGTAGCGAATAGGGATCGAAGACCAGCCAAGTCTCCTTCCCCTACTCGCTACTCGCCCGCTTCGCCTTCGCATTCAGCGCCGCGGCGACGCGGCTGACGGGCGGACGGCCGAGCAGGCGGCTCATCTCGTTGGTCGCCGCCAAGAGCTTCGTCATGTCGACGCCGGTCCGGATGCCCATGCCTTCGAGCATGTAGACGACGTCCTCGGTCGCGACATTGCCGGTCGCGCCCGGCGCGAACGGACAGCCGCCGAGGCCGCCGGCGGCGGCGTCGATGACGCGGACGCCCTCCTCCATGCCGGCATAGAGATTGGCCAGCGCCTGGCCGTAGGTGTCGTGGAAATGCATCGCGAGATGCGAGACCGGCACGTCGTCGCAGACGGCGCGCAGCATCTGCTTGGCCTTCACAGGCGTGCCGACGCCGATGGTGTCGCCCAGCGAGACCTCGTAGCAGCCGAGGTCCCACAGCGCCTTGGCAACGTCGGCCACCGCCTGCGGCTTGATCTCGCCCTCGTAGGGACAACCCAGCACGCAGGAGACGTAGCCGCGCACCTTGATGCCGTCGGTCTTGGCGTGGGCGACGACCGGCTTGAATCGCTCGAGCGATTCCTCGATTCCGCAGTTGATGTTGGCGCGGGAGAAGCTCTCGGACGCCGCTGTGAACACCGAGATCACCTTGGCGCCGGCCGCGTGCGCGGCCTCATAGCCCTTCACGTTGGGCACCAGCACGTGGAATTCGCCGGGCAGCGCCGCGACGCTGCGCATCACCTCGTCCGATCCCACCATCTGCGGGATAGCTTTGGGCGAGACGAACGCGCCGACCTCGACGGTGCGCAGTCCGGCAGCGACCAGCGCGCGGACGAAAGCGATGCGATCGGCCACGCTGACCTGCGTCTTCTCGTTCTGCAGGCCGTCGCGCGGGCCCATTTCGATGATGCGCACGCTCTCGCTCATGCTGACCTCTCTGGGGTTGGAGGATCAGGCGGAGGGTTCGACTTCCGCCAGCTCGACGCCTTCCTGCACGATGTCGCCGACCTTGCACTTGATGGCCTTGAGCGTCCCTGCGAACGGCGCGCGCAAGGTCTGCTCCATCTTCATCACCTCCAGCGTCAGGATCGCCGCGCCCTTCTCCAGCACGGCTCCCTCCTGCGCCAGCAACGCCACCACCGTGCCCGGCAAGGGCGCCACGATCTTGTCCTCGCCGCCCTGCTCCTCGTCGTCGCCGCCGAACGGATCGATCCAGTGGAGGTCGAACCGGCCATTGCGGGTGCGCAGATACAGCTCGTGCCCCTCGGTGACGGCCACCACATGGGATTTGACACCGTCGCGCACAAGGTCGAAGCCGCCATCATCGGTCGGAATTGCCGAGAACGAGTTCTCACGGCCATCCACTGAAAGCGTCTGCACACCCGGACCATACGACAACGTGACGGTTTGCGGGTCGGCTCCGACGCCCTGCCGGAACGAGAACACGCGCTGGCGGAGACCGACCGGCATCCAGCCGGAGGAGCGCCAAGGCGATCCCTGTTCCTTCGCCGCCGCTCTTTGCTCATCGATCAGTATGGCCGCGACGGCCGCGCACAGATCGAGATCTCCGGCCGCCGCGCCTGCCTGGGTCAGATGCGCCAGGTGGCGTTCGATGAAGCCGGTGTCGATCGCATTTACGACGACGTCGGGATGCGTCAGCAGCGCCGACAGGAACGGAATGTTGCTGACGATGCCGCGGACATCCGTCTCTTCGAGGCCGCGGTTGAGCCGCTCGATCGCGACTTCGCGCGTCGGCGCCCAGGCGATCATCTTGGCGAGCATCGCGTCGTAATAGGGCGAGACGGTATCGCCCTCGCGATAGCCGGCATCGATGCGCAGGCCGCCGGCTTCCGCCGGTAGCCGCCAGGTCTTGATGGTCCCGACCGAAGGCATGAAGTTCTTGGCCGGGTTCTCGGCGTAGACGCGCGCCTCGATCGCATGGCCGTGCAGCCGGATCTGGTCCTGCTTCAGCGGCAGCTGTTCGCCGAACGCAACGCGGAGCTGCCATTCGACGAGGTCGACGCCGGTGATCAGCTCGGTGACGGGATGCTCGACCTGCAGCCGCGTGTTCATCTCGATGAAGAACACGTCGCGCCCATCGGACACGAACTCGATCGTGCCCGCCCCGACATAGCTGACCGCGCCGGCCGCCCGCCGCGCCGCGGCGCACACGGTCTCGCGCTGGGCCGGTGACAGCGTCGGCGACGGCGCCTCCTCGATCACCTTCTGATGCCGACGCTGCAGCGTGCATTCGCGCTCGAACAGCGAGACGAGGTTGCCGTTGATGTCGCCGACGATCTGCACCTCGATATGGCGCGGGTTCTCGACATACTTCTCGATCAGCACGCGATCATCGCTAAAGGCTGCCTTGGCCTCGCGCTTGGCGCTGGTCACGGCATCGGCGAGATCGCCCGCCGCATGGACCACGCGCATGCCGCGGCCGCCGCCGCCGGCCGAGGCCTTGATCAGCACGGGGAAGCCGATCCGCGCCGCCTCGTTGGCGAGCGTCGCGTCGTCCTGCGCTTCGCCGTGATAGCCCGGCACCAAGGGCACGCCGGCCTGCTCCATCAGGAATTTGGAGCCGGACTTGGAGCCCATCGCCGTGATCATCGCCGCGGTCGGCCCGACGAACACCAGCCCGGCATCGAGACACGCCTGCGCGAATTCGGCGCTCTCCGACAGGAAGCCATAGCCAGGATGGACCGCTTCGGCGCCGGTCTGCTTCGCGGCCTCGATCAGCCGCTCGATGTTGAGATAGGAGTCGCGGGCGCGTGCGGGGCCGAGCAGCACCGCCTCGTCGGCCAGCGCGACATGCAGCGCGTTGCGATCGGCTTCGGAATAGACCGCAACGGTCTTCAATCCCATTGCGCGCGCGGTGCGGATGACGCGCACGGCGATCTCGCCGCGATTGGCGATCAGGAGCTTGCGAAAGCGACGATACAATCCGGGACGAGCCATGATCACATCCTGAACAGGCCGAACCTGGTCGGCTCGACCGGGGCATTGGCGGCAGCTGATAGTCCGAGCCCGAGCACCAGGCGGGTGTCGGCGGGATCGATCACGCCATCGTCCCACAGCCGCGCGGTCGCATAGTATGGATTGCCCTGCGCTTCGTATTGCGCACGGATGGGGCTGCGAAACTTCTCTTCCTCTTCCGCGGACCAGCTGTCGCCCTTGGCCTCGATGCCATCACGACGCACCTGGCTCAGCACCATCGCCGCCTGCTCGCCGCCCATGACAGAGATGCGCGCGTTCGGCCACATCCAGAGGAAGCGCGGCGCGTAGGCGCGGCCGCACATGCCGTAATTGCCGGCGCCATAGGAGCCGCCGATCACGACGGTGAATTTCGGCACCGACGCGGTCGCGACCGCCGTCACCAGCTTGGCGCCGTCGCGGGCGATGCCGCCGGCCTCGTATTTCTTGCCGACCATGAAGCCGGTGATGTTCTGCAGGAACACCAGCGGAATGTTGCGCTGGCAGCACAATTCGATGAAGTGCGCGCCCTTCAGCGAGCTCTCGCTGAACAGGATGCCATTGTTGGCGATGATGCCGACCGGATGACCCCAGATGTGGGCAAAGCCGCACACCAGCGTCTGGCCGTAGAGCTTCTTGAACTCGTCGAACTCCGAGCCGTCGACAACACGTGCGATGATGTCGCGCACGTCGAACGGCTTGCGGCCGTCGACCGGCACGACGCCGTAGATCTCCTCGGCGGCATAGCGTGGCTCGCGGACCTCGCGCATGTTCAGCACGGTGCGGACGCCCGGCGGCTTCAGGGTGCCGACGATGCGCCGGGCGATGCCGATCGCATGGGCATCGTTCTGCGCGTAGTGATCGGTCACGCCCGATTGCCGCGAATGCACGTCGGCGCCGCCGAGCTCCTCGGCGCTGACGACTTCGCCGGTCGCGGCCTTCACCAGCGGCGGGCCGCCGAGGAAGATGGTGCCCTGGTTGCGCACGATGATGCTCTCGTCGGACATCGCCGGCACATAGGCGCCGCCGGCCGTGCACGAGCCCATCACGATCGCGAGCTGCGGAATGCCGGCCGCCGACATCTGCGCCTGGTTGAAGAAGATACGGCCGAAATGCCGTTCGTCCGGGAAGATCTCGTCCTGCAGCGGCAGGAAGGCGCCGCCGGAATCGACCATGTAGACGCAGGGCAGATTGTTCTGCCGCGCGATGTCCTGGGCGCGCAGATGCTTCTTCACCGTCATCGGATAATAGGTGCCGCCCTTGATGGTGGCGTCGTTGGCGACGACGACGCATTCGCGGCCCGCAATCCGGCCGATGCCCGTAACGATGCTCGCTGAGTGAACATCGCCGTCATACAGCCCGTGCGCCGCCAGCGGCGACAGCTCCAGGAATGCGGTGCCGGGATCGAGCAGCAGGTCGACGCGTTGCCGTGCCAGCATCTTGCCGCGCGACAGATGCCGCTTGCGCGAGGCCTCGCCGCCGCCCTCGGCGACCTGCGCCAGCTTGGCTCTGAGGTCGGCGACCAGACCGCGCATCGCCTCGGCGTTGCGCGCAAAATCTGACGATGAGGGATCGATGGTGGAATGCAGCGTCATGATCGGCGTCTTCGTGGCTTGGACCGGATGGGAAGCGGTTGAGAGCACGCGTCAGACTGCGCGCGGCCGTGCCGGCCGCTGCCAGGGCCGGTGTACCATCTCTGGCGGCATGCTGTCCTCCCGTCCCCGGCGGCCGACTGCGGGCCGTCCCTCATTCTCGAATTAAACGATCATACGTTTTTAAATTCTATTCTCAAGCGGATTGTTGTAGAGTTTCGACCTAAACTTCAGCCGTTTGAGACGACGAGTGTTTTTGTATCCCAACCCAGGATGCGGATCGGATCGGGTTGCCGGCACCGGCACCTCCATCCCGATCCGGCGAGGCTGACATGGCACGCACGATCGGGTCGCATGGTCCGACGACGATGGAGGCCATCCGCAAGGCCGGCCTGCGGCTGATCTTCGAGCATGGCTATGAGGCGATGAGCCTGCGCCAGCTCGCCGCCGAGGTCGGCATACAGCCGGGCTCTCTCTATAATCACATCAGCACCAAGCAGGAGCTGCTGTCCGAGCTGATCCAGGACCACATCAACGACCTGCTGGGCGAGCTGGAGTTGGCGCTCCAGGACAAGCAGGGGCCGGTCGAACGTCTCCGGGCGTTCGTAGCCTTCCACGTCACCTATCACATGACCCGGAAGCGCGAGGTGTTCATCGCCAATTCCGAGCTGCGCAGCCTCGAGCCGCGCAACTATGACGCGGTGGTCGCACTGCGCGGCGCCTATGAGCGCCGACTCGCCGACATCCTGACCGATGGCGTTGCGCAAGGCGTGTTCGACGTGGACGATGTCCAGGTCGCAACCTTCGCCATCATCGCGCTGCTGACCGGCCTGTGCAGCTGGTATCGACCGGGCGGCCGGCTGACCAGGGACGCAATCATCGCGGCGCATGAGAAGCTCGTGCTGTCCGGCGTCATGCCGCGGAGCGTGGCGGCCGACGCCGCGCCACGGCAGGACGGACCGGGCACTACCGAGAGATGACGCAGCGCCCCGACCTCGACGCGATCGACCGCAGGATCCTCGCGGAGCTCCAGGCCGACGGTCGCATCCGCATCAACGAGCTCGCCGACCGGGTCGGCATCTCGCATCCGAACTGCCTGCGGCGGGTTCGTGCGCTGCGCGGCAGCGGGGTGATCAAGGCGATCCGAGCGACGATCGACGAACGGGCGCTGGGCTATGAGGTGGTCGCGTTCGTGACGATCCAGCTCGAGAGCCAGAACCAGACGGCGCTGGGGGCGTTCGAGGCGGCGATCATGCCGCTGCCCTGGGTGCAGCAATGCTGGCGGCTGTCGGGGGACGCGGACTTCCTGCTGAAGTGCGTCTCCACCGGGGTCGAGGGCATGAGCCGGCAGCTGCGGCAATTTGCTGCCCTGCCCGGGGTTCGCACGATCAGAAGCCTGCCGTCGCTCGGCCAGTCGAAGGACGGGCTTCTGCCGATCCCAGGACTCGATGGCACGCCCGAGTAGGGCTGGGAGATACCGCTAGGTGGTCGGGCACGGTGCCGATCAATGGGACCCAGATCAGTGCGTCCAGGGCTCGCCGCGGCGGAAGGAGAAATTGTCGGCATAGGCGATCTGCCGCTTCACCGGCTCTTTCGGCTCGATCACCTGGTACGGAATACCCTTGCGCTCGCAATAGGCGATCGCCTCCTCCTTGCTGTCGAAGCGCAAGGTGACCTGCTGCTTCATGTCCGAGGAGGACGTCCAGCCCATCAGCGGCTCGACCGCGCGGGGCTGCTCCGGCTCGTAATCCAGCTGCCAGTCCCGGGTCTTGGCCTTGCCGGATTGCATCGCGTTCTTGGCCGGCTTGAAAATGCGTGCGGTCATGGCGGGAAGAGCCCCTCGAAGCAGCGGTGGTCGTGTGTTTGGCGGAAACGGCCGGGATGGGGTACACGCAGACGTCAGCACGGAACGGTGATTCCCATCCTGGACATGACCGTTTATCGTGCCCGTATAGTCATTCTGCCGTCCCGTGACAATCTCGGTCGACTGCCACGGCACCTCCCCGCTCCCCGAACCTTCCTCTTTCAAAACAGTGCGTTGAAGCGGCCATGAAAATCAATGCGACGCTGCCCGAGAAGGGGCGCGACCTTCGGCTCGACCTGTTTCGCGGGATCGCCAACTGGGCGATCTATCTCGACCACATCCCCGACAATGTCGTGAACTGGATCACGACCAGGAATTACGGCTTCAGCGACGCCGCCGACCTGTTCGTGTTCATCTCCGGCTACACGGCGTCCTTCGTCTACGCTCGGATGATGATCGACCGCGGCTTCATCGTCGGAGCGACGCGCCTGACCAAGCGGGTGTGGCAGCTCTACGTCGCCCACATCGTGCTGTTCGTGATCTACATCGTCGCGATCAGCTTTCTGGCGACCCGGTTCGGCGCCTCGGATATCATCGACGAGTTCAACGTCGCCGGCCTCGTCGATCACGCCAGCGACACGCTGGCGCAGGGCCTGATCCTGAAGTTCAAGCCGGTCAATCTCGACGTGCTGCCGCTCTATATCGTGCTGATGGGCTTCTTCCCGCCGGTGCTGTGGATGATGCTGCGCCAGCCGGACCTGACGATGATCGTCTCGATCGTGCTGTGGCTCGTGGCGCGCCAGATGGGCTGGAATTTTGCCGCCTATCCGGCCGGCACCTGGTACTTCAATCCGTATTGCTGGCAGGTGCTGTTCGTGTTCGGCTCGTGGTGCGCGCTCGGCGGCGCCCGCCGCTCGATGCGCATCATCATGGCGCCGGCGACACTCTATTTCTGCATCGCCTATATGCTGCTCGCGCTGATCATGACGATGGCCGGCCGCTTCCCAGATCTCGGGGCAACGTTTCCGCACTGGCTCTATGCGGCCTTCAACCCGAACGACAAGACCAATCTCGCGCCCTATCGCTTCCTGCATTTCGTTGTGATCGTGATCCTCGTCATCCGCTTCGTGCCCAAGGAGTGGCCGGGGCTGGAGTGGAAGGGGTTCGATCCGCTGGTGGTATGCGGCCAGCAGTCGCTCGCCGTGTTTTGCGTCGGCGTGTTCCTGTCTTTCATCGGGCACTTCACGCTGATGCTGAGCTCGGGTTCGCTGCTCGCCCAGATCCTGGTCAGCGCGGCCGGCATCGCCATCATGACGACGGTCGCCTACTACATTTCGTGGTCGAAGCGGCAGGACAAGCCGCTGCCGAAGCCAGCCGCAGCAAAGCCGGCCGTGTCGAATTGAACCGGCGCCGACGGGCCGAGCCGATGAGCGGCTCGCCCGTTGACCTGCATCAAGGGGTCTGGTCGGGGTCTCGCTAAGGTCCTGATCACACGGAATGCCGCGCCCGCGGCGCGCTCGCTCCGTGGCGAGCGCAAGCCGCATGCGGCGACTTGCTGACAAGGACCAGATCATGTCGACCCATTTTCACGCCATCGTGTGGCTCGATCACAGCCAGGCCAAGCTGTTCCATATCGGCCTGACCGGTGCCGACGAGGTGACGCTGCATCCGCATCTGCAGACCAAGCATCTGCACCACAAGGCGAACGTGACCGGCAGCGGCCACGCGGCGACGGACAAGCATTTCCTCGAGGAGATCGCGGCGGCGCTCAACGATGCCGGCGAGATCCTGATCATCGGACCGGCCGGCGCCAAGACCGAGCTTGCGAAGCATCTGCGCGAGAAGCATCCTGCGATCGGGAAGCGCGTCGTCGCGGTCGAGGCCGCCGATCATCCGACCGATCGCCAGATCGTGGCCTACGCGAAGCAGCACGTCAAGATGGCGCCGCCTCGCGTCGCGACGGGCACCGCGGGCTGAACCGGCCGTCCCGTCGCAGGGTCCGCTCGACCATGGACATGCAGACGGATCAATCGCGTTCCATTGCTGTGACGCCGGTCGTCGATCGCGACCGGCGTCGTGTTCCCTGGTCCGGACTGCTCGCGATCGTCGTAGCCGTTCTGGCCGTGGCGGGGCTCGCGGCGTGGTGGCTGCGTGGCCCGGAGGTCACGACCGCCCGCATCACCCGCGGCGTCGCGGCGGAGATCGTCTACGCGACCGGTGCGGTCGAGCCGGAGACATGGTCGCGGACCACGCCGCTGGTGCGCGGCCGCATCGTCGAACGCTGCCGCTGCGAAGGCAAGGCCGTGAAGGCCGGTGACGTGCTGGCACTGCTCGACGACAAGGAAGCGCTGGCTACGCTGAACGATCTGCGCGCCCAGGAAGAATTCCAGCAACGCGAGTTCGAGCGGCAGTCGCAGTTGCTCGCCCGCGGCGTGGCGACGTCACAGACCTATCAACGGGCCGAGAGCGACCTGGCGCGCATCCGCGCCCAGATCGCGGCACAGAGCCAGCGGCTCGACTATTTCAAGTTGGTCGCGCCGATGGACGGCATCGTGCTCAAGGAGGATGGCGAAGTCGGCGACATGGTCGACCCCGGCACCATCCTCTACCGCGTCGGCCTGGAGAAGCCGCTGTGGGTGGTGGCCGACGTCAACGAGGAGGACATCCCGCGCGTCCAGGTCGGCCAGAAGGCCCTGCTGCGCGCCGACGCGTTCGGCAACCACGCCCTGCCCGGCACCGTCAAGCAGATCACGCCCGCCGGCGATCCCATCGCCAAGACGTTCCGGGTCCGGATCGGCCTGCCCGATGATACGCCGCTGCGCGTCGGCATGAGCGTCGAGGCCAACATCGTCAGCCGCGAGGCGGCGGATGCGGTGCTCGCGCCGGCCAATGCCGTCGTCAACAACAGCCTGCTGGTGATCGAGAACGGCCGCGTCCACCGGCGCAAGGTGCGGATCGGCATTCGTGGTTCGGCGGCCGTCGAGATCCTCGATGGCGCCCAGGAAGGCGAGCGTGTCGCCGCGCCCGCCACCGCCGACATCAAGGACGGCGCTCGCGTCCGGCCGCTTGACGGCGAGCCGTCGCCGCCATGAGCCTCGTGCTCACCATCGCATGGACCCATGTGAGGCACCGCGCCCGTCAGACGCTGGTCGCGATCGCCGGCGTCATGACCGGCGTCGCCTTCTCGGTGATGATGGCGGCGATGATGGAGGGCTCGCAGGATGACTTCATCCGCACGCTGGTCGACGCGCTGCCGCACATCTCGATCACCGACGAGTTGCGCGAGCCGAGCCGGCAGCCGGCCGACCAGCTCTATGCGGCGGCGGAATTCCACGGCCTGACCCCGAATGTGCGAAGGCCGGGCATCAAGAACCCGATGGCGACCATCGCCTCGCTGCAAGCCTGGGTGCCGGGCGCGCTCACGGCATCGGTGCAGTCCAAGGCCGTGCTGCGCTTCGCCGGCCGCAACCTGACGGTCTCGATCATCGGCATCGATCCGCATACCGAGGGCGACGTCTCGACGCTCGCCAGCCACATGCGGCAAGGCAGCCTGAATTCGCTGTATCGCTCCTCGCACGCTATCCTGCTCGGCGACCGGCTCGCCGCCAAGATCGGCGCGCGGGTCAATTCCAACATCACGCTCGCCTCGGCCGAGGGCACGAGCATGAACGCCACCGTGGTCGGTACCTTCCATTCCGGCTTCCGCGTCACCGACGAGACCACCGGCTACGTGCTGCTGCGCACGGCGCAGATCCTCCAGCGCCAGACCGGCGTCATCAACGAGATCCGGGTACGCACCAACGACCCGATGCAGGCGCGGCTGATCAGCGAGCGCATCGGCGAGCAGACCGGCTACAAGGCGATCTCCTGGCAGGAGGCGCAGGAGGATCTGCTCGCAGCGATCACGCTGCGCAACGTGCTGATGTACACCATCGTCGGCGCCATCCTGCTGGTCGCGAGCTTCGGCACCTACAACATCATCTCCACCATCACCCATGAGAAGACCCGCGACATCGCGATCCTGAAATCGCTCGGCTTCCGCGACCGGACCATTCGCGCCATCTTCATCATCGAGGCGCTGTTCATCGGCATGACCGGCGCCGCGCTGGGCTGGGTGGCGGGCTATCTGCTGACGCGGGGTCTCGCCTCGCTCGAGTTCAAGACGCCGTTCTCCGACTACAATCATCTGCCGGTGCTGTATTCGGTCAAGCATTACCTGCTCGCCACGGCCGTCGCGCTGGTCTCCAGCCTGGTGGCCGGCTACTTCCCGGCGCGTGCCGCCGCCCGGCTGCATCCCGTCGACATCATCCGGGGCGCGACGTGAGCCCGCCGCTGATCGAGGCGCGGCAGGTGACCAAGATCCTGCCGGGCGAGGTGCCGGTGACGCTGGTCGCCGACATCGATCTGGCGATCCATGCGCGCGAGTTCATCGCGATCACCGGCCCCTCCGGCTCGGGCAAGTCGTCGCTGCTCTATCTGCTCGGCCTGCTCGACCTGCCGAGCCGGGGCGACGTGCTGATCGACGGGCGCTCGACCTCGGCGATGAGCGAAGATGAGCGCGCCGAGGTCCGGCTGTCGCGGCTCGGCTTCGTCTTCCAGTTTCATTTCCTGCTACCGGAGTTCTCGATCACCGAGAACGTGGCGCTGCCGATGCGCGCGCTGGGCCGGCTGTCGCCGCGCGCGATCGCGCAACGCGCCGAGGAGCTGCTTGCCTCGCTCGGGCTCGCCGATCATCTGCGCAAGACGCCGGACAAATTGTCGGGCGGCCAGCGTCAGCGCGTGGCGGTCGCGCGTGCCCTGGCCAACGATCCGCCCGTCATCCTCGCCGACGAGCCGACCGGCAGCCTCGATACCGCGGCCACGGCCCAGGTGTTCGGCATCCTGCGCGATCTCGTGATGGTCAGGGGCAAGACGGTGGTCGCGGTCACGCATGACCTCAACCTCGCCGCGCAGATGCAGCGGCGCGTGCACATCATCGATGGCCGGCTCGCCGACGATGCCGAGGCGCCGCCTGCAACGCCGTGACGTGTCACCAGCAATGGGGCCGGACGGCGCGCAGCAAGCCCGCATGTAATTGATTTAGCGCAAAGACGCCCGACGTCGATTCCGCTGTTGTGCGGCTTGGCGGATGTTCCTTCCCCGGATTCACCCGCTCCACTTCGGATGCTCCCGGGTTTTGCCGCTGCGGGGGCATCCGAATTTTTTTGTATGTTCGGCAGCGCCGACTAGTGGGGGTTCTTCGGAAGCGTCCAGAGTGCCGGCGAAGAAGCCGTCGAGAGCCGGGCGCAGCCGGTCGAGCTGACCGGCCCGACTTAACCTCATGCGCGAAGTCCACCACACCGAGCTAGTGGCGGGCATGGGCAAGGTATGCAAATATTACGGGCAGCGTATCACGAAGACTCGTATAGGTCACTCACGGGCATGCAGCAAAATCTCGTGCGAAAAAGTAGCGTATGCTGGTTGATCGCAGTTGCTCGTTTACTAGTCTGACTGCGCTATTATCGAGCCGCTGATTCGAGGCATTGTTCGCCAATGCTATGTGCGGGCTGATGGGCACGAATGAATGATCCAAAGAGCAATCGGGAACGATGAACTCACCGCCTGACGCATAAATGATGCCCCAATGCGCCGTTGGACTAACTTGGCGAAGATGTCGCATTACCCACGCGCGAATGGCCAAGCCGTTTACCATTCGGGCCGGAAGAAGATTACCTCTTGTAAAAGTGTAGCCTGCTTTCTCTAGCGCTTCTTCTTGTTCTTTTGACCTAGTTTCATCTGGCCAGATGCCCGGCATGTTTAGGTCCTTCTCCGGTTGATCACGAAGCTGAGTGCGGGCTACCCACAGCGCGTAGAAGGAGCTGATAGCGTGCATCCGCTCCTTATTAAGGCTCACGATCAAGCCGCTGACTATCAGATCGGCCAGGCGCTGAAAGTCATCCTCGATCTTTTTGCAGAACAGCGCTTCCGAACTTTGGTCCCACACCCGCCGCGCACAAAACATGCTGTCAGTAGGCCTGGCTTCCCTCACCGAACTATCCGCTTTCAAACGCAATTGAACCGTTCCGGAAGAATTCGCGAACCTCGCTATACTCCTCGCAGGAAACGTGTGCTGGTTGACGACGAGCTGATGAGGGTTTCCCTTTTGGGGCTTCTCGAATTTTGTCATTCCGGAATTCCCGCCGACGCCCGCTGACGTGGCGTCTCGCTTCGTCTAGAGTCTAAAGCCAGCACCTATTTGTAGCCAGCCACGAGCACTTTCCTATACGGACTGTCGCCTCGGGCACAGTGATGGCCCGTCGGTGGCGGTTGCGAAAGCCCTGCCCTGCGGACGATCCTCTCTTCCCATGATCTTCCCAAGCTCCGAGGCTGGGAACGTCGATCTACCTCGGACTATGCAGCCGATCTAGTCACCCAGTCTTGGGTGGGCGTTGAGGCCCAGATTATGCCGACGACGGGCTCGTCGGAGCGCCGTGGCAGCATCACCCATTGATTGCCATTGTGGAGCACCAGAATAACCGTTCGGTCGTCCGCTTCTTCAATAGTGCCTCGGACCAGCAGATTTGAGGCTCCGCCGAGCGTCATGCCGATCGTATTGCCCGCGCTCAGATTGTTGACCTGCACCCCCGCGTCGTCTCTTCGAAAATCAGCAGACTCGTTCCAGGGCCAATTGCGTCGAACATAGTCTGCGCAGCCCAATGGGTCATGACCTCCTCCTCATGGCACCGGTTCTTACCATGCCTCGCCTTCGACGTAGTCCCGGATCTCGGCCTCGGCCGGTGCATCAGCAGCAGGACGAACATGCCAGGCCCGACGACGGCCTGCCAAGCAGGCGACTCCACGGCCCGCCCTGCACCTTCGAAATCGCCAACTTTCCCATGGTCTTCCCGGATCGTTTTCTTGGGAAGATTGGTGACGGCGGATCGTCTTCTAAGTGATTGATTTTGTTTGGTCGGGGCAGCTGGATTCGAACCAACGACCTGCAGTACCCAAAACTGCCGCGCTACCAGGCTGCGCTATACCCCGATATCCCCTGCAGGACCATTGTCCTGGGAAGGCACGTCACTACACGGTCGCGGGCCCCGCAGCAAGGCCGCGGGCTGCCTGGTTCCCGCGTGGCCACAACGATGCGCGCGGTACAGGACACCGCCCACACGCCCCGCCCCCGCCGCGGCACGTCCCTCAAAGCGATATGGCCCCAGGGAGGGAGCTCCCCGGAGCCATCAGCGTTCGATATCCGCCTGACGCGTTCAGTGCGACGACAGCGCTGGCGATCCGGTCTCGGGATGGATCTCGGCCGCCATCATGCCCTTGGAGCCCGGCCCAAAGCGGACCAGCACCCACTGGCCCGGCCGCAGCTCGGTCATGCCGAACCGGCGCAGGGTCTCCATGTGGACGAAGATGTCCGGCGTGCCCTCGCCGCAGGTCACGAAGCCGAAGCCGCGCAGCCGGTTGAACCACTTGACCTGCGCCCGCTCCAGCCCGCTGGTCGGCGTGACCGTGACATGGGTGCGCGGCGGCAGCATCTGCGCCGGATGGATCGCCGTCGACTCGTCCATCGAGACGATTCGGAAGGCCTGGTAGCCCTTGGCGCGCTGCACGCACTCGACCACCAGCCGAGCGCCTTCATAGGCGGTCTGATAGCCGTCACGCCTGAGCACCGTGACGTGCAGCAGCACGTCCGGCCAACCATTGTCGGGAACGATGAAGCCGTATCCCTTGGACGCGTCGAACCACTTGATCACGCCGCTGATCTCGACGAGCTCCTCGCCCAGACCGGCGAGCGCATCGATCGAAGCGTCGCGCGCCACCCCGCCTTGATAGTCTGCCCCGAGCCGGCTGGGTGCAGCCACACCCGTAACCGGTAACCCGAGCTTCTTGGACTCAAATCCGTCCGACCCCATAACCCCGGACCCCACAGATCAATTAATGAGCCGCCACCCCTGCAACGGCGCCTTCAGCATGCACTCATCGATTGTACCCAGACGAGTCACGCGAATCTCTCGAATCAAAAGATAACATTCCCTTGTGCCTCGCATAGACAAAAATCGGATTCAGTGAGGCATATGAACAGAGTTGCGGGCAAAAATGCATCAACTTCCGTTCAATTACGGATGAAAGGTCCGAGGACCTCACCAATGTCATCGTGGATGACGAGGTCGGCAACGTCATCCTGATCAGTTGGTTCCCGATTGATGATCACCAGTCGCGCACCTGCCCGCTTCGCCATCAGCGGAAAGCCCGCTGCCGGCCATACGACCAGCGATGATCCGATCGCGAGGAATAGATCGCAATGCTGCGCAAGCTCGGTCGCGCGTTGCATCTCCGCTTCCGGCATCGCCTGGCCGAACGAGACTGTCGCGGTTTTCACCGGCTCATCGCAGGCGGGACAGTCGGGCGCAGCCTTATGCTGCGCGAAACGCTGCTGCACCCAGTCGAGCTCGTAGCGCTGCCCGCAGCCGATGCAGCGCGCATAGGTGGTGTTGCCGTGCAGCTCGATGACGTGATCGGCGGCGAAGCCGGAGTCCTGATGCAGATTGTCGATGTTCTGGGTGATCACGGCCGGGATCTTGCCGGCCCGGTAGAGCGAGGCGAGCGCGCGGTGGCCGCGTCCCGGATGCGCCGCCGCAAATGTCTCCTGCATCGCAAAGCGCCGTCGCCATGCCTCATCGCGTGCATCCTGGCTGGCGACGAACTCGTCGAAATGAATCGGCTGGTTGCGGGTCCATAGTCCGCCCGGCGAGCGGAAGTCGGGAATGCCCGTTTCGGTCGAGATGCCGGCGCCGGTAAATGGCACAATGATCTTGGCGGCAGCGATCATCTCGCCCAACCGGTCCACACCACCTTGCGCATGAGATCGGATCATCGACGGCCTACCCGAGACACGACACGCGTTCGCCACCGCGACGATACCACAACGACGCCAGCAGGTGTCGTCACCCCATGGTGCACGTTCGACACAAGCGGAACGAGTCGCTGCACGGAATTCCACCGGAGCTATGCCCGCCATCGTCGCTGTCCCCAGACTACGGACGAGTCCCGACCACGTTGCCGGCGCTGTCCGCAATCGCGCCTCAATCGCCCGCCCACATCGCGCCAGCGATTCGCCAAGTAGTTGGTCACGCGTCTCGAGGCGAGGCTCGCCCTATCGTACCGGAGCAGAGAGGATCCGTGGGAAAGAAAGAGACGCAGGACGACCGGCGCGCAAGGGAGCGCGCCGAGATCACGGCAAGGATCGCGCAATTCAGATCGACCCAGGAGCGGTTCGCACGCGAACGCGAGGAATATGCAAGCCAGGCGTGGCGGAAGGCGCAGCTCGGCGAAGCGGCGGAGTAGCGCAGCAATCGCCACGATCCCCAGCGGACGCGCTGAGCTCGACCCATGAAAAGAGCCCGGAGGATGACCTCCGGGCTCTTTCGTTCATCGGTTACCAGTGGCGACGCCAATGGTGGTAGCGGTGATAATAGGGGCCGCCGTAATAAGCATACGGACCAGGCCCGTACACGTAGCGCGGCCCGCCGTAATAGCCGTAGCCCGGACCATAGTAGTACGGGCCCGATGCGGCGACGGCGCCCGCGGTCAGCGCGCCCGCAGCCAGACCGAACGCGAGACCGGGACCGATGCCGCGTGCCTGCGCCGGCGCAGCAATCGCCGTCGCGGCGATGGCGCCTGCGGTCGCCAGAACTGCCAATGTTTTTCTCATCATGTCCTCCATTCCGATGCGACAAGACAACGCGGACAGCGGGGCTTTGGTTGCAGTCCGCACACCGTCGTGAGCACCGGAACCCGATGGTTGTCAGCCGGTTCATCAAGTGACGCGGCCGTCCATGGTCGGCCAAGCGGGGGGATATCTGATGGCATCTTGGCTGGAACTTCTGTTCAACATCATCGGCTATGGCGGCTTCGTCGTACTCGCCTCGCATCATCCCGCGCATGCGGTCGCTGATCCCGGCCAGAAGCGCGTGCTCGACGAGACGGATCTTTCCGAACGGGTCTGACAGGTCACCATCCACCGGCCATCCCCAGCATATCCACAGGCCGCTTCCCAGACGCTTCGTCCTGCAGACCAACGACTTGCGCGCAACATCCGCGCGGCTGTCCCCACACAGCCTCCTCCGCCATTGCCAGACCGGTATCACCGGCCGCCGCCAGATCCTCGAAAAGCCGTTGAACCTTTCGACGGCAAGCCAAGACACATCAGTACTGGGGATTTCAGGGCCCAGTCTTCGAGGGTGGCGCCAGGCGACGATGATACTCCGTCGCGCTGGCGCTGCTGTCGTTTGAGCCGCCGCTTACCGGACCAGAGCGGCTCCTAGGTGCGGTGTATGCCAGCGTATTCGGCTCGGCTGCGCCCGGACGGCAGCGCGCACGGCGCGCATCGATTTCAACGCATCCAGCACGACGGCTTGGCGATGCCGCGCTCAATGCTGCGCCCAACAGAAAAGGCCCCCTTTGCAGGGGGCCTCTGTGTCTCGATCGAGACAATCGCCGATCTGAATCAGGCGACCGCGTCCTTGGCGGCCTTGACCGGGCGCGCGCGCACGATCTTGCGGGCCGGCTTGGCCTTGAACATCATCTCTTCGCCGGTGAAGGGGTTGGTACCCTTGCGCGCCTTCACGGCCGGCTTCTTGACGACGACGAACTTGGCGAAGCCCGGCACCAGGAACACGCCGTTCTTCTTCAGCTCCTTGTGGCCGACGTCGGTCAGCGTCTCCATGACGTTCTTGACGTCACGCTTGGACAGTTCGGTGGTGGTCGCAATCTTC
Organism: Bradyrhizobium sp. HKCCYLS20291; assembly: GCF_051167715.1. Lineage (NCBI taxonomy): Bacteria > Pseudomonadati > Pseudomonadota > Alphaproteobacteria > Hyphomicrobiales > Nitrobacteraceae > Bradyrhizobium > Bradyrhizobium sp. HKCCYLS20291. Next base: position 545,504 of record NZ_JBNPTO010000001.1, on the reverse strand, counting down.
TCGATCAGCTGCGACTTGGACAGTTGGGTAGCCATCGTATCTCCTTAGGATTGGTAGCGTGAATGACGAGACGACTGCGCGGCTATCAGCGCATTGCTGCGCAGACGGGTCGGGGCTTTCTGGCTGCATTGCACAGCCGTGACTTCAGTCGTCTGGTGGACGTATCACCCCGCGCTTTTTCGGGATTCTCCTGCATTTCAAGGGGCCCCGAAGCACCCATAGCGGCAGCAAAATTCCAACGCAGCGCCAAGAAGTCAAGCTGCGATGGCGCTCGAAGCGACCAGGCGATTCATTTTCCCCTATATTTCTAGGCATTTTCGACCTTCTTGCGTGATTTTGGCCGCACATGACCGCCGGAAAGCGCTGAAAAACCCGAATGAGAGCGGCATTGTGCGCGCGCAGGGACGTCGCGAATCACTGCTGAAATAGGGATTCGCAGGCGGTGCGCGGCTGATCGAAGGGTCAGCGGGCGAGCGCGCCCCGCGGCCGAGGCCGCAGGATTCGATGCGGTTGCATGCCATGCCGATCATCAGCCCTGATGCCCCCGGGAAAGATTTGCTGCTATGGATCGACGTCCAAGGGCGGTCGTTGAACGTCCGCCTCAAGCTTCAGGGAGACCCAAACGATGCGCTATCTCCACACCATGCTGCGCGTGCGCAATCTCGACGCTGCGCCCAAATTCTATCAGAGCGATAACATGAAAGAAGCTTAGGGGCCGAGTCTGTCCGCCCAATGCCAAGGGGCCCTCTCCACCGGCGAACGACAACCAAGACAAAAGCGCGGCAGCCTGAGCCACCGCGCTTTTTCTCAGTTACAAGCCGTAGACTTGCTCAGGTGTGACGGACACCAATTCCGGGCCTGCGCCTCAGTGTAGTGCTTGCCGGTTTTCGGGTCGACGCGGTTTGAAGTCTGATTGACGATGCATTTGGCAACCGTGCAACTGTTGGCTTTTGTGTCCTGTGCGGATGCTGCAGTAACACCCACGAGCAGGGCCAGAACCGTTAGAGACAGGCGCATCATGTCACCGCCCATACGTGTTAAGGTCATGAGCGTTCGCATCCTTCCGGCCGGACGCGAGACCGCTTCGCATGCAGGATTTAAAGCCCACCTCCTGAGCCGGGGTGGCCTTCACGTGGCTGTTCGGCACGTAGCCGACCGAGCGTTGGCATTCCGCCCGCAGGCCGTAATCCTTGGCAAGGGTCGGAGATGCAGATGTCAGGAGAGCAATCGTAATCAAGGCGAGTCGCTTCATGGTAATACCCTGTGATGAAACAGGGCGATCCTAGCTACCGGCTTCGGAACCCACTAGGCCGGGCATCCAGAACATCCGGGAAATATTTTTCGCTGCTCTCATAAGCTTTTGATCGGACGCCCGTTCGCTTCGCTCACCTTCCCAAGCGCCGCCCGCCTATGGGCGTTGCCAGAGGCTCGTGGGTGAAGACACGGGGCTTCAGCAACCTCGTCATCCGGGTCAGATTCTGCACTAGCCTACCTCGGAACAGCAGGGAAACGAATGACACGCTAAGGACACGCAACGCCCTGCCCCCTGTTGCGTTTTGCTGCTATTCAGGGCTTTCCAACGCCTCCCAGCCGCTGAAAACCCGCGAGTGTTGCCAAGGAGTTCTCCAAAATGCGCTATCTCCACACCATGCTGCGCGTGCGCAATCTCGACGCTGCGCTGAAATTCTATTCCGACGCGCTCGGCCTCAAGGAGGTACGGCGGATCGACAACGACAAGGGGCGCTTCACGCTGGTGTTTCTCTGCGCACCCGAAGATGAACACCTGCTGAAGAGCCTGCCGTCGACGCGCGGCGCGCCGCTGGTCGAGCTCACCTACAATTGGGACGAGGAGAGCTATGGCGAGGACCGCTTCTTCGGTCATCTCGCCTATGAGGTCGACGACATCTACGCGACCTGCGACCACCTGATGAAGCTCGGCATCACCATCAACCGGCCGCCGCGCGACGGCAACATGGCCTTCGTCCGTTCGCCCGACCTGCATTCGATCGAGCTGTTGCAGAAGGGCGAGCCGAAGGCTCCGGCCGAGCCCTGGCTGTCGATGCCGAACACCGGACATTGGTGAGATCAGCCTTCCCGCACAGTGCCCGGAACATCACCGCCCCCCTCGCGTTGTCGCTCCGATTGACGGAGAGATACGAGGAGGCCGAGATGGGTCGAGGAATCTTGCTGTGGTTGTTGGGCGTGCCGATCCCGGTGATCATTCTGCTGTGGCTGTTCTTCGGCCGCTGATGGCCGGAAACGACCGCTAGCACGACTGATCGCGCGATGCGTTCAAGCGACGCGACACGTTCAACCGAAAAGCCCCGCGAGATGCGGGGCTTTTTGCGTGAGATGCGCTATCAAGACTGCGATAGCCCTCAAGCCATGACAGGAGCCGAACGTGCCCGCCGCAACGCAACTGACGATCTGGGGACGCCGCAATTCGGTGAACGTGCAGAAGGTGCTGTGGTGTCTGGACGAGCTCGACATCGCCTACGCGCGCATCGATGCCGGCATGCAGTTCGGCCGCAACAATGAACCGGACTATCTCGCGATGAACCCGAACGGCCGCATCCCGACGCTGGTCGAGGGTGATTTCGTGCTGTGGGAGAGCAACGCGATCATGCGCTATCTGTGCCTCGCCCATGGCGGGAACACCCCGCTCTATCCATCGGCGCCGCGACGGCGCGCGGCGCTCGAGCGCTGGCTGGATTGGACGCTGTCGACAGTGCAGCCGATCGAACGTCCCTTGTTCTGGGGTCTCGTGCGCACCCCAGCCGAGCAGCGCGACATGGCTGCGCTGCAGAAGGCCGCTGACGAGGCCGCAGCGATGTGGCGCATCCTGGATGCGCATCTCGCCGGGCGAACGTTCGTCGAAGCGGAAACATTCACGCTCGCAGACATCGCGCTCGGCGCCTATGCGCGGCGCTGGTTCGGCGTTGAAGGCGTGGTCAAGCCGGATCTGCCCAACATAAGCCGCTGGTATCAATTGATATCGCAGCGGCCGGCCTTCATCCGCCACATCGCGCCGCCGCTGTCCTGATCATTCAGAGCGCTCAGCGGCCGAGCGAGCCACCGGTCCCGACTCGCAACTCGCCGCCCACCTTGACGCAGGTGTCGGTGCCCTCGACGCGTACGAAGTTGGCGCCGTAGGACGAACAGGGATTGGTCTTGACCGCGCCGGGACTTGGCGTGGAGCGACTCGTGACCGCAGCCTTTGGCAGCCGCAGCGACATGCCTTCGGAACCGGCGGACGCCGCGGGAACGGTGACGAGCCAGACGATCGTGCCGACAACGAGGGATCTGAACATCACCCTTGTTAACGCATCCGGTGCGAAGGCGCTCGCCAAAACGTCCGGCGCCTGTTCCGACAGAGCGCAGGCTCGGCCTTATCGGCCGATGAACTTCACGCCGACCGACGCGCCGCGGCGCCACATCACCTGGCACAGCCGCCCGGTCCGGGCGTCCCGGGCAAACGCGAGCCGGATGGTCGCAGGCAGCGCCGCAGCATCCTCCAAAGTCAGCTTGGCGCCGGAACTCGAGATGTCCTGAACGAGACAATGGCGCACGGCAAATCCGCCATCCAGCGTGATCCACGCCGGCTGCTTCATCGATTTGCGGGCTTCTCGCTTCTTTGGCGCGGCCATCATCCTGCTCCTGCTCACTGCTGCAGTACGGCAAGGACCCTAATGGACGGTTGACCGGGGCGAACAACCTCGTCCGCCGTTCGGCGCGGGCAATGATGGCTTCAACTCTGGGAAGAAATCGCGCCAGGCAAAGTGGCGCTCCCTAGCGGAATCGAACCGCTCTCTCCACCGTGAAAGGGTGGCGTCCTAACCGATAGACGAAGGGAGCAAGACGTCCGATGTCGCGGAGGCCAGAAGGCCGCCGGCGCCATCGCCGTTTGCACGCTCTTGGCAAAACCTACGTCAAATCAGCGGCTTGAGACGATGATTTGCGAGGTCGGCTGAACCACCAGGGTGATTCCGTGCCGCGCGCGCCGAACGTATAGAGGCGTTTTCCTGGCCGGGCAAGCCGCCCGTGGCGGTGTCTTCGCCCCGCCGCGCCCCGTTAGCGCGCCGCGAACAGCGGCGAGACGCCCTCGGTGTCAATGTACACCGCGCCGTCCTCGACCTTCACCTTGTATTCCGCCAATGCGCTCTCCTGCGGATGAACGGGCATGCCGGTCAGGGCGTCCCAGGTCCAATTATGGACGGGGCAGCTGAGCAGCTTGCCGTCGAACCCAGCGTCCTCCAACGGCGCCGCGGTGTGCGGACAGATGCCCTGATAGGCCTTGAGCGTCCCGTTGTCCGGCCAGGCGAGCATGATGAGCTGGGCATCCGCGATGACAAGGCGCATGCCGCCTTCGTCGATCGTGTCGACCTTGCAGACGCGGGTGAACATGAACGCCCTCCTCCCTGTCCCGAGATCAAGCGCGTAGCAAGACTCGTTCCCCGGCGAGACAGAGCGAAACAAAACATCGAAAAGCGCTGGCACCCTTCTTGCTGCCGCATCGCAGAGACCGCGTTGAGATCACCGCAATGTCGTGAAAGCGACAGAGCGCGCGATCCGGCGGCAAGCTGCGGCGGAGTGCGACATGACCGACATGACGGAGCTGAGGACGCGCAAGGAGCCGCTCAATCTCGCGATCGTTCATGTCGATCCCGACGCCTTCATCGCAAACCTCGTGGGCTGGCTCGAGATCACCGCCTTCATCAAGGCGCAGCGCGCGAGCGAGGCCAGCGTACCCGCCGACGGCAGGACGCCCGCTCTGTCGGCGGCGCAGTTGAAGAACGGCGGCGTCCACGAGGTCGGCAACGATGCGCTGTTCGCCTTCGCGATGACGGCCGCGTTGAAAGGCGACAAGGCGGCGGTCGACAAGGTCGAGGCCGCTCTGCTCGATCAGATGGGCAAGGATTTTCCCGGCTCGTTCGCACTGTGGCACTTCCGTGCTGCGATCGATGCGCCGACCACGCTGGACGACTTCGTCGGCCAGGCCGGCAAGAAGATGCTGACGGGCGACCTGCCGCCGCCGCCGCTGCGCGCCAAGGAGAACTGGAGCGCGAGCCTGCGCTTCTTCGAGAAGGCGCGCAAGTCCAACTTCGTCCACGAGATCATGTATCCGCTGGCGAAATGGACGCGGGCCCGCTGGACCGAGACCGCCGAGAAGGGCGTCGCCTTCCTGCATCACATCGAGGACAATGTGCCGGTGCTGCGCGAGGTGCTGGAGGAGCCGCGCAACGACCAGGCGTTCATTGCCAACGTCCTGCTGAGGCTCGCGCCTGCGGTCGATATGGAGCTCGACGAGGAATACCAGGGTTTCCTGCGCTCGCTGGCGCGGCGCAACTGAACGAAGCGACCGCTACGGGGCTAACGAAGCAGCCTAGTCGACGCCCGATCAGGCGAGCGCGAAATGGTCACCACGCAAAAAGGCCGGCGGGCGTTACGCCGCCGGCCCCTTGTCGCGACTGTCGGCTCCGGCTGTCCGATTCCGTCGCACTCCTGGGGGAGCATGCGAACAGGGTCGCGCCGGCTGGTTAACGATCAGTTAATTTACAACCATCACAATACCCAAATCTCAGCCCTCACACCCAGGCGTCGGCCCCGTGGAGACCGGGCGCGGGGCGAGATATGCGGCGGCGGGCGTGTCGTTGGCTCAGCTCAACAGCAGCGCGCGCTTCTTGTCGCGACGAAGCCTGAGCTCCTGGCAGCCGGCCAGACGTACGAACTCCTGCGGATACATGTCGTAGCCGTGACTGCCAAACGCATTCTGCTGTGCCATCGGCGTCTGCGCTGGGCGGTCACCCGGACGTCCGGCGCGGTCGGTCAGTGCGCCCCTGACCGGCTCGAGCCCAGTATTTGAAACGGCCATAGCCAACTCCGTGAAAGAGTGCCTGCCCCCCGGACGGAACTATAGTCCGCTGCAGGCTCGGCGCAATTGAGACAAAACGCCATCGGAGGCGAAACTGAGCTTTCTTCAGCTTGCGGCCCGGGCCAGCTCGGCCTCCTGCTCCCAGCGCAGGATGGTGCGCTCGAGATTGTGGAACTTCTCCGCGACCTCGCCCGCGAACAGCGGGTCCTTGCGGTCTGACATGCGCGCGTCGATATCGGCCCAGTCTTCGGGACGCAGCGCGTGCAGGGCCGCCGGAAACAGCAACGTCTCCTCCTTGCGCAAATGCTCGCGCTGGCTGTCGATGAACTCGTGCACGGCGGCGTGGAAGCTTTCGCGCAGGATCTCCTGGTCGGCCAGCACGGCATTGACGGCCTCGGCGAAGCCGCGCAGCCGCTGTGCCTCGCTCTCATGCTCGTCGTCGACGTCGCCATAGGTGGCGGCTGCCGCCGGATCGCGCTCGCGCAGCTTGCCGAAGATCATCTCCTCCTTGGGATGATGACAGCTCTGCGGATAGTCCTCGAAATAGGCGATGATGCTCTGGAGAATGTCGTAGTCGGGCCGCCGGTTGTGATCGAACAGGTCGAGCTCGTGCTCGAGCACCACGAGCAGCCTCTCGATGTTTCCATGCTCTTCCAGCAGCGCTTCGATGATCTTGGCCATGGCTGCCCTCGCCTGTGTGCCGGCCGGGCCCGGCCGAACCGGCTTGTTCCTTGATGCCAAAAGACTACGCCCGCGCGAGCGCGGGCGGCATTGCGGCAGATCAAACTGACAGGATGATCTGACAGGTTGGCGGGACAGCCGGACTGCCTACTCAGCGGCCAGCGCCTGCGGTTTTCGGGTGAGCCCGAGCCGGTCCCAGACGTCGACCAGCGCCTCGGCGAGCGCATCGATCAGGCCATCATCATGGTAGGGCGACGGCGTGATGCGCAGCCGCTCCAGGCCGCGCGGCACGGTCGGATAGTTGATCGGCTGGATGTAGATGCCGTGCTCGGACAGCAGCAGGTCGGACGCCATCTTGCACTTCTCGGGATCGCCGACATGCACCGGCACGATGTGGGTGTCGGACGGCATCACCGGCAAGCCGGCGGCGTTCAGCACCGCCTTGAGCCGGGCAGCCCGGTCCTGGTGCCGGTCACGCTCCCATTGCGAGGTCTTCAAATGGCGGATTGCAGCAGTGGCGGCGGCGCACACCGGCGGCGGCAGCGCGGTGGTGAAGATGAAGCCCGGCGCGTAGGACCTGACCGCATCGATCAAATTGGCATTGGCGGCAATGTAGCCACCGAGGCAGCCGTAGGCCTTGGCGAGCGTGCCTTCGAGAATGTCGATGCGGGCCATCGCGCCATCGCGCTCGGCAATGCCGCCGCCGCGCGGACCGTACATGCCGACGGCGTGAACCTCGTCGACATAGGTCAGCGCGTTGTAGCGCTCGGCGAGGTCGCAGATGCGATGCAGCGGCGCGACGTCGCCATCCATTGAATACAGGCTTTCGCAGACGATCAGCTTGGGCCGGTCCGGATCGGCCGCGCGCAGCAGCTCCTCGAGATGGGCCAGGTCGTTGTGCCGCCAGACCTGCTTCTCGGCGCCGGACTTGCGGACGCCCTCGATCATCGAATTGTGGTTCAGCGCATCCGACAGCAACAGGCAGTTCGGCAACAGTTTTGCGATGGTCGAGATGCCGGTCTCGTTGGAGACGTAGCCCGAGGTGAACACCAGCGCCGCCTGCTTGCCGTGGAGATCGGCGAGCTCGCGCTCGAGCTCGATCAGCGGATGGTTGGTTCCGGCAATGTTGCGGGTGCCTCCGGCGCCGGTGCCCATGCGCGCGGCGACGTCGACCATGGCGCCGATCACCTTCGGGTGCTGGCCCATGCCGAGATAATCGTTGGAGCACCAGATGACGACGTCCTTCGGGCCGTCAGGCGAATGCCAGATCGCGCGCGGGAAGCGACCGGCAAGGCGTTCGAGATCGGCGAACACGCGATAGCGGCGCTCCTGGTGCAGCTGATCAAGGGCGCGGTCGAAATAGCTGTCGTAGTTCATGATCTCACTTCGTCCTTCCCCTGCCCTGCGCGGCGGCCCGCCACCGGGGTTCCAGCCGGCCCTCGAGGGTCTGTTGCCCCGCTACCAAAGACCGGTTCTGCGCAGCGTTCGTTGATCCAGATCAGCCATCAGGCAGGTTGCCGGGCATCGCCGCCTGCTCTGGGCCAGGAAGCGATGGAGCAGCGGCAAGTTGGGTTGGTGCTCTCGGTGCCAAACGCATGTCGTGCGCTGGAGACGTGCTCCCGTCCTACGAGCAATGCGCCGCATTCGCAGCCTCACCCTCGCCAAGAAACTTGAATCTGGGCGAGATTGGCCAAACATTTGCACCCTTTCGCGGCGAACTATGGCAGGCATCGCTGGCGCGAGCCGACCACCCAGACCGGGGTCAGAACTGCATCGTGCACCGCCGCCGGCCGCATATGAGGGGCATCATGAGAGGTCTTCCGCTTGTCCTTGCGACGCTTGTCATCAGCCAGGCCGCCCATGCCGAGGGGCTGGAGTGCCGTCGCGTCGCCGATCCGACTCCCCGGCTGAGCTGCGTCGAGACGCCGACGACCGCCCAGGCCCCGGCGCCGGGCCGAACCGACGGCTGGACGCCGTCTGACCCGCGGCCGCAAGCTCCGGTCCGGGACGGCGATGGTGTCGCGCCGAGAAGCTCCCGTATCCGCTGAGGAGATGGGCAGGCGTGCGGCGCGGACACAGGAAGCCGCGGAACGACGCCCTGCGTGATCATGCCTTGATGAGCGGCTGTTTTTGCCGACATGTTAGGTGTCTTGCCGCGCGACGATGGAGCGGCGCCCGGCTTGCGACCGCCGCATGAATGAACGGCCGGTGCCGCCAGACGGGCATCGAATGATTGGAGACCATGGCCTACCTGCCGTCACAAATGAGCCTGCTCGAGGCGCTCGCGACCGTGGTCGGAACCGCCGCGATCGCGCCTGCCCTGCTCATCCTCTGGCTGGTGGTCGCAGCGGGTGACAATTCGGGGCCGCCGCTCAAGATCTGGACGGCGTTCCTGCTCGGTGCAGCCAGCGTGCTGCTGCTCGGCATCATCCGCGCGCCGTTCCAGCACATCGGATTGTCGATCGAAAATCCCTGGGTCGCGCAGCTGGTCAGGGCGCTGTTCAGCGTCGCCCTGCCGGAGGAAATCGCCAAGGTCGCGGTGATCGCAGCCCTCTGGTCGCGGCGCCGGCAAGTCGGCAATGCCATGGACACCGTGTTCTATGGCGCGGCGGTCGGCCTCGGCTTCGCGGCCTATGAGAACCTCGCTTATCTCGTCCAGCATGCCGAGATGTGGCGCTCGCTGGCGATCCTGCGCAGCGTGCTCACCGTGCCCTTCCACGGCGCACTCGGCATCATCGCCGGCGCCTATCTCGCGATCGCGCGCACCGGAACGGCGCTCGGTGCCAACCGGCACAATCGCGACTGGGCGCGGATGTCGAGCTGGGCGCTGGTGCTGGCCGCTCCCGTGCTCCTGCATGCGGCCTTCGACTATCCGTTGCTGCTGCTGCAACGCGCGTCCAATCTGGATTCGACGTCGCGTCTGTGGCTCGGCGGCGCCAGCGTGCTGATCGGGTTCTCGTCGATCGGCTTTGCCGTGCGGCTGGTGCGGCGGGTCACCCATCACCACACGCCGCGCACCGAGCTGGCGCGGGCGCGGCTGAGCCAGCTGCGCCGGATGTGGGCTTTGCTGCTGCTCGGCGGCGCGGCCGGCTTCGTCGGTCTGGGCTTCGTGCTGACCTCGGTCCGGCACTGGCTGTTCAACCCGGATCGCAACCTCGCCGGCGTCCTGGTTCCGCTCGGGCTGACGGCGATCCTGCTCGGCGTGGCTCTCCTGATTGTCACGACCACGATCTATGTTTTCGGCCGCAACCGGATGCGGACGACCGCGTAGGCGCAATTTCCACGGAACTCGATTGCAACGAAACGAGGGTCGCGCGCTTGTTCCCGCCGTCGGTGCTCCCCATTTGCGTGGGCAGACGGGCACGGCGTGCCGTCGTCGGAGTGATGATCAATGACCCTTCCCCAGGATACGATTCCGCCCGAGCTCGAACGCATGAGGTCGCAGATGAGCGCGGCCGTGCGCGCGCATTGGAAGGCCTTTCTGATCGAGGGCATCCTGCTCGCGGTGCTCGGGCTGCTCGCCATGATCCTCACGCCGCTGGCGAGCCTTGCGGTCACGATCTTCCTCGGTTGGATGTTCCTGGTCGCCGGAGTCGCAGGGCTCGCGCTGACCTTCTGGGCGCGCGGCATGCCCGGGTTCTGGTGGTCGCTGCTGTCGGCCGTTCTCGCCATCGTCGCCGGCCTCATCCTGGTCGCGCAGCCGGTCCAGGGCACGCTGACGCTGACCGTCGTGGTCGGCGTCTATTTCCTCGCCGAGGGCGTCGCCACCATCATGTACGCGCTGGAGCATCGGCGCGAATTGTCCGGGCGCTGGTCGTGGCTGGCGATCTCCGGCATCGTCGACATCGGCATCGCCGGCATCATCATTTCCGGCCTGCCGGGCACGGCGGCCTGGGCGATCGGCCTCCTGGTCGGCATCAATCTGTTGTTCGGCGGCCTGTCGATGATCGGCATGGCGCTCGCGGCCCGAAACGCCTGAGCCCGACGTCCGCGAACTTTCAAGATGACAAGCGGCCCCGCGGCCGCTATAGGGACAACATGATCAACGTCGCCACCAGCTATTATTGGTACTTTAGCTACGACAGCTCGCTGGCGGCGGGAGGATCGCGCTCAATCTGACACATTGCAGCAAGATATCCGAACGAGCCGCCAGACCTGGCGGCTTTTTTTGTGCCGGCAGGTGCCCTTCAAGTGACACAGGAGCCCGCCGTGCTGAGTACGACAGACGATCTTCGCATCAAGGAAATCAAGGAACTGAGCCTGCCGGTGGAGGTGATGGACGAGATTCCGCGCACCCTCACCGCCACCCGCGTCGTGATGGCCGCGCGCAACGCGATCCACGCCATCCTGACCGGCGGCGACGACCGCCTGCTGGTCATCGTCGGTCCTTGCTCGATCCATGACCCCAAGGCGGCGCTCGACTACGCCAGCCGCCTCGCCGCCTTGCGCGAGCGCCTGAGCGACCGACTCGAGATCGTGATGCGGGTGTATTTCGAGAAGCCGCGCACCACCGTCGGCTGGAAGGGTCTGATCAACGATCCCGATCTCGACAATTCGTTCGACATCAACAAGGGTCTGCGGCTGGCGCGCAACGTGCTGTCGGCGGTCAACAATCTCGGCCTGCCCGCCGGATGCGAATTCCTCGACATGACGACACCGCAATACATCGCCGACCTCGTCGCCTGGGCGGCGATCGGCGCGCGCACGACCGAAAGCCAGATCCACCGCGAGCTCGCCTCCGGCCTGTCCTGCCCGGTCGGCTTCAAGAACGGCACCGACGGCAACATCCGCATCGCCACCGACGCGGTGAAGTCGGCGGCGCATCCGCATCATTTCATGGCGGTGACCAAAGGCGGGCGCTCCGGCATTGCGGCGACCACCGGCAACGAGGACTGCCACATCATCCTGCGCGGCGGCTCGGGCCCGAACTACGACGCCGCTCACGTCGAGCAGGCCTCGGCCGAGCTGGTCAAATCCGGCCTGCCGGCACGGCTGATGATCGACACCAGCCACGCCAATTCGAGCAAGAAGCCGGAGAACCAGCCGCTGGTGGCCGCCGACATCGCCGGCCAGCTGGCCAAGGGCGAGGAGCGCATCATGGGCGTGATGATCGAAAGCCATCTCGTCGCCGGGCGCCAGGACGTCAAGCCCGGCGTGCCGCTGACCTATGGCCAGAGCATCACCGACGGCTGCATCGGCTGGGACACGACGGTCGAGGTGCTGGAGCAGCTTGCCGATGCGGTGGCCGCGCGGCGCGCTCTGCGGCGCGATGCGCTGTGCGAGCGCTCGGCCTGATCAGCATCAAACAAGCGGCGCGCTTTCGGGCGCGCCGCCCGGCGGCTCAGCAGCCGCGGCAGATGCTCTTGATCTTGCGGTCGAGCTCGCGGTCTTCCTTGGTCTTGCCGCTCATCGAATTGTCCTCGGCCTGTTCGGCCTGGGGCAGATCGGCCGGGCGCGGCTGGCGGCGCTTCTTGCCGGCCTGCGTCGTGGAATCGCCGCTCATGCCGCTGCTCTGCGCCAGCACCGCGCCGTCGGCCACCAGGATCAGGAGCCCCATCGCGATCGCAAGTTTCTTCATGTTGCTCCTCCGTGTCAGCGGAATCGGCCAATCACTTCATTCCCCAGCGGGCGGATAGAGGTGCGCCTCGCCGCAATAGTCAACCACACGATAGCGCCGTTGCGCAGCTGCGGCATGATCCTGCGCAACAGAATCCTCGGCAGTGATGTATTGCGGCCCGACCGGGGCCTTGCCGTAACCGCCGGGAATGTCGAGCACGTAGTCCGGCTGGCACAGCCCGGACACGCGGCCGCGCAACGCCCGAATCAGCTGCTGGCCCGCCGCGAGCGTCGTGCGCAGATGCGCGGTGCCCGGCGCGAGGTCGCCGTGATGCAGATAATACGGCTTGATCCGCGCCTCGACAAAGGCCCGCATCAGTGCCTCCAGGACGGCGACATCGTCATTGATCCCGCGCAGCAGCACCGACTGGCTGACCATCGGGATGCCCGCGTCGACCAGCCGTGCACAGGCGGCGCGCACCGACGGGGTCAGTTCGCGCGGATGATTGGCGTGCAGCGCCACCCAGGTCGCCGCGCCCTGTACCTTCAACGCATCGACCAGAGCCTGTGTGATGCGCTGGGGATCGGCGACCGGCAGCCGCGTATGGATTCGGATGATCTTGACGTGGTCGATCGCCGCGAGCTCGGCCATGATCTCCTTCAGCCGGCGCAGCGACAGCATCAGCGGATCGCCGCCGGTCAGGATCACCTCCCAGATCTCGCTATGGGCGCGGATGTAGTCCAGCGCGCCGCGATACGCAGTCTCCGACAGCGCATTGTCCTTGCCGGGACCGACCATCTCGCGGCGGAAGCAGAACCGGCAATACACCGCGCAGACATGGACGAGCTTGAGCAGCACCCGGTCGGGATAGCGGTGCACGATGCCCGGCACTGGCGCATGCGCGTCGTCGCCGATGGGATCGCCGCGCTCGCCAGGGGCCGCGATCAGCTCGTCCGCCGACGGCACGAACTGGCGCGCGATCGGATCATTGGGATCGTCGCTGTCGATCAGGTCGGCGAGATGTGTTGTCACCGCGACCGCATAACGCTCCGCGACGCGCTCAAGCACCGCCTGCTCGGACGGCGCAGCCAGGCCCTGTGCGACGAGATCTGCCGTGCTGCGCAAGGTCGTCGGACGCTCGATCCGGTTCATCGCTCACCTGCCGGCGGCGTCCACACCACCTGGTCGATCCTGAGCGCGCCGGCCGCCAGCATCACCAGCCGGTCGAAGCCGAGCGCGACGCCGCTCGCCTGCGGCATCTCGGCCACAGCGGCGAGGAAATCCTCGTCGAGCGGATAGCGCTCGCCATAGCGCCGCTGCTTCTCCGCCATCTCCGCCTCGAACCGCCGGCGCTGCTCGGCCGCGTCCGTGAGCTCGCCAAAACCGTTGGCGAGCTCGACCCCGCAGGCATAGACCTCGAACCGCTCGGCGACGCGGGGGTCTGCGGCCGCCACCCGCGCCAGCGCGGCCTCCGGCGTCGGGTACTCATACAATACCGTCACCCGCCCATTGCCGAGCTGCGGCTCGACATGCTCGACCAGCACCTTGCTGAACAGGTCCGACCAGGTGTCGTCGTCGCTCACCCGGACCTTGCCCTGCACCGCCGCCGCCAGCGCGTCGCGATCGCCGGTGCGGTCGCGGATCGTCGCCAGCAGGTCGATCCGGGCGTGGCGTTCGAAGGCTCCGGCCACCGTCAGCAGTTCCGGCTCGGCGTAGGGATCCGCGGTCCGGCCGCGGAAGGCGAACTGGCGGATTCCGGTCGCCTGGGCGGCATGGGCGATCACCACCACGGTGTCGGCCATGATGGCGTCGTAAGGCGTCTCAGCCCGATACCACTCCAGCATGGTGAATTCGGGCAAATGCAGATCGCCGCGCTCGCGGTCGCGGAAGACGCGGGCAAACTCGAAGATGCGCCGCTCGCCGGCCGCCAGCAACTTCTTGCAGGCAAATTCAGGAGAGGTCCTGAGATACCGCCGATGCCGCGTTCCATCCGCCGCGGTCAGCTCCGTGGCCGGCGCGTGGAGATGTGTCTCGTTGCCTGGCGATACCTGCAGGATGCCGGTTTCGACCTCGGCAAACCCCTGCTCCTCGAACCAGGCCCGCAGCGCGCGGGTGATGGCGGCCCGCGCCTGGAGGAACGGCCTGACGTCGGCGTGCCGCTGCGGCGACCACCAGGGGGAAGGTGCAGGCTCGCTGGCCATCAGGCGATCGCCCGCTGGGGGCGCAAAAGGCTGGCCAAAAGACTGGCAACGCCGGACAAAATCAGTATGTTGCCGCCCGAAACCGCATCCCGCGTCATATGGCGCCCCGGCCCTGCCCGGCGCCCGTCCCTCAGTGTCAGGAAAACAGCTTTGAAAGTCATCGCCAGCTCTATTCGCAAGGGTAACGTCATTGAGCAAGATGGAAAGCTCTATGTCGTCGTGACCGCCGAGAACATCCATCCCGGCAAGGGCACCCCGGTCAGCCAGATCGAAATGCGCCGAATCAGCGACGGCGTGAAGATCTCCGAGCGCTACAAGACCACCGACCAGGTCGAGAAGGCGACGATCGAGGAGCGCAACTTCACCTTCCTGTACGAAGATGCCGACGGCTTCCACTTCATGAACCCGGAGAGCTACGATCAGGTCCAGGTGCCGAAGGACGTGGTCGGCAATCAGGCGGCCTATCTCCAGGAGAACATGACCGTCAAGCTGTCGATGCACGACGTGGTGCCGGTTTCGATCACGCTGCCGCAGCGTGTCACGCTCGAGGTCGTCGAGACCGAGCCGGTCACCAAGGGCCAGACCGCGTCGTCGTCCTACAAGCCGGCCGTGCTCTCCAACGGCGTTCGCACCGGCGTGCCGGCGCACATCACCGTCGGCACCCGGATTGTCGTGATGACCGAGGACGGCTCATACTGCGAGCGCGCCAAGGACTGACCACCGTGTTGGTCTGACGCGTGAGCAGCTGACGCCGGGGGGCGTTCGGGGTTGGGGGCAAGGATCGGGGCAAGGGGCACCATCGTCGCTGCCGTCGTGGCGGCGATCATGACGCTGGCGGGATCGTCCAACGGACGCGCCGCCAACGGGTTCACCAGTCCTGCCGTGACCGTGAACCGCGCCGATTGGCGCGCGGCAATGGATCAGCTCCGCTCCGAACTCAGCGCGGCGCCCGAGGTCGCCGGCGACTTCGCGCTGTCGGTGCGCCGCCGCAGCCCAAGCGCCGACGACTTCGGCAGGCGGCCGGCGCTGGTCCAGCTCAACGGCGTGACATCAGCAATCTTCACGGGGATCGGGCGCAGTCCGGTCCCCGTTTTGCTGCCGTTCGACACGCCAGCCTATCTCGGCGCGCGCCGGCTCGGCGCGATCGATCCGCAGGCGCTGTCGCGCTACCAGGCCGATTTCCGCACCGACCTGTTCGATGCCGGCCCGTCCGGCTACGACGCCGTGTTCTCGCTGCCGACCGAGATGACCTCCGGCCTGCCGTCGCGCATCTTCGCAAGGCCTGTCGAGATCCAGATCACCGGCTCACTGATCACCTACGACGTCGTCGATCCCGCCGGCGGCAAGGGCGAGGCCGTCAAGGCGCTCGCCGCGCAATATCCGGACCTGCGCCGCTTCATCCGCGAGGGTTATGTCCGCTACGCCTTCACCCGCTTCGGCGTGCCCTATGTGGTGTCGATCCAGTGCCTCGACAGCGCGCCGCGGCCGAAGCGCCTCGCTTGCCGCGAGGCCTATCCCATCGCCGAGCGCTTTCTGAGGGCCTTGCGAGTCGCCGGCGGCCAGCCGTTCCGCATCCCGCCGGAGATTGCTCCGGTTGCCGCAGAGCGGCCCGCCGCGCCCGACCCCGATTTCAGCTACCGCCCGCCCGGCGACATCGTCGCCAATTCCGGCGCGCGCGGCCAGACCGGCCGCGCCGACCGCACCGCCTATTCGCAGATCCGCTTTCCGCTCGACGCCCCGGCCTATGTGCATTCGCAATCATTCGGCCGCCGCCGCGCCAGCGACAAGTTCGAGCAGCCCTGGAGCCAATATCCCTGGCGCGACAATTTCTGCGAGGCCCGCGACTTCAACGTCGGCCAGTGCGCCAGCGGCCTGGGTCACCAGGGGCAGGACATCAGACCCGGCATCTGTCCCGTGCGCCGCGACGGTCCCGACGGTTGCGATCCGTGGCGGCAGCGCGTGCTCGCGGTGCGCGACGGCGTCGTGATCCGGAGCGCCAAGCAGCAGGGCGCCATCATCCAGGTCAACACCGGAACCGAGCACATCCGCTTCCGCTACATGCACATGAACCCGACCGCGATGGACAACGACCGTCTGCTCAACGGCCGGTCGTTGCGCGAAGGCGAGCCGATCGGCGTGGTGTCGAACTATCTCGATCATCCCAACGGCACGACGCGCCACCTGCATTTCGACGTCCAGCTGTTCACGCGCGACGGCTGGATCTGGGTCAATCCGTACGTCACCTTGATCGCCGCCTATGAGCGCCTGCTCGGCGGCCGCGGCCGCGAGATCGGGCCGCAGGAGATGGCCGCCTCGCCGCCGGCGGTCACAGGCGGCATCACGTCGCCGGCGCTGGGTGCCTCGCCGCTCGGCCCCGCCGCCGACGCTGCCGCAGGCCGCGACCGGAACTGATTGCGCCGGGCCCACTGACGCAGGGCCGGAACCGACCTCCACCGCTCCGAATTGTCAGGTGCATGGAGGATGACGGATGGTGACAGACACGCCTCATCGCAGAACCGGACCGGCGCTCGTTGCGGCGGTGATTGCGCTATGCTGCATCGGCGCACTGACGATGCTGGTGCGCGACCGCTGGCATCCGCCGGAAATCAAGTCCGCCGAAGCCGCGCGCCACTCCACAACAGGCGAGGTCGCCCGCGCCGCCGGCGCCCGGGTCATGCCAACCGATCCGAGCCTTGCGGTGGAGCCGAAACCGGAAGGACCCAAGCGCGCGCAGCCAGCCAATCCGTTCTGAGCACGCAGTTGATCCCATCGGTCGCGCTAGCCGGCTCTCGACTATGCCTCCGGGCTGTCTCGCACAGTGCGATCGCGTTGATGATCGGAGTGCTGTGCTCATCGGTCTCCACGTCGTCATGCCCGGGCTTGTCCCGGCCATCCACGTCGTTCAACACGCTGAGAACCACGTGGATGCCCGGGACAAGCCCGGGCATGACGGAGAAACTCACTGCCGGCATTTCGATCTCGAACGCCGGTCCTCAGTCCCTCACGCCGACCACTTGTCCTCTTCGCGGCGGTGCTCCTCGGCGTTGAGGCGCTCGGCGATGTCATGGGCCATCGCCTCGTCCTTGGTCTTCGCGATCGGCTTGCCGTCCTGGCAGCGCACGCGGTCCTTGTCGGCCTCCAACGGAAAATCGTCCGGCTTGAGCGGCTCGTTCGTCTCCGGCATCAGCGCCTCCTCTCGTTTTGAGGCACAACACGCAGGTCGCCGCCGCGGTTCCCTACCGATCAGGCGGATCGCGCCGGCCGCTCCGCCGGCGTCCAGCGAAACGCGACGCCGTAGCGATTCCACAGGTTGATGACGCCAATCGCCGAGGTCAGGAAGATCAGCTCGGTCTCCGAGAATTCAGCCTGCGCCTTTGCGTACACCTCATCGCTCACCCCGCCCGCGAGCGTCGTCAACGCCTCGGTGAAGGCCAGCGCGGCACGCTCGCGCGCGGTGAACTGCGGCGCCTCGCGCCACACCACCACGAGGTTGATCTTGTCGGCGGAGACGCCGAGCTTCTCGGCCAGCAGCACATGATGCTGCACGCAGAACGCACAGCCGTTGATCTGCGACGCCCGGATCTTGATCAGCTCGAGCAACTGCTTGTCGAGGCCGGCCTTGGCCGCCTGCTGGCTGATCGCAAGGAAGGCCTCGTAGAGCTCCGGCGCCTGACGCCTGAAATCCGTGTACTCGCTGCGCGCATGTGACATGATCGATTCCGCATGTTATCAGTGTTCTGACAACATATCAGAGCTCTGATTTCATGCGCAAGGCACGGACGTCATCACCTTCGCGAGGGCGACGAGAGCGAGGAGAGCAACAGCGCCCGGCACGGGCCGCGCAACGGCCGAAGCCGGCCGTCGATCGCGCCGTCGCGCCGCTCCGTCCACCCGCGCCCGGTCAGGGCAAGCGCGGCGAGGACGGCCACCTCGCTTATCTCTTGCGCCAGGCGCAGGCGGCCGCGCGGCTGTCGCTCGAGCGTGCGCTCGGCGCGACCGGCCTGACGCATCCGCAATTCGTCGTGCTGACGATGCTGAAAGCCTATCCCGGGCTGTCGGGCGCCGACTGCGCCCGCGTCGCGCTGCTGACGCCGCAGACGGTGAACGTGATCATCGGCAATCTGGAGCGCGACGGCGCCATCAAGCGGACGCCGCATCCGGTCCATGGCCGGGCACTGCAATGGGCCCTGACCCGCCGCGGCGAAGCGCTGCTGGCCAAGGCGCGGCGCCAGGCCACGGCGCTGGAGCGCCGGCTCGTTCGCGACGTGAGCAAGCGGGACCTCGCCGCGATCCGCCGCTGGCTGGCGCGGGTGGCGGCCGAGTTCCATCCGGATTGACTGCGTCCGGGGCCTGCCACCCGTCGGCTTCAGCGGCTAGACTGGGCGGCATGACCCAGCCCGATTCCACCACCCGCCGCGCCCTGCTCCGCTCCGGCCTCAGTGCCGCTGCCCTGCTCGTCCCTGCCCTGCCCGCGACCGCCGCGCCGGCCGAGTTCGAGGCGTGGCGCGACGGCTTCCGCGGACGCGCGCTCGCCAAGGGCATCTCGCAGGCGACCTGGACCCGCGTCATGGCCCGGCTCGAGCCCGACATGAGCGTGTTCAAGGAGATGCGCAATCAGCCGGAGTTCAAGGAGCAGCTCTGGCAGTACATCAACCGCCGGGTCTCCGACTGGCGCGTCATCAACGGCAAGGTCGCGCTACAAAAGAACGAGGCGGTGTTCGCGCGCATCGAGAAGGATTTTGGCGTCGAGCGCGGCACCTTGCTGGCGCTGTGGGGCGTCGAGTCGGCCTATGGCGACCCGCTGGTGCAGCAGAACCACATGCGCCCGGTGTTTCCCGCGCTCGCCGCGCTCGCCTGGAACGAGCCGCGCCGCAAGGCCTATTGGGAGACCGAGCTCACCAATGCGCTGAAAATCGTCGACCGCGGCTGGAGCACGCCGGAGGAGATGCGCGGCTCGTGGGCCGGCGCGATGGGCCACACGCAATGGATGCCCGAGGTCTGGCTCAATGTCGGCTTCGACTATGACGGTGACGGCAAGATCTCGCCGTTCGGCAAGCCGGACGATGCGCTCGGCTCCACCGCGCGCTATCTCGTCAACCGCGGCAAGTATCATCGCGGCGAGCACTGGGGCTACGAGGTGCGCGCGCCCGGCAACATCTCAGGCAGCAAGACCTACGCGGCATGGCAGGCGGCCGGCGTCAGCCGCGCCGACGGCCAGCCCTTCCAGCAGCCGAATGCCTCGGCGCAACTCTGGATCCCCGTCGACGGCGGCCCCGCCTTCCTGTTGGGTCCGAACTTCTACTCGGTGAAATCCTACAATCCCGCGATGAGCTACGCGCTCGCGATCTGCCATCTCGGCGACCGCATCCTGGGCGGCCCGCCGTTCCTGCAGCCGTTCCCCGGCTCGGAGCGCGCGCTGACGCTCGCCGAAGTGCAGGAGATGCAGAAGCGCCTCACCGCATCAGGCTTCGACACCGGCGGCACCGACGGCCGCGTCGGCAACGACACCATGAAGGCGATCCGCGACTTCCAGGCCAAGGCGGGGATCACGCCCGCCGACGGTTATGGCGGCCTGAAGGTGCTGGCAAAGCTCAGGCAGGGCGGCTGATCGTTCGGGATATGTAGGGTGGGCAAAGGCGCAGCACAGCTCCCTCCAAGCACAAGATCGTGGTGGCGCCGTGCCCACCGTCTCTCCGCTCGTCACCTCGCCCGGCGGCGGGCACGCCTCGCGGTGGACGCTTCGCAATTCATACTTGTCAGCAAAGCGCCCCGTTTGAGCAACCGTGATAAGATCTGTCTACGTCTGCTTCTGACCTGTAGCCGATTTAGCTCGGCGAAATCGAACTAAGCTTCGGCTTGGTACGCCGGTGGATTGGACCTCCGGGCCCATACCATCCGGCTTTTTTGCGCACCGTTGGATTTTCATCACGTTGCCGGGCGTCAGAGATTGCCGCAACAGCAAGAGCATTGGTATGAACGAACTGTCCGACCACTTCAATCGCCATTGCGCGCACATGTGCGTCGGGATCGCATTGAAGCAGACTCATCGCCATCGGGAGTACTTCTGCTTCCTTGGGCCTGCAACTCCCTTCCTTGCACCGATCACACGCCAACGTGTGCAAGGCGGAGCATCTGACGCGCTGATCACTATCGCTCAGCATACCCATCAAATCGGAAAGAGTATCCAGCGACAGATAGCGATCGAGAAACCTGCAACAATGCAATCGGACATCAGGATTGTCATGCCGCAGGCCGGCGCGCACGGAAGGAAGCGCCTTTATTCCGAGATCGAGCAATATCCGATAGGCGTTAGGTGCCTTGTATGGGACCGCGAGTTCGCCAATGATTTGGTGGTGCTCTGTCAATGTCGGAGACCGGTTAGTTGCGGGACGTTGCCAATACTAGCACACCGCGATTCTTCTCTCCAGACCCGGCATTTCCGCTTGTGGCCCGTTCCGAACCTTTCGGAGCGGCTCTGAGATGCTCTCGGGGGCCGGCCGGAAGTTGGTCGGGTAAGTGCCTCAGGGCAGCTTCTCACCCTGAGCTGATTGCGCTCATCGTTTGCGACGCCGAATGGGATGGATCTCCGCCGAGCACAGCCGGCCAGAGAACGCTCCATCCCAAGCGCGCCCAGGGTCGCCAGGCTCGTGTCCTTCTAGGCCATGCAACCCCGCGAGCCCGCCACAATCTCATCCCTTATGATGGACCGCCTGCAGGCCATAGACCGGCGTCGGCAGGCCCTCATAGCGCGCCTTCAACTGCAGGGACAGGAATTGCGAGTAGTGGCGCGACTGGTGCAGATTGCCGCCATGAAACCACAGGGCCTCCTGCTGCGTCGGCTTCCACATGTTGCGCTGCTCGCCTTCCCAGGGGCCGGGGTCCTTGGTCGTATTCGAGCCGAGGCCCCAGACCTTGCCGACCTTGTCGGCCATGTCCTGGCTGATGAGATCGGCGACAAAGCCGTTCATCGAGCTGTAGCCGGTGGCGTAGACGATCACATCGGCCGGCAGCTCCTTGCCGTTGTCGAGCCTGACGCCGTCAGGCGTGATTTCCTCGACCTGGCCCGCGACCAGCTTGATCTTGCCGTCGATGATCAGCTGCGAGGCGCCGACGTCGATGTAGTAGCCCGAGCCGCGGCGCAGGTACTTCATGAAGAGCCCGGAATCGTCGTCGCCGAAGTCGACCCGGAAGCCGGCCTTCTCCAACCCCGCGTAGAAGTCGGCGTCGTCCTTCCGGATCTTGTCGTACACCGGCTTCTGGAACTGGTTGAGGATCCTGTAGGGCAGCGAGGCGAAGATCAGGTCGGCCTTCGCCGTCGTCATGCCGCTACGGACCGCACGCTCGGAATACAGATCGCCCAGCGATTCCATCAGCGAATCCGAGCGCACGATATGGGTGGTCGAGCGCTGCACCATGGTCACGTCGACGCCCGCCTCGTAAAGCGCGGCGCAGATGTCATGCGCGGAATTGTTCGAGCCGATCACGACCACCTTCTTGCCCTTGTAACGGTCGGGACCCGGGTGGCGCGAGGAATGGTGCTGCTCACCCTTGAAGCTGTCCATGCCTTTGAACTGCGGCATGTTCGGCTTGGCCGACATGCCGGTCGCGAAGACAAGCTGCTTCGGCTTGAGCGTGATCTCCTTGCCGTCGCGCTCGACAACGACGGTCCATTCCTTCGTGGCGTCGTCCCATGCGGCGTGTTTGGCCGTGGTGCCGGTCCAGTAGTTCAGCTCCATGACCTTGGCGTACATCTCCAGCCAGTCGCCGATCTTGTCCTTCGGCGCAAACACCGGCCAGTTCTTCGGGAAGTCGATATAGGGCAGATGATCATACCAGACCGGGTCGTGCAGGCAGAGCGACTTGTAACGGTTGCGCCAGGAATCGCCGGCTTTCGCATTCTTCTCAATGATGATGGTGGGCACGCCGAGCTGACGGAGCCGCGCCCCCAGCGCAATCCCGCCTTGGCCGCCGCCGATGATGAGCACGTAGGGCTGGGTCTTGAAGCCGAGCTGCTCGGTTTCCTCGTCGCGCAATTCCTTCCAGGTCTTGGCGCCGGGATTGACGCCGTGCCGGGCGCCGAGCGGCCGGGTGAAGCCGGCCTTCTCCTCATGACCTTTCAGTTCGACCATCGTTGTCAAGAGCGTCCAGATCTGGCCGTTCTGGAGTCGGATCAGGCCAAATCCGCGCGCAACCTCGGTCTCGAACGAGATCCAGGACTCGGTCACGCCATCAGCTTCGGTTGGCGTTTCGCCCTCGGCGATTTTCCAGTTGCGCGGCTTCACGCGCGCCAGGCAGGAGCCGAGCATGTCGCGGACCTGATCTCGGCCTTCCATCGTCTTGATGTTCCAGGTGAACGCGACGAGGTCGCGCCAGTAGCATTCAGGCGCGAACATTGCCACGGCGGCGTCGAGATCAACAGCCGCAAGCGCGGCTTCGAATTTGTCGAGAAAAGCTTGGACGCGAGCGGCAACCGTGGTGTCGAGCATGATGTCCTCCCGGGGATCGTTTTCGATTGTTATGCGGTTCGCACAAGCTTATCGCAACTCTCGAGCGAATCCAGAGTCGCGTCGTCCCATATTCCCTTTTCAATTCTTCGCGGCATTCCCCAGAACGATGCTGCGCGTGCCATGGATTGCTGCGGTGCATGAGTCCGGACGTGGCCCACCGCGACACTTTTGCGCACGAACTCGGTCGCCACCGGCGCAAATCAGACGCAGTCGCCAGTCACGTGACGCCGCTAATTTTATCGGTATACAGCTCACCCGAGATCGCAGGGGTGGGCAAAGGCGCAGCCGTGCTCTCGCAACGATCGAGATCGTGGTGGCGCCGTGCCCACCGTCCCGCCGCGCAGCTTGCTGATGCACGGTGGCGGGCACGCTGCCGCCTCCGGCGCCGCTTTGCCCACCCTACCCGATGCTCGCAAAGCTGAACTACGCCTTGGCCGCCGCCTCGCGGTGGCCCCTCGCAGCCCGCGCCTTTGGCTGCGACGTACTCGCCACCTTCACGCGGATCCTCACCGAGCCGCCGCCCTTCGGCTGCTCCTCGATCTCGAAGGCGCCGGTCTTGCGGACGAGATCGCTCAGCTTGCGGCAGCCATAGGTGCGCGGATCGAAGTCGGACACGAGGTTGGAGAGCTGCTTGCCGACCTCGCCGAGCGCGACCCAGCCGTCCTCGCTCTCCATCTGTGTGATCACCTTCTTGATCATGGGGGTCGCCGCGCTGATCGGCTGCAGCGGCTTCGACGCCGCCGTGCTGTCATTGTCCTTGCTGCTCGCCGCGTCGCTGCGCAAATTCTCGGTGTAGACGAAGCGGCGGCAGGCCTGTCGGAAACTCTCCGGCGTCTTCTGCTCGCCGAAGCCGAACACGTCGACGCCCTGCTCGCGGATGCGCGCGGCGAGCCGGGTGAAGTCGCTGTCGGACGACACCAGGCAGAAGCCGTCGAACCGGCCGCTGTGCAGCAGGTCCATGGCGTCGATCACCAGCGTGATGTCGGACGCGTTCTTGCCGCTCGTATAGGCGAACTGCTGCTGCGGCACGATGGCATATCTGGCCAGCGTATCGGCCCACGGCCTCGAGCGCGGGCTGGAGAAATCGCCATAGATGCGGCGCACGCTGGCCTCGCCGATCTTGGCAATCTCCTCGAACAGCCCGTCGACGATCTTGGCGGAGGCATTGTCGGCGTCGATGAGCACGGCGAGACGTGGCGAACGGGGTTCGGATGGCATCACGGATCTCTCAAAAAATACCTAGTCTCGTTCCTATCACGCCCGCCGTCGCCGCGTCAGACAAACTTCTCGGAACGCGCAGCCGCATGGATGCACATCATTTACCACGGCAACCGCTGCCCCCATGCACAGGCCAACCCGGACGGAGACCGGCAGCCGGATATGCTAGGCTGGCCCTGTCTCCCTCGCAATCAGGCAGAGGCCGATGTCCTCGTCCTCCGATCAGCGGTTCGACTTCCAGATCGTCGAGCGATCCCGTTCCGGTGATCCGGTGGCCCCCGGCTCGGCTCATTCACCTGCGTCGCTACCGCGGTTCGACGGCGACGTACGTGTCTGGTTGTCATCCGAGTTCGTCGATTCCAATGAATATCTCCGCTTCGATCGGCAGGTTGCGATCTATGAGGCAGCGCGGTGGCCGCTCGGCCCGACACCCGGCCGCAACTCGGAAGAGCGGACTGCCATGACCGGCATGTCCGATGGCGATTTCGATTGGCAGGTCAGATGCGCGCTCCAGCTGCCGTCTCGTTATAGTGGCCTGCGCTTCGGCCCGCCGCCGCGGCGCGACCGTGCCATTCTCTGGATCTGGCATGTCGGACATTGGAACGGCGACCCTGCCCGGTTGAAGGAGTTCCTCGCCGGACTGGTACGTCTGCCGCGCAATTCGCCAATCACGACGCGACGCTGTACGGCGTCAATGTCGAGGATCGGCTGGCGCTGTGGGACGATGTGGCCTACGGCCATGGCCAGGTTCGCGCGCTGATCGGCTATGTCCGCGGGCAGCGGACCGACGGGGTCGATCTTTATCACATCATGCCGATCAATGCGAAACTGGCGCTGGACCACCGGCTAGGCAGCTGGACCAACAGCGTCGAGCTGCAACTCGTCGGCGCCAAGGATCAAATCGGCCAGGTTCGCAACGAGCTTAAGACGTCTGCCTACGCGCTCGTCAACCTGCGCAGCGGATATCAGTGAGAGCATGGGCGGATCGACGTCGGCGTCGATAATCTGTTCAATCAGACCTACAATCTGCCGCTCGGAGGCGCCGATCTGGTCGACTACAACGTCGTCTCGATGATGGGGTCATCCGCCGCTTAGGGCTATGGCGTCAAGGGCCCCGGCCGCTCCTTCAATCTGCGCCTCGGCCTCAGCTTCTGATTGTCGCAACGTCCGCCTGCCGAAAACCGCTGTGTTCTGCAGGGCGGAGCAGGCTGTCGATTGTCATCGCGTTGGATGAGAATCGATGGAAAATGGAGCGCGCGCCAACGCGCTACCTAAGTTCGGCCACAGCTCAGGCGGAAACTTCAGCCACAACGGGCGCGGGGTCTCGCCCCAAAATCGGCAGGCCAAGAAGTCCCCTGCCGCTGGAAAAGCTGTCGGAAGATGTTCCGTGTGTTCGGCAATAAGCGGAGAAAAGCGCGTTCCTGCGTAGCGCTCGGTCTCGCCTATCTGCTCGTATTCCAGGCTATGATGTTCAGTCACGCGGCAGGGGCGATGGCTGGCTCCGCAGAGCTGGCGATTTTGGATATCTGCAGCTCCGAGGGTAACACCACCAGTCACGATGGCTCAGGGCGGCAGCACCACCAGACGCATATTCCCACCTGTTGCTTGACGGGCGGCGCAATGTTCGGCGCGAGCGCCGCGCCGCCGCCGGTCCTGTCATTGGCGGTCCCTCGGATGTCTGCGCAAGCAGCCGCCTTCAGCCCTTTTGCGCGCGATCGCATCCATATTCGGCGCACGCAATCGCTGTGCAGTCCCCGCGGTCCGCCGGTCGTCTGACCGCTTTACCCAAATTGACCGGGAACGACGCGCGTCGGGTCATCCACTGATTGTCGACGACCACGACTGCGTCCTGACGAAAGCTGCCGTTCCGATAGAGGGCAGTCCAGGCCCGGATCATCGCCTCGGAAGTCGCTCCCAAGCGTCATGCGCATCCGTGCCCGCCGCCTGCGCGGTCGCTATCAACTGAGCGCGCCATTTCAGGAGAATATGATGTCTTTCACGTTACGTTGCCTCGCCGTTTTCGCTGGTCTGCTCATGACGCCCGCCATGGGCGCGGGGGATTCCGCGACGCCAGACCCGGTGCTCGCCGCCAAGGGGCTGCAGCTATTCAATGACACGAGCCTGTCGGGCGGAGGCGATGTCTCCTGCGCGACCTGCCACTTTTCGACGGGCCATACCAACAACAAGACTTATGTCGGTCTCGATGTGGTTGCCGACGGCGATCCCAATGGCCGTAGCACCCCGACCCTGTGGGGGGCTGGCGAGCGCTCAGTCTATGGATGGGGCGGCGCCGCGCCAACGCTCGAAGAGAGCATCCGCGGGATCATCGTCAATCGGATGAAGGGAGCCGAACCGTCCAAGGAGACTCTGTCGGCTCTCGTGGCTTACGTGCGCTCGCTGTCTTATCCGAAGAACTGGCAGCTCAATGACGACGGCACGCCGTCGCCGGCTGCGACACAATCGGTCAAACGGGGTTTTGACCTGTTCATTGGCGACGGGGGCTGCGGCACCTGCCACGTGCTGCCCAGTCTCGACAAATCCAGTCGCGACGACATCGGTACCGGCGGTCTTTTCAAGGTGCCATCACTTCGCGCCGTGGCGTCGACCGCTCCCTATTTTCACGATGGGCGGACCGCTTCGCTGCGCGACGCAGTCAAGCTGATGTGGGGGGTCTATGCGAAAAAGATGGACACGGGCCTCGTGCCGACCGATGCCCAGCTCGATGACCTCGTGGCCTATTTGAGCGCGCTCTAATGGCCTGAGTGACGAGCCAATGCAGCCCTTGCCGTCACCGCAACCGTCGCGGTGCGGCGGAGAGGGGGACTACCCGGATCCCCATCCTGGGTGTGTCCCCCTCACTCCGTTCTTTCGTGTGAGGGTACGAATGAGGCTCCAGGCGAGGCCAAATGTCCAGTGCCTCTCAGACGAGGACATAACCACAAAATACGAGATGTCTGCGGCGACCTGCTTGGCCGTCGAGCGCTTATACCAACCACTTCAGGGACAGTTATCCTCTGATGAGCTCCGCCATAATCTATCCATCTTGACGACTTGAATTCCGAGAGTGGCAAACTGAAGCGAGGTCTTCGTGAGAGCGTTCAGCCTACTGCTTGTTGCGAACGTTTTCGCACTACCTGTGAATGCTGAGACGCTGCAGATCCATGGCGTCACCGGATACGCTGGCGAGTACGAGCTTAGCGGCACTGCGTCACGCCAGGATTTGAACGGAGCGAGGACGTTCTCTGGTCCACTGACCGTGAAGCATGTCGGACTCTGCACGCGCGATGGCCCAAAAGAGTCCGTGAGCGAAATCCGTGTCGATCTCGACAAGCGGTCTTCCCGCATCACCGCAACGTTGGATTTTGAAGGCAGCAAGTGCACCTACAGGGGAGTCTTCTCTGAGTCGTATCACGGCTTCATGGATTGTGGTCGTGACGGGAGTTTTCCGCTCAGGATTTGGACCCAATAATCCATCTCTCTCCATCGATCCTCACACGAGGCACCGGCGCTTCTGGAGTGGCTCTGCCCTCCACTCGGCGTCAGCCATCGCGGTATTTGGGATAAACTTCTCGGCCGATCGTTTCGGCCTGCTTGTTGAAGTCGACGAACATATCGGTCATCATTTTCGTGACCTCGACCGGAGCTCTTGCGGGCGTGCCAGCGTTGTACGGTGGCTCCGGCGCGTACTGGGCCATCAGTTGGACGCACTCCGCATATTGCCTGTCGCGCAACTGCCCGACCAGCGACAGGCCGAAATCGATTCCCGATGTGACACCGCCGGCCGTGATCCTGTTGCGGTCGCGGACGATCCTGTCGTCGCTTGGCGTCGCGCCGAACAACGGCAGCAGCGAAACCGCCGCCCAATGCGAGGTCGCCTTGTAGCCGGTGAGCAGTCCGGCCGCGCCGAGCAGCAATGAACCGGTGCAGACCGAGGTGACGAACTTGGCACGCGATCCGCGATCCTTGAGAAAGCGGAGCGTGCTGTCGTCGCGCATCGCGGCAAGCGTGCCGGTCGCCCCACCGGGGACGCAGATGATGTCCAGGTCCAGCGGACACTCGTCGAAGCTTGCGCTGGACTGAAATGCGAGCCCCGTATCGCTCTTCACGACATCCCTGCTTTTGCCGACGATGTGGGTGGTCGCGCCGAGAAGCCCGGTCAGCATGGCGTGAGGTCCGACCATGTCGAGCGCCGTGAACTCCGGATAGATCAGGAACGCAATCTGCTCCTTCCCCATCCAACTCGCAGGCACCTGCGACATGTCGTGGCCGGTCGTCGTCCCGGCCGCAACCTCGGTGGCCTGGGCGGACCGCATGCCGACCTCGGCGAGGCCCGCGGCGGAGGCGAGGAGTAGGTCTCGTTTCGTGATCATGCGTAAACTCCTGAGACTTAGATCTAGCCCGGCGTTCGAGCCGCCGTGACCTGGCGGCTCGATGCGCGAGAATGTCAGTACCGATAGGCGATCGTCCCGTAGACGGCTCGACCGTCTCCAGGCGCCACCTGCCCGCCGAACCAGGGGAAGGCTACGAAGTATTTCTCGCCCGTCAGGTTCTTGACGTTGATGGACGCCCGCCAGTGCTCGGTCTCATAGGCAATCTTGGCGTCGACGGTGAAGTAGCCCGGTGCCTTGTAGACATTGAGGTTGTCGACATATTGCGATGACGCGACATAGACACCGGCGCCGACGCTCCAACCCCGGAGAGCCGGGGAGTCGAACATATAGTTGACCCAGACCCGGCCCGAGTCTTCGGGGACGCCAGAGACTCTGTTCCCTTGTGGGACTCCGGTGTTCGAGTCGGAGAACCTGACATCGGTGTGACCGTAGCTTGCGATGAGCTTCCAGCTACGGGTGGGCTGCCAGATCAGATCCGCCTCATAGCCCTTCGATTCCTGCGCCGATTGTGCGCCGATACCGACGCCGATCGTGACCGGCACGTTCTGGCGTTGGATGTCGAAAACGGCAATCGTGCCGGAAAGCTGGTCGTTGACGTTGAACTTGAAGCCTCCCTCGACCTGCTTCGATGTCTCGGGTTCGATATTGGTGTTCAAGGCCTGGACGAATGGGCTTGCTTGCATCCCTTCGCTGTAGCTCCCGTAAACCGACAGCCCGGGAATGAGATCCAAAACGGCTCCAAAGCGGGGCAGAACCTTGGACGTTTCAGTGCCGAACTGGGTTGGCGAGAGGACGCCAGTACTGAACGGAAAGTTTTCGAGATAATCGATGTTGATGCTCGCGAATCTCACGCCAGCAAGGATGTGAAGACGATCGTAGATTGTGGACTGCAGCTGTGTGTAAGCCCCTTTGGTGGTGTAGACGCTGCTGTAGTCGAAAAACGGGAAGAAGAAGGCGGCCGATGTCGCGGTCGGATCGGTGTACGGCGTCGGAAAGACAGGGTTGTTCACCAGATCGACAGGAGGTATGCCGAGGTCGGTGTTCATGTGGCCCCGATCCGTCACGCGGCTGTAGTCGGCACCCGTGAGCCAGACGTTGTTTGTCGGTCCAAGCCGGAACCGCGCCTCCAGGTTGGGGTTGATCGAAAACTCGCGCTGCTTCTGCAAGAGATCGACATTCAGCAGGCTCCACGTCGTTGGACCGACATCTGGCGCGGCAGTTTGTGTCGTCTGGCTTCTCTGGTCGAAGATCTGGTCAGCCCAACGTGCCTTGATGTTGAAGGACCAGATGGGATCAAGCTTGCGATCGAAGGTCGCCGTTACGCTTTTGACCTCGCTGTAGCTCTTCGGAATGTTCGAGGGGCCGATGTACAGATCGGGATTGAGGCGGAAACTCCCCGCGACAGTACCGACGGCCGGCAAGCCCTGGTAGGCCTGCTGCTCGAGCCGCGAGAGGCGCCCCTGGATCGTCAGCGTCGTGTCTTCCTTGTTCGTCAGCGTCAGCGTCGGATTCAGCGAGTAGCGGTCCTGATGCACGACATCGACGAATGTGTTGTTTGCCGTGTAGGCGCCCGTGAAGCGGAACAGCACGGTCTTGTCTGCCGAAAGCGGCTGGTTGACGTCAAAATACGGCTGGACGAAAGTCTTCGTCCCGTAGGTGAATCCCGTTTCCAGGCTCGCTTTATCGGTCGGCAGCTTCGAGACGATGTTGATGGCACCACCAAGTGGGCTGCCCGCGCCGCCGCCGTACAGGACCGCGTTGGGCCCCTTCAAGACCTCGATACGTTCGACGTTGACCAGCGAGTCGCGGTCGCCGACGTTGTACATGACGTTCATGCCGTCGAGATATTGCTGGGCGCTGAACCCGCGAACGTTGATCAGTCCGGTTGGACCCGTTGTCCCGATGGCGAGGGTATTCGTCCCTTGAGTGTTCGAGACATTCTGGATGGCCTCGCTGACCGTGACGTTGTTCTGGTCCGTGATCAGGCTCTTGGGGATCACCTGGATCGATTGCGGAATCTGCTCGATCGGCGTCGCGGTCTTCGTCGCGGAAAACCCGGATAACGCCCGATATCCATCGACGGGCCCCGCGGTCGTCAGCGTGGTTCCCGGCGGGAGTTTGAGACCCGGCAAATCGAGTGCTGGATTGTAGGTACCGAGGGCATTTGTGAGTGGCTTGTCCGCAGCGGGTGGTGCCGTTGGCTTCGCACTGGCGCGCTTGGCTTGTTTGGTGCCCGACCTATTTCCGGCAACGATCGGCGCAGCAGGTCGTGGCTGGCCCGGTACCTGGACAGTCACGCTGGGCAACTCTCGGGGTTGGCCAAGGACGACTTCGGGGACAGTGAGGAGGGTAACGAAGCTCACGCCCCCCAGAGCACGAAAGCGAAACATGTGAATCTCTCTAACTCGGGCGCACGGGCCCGCCATCGGTCAGCAACAGCATCGTCTGCGGCCAACAGGCCGCAACGATCTTGCGATTTTTGGAAAAGTCAGGAGTTCGATGAAGGAGGAGCGCGGGCCTTTGCGTGTTCGCCCCTCAGAGAGCCCGGCAGGTCCAGGGCCACGCTTTGCCAGATTACGGTCGACGGTGACCTGGAGGGTGTGGCAACCCCGATCTTGGGCGTGTCCAGCGATGCGCCGGCATGCGCCACTAGGCAGCTCAGAGCGCAAACACCATCGTGGATACGGCGGTCAGTCTGGTCAGGCTGCCCGCCGGCTTCCGCGGCACCGCTATGGCAGATCGTGATATCGCCGAAGGCGGCCAACGGGTCGGAGACAGCCAAGGCCGTTGCCCACGACGCCGCGATGGGCGCGATGATTTGCATCATCAGCGCCAATAGAAAAGCGGGAAGATGGAGCTGCAGCCGTTGCCGCACCGTATAGTGCCTCGTTGGAGCGCTTGGACCTAATCATGCGGCGAAAGGAGAGTCGACGGCGATGGACTCTTGCTCGGCAGCACACGAAGCTACCCGACAAAAAGGCTTACCAACTGTATCTCAAATATCACGCCGTCTGCCCGCTAGAAGCGTCGGGATCGATCGTCCGGTCAGTCGGACTCAGTCGCGACGCCTTCTTGCAGGGCGGCGTCTATCCATTTAGTTGACCGCTAGAACGTTCCCGCCGCCGTCACACGGAATGTCAGCGGCTCGATCGGGTGCAGGATGCGGCCCATCACACCGGTATGGCAGACCTGGGCCGGTACGCTCGACGTCTAACGCCTACGATGGTCCCAGCCATGGGTAAGAAGGCCGGTGTTTTGGCGGTTTCGCTAGAAAAGCTAATAAGATCAATCTGATGATCGGCGGAGTGGGCGGTCACTCTCCCCTAGCATGACGCTTGATTACCATCACAAGCTCACGATGGCGTCGAACAAGCCGGCGGCGCCTGAACTAAATGGATCAAGTGACGCCAATCTTCGCCTTAGCCCACCTCACCCCATGCGCTTGCTGGGCGGTCTGAGATGATGACGTAGCCTTCGGTAAGCAGTCGATCTTCGATCTCTTTGAGAAAGCCTAACAGCTTCGTCCGTTCATCCAAGTCCGCTGCATACTCGCGAAACTTGGTCCAACGCCGGCTTTCGAGTTCTTGCCATCGTTGAGCTTCGTGCCGGCGCGCTTCCTCTTGACGAAACTGCTCTTCACGATCGTGCTTCGTATCCTCAAGAATGGGCCCTGCCGACGCGTCGGCAGGACGTTCTGCTACGCCCCCTCCTTTCGTATGGGACTGGACTCCGGGCTCCCGCCCAGTTTGAGTGGCGGCTTTCACGTTCCCTTAAGTTGCGTCGTACAAAGATACCCAAACCCAACGATGGGGGATCTGCGGCAGATGATGAAGGAAGGCACCTATTCCGCCTGGTTCAAGACCCCCATGGGCCAGGGGACCGGCATCGTGGAACTGGTGGGCGGTCGGATCTGCGGCGGCGATGCCTTCTTGAGCTATACCGGCACCTATGAAGCCGAAGGCGACCGCTTTACTGCGCTGCTCAGGACGAGACGTCACGCCCCTGGACAGCCGTCGCTGTTCGGCCCCGACGAGCTGACACTCAGCCTCGAAGGGTCCTGCAAGGGCTCGCCCGTGACGTGCCGGGGCCATGCGGCCGAAGCGCCCGACGTGCCGTTCGAGGCCATCCTGCTGTTCTCGCAGACCGACGCAACCGTCCCCTCGCCACGTCCGCAGCGATCCAGCGCGTCCGTCCAACTTCCGAAGCCGATCTGGCGCTGAGCCGACGCATTTGCAGGCCTGACCCGTTGCGGACGGCTCATGGCAGTTTCTGCTGCGCGATGATCTCAACAGGCGGAAACATCACGCAATCGACGACGTCGAAAACGACGGTGAAGGACTGATCGAATGCGCGCGCGAAAGTCATCGCGTCAGCGCGACGCTGCTCCCTGATCCGCGTGCCCAAGGTGCAGTGAGGCACCCACGCTCCTGGTCGATAGTGCTCATGGCAAAGCGCGGGAGCGATCGAAGCCGCGATGGCCGCATGCCATCCGAGCAGCACGGCATCCACCTCGGGCTCGGCCCACAGAACGAAGCGCGGATGCGAGAACCATCTGATCCGGCTGAACCGAACATGCAGAGCCGCGCCACCCGACACGGCCTCGCGCATGGCTCCCCAGACGGTGCCGGGGTCGAGCGTGGGCGTGTCGTAGATCGCCACGAGAGGTGCGGCCGGTAGCCCAGATCGCGCATCGAGGACCCTTCCTCGAAAGCAGCGACCTCGTCCCACAGACGTTCGATCTGAGACGCGGACACATGGTCGGATCGGAGATTCAGGGCTATCGCCATGGCGGACCGCACTCGCTTCGGGCCTGGGGATCGGCGCGGATGTTAGCGCGACCTGCAGCGCTGGCAAGTTTATTTCGGCATACTCGAATTTTTTGCTTGCTTTGATTTTGAAAATCAGAAATAGTGCGCCATCCTGTCCTCGTGAGAGGGACGCTTCGCGATCGTCACGATGTGGAGGGCGGAGATGCGGTGGCCGCGATCTGTCGCAGCGTGCTCTCGTGGCGCGCCGACGAACGGCAGGTTGCGGACGTGAAATCGCGTGGTCCTGGCGCCCCGTTGCTGGCGCCAAGTCCGGGGGTGATGATGATCTCCCGGGCGACGGTGGCTACCAAGCCGGACACCGGGGAGATCGCGTATAAGCGTTAAGCCCATCGCGCAGGGAATGCCGGTTGATCGGCTTGACCTGTGGTGACTGCCGCCTGCTTTTTGTTTGCAGGCGGGCCATGGGTGAGGCCTTCACCCGGCATTCCCTGCGCCCTCTCCCTTCAACGAGGGCCATTCTCCAGCATCACTCGGGCACGACGTGCTGCGAGAGTATTACCGGCTGCCCACGACGCGTCACGTCCGGTCTCAGGTTGGGGCGTGTCGCGACGGCAACACGATGAGGCGGGGATGATTGTGCGGCTGTTGTTTGACACGTGCATTTCCGGGGAGACTGCGGCGGCGCGCTTCCATCGCCAGCCATCATATGATACCGGTCATTGCAGTCATCAGGGCGGCTCTGCGGCCACAGTTGGCCACAGGAGTTAACCTGTCGCCACATGACGGCCGTGGTTGGCATATCCCGACTCTATACTTCGAGTTGCTTTTGCAACCGCCCGTGCTTCGACTGCGGCGGTGTTTGCGACCCAGGTCGCGCCTGCCTGCTCCAGGCAAATGCCTGCAGAATTAGGCTCAACTACGTGCGCCGCTCGCAAAAATGCGCTGGCAATTTCCTTCAACAGCTAAGACGTGCAGCAGTACTTGGTACAACTTATATCAACCTGTGATTTAATTTACACATCATTTACTTTCCTCAACTTTGCCCCAAATTGTGCACGATGCTGGGCTCATATTCATAATTAGAACTCTTCGCAGACCCCACATCGTGACCGGTCCGAGAAACGGTTCTAAGCGCCTCGACTATACTTTCAGAGCTCACTCTTCGTCTTCGTATTGCGTACAGAGGTCCAACACATGACAACCCTGACCAAGGCTCTCCCGACCCATCTCGAAGAGACCCGCATCGACTCCGACAAGCTTCGGACGATCCTGATGTTGTGCGGTGCAACCGCGTTCGGCTTCATCCTTCACGCGACGTATGGTCTCGATCTCAGCTACGCGTTCTTCTGATTGACCGCGCCCACCGGTTTTTGCCGGCGGGCTCGCGCATTTGTGGACGCGATGGCGTCCTCCCGGCGCGCGGGAGCCTTTGAAATGGCCCCGCGCGTTGCCTTCTCCAAACGGCACGCGTATCGCGCGACGGCGTTTGTGGATTGCCGCCACCACGGGCTTGCTTCAGCTTTTGCACAACGTGGCCGCACCGCTCCCACAATTCCGCCGCGACGTTTGGACACGCTGAGGGTGTGAAGACGTGGGTTGCTTGAGGACGAGTAGCGTCATGCGTTCGCCAGTGTACGACCTCTATCAGATGAAGCAGGACCGTTTGCCCAAGGGAGCACGGTCGGCTTGGCTCAGGACGCGGCCGAACGAGCCGCCGCCCGCGGCCGACGACTGGATCTTCGTTGGCAAGGAGCGCCATCCGAGCCGCTGGACCGTCGCCGAGATGAACGAGAGGGGCACCTGCTATCGTGAGATTCCGATCTGGCTGTCGAGCCGGCGGGACCATGCGGCCGCTAGCCCCGAAGGCGGAATTCGGAAGCCTGCAGCCTGAGGCACATCGACCTCATGCCGAGCGCGATCCCCATCGAGGTCGCGGGCGACGTTGGTCGGCGCCGAGGCCCGTCGTGTCCGCCAACATCCCTCATAGGCCGCATCCCTCATAGGCCGCGGTCGTGACCGGGAGAAACAGGAACGGCAGCCCGCCCCCCCAAGAATCACCCGCGACAGCGCCGCGTAGCCATAGTTGATTGTCGGGGCGCGAACTCAATTCGCGCGGCTATGCAATCGACACGCCGTAATAGTCGTCGACCTTGCGTCCGGTCGCGAGGTCACCCCAGTCCCATTCGCGCTCGTCGGATATTTCGGCGCGCCACGAAGCTGGTCCTCGGTGACCGCCGTGACATAGCCGCCGAGCCGGGTGTCGTATTTCAGCGATTGCCAGGGCAGCGGATAACGGTCGTTGCCGAGCCCAAGGAAGCCGCCGAACGCCAGCACCGCGTACGAGACCCGCCCGCTCAGCTTGTCGATCATGACGCGTTCGATGGTGCCGATCTTGTTGTCGTCGGCACCGTAGACGGCTGTTCCTTCGACCTTGTCGCTGCCGATCAGATTGCCGTATTCGCGCCGGTCGAGCATGGATCTGTCGAGCGTCATGTCAGCCTCCATTTCTACCGGGCAAGAAACGTGCTGCCCGGCCGTGATGTTCCCAGCCAGCGGCCGTTGGTCACTCGGATCGGGACCGGTCACCGCTCTCCCGTTCCGGATGGCGCGTCGCCTCGTGGGTGGGCGATTGGGGAGACGTCGTCTGATGAACCTGCTGCGCGCGTTCCTTGTCGGCCGGCTGTTCCTCGCCGCGCTCCGTCCTTACGATACCCTGAGTGTCCTTCGTCATCCGCCTCTCCTCTCATCATTGCTAGTGAAGCACGTCGAGCGGGACACGGCAGATCTCGTCTCCCTCCTCGTTTGTGACCAGTACGACGTAGTTCCGGTGGCGCAGCTCAGGATGATCTGCGATCAGTTGCCGCGCGATCACATCGGCCGAGTCCATGGCCTCGACGTCGCCAGGCAGCTCGACATAGCGCTCAGCCGCGATCGGCTCATTGTTCGTCAAATCAAAGTGATAGAACTGCATCATCCTGCTCGAGCCTTGCGACGCGCATTAAGCCGCGACGCGCTTATCATCGCGCTCTGACACGACGCACGCATGGGACCTTCGTTCCGCGGAAGATCAGGGAGAGCCAATCGGCCGCAGCGTCACGGGACATTGATGAGCATTTATTTGCAGCATAACGGACCATTGGCAGTCGTTACCGGTTGGTGACCACACTCAACGGGAGCACTGCATGGCAGACGATCAAAAGTCCTCAATGTCCCGTCGTCAGATGGTCGGGGGTACTGCGACACTCGCAGTGGCTTCATTGACGTCGGCAGCAGCAAAAGGACGCGAGACGATGGTTGGCGATTCCGAACACACCGCAGGCTTGGTCGATCCGACGGACAATTACCCCAAGCCGCCGTTCGAACAGCAATCGCAGCCATGGCCGGGCCTGGCGAGCAAGATGTCACCGCGTCCAGACCACGGCGAGACCAGCTACAAGGGTTCCGGACGGCTCGCAGGGCGCAAGGCTCTGATCACCGGCGGCGACTCCGGCATGGGGCGCGCAGCAGCTATCGCCTATGCGCGCGAAGGCGCCGACGTCGCGATCAACTACTTGCCCAGCGAAGAGCCGGATGCGCAGGAAGTGATCGCCCTGATCAAGGCGGAGGGCCGGAAGGCGATCGCTCTACCGGGCGATCTCCGCGACGAACGCTTCTGCGAGCAGCTGGTGCAGCAGGCGGTCGATGCGCTGGGCGGATTGGACATCGTCGTCAACAATGCCGCGCGCCAGCAGACGCGCAAGTCCATCCTCGACGTCTCCTCGGAGGATTTCGACGCGACGATGAAGACGAACATCTATGCCCCGTTCTGGATCATCAAGGCAGCCCTGCCTCACCTCAAGCCAGGCTCAGCGATCATCGGCACCTCGTCGGAGCAGGCCTACGATCCGTCGCCTGACCTGTACGACTACGCCCAGACCAAGGCTGCCACGATGAACTACGTGAAGTCGCTGGCCAAGCAGCTCGGACCCAAGGGCATACGCGTCAACGCGGTCGCGCCCGGCCCGATCTGGACCCCGTTGCAGGTGTCCGGGGGAGCGACAATGGACAAACTGGAAAAATTCGGTGGGCAGACGCCGCTCGGCCGGCCGGGTCAGCCAGCCGAGCTGGGTTCGATCTACGTGCAGTTGGCTGCCGCAGACGCCAGCTATGCCAACGGTCAGGTCTACGGGTCATCGGAGGCTCGGGGCAGCCGTGAGGCTGCCTTCGCCAAATCAGATATGTGTCACGGGTTGAGGCAGCGAATAGGCCTCGGTATGGACCTGACGGATCGTCGTGAACGCTGCGACCGCTGAAGCCACGCTGAAAGCGGTCAGCAGCGCGATGAGTACGGTACGAGGCGCCATCGGGAAACCCTCCTGTCGCTTGTCTAGTCGCCAACCAAGTCGACCCTTCTCTTCGAGACGGGGGTGACTACGCCATCGAGCCAGTCCTGCTCCATTGCCAATGCGCGCCAGCCTTGGGCCATCCGCGTAAAGCGTCGGAATGCCGGATCGCCTTCTGCTCTCTCGGCGAGATGAAGGCAGTTATCGGCGTTCTCTCTGAAGATGTCTGACTGTTTCATCTCCTCTAGCTGGGCAGCAAGCGGAGAAGCCGCAACCGCGTTACGCGATATTAATGTGCCCGGGAACCTGCGCGCAGTACCGCCGCCATTTCGAGCATGATGAGCTCAGGCAGTTGGTCGAGATTGCGCCGGTGGAAATGCGGACGGAGCAACTCGACGTAAGGAGCGCTCTGCAGCCCGGGGATCGGCCGAACTCGCGGCCGGATCGCCCGTCACGGATCCTGGCCCGCTCGGTCCCCCGATTGGGCCAGCGCTACTGCAGGTGTCAGAACCAGGAACACCGCAAGACAGCCGCCTAGTTGTTGTTTCATGAGCTTCTCCTCGCGAAAGCAAGCCGTTCTTCCGCCGCCGTTCCTACAGCTGCCGACGTCCCAAGCCGCGAGGAAAAGATTTTTGGAACTATTTTCCCGCGTCGAGGTTGAGCCGCTTGTGCCAGCTCCCAGCGGTTCCATTCGCGAGGGAAACACTGCATTCGGCTTGATTTGAGTAGTTGCCGCAGCTTCTATGCCTGCAACTCATGAGACTCAGATCTTGCTGGCAGACATTCTGCCTGGGGGAACTTGATGAGCGATCTCGACACGGCTGCCGGTTCGATGCCTGCTCGGCAGGGCTTCAGTCGGAATGGCAATGGAACCGAAACGCCCGACGCCAGCCAGGACCTTCTGCGCGCGCTTCAGGCCATGCGCTCAGGCGACTTTTCAGTCCGCATGGGCGGCGACTATCTTGGCATTGAGGGCAAGATCGCCGATACGTTCAACGAGATCATCGCCGCCAACGAGCGCATGGCCCAGCAGCTCGAACGCGTCGGCCAGGTCGTCGGTCGCGAAGGCAAGACGCGGCAACGCGTCCGGTTCGGCATCGCAAGCGGATCATGGGCCGACATGGAAAGCTCGATCAACACGCTGATCGACGACCTCCTATGGCCGACCCGCGAGGTGACCCGCGCCGTGGCCGCGGTCGCCCAGGGCGATCTGTTGCAGACAGTGAAGCTCGACGTCGACGGCCGTCCGCTCGGTGGCGAGTTCCTGCAGTCCGCCACCATCGTCAACACGATGATCAAGCAGCTGAGCGTGTTCACCTCGGAGGTGACGCGCGTGGCGCGCGAGGTCGGTACCGAAGGCAAGCTCGGCGGCCAGGCCCAGGTGCCCGAGGTGACCGGCGTCTGGAAGGATTTGACCGAGAGCGTCAATTCCATGGCCAACAATCTGACGGGCCAGGTCCGCAACATCGCGGAAGTGACGATCGCTGTCGCCAATGGCGACCTCTCCAAGAAGATCACCGTCGACGTCCGCGGTGAGATCCTGCAGCTCAAGGAAGCCATCAACACAATGGTCGATCAGTTGCGCTCCTTCGCGTCGGAAGTGACGCGCGTGGCGCGCGAGGTCGGAACCGACGGCAAGCTGGGTGGTCAGGCCATCGTTCCCGGCGTCGCCGGCACCTGGAAGGATCTGACCGACTCGGTCAACGCCATGTGTGGCAACCTGACTGCACAGGTCCGCAACATCGCGAACGTGACGACCGCCGTGGCGCGCGGCGACCTGTCGCGCAAGATCACGGTCGACGTCCGCGGTGAAATCCTGGAGCTGAAGGACACCATCAACACGATGGTCGATCAGCTCAACGCCTTCGCCTCCGAGGTGACGCGCGTGGCGCGCGAGGTCGGCACCGAAGGCAAGCTCGGCGGTCAGGCCAAGGTGCCCGGCGTCGCCGGCACCTGGAAGGACCTGACCGACAACGTCAACTTCATGGCCTCGAACCTGACGGCGCAGGTCCGCAACATTGCCGACGTGGCGACCGCCATTGCCAGCGGCGATCTGTCGAAGAAGATCACGGTCAACGTGTCGGGCGAGATCCTTCAGCTGAAGGAAACCCTGAACACGATGGTCGACCAGCTCAACGCCTTTGCCGGCGAAGTCACGCGCGTCGCGCGCGAGGTCGGCACCGACGGCAGGCTCGGCGGCCAGGCCAACGTGCTCGGCGTCGCCGGGACCTGGAAGGACCTCACCGAGAGCGTCAACTCGATGGCGTCGAACCTGACGGCGCAGGTCCGCAACATCGCCGAAGTGACGACGGCCGTCGCCAATGGCGACCTCTCCAAGAAGATCACCGTCGATGTGCGCGGCGAGATCTTGGAGCTGAAGGATACCATCAATACGATGGTCGATCAGCTCAACGCGTTCGCCGGCGAAGTCACCCGCGTCGCGCGCGAGGTCGGCACCGAAGGCAAGCTCGGCGGCCAGGCCATGGTGCGCGGCGTCGCCGGCACCTGGAAGGACCTGACCGACAGCGTCAACTCGATGGCCTCGAACCTGACCGGGCAGGTCCGCAATATCGCCGAGGTCGCGACCGCGGTCGCCAAGGGCGACCTGTCGAAGAAGATCACGGTCAACGTCTCGGGCGAGATCCTTCAATTGAAGGAAACACTCAACACGATGGTCGACCAGCTCAACGCCTTCGCCGGCGAAGTCACCCGCGTCGCGCGCGAGGTCGGCACGGACGGCAAGCTCGGCGGCCAGGCCGAGGTGCCCGGCGTCGCCGGCACCTGGAAGGACCTCACCGACAGCGTCAACTCGATGGCCGGCAACCTGACCGCCCAGGTCCGCAACATCGCCGAGGTGGCCACCGCCATCGCCGGCGGCGACCTGTCACGCAAGATCACGGTCGACGTGCGCGGCGAGATCCTGAGCCTCAAGGAAACGCTGAACACGATGGTGGATCAGCTCAACCGCTTCGCCGGCGAGGTGACGCGCGTCGCGCGCGAGGTCGGCACCGAGGGCCGGCTCGGCGGCCAGGCCAACGTGCCCGGCGTCGCCGGCACCTGGAAGGATCTCACCGACAGCGTCAACTCGATGGCCGGCAATCTGACCGCGCAGGTCCGCAACATCGCCGAGGTGACCACGGCCGTGGCGCGCGGCGACCTGTCGCGCAAGATCACCGTCGACGTGAAGGGCGAGATCCTCGAACTGAAGAACACCATCAACACCATGGTCGATCAGCTCAACGCCTTCGCCTCCGAGGTGACGCGCGTCGCGCGCGAGGTCGGCACCGAAGGCAAGCTCGGCGGCCAGGCGCAGGTGCCGGAAGTCGCGGGCACCTGGAAGGACCTGACCGACAGCGTCAACTTCATGGCTTCCAACCTGACCGCGCAGGTTCGCAACATCGCCGAGGTCGCCACCGCGATCGCCGGCGGCGACCTGTCGAAGAAGATCACAGTCGACGTGCGCGGCGAGATCCTGCTGCTCAAGGACACCCTCAACACGATGGTCGAGCAGCTCCGCTCGTTTGCTGCCGAAGTGACGCGTGTGGCGCGCGAGGTCGGCACCGAGGGCCGGCTCGGCGGCCAGGCTGTGGTCCCCGGTGTCGGCGGCACCTGGAAGGACCTCACCGACAACGTCAACCTGCTCGCCGCCAACCTGACCACGCAGGTCCGCAACATTGCGGAGGTCACCACGGCCGTCGCGCGCGGCGATCTCTCGCGCAAGATCACCGTCGACGTGAAGGGCGAGATCCTCGAGCTGAAGAACACCATCAACACGATGGTCGATCAGCTCAACGCCTTCGCCGGCGAGGTGACGCGCGTCGCGCGCGAGGTCGGCACCGAAGGCAAGCTCGGCGGCCAGGCGCAGGTGCCGGGCGTGGCCGGCACCTGGAAGGATCTGACCGACACCGTCAACTTCATGGCCGCCAATTTGACCGAGCAGGTGCGCGGCATCGTGAAGGTCGTCACCGCCGTTGCCAACGGCGATCTGAAGCAGAACCTCACCGTGAAATCGAAGGGCGAGGTCGCAGCACTCGCCGAGACCATCAACAACATGACCGAGACGCTCGCGACCTTCGCCGATCAGGTCACCAGCGTCGCACGTGAGGTCGGCGTGGAGGGCCGACTCGGCGGACAGGCCAACGTGCCCGGCGCGGCCGGCACGTGGAAGGATCTGACCGGCAACGTCAACCTGCTTGCGGCAAACCTGACATCGCAGGTCCGCGCCATCGCCGAGGTCGCCACCGCCGTGACCAAGGGTGACCTCACCCGCAGCATTCAGGTCGATGCGCGCGGCGAGGTCGCCGAGCTCAAAGACAACATCAACACGATGATCACCAACCTGCGGCTCACCACCGACCTCAACACCGAGCAGGACTGGCTGAAGACGAACCTCGCCCGCTTCACCAACATGCTGCAGGGCCAGCGCGATCTGACCACCGTCGGCCGCCTGCTGCTGAGCGAGCTGACGCCGCTGGTGAATGCGCATCGCGGCGTGATCTACCAGGTCGAGAACGAGTATACGCCGCAGCTGCGCCTGCTCGCCTCCTACGCCAATGACGGCGTCTATCCGCATCGCCAGCTGGTCCAGTTTGGGGAAGGGTTGATCGGCCAATGCGCGATCGACAAGCGCCAGCGGCTGATCTCGGAGATTCCGTCCGACGTCATTCCGGTGGGATCCGCCCTGCTCCGCGCCGTACCGAAGAACCTCGTGGTGCTGCCGGTGCTGTTCGAGAACCAGGTGAAGGCGGTGATCGAGCTGGCCTCGCTCAGCCCGTTCACGACCTCGCAGATGACCTTCCTCGATCAGCTCACCGATTCGATCGGCATCGTGCTCAACTCGATCGAAGCGACCATGCAGACCGAAGGCCTGCTGAAGCAGTCGCAGCAGCTCGCAGCCGAGCTGCAGGCGCAGCAGCGCGAGTTGCAGCAGACCAACGAACAGCTCGAACAGAAGGCGCAGCAGCTCGCCGAGCGCAACGTCGAGGTCGAGCGCAAGAACCAGGAGATCGAGCAGGCCCGCCGCGCGCTGGAAGAGAAGGCGACCGAGCTCGCCCTAACGTCCAAGTACAAGTCCGAATTCCTGGCGAACATGTCGCACGAGCTGCGGACGCCGCTCAACTCGATCCTGATCCTGGGACAGCAGCTCACCGAGAACCCGGACGGCAACCTCAGCCTCAAGCAGGTCGAATTCGCCCGCACCATCCACGGCGCCGGCACCGACCTGCTCAATCTGATCAGCGACATTCTCGACCTCTCCAAGATCGAATCCGGCACCGTGACGGTGGACGCCGAGGAAATCCTGACAGCGAACCTGCTGGAGACGGTCGGGCGTCCGTTCCGGCACGAAGCCGAGAACCGGCTGCTGTCGTTCAACATCGATGTCGACCCGAATCTGGCGCGCAGCATCGTGACCGACTCCAAGCGCCTGCAGCAGGTGCTCAAGAACCTGTTGTCGAATGCCTTCAAGTTCACCGCGGAAGGCGGCGTCCGTCTGAAGGTGTCCGCCGCGCTCGGTGGCTGGAGCAGCGAGCATCCGGTGCTCAACAGCGCGCCGGCCGTCATCGCGTTCGAAGTCGCCGACACCGGCATCGGCATTCCGCAGGACAAGCAGAAGCTGATCTTCGAAGCCTTCCAGCAGGCGGATGCCGGCACCAGCCGCAAGTATGGCGGCACCGGGCTCGGGCTCGCCATCAGCCGCGAGCTCGCGAACCTGCTCGGCGGCGAGATCCATCTGCGCAGCGCCCCTGGCAAGGGCAGCACATTCACGCTCTATCTGCCGCTGAAATACTCCGGCCCCGCGGTCGCGCCGCGCGTGAGCTCCGCTCCGGCGGTTCAATACACCCCGCCTCTGCTGCCAGCGCCGCCGCAGACGGTGCCCGAGCGCGTGGTCGAGCAGTTGGCCGACGATCGGCTGAACCTCGCGCCAGGTGACACGATCCTGCTGATCGTCGAGGACGATCCGCATTATGCCCGCGTGCTGGTCGATCTCGCGCGCGACAAGGGGTTCAAGATCCTTGTCGCCAACCGTGGCGCGGAAGCGCTCGAACTCGCCAAGCAGTATCAGCCGGCGGCGATCTCGCTGGATGTCTTCCTGCCGGACATGCTCGGCTGGACTGTGCTGAGCCAGCTCAAGCACAATCCGCTGACGCGGCACATTCCGGTACAGATCATCACACTCGACGAAGACCGCCAGCATGCGCTGGCGCGCGGCGCATTCTCGTTCGTCAGTAAGCCGACGACGACCGAAGGCGTCAGCGCTGCGCTGTCGCAGATCAAGGAATACGCCAAGCCGCGCCGCAAACGCCTTCTGATCGTGGAAGACAACGCCGCCGAGCAGCTCAGCATCCGCCAGTTGCTCGATCACGACGACATCGAGATCCTCACCGCGGAAACCGGTGCCGACGCGCTCGATGCCTTGCGCAGCATGCCCTATGACTGCATCGTGCTCGACCTGCGGCTGCCCGACATGAGCGGCTTCGATGTGCTGGAACAGTTGCGGTCCGATGAGTCGCTGTCGAGCGTTCCCGTCGTCGTCTTCACCGGGCGCGAATTGTCCGCCGAAGAGGATGCGGAGCTGCACACGATGGCGCGCAGCATCGTCGTCAAGGGCGTCGAATCTCCGGAACGCCTGCTCGACGAAACGGCGCTGTTCCTTCACCGCGTCATC
This sequence comes from Bradyrhizobium sp. HKCCYLS20291, assembly GCF_051167715.1. Lineage (NCBI taxonomy): Bacteria > Pseudomonadati > Pseudomonadota > Alphaproteobacteria > Hyphomicrobiales > Nitrobacteraceae > Bradyrhizobium > Bradyrhizobium sp. HKCCYLS20291. The sequence continues at coordinate 501,319 of NZ_JBNPTO010000001.1, read as the reverse complement.
ACGGAACTGCCTGTCGAAAAGCAGCGCATGCTGGAGAAGTTGAACAGTTCCGATGAGGACCTGATCGGCAAGACCGTGCTGCTGGTTGACGACGATGCCCGCAACATCTTCGCGCTGTCCAGTGTGCTGGAACGGCGCGGCATGAAGGTTCTGACCGCGACCACCGGAGCCGAGGCGATCGAACTCGTGCAGCACACGCCTGCGATTTCGATCGTGCTGATGGACATCATGATGCCGCAGATGGATGGTTACCAGACCATCGGCGTCATCAGGCAGAACCCTGCCCTCGCCCGTCTCCCGATCATCGCGCTGACCGCGAAGGCCATGAAGGGAGACCGTGAGAAGTGCCTCGAAGCCGGCGCTTCCGATTATCTCGCAAAACCCGTCAACACCGAGCAGCTGCTCCTTGCGATCCGCATGTGGCTGCACCGCTGAACGGCTCATCATCATGGAACATCAGAAGGTCAACATTCTCCTGGTGGACGACCAGCCCGCGAAGCTGCTGGCCTATGAAGTCATCCTGAAGGAACTCGGCGAAACCCTCGTGGTCGCCACCTCCGGCCGCGAGGCGCTGGAGATTCTGCTGAAGAACGAGATCGCTGTGATCCTCGTCGACGTCTGCATGCCCGAGCTCGATGGCTTCGAGCTGGCGCAGATGATCCGCGAGCATCCGCGGTTCCAGAAGATCGCGATCATCTTCATCTCGGCCGTGCAGGTGAGCGATTTCGACCGGTTGCGCGGCTACGAGATGGGGGCCGTCGACTACGTGCCCGTCCCCGTCGTGCCGGAGGTTCTGCGCGCCAAGATCAAGGTCTTCACCGAGCTCTATCGCAAGACGCGCGAGCTCGAGCATCTCAACCTGGAGCTTGAAGACCGGGTACGCGCGCGAACCGCGGAGCTGGAGCGCTCGACCGCCAAGCTGGTGGAAAGCGAGCAGCGGCGCAGCATGGCGATTGCGGCCGGGCGAATGGGCTCGTGGGATTGGGACGGTGTCAACGGCGACTGGATGTGGGATGAGGGACAGTACCGCATCTTCGGAGTGTCGCCGCAGAGCTTCGAGCTCAACGGCGTGAACATCATGGCTCTGCTGCACCCCGACGATGCCGAACGTGCGCGCCGGCTTGTCACCGAGTTCGGCCGCGGCATCACCTCCTACGAAGCCGAATTCCGCATCGTGCGTCCGGACGGCGAGGAACGCTGGTGCGTCGGCACGGCGGCAGCCACCACCGATAAGGCGGGCCGTGTCGTCCGCGTCAGCGGCGTCACGATCGACATCACCGAGCGCAAGCGCGCCGAGGAACGCCAAAACCTGCTGACGCGCGAGGTCGATCATCGCGCCAAGAACGCGCTGACGCTGGCCCAATCGATCGTGCGGTTGACCAAAGCCGACAGCGTCCAGACCTATGTCAGCGCCGTAGAGGGCCGCATCAGCGCGCTCGCGCGCGTTCACACCATCCTATCACTGTCGAGCTGGCAGGGTGCGGAGATGAGCCGGCTGGTCTCCGAGGAGCTGGCGCCCTACGCGAGCAGCGGACAGATCGCGTTCGGCGGCGCGGAGCTGCAGCTCGAACCGGCGACGGCGCAGACCCTGGCGCTCGCTCTGCACGAACTGGTGACCAACTCGGCGAAATATGGCGCGCTGTCGGTCCGCTCGGGTCATCTGTCGGTGACATGGAGCGTCGAGCACGATCGGCTCGATCTAACCTGGATCGAAACTGGCGGACCACTGGTGCGGGTGCCGACCTCCCGGGGGTTCGGAACCCGCAGCCTGATGGCCAGCGTGGAAAGCCAGCTCGGCGGTCGCGCTTCGTTCGATTGGCGGCCGGAAGGACTGGTCTGCCATCTGGTCGTTCCACTTCGCCCCGGGGCGACGCCGCCGGAGGTCACCAGTTCCTTCGTCGAGGCGGCGCCCAACGAAGCGCGCCGCGCCGCCGGCTGACGGTTGCACTCAGGCGCCCTTCTCGCGCGTGATCCGCACCGGCACCGATTTGGCGGCTGGCACCTTGCTGCCTTCGGCATAGTGCCACAGCGGGATCAAATTGTTGCACTCCGGGTAGTAGGCCGCAATGCTGTAGCGCGGAATGTCGAACGATACGGCCTGCAAGCCTCCGAGCGAGCGTTCGACGCCGTCGTCGGCGACCGTCGACAATCGGACCAGATCTCCCGGCGCGATGCCGAGGTCCTTCATGTCTCCAGCATGCATGAAGACGACCAGACGGCCACCGCTCACGCCGCGGAAGCGATCATCCTCGTTGTAGATGGTCGTGTTGAACTGGCCGTCGGCGCGCAGGGTCATCAGCTGGAACACGCCGTCGCCGTGCTGCGGCGGATTGAGCGCCGCCTTGGGCACGGTGAAGTTGGCCTTGCCGGTCGAGGTCTTCCATTTGCGCTCGCGTGCGCCGAGCGGTCGGGCAAAGCCGCCGGGCTGAAACAGGCGCTTGTTGAAATCCTTGAACTGATCAGGATAGGTGCGCTCGATCGCGTCCCTGACGAGCGCATAGTTGGCGACCCAGGCATCCCAGTCGACCCGCGGGTTGGGCTGCAGCGTCGCCTTGGCCAGCCCGGCCACGATCGCCGCCTCCGACAGCAGACCGTCGGCGACAGGTTGGCGCTGGCCGCGCGAGCCGTGGATGCAGGCGGTGGAATCCTCCATCGCCACGGCCTGCTCACCGCTGGCCTGCCGGTCGATCTCGATTCGCCCGAGGCACGGCAGCAGATAAGTCACCTCTCCGGGCACGAGATGAGTGCGGTTGAGCTTGGTTGCGATCTGCACCGACAGCCGCAGCTTCGACCAGGCCGGCTCCATCAGCGAGCGCTCCGGCACGGCGCGAAGGAAATTTCCGCCGAGGCTGACGAAGCCCTTTACACTGCCCTTGATGATCGCCTCGCAGGCATCGACTGTAGTGAGGCCGTCCTGGCGCGGTGGCTCGAACGCGTAGAGTTCCGCGAGCCGATCGAGCGGCACCAGCATGGTCTTCTCGGAAATCCCGACGGTGCGCTGCCCCTGGACGTTGGAATGGCCGCGTACCGGCGAAATGCCGGCGCCGGGCTTGCCGATGTTTCCGCGCAGCAGCAGCAGATTTGCGATCATCTTCGCGGTCTCGACGCCGTGGCGATGCTGCGTGATTCCCATTCCGTAGTTGGCGATCACCGCATGCGCCGACGCATACACCTTTGCAGCCTCCAGAATGGCTGCCCGGTTGAGGCCCGAGGCCTTCTGGATGTCGTCCCACGAGGCCTGGCGACAATATTGCGCGAACGCCTCAAAGCCGTGCGTATGCTGCTCAACGAAGGCTACGTCGATCACGCGCGGCCGCTTCGTTGCGACCGCTGCATCGTCGGCCTCGATCACGGACTTGCAGAGGCCGAGCAGCGCGGCGCCGTCGCCGCCGACCCTGAGCTGATGATACTGCGTGCTGATCCGCGTGCCGCCGGTCAGCACCATCTGTATCGGATTCTGCGGATCCGTGAAGCGCTCCAGGCCGCGCTCGCGGAGGGGATTGAAGGTGATGACGGGGAAGCCGCGTTGCGCCGCCCGCCGCAGCGGATGCAGCATGCGCGGCGAATTGGTGGTCGTGTTCTGGCCAAAGAACAAGATGCAGTCGGTCTTGTCGAAATCCTCCAGCAGCACCGTCCCGACGGGCACGCCGATCACCTCGGGCAACGCGACCGAGGTCGACTCGTGGCACATGTTGGAACTGTCGGGGAAATTGTTGGTGCCGTACATGCGACCGAACAGCTGGTACATGTAGCTGGTCTCGAGCGAGGCGCGTCCTGACGTGTACATCACCGCCGCGCGCGGATCGAGCTTCCTCAACTCAGCGCCGATGCCGGCGAAAGCCTGGTCCCAAGAGACCGCGACATAGCGATCTCTGGCAGCGTCGTAGCGCATCGGATGCGTCAGGCGCCCCTGCTCTTCGAGCTGATGGTCCGACCAGCTCCGTAGCTCGCTCAGCGTATGCTGCGCGAAGAATTGCGGCCCGACCGTCTTGCCGGTGATCTCCCAGGCCGTCGCCTTGGCGCCGTTCTCGCAGAATTCGAACGGAAGCGGCTTGGCCGGCTTGGCCCAGGAGCAGCTCACGCACATGAATCCGCCAGGCTTGTTCTGCTTGAGCAGGATCTCGCTGCCGAGCAGCGTGACCTCCTCCTGCGTCAGGATGCTTGCGACGGCATGCACCGAGCCCCATCCACCGGCAGGCGCCGTGTAGTCCTGGATCTTCGCCTTCTCACTCACGGCACATCTCCGCGGTCGGAAAACCGGCCAACCCGGGATGTCATCGTAAGTTCCGTCTGCTCACGGGAGCTTGCGACGAGGGCCGGCTCGCGCCGCCGGCGCGAGCGAAATTAGGAACGACGCGGTCTTTTGGACGTCTTCCATGAGCCTTCGGCGGCGTTCCCCCATCTCGCTGGAGGCACTCCGTGTGGACTGCGGCCCAGCGTTCGACCCCTCGGGCGCTGGGCACGTCATTGCGGAGCAGCCGGGCATGGCCCGGCTCTCCCCCGCGCTGGCGTCACGCGGCGCTGCGCCTGACGTGCCGGCCTTCCTTGACCTCCTCGATGATCTTGGCGCTGAAGGCTTCCAGATCGCCGGGATTGCGCGAGGTGATCACGCCCTGATCGACCACAACCGCCGCGTCCTGCCACTCGGCACCGGCGTTGGCGACATCGGTCTTAATGGACTTGTACGACGTCACTTTGCGCCCTTTCGCGATGCCGGTCTCGATCAGGAGCCAGGGCGCGTGGCACACGGCGGCGACGATCTTCTTGGCGTCGAACACATCCTTGATGAACTTCAGAGCCTTGGGCTCCAGGCGAAGCAGGTCCGGGTTGATTTGTCCGCCAGGGAGCACGATCGCGTCGTAGTCCGATGCGGACGCCTGATCGAGCGTCTTGTCGACCTTCACGGGTCGCCCCCAATCCTTCTGATCCCAGCCCTTGATCTCGCCTGCGGCGAGCGACACGATCTCAACGATTGCGCCAGCCTGTTTCAGGCGATCGCGCGGCACTTCGAGTTCGGATTGCTCGAACCCGTTGGTGGCGAGGATCGCGATCCTCTTTCCTTCGATGTCCATTGTCTTCTCCTGTCTGAATCGACACCGCGGGCAACCTTGCGCACGCGACCATCGTTCCCGCGACGAACCAAGACCGATCGTCACAACTGATCGATTGGCGGCTTCATCTCGCCATGGAACAGCAAACCGCCACTGCTGTTTGTATGGGGCGCGCAGCACTGCCCTCACGTCCATGACGCGAGCGAGGCCGGTGCTCCATCGCGCGATGCGATCTGGAGCCCCACGTGCCTTACGCATTATTCGAGAATGACGAACAAATGACGCGGCCGTTTGGAACCGAGCGCGAGGTCTGGGAGGCGGCCGAGCAGGCCGACCTCGTCACGCTGGATGCGCATGGTGAGAAAGTTCTCGACAACAGTCTCGAGATCAAGCCGTGCGAAGCCACCCCGGACGAGCTCGCTGGCTCCGGACAAGACATCGTGATCCCGGAGGCACGCGATGCCGACGCGCTGCGCGTTTCGCAGCAAAACTCGCCGTCACGCGAGAAGAAAACCCCGGTGACATCCTGATCAGCAAGGACCGACGTCAGGCGCCGCTGACACGTCCTACGCACTTCAGCCAGCCTCGAACACGTCTCAGCCGTGTCTGGCAGACCTCCGACGCGGCATTCCCTCGTCACTTTCCAGCTTGAGCTGCTCACGTTGCTCCCGCAGGCCATCGAGCCTCGTCAGCATACGCTGCAGCAGTGCCTGCGCCGCTTCCGTGGCAATCCCGGAGCGCTGCAACTGCACGATCTCACGCCGCTGCCGACCCACCTGGATACGCAAGCGGTCGATTTCCGATCGAACGAAACTGAGGTCGTGCATGAAGCCCTCGCTGAGACCACGAAAGCACTTTAGAACAAAATAGGAACATTTGGCAAGTCAGAAATGTTCAGAGGACATCGACGTCGGCAACCGCGGAGGTGGATCATGGCCGAGAAGCTTGAAAAGGATCCAAATGACTGGGTCTCGGGAGACGATCCGATGACGGACGCTCAAGCGTCGTACTTGAAGACCCTCAGTGAGCAGGCCGGCCGGCCCGATCCGACCGAGCGTGTGCGAAGCAAAGCGGAGGCATCCGAACTGATCGATGAGATGAGACGCGCCGCAGGATTGGACTGAGTTCCCCTACCTGATCGGTATTACGATGCGCCGGCACTGGCGCCTCGCTGTCGCGAATCACGACTCTGTCGTCTACTCTCTGCGGCCTTTCCCGGGGATGCACCATGGTTGCGGACAGTGATAGCAAGGTTGCGTGGCACCGCGCTCAGCTCAAGAAGAACCGCGCGGCGCTGAAGCAGATCGAGACCACCCGTTTCACGGTCGGCGAGAGCGCGGATGCGAAGGCGATCGAGCGCACCAAGCGGCAGGTTACTCAGCTTCAGCTCAAGATCCGGGAGTCGGAACAGGTCATCGGTGCGCACGACAAGCAGACACGGCGCCCACTGGCGACGGACCTTCGCAGTCTTTCCAACGTAGCCTGGCGCAACTGGACCGGCAACGGCCCACGCTGACATCAGAGGCGCTCCCTGCTCAATCGATCTTTCGACCTCCGGTCGGCGATTGCGCCGGCGTCACCGATGCATTCGCCGCGAGCGATCCGTTGTCGCCGGCCATCCAACGTGTCAGCCGGTCGTCGCTCCTGCGCAACGCGTCCATGTCGATACGTCCTTGCGCGAACGCCTGCTTGGCGCAGGCAAAAGCGCGATGGAACTGCGTGCCGTCATAGGCCACGAGCAACAGATCAGCGCCGCCGTTGAGCGCCTCGACGACCGCCTTGCAGAGGTCGCGGCCATAGATCGCGCCCATGACGAGGTCGTCGGTGATGATCACGCCCTGGTAGTTCCAGCGGCCACGGATGAGGCCGTCGAGCACCGCCTTGGAATGCGAGGCGGGCCGCTCCGGATCGATGGCGTCGACCATCACGTGACCGACCATCATCGCCGCGTGAGAGTTGGCGAGCACCTGACGGAACGGCCGCCAGTCCGATTGGTCCAGCACGTCGGCCGGCGTCTCGAGCTGCGCGGAGAAATGATGGGTGTCAGCTTCGACCCGACCGAGACCCGGGAAGTGCTTGACCGCCGCATGAACACCGCTCGCTTCGAGGCCGCGGACATAGCCGAGCGCGATGTCGCCCACGACAGCCGGATCGTTGGAGATGGCACGCCGTCCAATCAGGGTGTGGAAGTCCAGGCGGTTGCGCTTCCAGCGCGGACGTAGGTCGACGACCGGCGCGAGGTTGAACGTGATGCCCGCCGCCGCCAGCACCTGTCCCTGCGCACGCCCCATCTCGAACGCGTCGTGCTCACGACGCGTGGCGGGCAGATCGGCCAACGTGGCCAGGCCAGGCATGTTCGGCAAGGTGGGAGACAGATGCGCGACCGTGCCGCCCTCCTGATCTGCCGACACCAATAGCGGCGGAAAACCTGCATTGCGGCGCTCGGCCTGCAAGCGCGCAAGGTCGGCGCGCAGCTGCGCCTCGGTCCGCCCGCGCACGTTATGGTGTGTCACATAGACGCCCGCGATCAGGCCCTGCCGCGCCAACGCCGCCGCCTCGTCCATCCCGGTGTAGCCGACGACGAAATGCCGCCCGAGCGCGCGCACCACTTCGGGCGGGGTGCGGAACGTCTCGCACGTCCTCCAGGCAAACATGAATTGAGTGGCCGTCAGTGCGATCAGCGGGATGCACCACACCAAGGTCAGCATGCGGCCGCCGATCCCACGGCGCCAGCGCCCATTCAGCAGGAGCAGCAGCGGCGCAGCAAAGCCGACGACGAACAAGGCGGCGTGACCGGGCCCGCGCAAGCGGACCAGATAGGGCTCGTTGCTGTTCAGGGTGATGAAAACAAAAAGCAGAGCAAGGATCCAGAGGACGAGAGTCCTGATACGCCCGAGCATGTGTGCAGCCGATCATTGCAGGAGGACGACGCCTCTCCCGTAACGCCGTCAATCTGCCGGCACCAGTTGCAGATTGGCGGCTGCACAAAATCTGCAAACAAATCCTGAAATGCTGCAGAGCCCCTCGTGAGCCGCTGCAAGCTCCTGCGTCATGCTCGGTCATCGGCTGGCGAACGCCAGCGCGTCGTGCCCCAATCGAGGATTTCAGTAAATGACCAGCTCTGCCGAGCCGCTGGCTGCACCAGCCGCTTCGCTCTCAACATGGCCCAAATTCGCGATCGCCTTCGCGCTGCTCGGGCTCGCCGACGCCCTGTTCTACGATCAGCCCGCGGGGCTGTCGTTTGCGATCTTCGCCGCTGCGCTGGTTGCGGCCAGCCTGCTCGTCAATCACGCCAGCATCGACCGGCCGCGGATGATGCTGGCGACCTTCACTCTCGTGGTCGGCCTGCTCCCCGCAATCGAGGATTTCACCCTGCTGTCCGTAGCGAGCGTCGTGCTCGCAACGCTTTCGGCAATCGCCCTGTCGACCAATCCGAACGCCAGAGGACTTCGCCTGCCCCTCACGGCTGCGCGACAGTTGCTCCTGATCGGACCGTTGAGGCTGATCCCCGACGCCATCGCCACAATTCGCGCGCATGATTTCACGCGGCTTCTGCTGACTTGGAGCATTCCACTGGCGCTTGGCCTCGTCTTCGTCCTGCTGTTTGCCGCGGCCAATCCCGTCATCGAGCAGTGGCTCGATCAACTCCGGCCACAGAGCGCCGTCACGAATTTGAACTTCGGCCGCCCCATCTTCTGGTTCTTGATGCTGTCGCTGATCTGGCCGTTCATCCATCTGCGCTGGCCTCAGCGGACGACGACGCCAAGTCTGCCGATAAGTCTGCCGATCGATGCCTTGACCGAACAGGCGACGTCGGTCGTCGCGCCCATCCTCGGTCCGCAGACCGTCGTCCGCTCTCTCCTGCTGTTCAACCTGCTGTTTGCAATCCAGACGGTGCTCGATGGCGTCTATCTGTGGGGGCATGTCGTGCTCCCCAACGGGATGACCTACGCCACCTATGCTCACCGCGGCGCCTATCCGCTGATCGTCACAGCGCTGCTGGCTGCGGGCTTCGTCATCATCGCCGTCCGCAGCCAACACGAGGACGAGCCGCGGCTCATCCGTCCGCTGGTCTACCTCTGGGTCGCTCAGAACCTGATGCTGGTGGTCTCCTCGATCCAGCGGGTTCACATCTACGTCCAGACCTATCTCCTGACCTACTGGCGCATTGCGGCGGTGATCTGGATGGCACTGGTTGCCGTCGGACTGATCCTCATCGTGATCAGGATCGCCCTGGACCGCCCCACGGCATGGCTCGTCCGCATGAACCTGATGACGCTTGCGGCAGCGCTCTATGGCTGCGCGCTCGTCAATTTCGCGGGTGTGATCGCCGACTACAACGTGAGCCATAGCCGGGAGGCCGGTCGGAGCGGAGCTACCATCGACATGCAGTATCTCGCGAGCCTCGGCCCGCCGGCTCTCCCGGCGCTCCAACGGGCCATGCTGCTGTCCCACGAGCCCACCTTGTCCGGGATCTACGATCGCCTGCGCGAGCAGCAAGCAAACGACATGGCGAACTGGCGCTCCTGGACATTCCGCGGCTGGCGCTTGCAGCGCTATCTCGATACACATCCCTTCAGCCACACGCCAAGCTGATGTCCCGCCGCGGAGCCCCGACCGTGTCCCCCCGAATCCTCATCGTCGACGACGATCCGCACATCCGCGAGGTGCTGCGCGTCGCTCTGAGCAAGGCCGGCATGGCGGTGACGGAAGCCGCCGATGGCCGGGCCGCCCTGACCAGGTTCGGCGAGGACCGCGCCGACCTGATCGTGCTCGACGTCGGCATGCCCGAGTTCGACGGCCTCGAGGTCTGCCGGCGCATCCGGCGGACCTCGCAGGTGCCGATCCTGTTCCTGTCGGCGCGCGACGAAGAGATCGATCGCATCCTCGGGCTCGAGATCGGCGGCGACGATTACGTCACCAAGCCGTTCAGCCCGCGCGAGCTGGTCGCCCGCATCAACGTCATTCTCCGGCGGGTCGCATCCGGAGATCGCACAGCCGAGCCGGAGGAGCTGGCGCACGGCCGGCTCCGGCTCGACCCGCAGCAGCACCAGGCCCGTTTCGGCGAGACCCCGCTGACGCTCACGGCACTGGAGTTCAGCATCCTGCGAACCTTGATGACGCGGCCCACCGTCGTCTTCAACCGCGAGCAGATCATGGGCGCGGCCTATCAGCTCAACATCCAGGTCTCCGACCGGACCATCGACAGCCACATCCGCAACATCCGCGCCAAGCTCGCGGCGGCCGGCTGCGAGGATGCCATCGAGACCGTGCATGGCGTCGGCTTCCGGCTTGGCCGCTGCGGCGCGCCATGATGGCGCCGACACCAAAGCGAAAGTGGCGTCCGTCGCTCGGGCAGATCATGTTCGGCGTGCTGGCGCTGGTGGCCACGCTGCCGCTGGTCGGGCTGTTCTTCTTCCGCATCTACGACAACCAGCTGATCCGCCAGACCCAGGCCGAGCTGATCGCGCAGAGCCGCGTGCTGGCGGCCGTCTATGCCGAGGAGGTCACGGCGCGGCTCGCATCCGGCATTCCGCTGGGCGCGGAGATCCCGCCGGAAGCCCGGCCCGACGATGCCGACGAGGTGACGCCGATCCGTCCCCTGCTCGACCTGCTGGCCAACGATCTGTTCGTCCGCCGCCCCGATGCCCGCGAGGCCAGCCGGCCTGCAGACCCGGCTTACGTGGCGATCGGCGCGCGGCTCTGGCCGGTGGTGCGCGAGACCCAGAAGGTCACCCTCGCGGGATTCCGCGTGCTCGATCCGCAGGGCGTCGTGATCGCCGGCCGCGACGAGATGGGCAAATCACTTGCCCACATCGAGGAGGTCGCAGCCGCCCTGAAGGGGAAATACAGCGCGGCGCTTCGGATCCGGATTCCCGACAAGGCGCCGCCGCCGATCTATTCGATCAGCCGCGGCGTCGGCGTTCACGTCTTCTCGGCGATGCCCGTGGTCGTCAACGATCATGTCGCCGGTGTCATCTACACCTCGCGGACGCCCCGCAACATCTTCGAGCATCTCTATGTGGAGCGCGGCAAGTTCATCGCGGCCGGCTCCGCGATCGTGCTCACGACGCTGCTGGTCGGCCTCATCGTTGCCCGCACCATCACGCGGCCGATGCGCGAGCTGGTCGATCGCGCCGGCCGGATCGGCCGCAACGATCCCGAGGGATTCCGCCCGCTCGCCCATTACGGCACACGCGATTTCGCCGAGCTGGCCGAGCACTTCTTCGCCATGGCCGAGCAGCTGGCGCGACGCTCGAACTACATCAGGAATTTTTCCGCGCATCTGACCCATGAGCTCAAATCGCCGCTGACCTCGATCAAGGGCGCAGCAGAGCTGATGCTGGATTCGCTGCATGCATCGTCGGATCATCTCACGCCTGCGGAGCAAGCGAAATTTCTCAACAACATCCTCGGCGATGCCGAACGGCTGGACCGGATGGCGCAGCGCCTGCGCGAGCTCGCCCGCGCCGAAGCCGTACAGCAGAGCGAAGCCTGCAGCCTGTCCGACGTGATCGCGCCGCTGCGCGAGCGCTTTCCTGCCATGCAGATCGAAACCGACGGCTCTCTCGAGCGCCAGGTCGGTCTATCGAGCGAGACGCTTCTGATCGTCCTCACGCATCTTGCCGACAATGCCGCGCGACATGGGGCTGGTAAGATCAGGCTGGAGGCCGAGGCTCATCCCGATCGGCTCGTCCTGAAGGTCGGCAACGACGGCAGCCCAATCTCGCCGGCGAACCGGGAACGGATCTTCGACGCGTTCTTCACCACGCGGCGCGACAGCGGCGGCACTGGCATGGGACTGGCGATCGTGCGCGCCGTCATGATGAGCCACGGCGGGGAAATCAACCTCCTGCCGGCGGAACGCGACGTCTGTTTCGAGCTGTCTCTGCCAACTCGCGGAGAGCCGCGACAGACCCACCTCAAATAGCACCGCACCCCTGCTCTCCTCCGAGGTTGCAGGTCGGGTGAAGATCTGTCTGTGGAGGACGCCGGACCGGGTCCGGCTACGGCTCGCGCGCTGGTGCCGGCGGCAGCAGACAATTGCCATGCTGCCGGTCCACCGAAATCCGGCCATCCTGTCGAACGTTCGTATACGAGCAATCCATTTCTCGTCCGTCGCTGCCGCGGCGGCGGCGGCTGCGACGGTTCGGCCGCGCAAAGGGGAATGACTCGGCCACGCGATCCGCGTAAGCTTCAGGCCTATTGCACCATCGGCCAGCCCCTAGCTGCGTCCTTCGGGAGACCTTGATGAATTCGAGCCGTTTCGAGATCAATCGCCGCACCGCACTTCTGACCTCCGCTGCGATTGCCGCCAACGTCGTCAATCCGTTTCGCGCCTTCGCCCAGGAGACGCCGCGCAAGGGTGGCGTGTTCAACGTCCACTACGGCGCCGAGCAGCGGCAGCTGAACCCGAGCCTGCAGGCCTCGACCGGCGTCTACATCATCGGCGGCAAGATTCAGGAAAACCTCGTCGACCTCGACGCCCAGGGACAGCCGGTCGGTGTTCTCGCCGAGAGCTGGGAAGCTGCGCCCGACGGCAAGACCGTGACCTTCAAGCTCCGCAAGGGCATCACCTGGCACGACGGCAAGCCATTCACGTCCGAGGACGTGGCCTTCACGGCGATGAACATGTGGAAGAAGATCCTCAACTACGGATCGACCCTGCAGCTGTTCCTCACTGCGGTTGATACGCCCGATCCGCAGACGGCGATCTTCCGCTACGAGCGCCCGATGCCGCTGAACCTGCTGCTTCGCGCCCTGCCGGATCTCGGCTACATCTCGGCCAAGCACATCTACGAGACCGGCGACATCCGCCAGAACCCGGCCAACCTGGCGCCGGTCGGCACCGGGCCGTTCAAGTTCGTGAAATACGAGCGCGGCCAATACATCATCGCCGAGCGCAATGCCGACTATTGGCGGTCGAACGCGTCCTATCTCGACCGCATCGTCTGGAAGGTCATCACCGACCGCGCCGCCGCGGCGGCCCAGATGGAAGCCGGCGAACTGCACTATAGCCCGTTCTCGGGGCTCACGATCTCGGACATGGCGCGGCTCGGCAAGGACAAGCGCTTCATCGTCTCGACCAAGGGCAACGAAGGCAACGCGCGCACCAACACGCTCGAGTTCAACGTCCGCCGCAAGGAGCTTGCGGACATCAAGGTCCGCCGCGCGATCGCGCACGCGATCAACGTGCCGTTCTTCATCGAGAACTTCCTCGGCGATTTCGCCAAGCTCGGCACTGGTCCGATCCCGTCGACCTCGACGGACTTCTATCCCGGCGCCAACACGCCGCAATATCCTTACGACAAGGCCAAGGCCGCGGCGCTGCTCGACGAAGCCGGCTACAAGCCGGCGGCCGGCGGCAACCGCTTCTCGCTGAAGCTGCTGCCCGCGCCCTGGGGCGAGGACATCTCGCTGTGGTCGACCTTCATCCAGCAGTCGCTCGGCGAGGTCGGCATTACGGTCGAGATCGTCCGCAACGACGGCGGCGGGTTCCTCAAGCAGGTGTATGACGAGCACGCCTTCGATCTCGCGACCGGCTGGCACCAGTACCGCAACGATCCTGCCGTCTCGACGACGGTGTGGTACCGCTCCGGCCAGCCCAAGGGCGCGCCCTGGACCAATCAGTGGGGCTGGGACGACGCCAAGATCGACAAGATCATCGACGATGCCGCCACCGAGGTCGACCCGGCCAAGCGCAAGGCGCTCTATGCCGACTTCGTGCGCGAGGCCAATACCGAGCTGCCGGTGTGGATGCCGATCGAACAGATCTTCGTCACGGTGATCACGGCCAAGGCGCGCAATCATTCCAACACGCCGCGCTGGGGATCGTCGAGCTGGCACGATCTCTGGCTTTCCGCCTGAGCCGAACTCCGTCAGGATGAGGCGATGCGCATCTTGAGCCTTGCGGGGCGGCGGCTCGCCGCCTCGGTCCCGACCCTGTTCCTGATCTTGATCGGCGTCTTCCTGCTGCTGCAGCTCGCGCCCGGCGACACGGTCGACGCGATGATGGCGCAGATGGGCGGTGGCGACGCCGCGACTGCGCGCGAGCTGCGCCGGTTCTACGGGCTGGACGTCTCCGTGCCGATGCAGCTCGTCAACTACCTGTGGCGGCTGGTGCGGCTCGATCTCGGGTTCTCCGCGATCTACGGCAAGCCCGTCGCGGCCGTGATCCTGGAGCGGCTGCCGCCCACCCTGCTGCTGATGATCTCGGCGCTGTCGTTTGCCTTCTTCTTCGGGCTCGTCCTCGGCGTCATCGCGGCGCGCGGCGTCAACCGCTGGCCGGATACGCTGATCTCGACCGTCGGACTGATCTTCTACGCGACGCCCTCGTTCTGGTTCGGCCTGATGGCCATCGTGGTGTTCTCGATCTATCTGCAATGGCTACCGGCCGGCGGCTTCGAGGACATCGGCGCAGTCAGTACCGGTATCTGGCGCATACTCGACATCGCGCGCCATCTGATCCTGCCGTCGTTAACGCTCGGATTGATCTTCCTGGCGATCTATCTGCGCATCATGCGGGCGTCGATGCTGGAGGTCCTCAATCTCGACTTCGTGCGCACGGCGCGCGCCAAGGGCCTGGACGAAACCAGGATCATCACCCGCCACGTGCTGCGCAACGCGCTGCTGCCGATGGTGACGCTCATCGGGCTGCAGGCCGGGACGATGCTCGGCGGCTCCGTCGTCGTCGAGACCGTGTTCTCGCTGCCGGGCCTCGGCCGGCTCGCCTATGAGTCCGTCGTCCAGCGCGATCTCAACACCCTGCTCGGCATCGTCTTCGTCTCCGCCCTGCTGGTGATCCTCGTCAACTTCATCACCGACCTGCTCTACGCGCGGCTCGATCCGCGCATCAGCGCGGAGAGCTAGAGCATGGATGCCGTGAAACGCTACTTTCGCAGCCCGCCGGCGGTGCTGGGTCTGATCCTGCTGCTGATCGTCATCGGCATGGCCGCAAGCGCCGGCTATCTCTATCCGCGCGACCCGCTGGCGCTCGCCGGACGTCCGCTGGTCTGGCCGTTCGCCAATCCGCGCTTCCTGCTCGGCACCGACAATTCCGGCCGCGACATTGCCGCCCAGATCTTTCACGGCGCGCGGATCTCGCTCCTGATCGGCGGTGTCGCCACGCTGATCGCGGTGGCCATCGGCGTGCTCGTCGGAGCCGTGGCCGGCTACTACGGCGGATGGATCGACAACATCCTGATGCGGATCACGGAGGCGTTCCAGACCCTGCCGAACTTCGTCCTGCTGCTGGTGCTGGTGGCCGTGTTCGGCTCGACCTTGACGACGGTCACGATCGCGGTGGGGATCGTCTCATGGCCTGCGCCGGCGCGGCTGACACGGGCCGAGTTTCTCTCGCTGCGCAACCGCGAATTCGTCCAGGCCGGCCGGACGCTCGGCATGCGTGACATGCAGCTGATCGTGCGCGAGATCCTGCCGAACGCGCTGCCGCCGGTGATCGTCTACGCCGGCGTGGTCATGGCGGTTGCGATCCTGCTGGAGAGTGCGCTTGCCTTCCTGCGTCTGTCCGATGCCAACGTGGCCTCCTGGGGCAACCTGATCGGTCTCGGTCGCGACGTGCTGCGCGTGCAGTGGTACGTCTCGGCGATCCCTGGGGTCGCCATCCTGATCACCGTGCTCGCAGTATCCCTGGTCGGCCAGGGCCTCAATGATGCGCTGAACCCACGGCTGAAGCAGCGATGAGTTCGACAGGACCCATCCTCGCGGTCGACCGTCTCAGCGTCCGCCTGCCGCGCGGCGCCGACCGCACGCATGCCATTTCCGAAGTGTCGCTTTCGATCGCCGAGAACGAGATCGTCTGCATCGTCGGCGAGTCCGGCTCGGGCAAGTCGATGATGGCCAATGCCATCATGCGGCTGCTGCCGGAAGGCGTCAGCACCGATGGCGGCCAGATCCTGTTCGCGGGACGCGATCTCTGCACGGCCCCGGCCGCCGAGATGCGCAGCATCCGCGGCGCCGACATCGCCATGGTGTTCCAGGAGCCGATGACGGCGCTCAATCCGTTGCGCACGATCGGCGACCAGATCGGCGAGGTTTTGGAGATCCACACCGATCTTTCCAAGGCCGAGATCAAGACCCGCGTGCTGTCGCTGTTGTCTGACGTCAACATCCCCGATCCGCCGCGTGCGGCGAAAGCCTACCCGCACGAGCTGTCCGGCGGCCAGCGGCAGCGCGCGATGATCGCGATGGCCTTGGCGCTCGATCCGAAGCTCCTGATCGCCGATGAGCCGACCACGGCGCTCGACGTGACGACGCAGGCCCAGATCCTCAAGCTGATCCGCGAACTGCAGCAGCGCCGCAAGACGGCGGTGCTGTTCATCACCCACGATTTCGGCGTCGTCGCCGAGATCGCCGACCGTGTGGTCGTCATGCAGCACGGCGTCGTCGTCGAGCAAGGTGCCGCGAGCGACGTGCTACGCCATCCGCAACACGCCTATACGCAACAGCTGATGGCCGCGGTGCCGCCGGTTACGGCGCCACCGCCGCGCGCTCTGTCGAATGACACCATCCTCGCCATCTCGGGCGTGGCCAAGACCTATCGGACCGGCGGCTTTCTCGGCCGCGGCGAGCGCGTCACGCACGCCGTCAAAGATGTCACGCTGACGCTGCCGAAGGGCGCGACGCTCGGCATCGTCGGCGAGTCCGGCTCCGGCAAATCCACCCTCGCCCGCTGCATCATCCGCCTGATCGATCCCGATGCCGGATCGATCCTGCTCGACGGTCATGATTGGGCCCGGCTGTCGCGCGGCGAGATCCGGCAGCGCACGCAGCAGATGCAGATGGTGTTCCAGGATCCGTTTGCCTCGCTGAACCCGCGCCACAAGGCGATCGAACTCGTGGCGCAGGGGCCGATCGTGCATGGCACGCCGCGTGACCAGGCGCTCAGTGAAGCCCGCGAGCTGTTCCAGCTGGTGGGTCTCGATCCCATTGCCGCCGATCGTTTTCCGCACGAATTCTCCGGCGGCCAGCGCCAGCGCATCGGGCTTGCGCGCGCGCTGGCGCTGAAGCCGGCTGTCCTGGTTGCTGACGAGCCGGTGTCGGCACTCGACGTTTCCGTACAGGCCCAGGTCTTGCGGCTGCTTACCGATTTGCGCGAGCGGCTCGGCCTGTCGATCATCTTCATCACGCATGATCTGCGCGTCGCGGCGCAGATCTGCGATCTCGTCGCCGTGATGAAGGACGGCCTCGTGGTCGAGCACGGCCTCACACACGACGTGTTCGGCAGTCCGCAGCATCCGTACACGCAGGCCTTGCTCGAGGCCATCCCGGGCGGCGACTTCGCCCGGACCACGCACGGCTCGCTCTAAGCGATCTCTCGCGCGTCGCGATAACGGTACAACAGCAGCTTCAGCGGCGCGAACGGCCGCAGCAGCCCATGCGCGGGAATGGTGACGGGCTCGGTGAATGGCAGCGCCAGCTCGTTGGCCGGCGTGCCGCGAACCGCCTTGGCCAATTCGGCGCCGAGCGGAATGGTGAGCGCGACGGCACGACCGTTGCAACCGGTCCAGCCATAGGCATCCGGGCCGAGGCGGTGAATGCGCGGCATGTAGTCCGTGGTCATGCCGACATAGCCGTTCCAGACGTAGTCGAACTTGACCTCGCCGATCTGCGGCCACAGCCGCTGCAGGCGCTCGGCAACGCGCGCCTTCAGCCGCTCCGCCTTGTTGCCCGGACCGATGATGGCGCCGCCCGTCACCAGGCGATGGCGCGCGTCGTAGCGGGCGAAATAGAGCTCGCCATGGGTATCGGACATCGCCTGGCGCGCCGGGATGATGGTCTTGCGCACATTGTCCGACAGCGGCTGTGTGGCCATCTGCCAGGACAGCACCGGCATCACCTCATGCGCGATGTCTGGCGCGAGCGCCCTCGAGAACTCGCCGGTATAGGCATTGCTCGCCAGCACCAGCGCCCGTGCCGACAGTTCCCCTCGTGCGGTTCGAACCACCCAGCGATCGCCGCGCCGCGCGAAATCGATTACCGGGGAGCGCGCATAGATGCGGCCGCCCAGGCTCAGCACCGTCCGCGCCAACCCGCGCGCCAGCGCCAGCGGATTGATGTGGCCGCCGGTCCTGTTCCAGAAGCCGCCGTGCCATGCTTCGGAGCCGAGCATGTCGCGCGCCTGCTCGCGCGACAGCAGTTCGACAGGAGCGCCGAACTTCGACCACTGCTTGAACCGGCGCTCGGCGATCTTGATCCGGCCGGGCGAGTGCACCGGCTGCACCCAGCCGGCCTGCTCGTGCTCGGCGTCGATGTTGTAGCGTCTCACCGTGTCGAACAGGTTCGACGCGCTATCGCGCAACATCGCGACGAAGCGCTCGCCGGCCGCACCGTGGCGCGCGATCAGATCCTCGGGATCAGGACGCGACAGCGTCGGGATCACCTGGCCGTTGTTCCGGCCCGACGCGCCCCAGCCCGGCTCCATCGCCTCCACGATGGCGACATCGGTCCCGGCCTCGCGCAGATGCAAAGCGGTCGACAGCCCGGTGAACCCGCCGCCGATGATGACGACATCGGCCTGCGCGCTGCCCTGAAGCTCGGGCAGATCAGGCCCCGGCGGGGCATGCGCCGCCCAAAGGGATGGCGGCCATTGAACGGAATTGGTGGTCGTGCTCATCGTGGACAGCTCATCCTTGCTGGTCGATCGACCTGCCGGAGATCGATCTTGCCTTGCGCCCGGTGCCCGGCCGCGCCGGTTGCGGCGCATGGGTCGATTGGGCATAGTTCGGCCGCAATATGCCAACTTCGCTGCAAGGAGACAAACGCGTGGCCCTCAAGAATGTCATCGGTATCGATCACGCGGTCGTCGTGGTGAAGGATCTCGACGCGGCGGCCGAGATCTGGAAGCAGCTCGGCTTCACGCTGTCGCCGCGCGGCACCCACAGCGCCAAGATGGGGTCGGGCAATTACACCATCATGCTCGATCCGGATTACATCGAGCTGCTCGGCATCCTCGCCGAGACCGACCACAATGTTCCGACCCGCAATTTCCTGGCGCAACGCGGCGAGGGCATCGAGCGCATCGCCTTCACCGCGATCGACTCGGCTGCGGGCGCGGAGGAGATTCGCGCCAAAGGCTTCGAGCCGATCGGGCCAATCGACTTCGAGCGTCCGGTGCCCCTGCCCGACGGCACGATCTCGGCAGCAAAATTCCGCGTCTTTCAATGGCCGGTGGCGGAGGCGCCCGGCGGCCTGCGCATCTTCGCCTGCCAGCACAAGACCCGCGAGACGGTGTGGATTCCGGAATTGATGACACACGCCAACGGCGCCAAGCAGCTCAAGCAGGCCCTGATCGTCACGCCCGATCCCGCCAAGGATGCGGCCCATCTGTCGCGGCTGATCGATCGTGACGGGCGCAGCGAAACCGATGGAGCCGTGACGGTCGCCTCGGGCGGCGACCGTGCGGATTTCGTGTTCCTGACCCGGGATCAGCTGGCCGGGCGCTATCCCGGTGTTTCACTCGCTGGTCTGCCCGAGCGCGGCGGCGCCGGCCTGGTGCTGGCCTCGCATGATCTGAGTGTCACGGCAAAGGCGCTGGGCGCGTCAGCTGTCCGCAGCGGCGCGAGTGTGGTCGTGCCGCCGGCCTCCGCAACTGGCACGCTGCTCGCGTTCGTGGCTGGCTAGAACGGCGGCGTGTGGGCGGCCGCCTGGCGCGGCCGCTGCGCCCTCATTCCGCCGGCTGGAACATGGCCGGGCGGCCGCGCTGGCTGTCGAGCCAGCCGACGAGGCGATCCATCAGTCCGCCGCTCGACTCCGACGGCTGCGCCGACGAGACGAACGGATCGCAATGGCACTTTGCGCCGCCGGCGCGCGCCATCTTCGCCACGGCTTCGGTCATGGCAGGCGCGCCGCAGGTGTAGACGACGTCGGTCGGCCTGATTTCGGGCATGTGCTCGGTCGGGCGGCCGCTGCGAATCGCCGGTGAGACGTTCTGCGGCTCCGACACGATCGGGACGATCTTGACGTTGGGGAAGCGCGCGAGCCGGCACAAAGCCTGGTGCATGTAGAACGACTGCAGCGTGCGCGAGACGACGATGAAGATGATCTCTCGCTTGGGATTCTCTGTAATCGCGGCGACGGCGATCGCCCACATCGGCGCGAACCCGGTGCCGCTGGCGACCAGAATGATGCGCCCGCGATGCTTCTGCCGGAAGAACGCGGTGCCGAGCGGCGCGGTCAGCTTGACGCGATGGCCGACCTGGATGTCGCGACCGAGCGCCGACGACACCAGACCGTCCTTCAGAATGCGGATGTGCAGATACAGCAGGTGGCTGTCGGGCGCTCCGACCATCGGGTAGGTCGGGCTGTAGCACCGTGTCGGAAATCCGCGGTACTGCACCTTGGCATATTGTCCTGGGAAGAAGCGCAGCGGCTTCGGCATCTCGATGGTGACGCCGACGACATCCGGCGCAAGGCGCACGAGATCGCCGACCTCGCAGTTCATCGTCACCGTTTCAGGAACGGGTTCGGTGATGATCTTCAGGTCGGACACCACGCGCGCCTGGCAGGCATGCGCCATGTCGCCTTCCATGCCGCCGAACAGCTTGCCGTCGACGACGGTGACTTTACAGGATCCGCAGATTCCGCTGCGGCAGTCATGAGGCAGATCCACACCACTGTTGATGGCGCCGTCGAGCAGGATGTCGCCTACGTTCGCGTAGAACGTTTCCTTGTTGTACTGGATCTTGCAAATCTTCCCCATCACTGCACCTCAAGTCGCATAGGCCGGATCTGCCTCGTGTGTCTGATCTGGGTATGATCAAAAGCCGCGACTCGCATGAAGACGCCATTCTTGATCGGGACGTCGTACTTGCTTTTCGTGTCCAATTTGCGGGCAATTTCGAGCGTCCAATAGCCCGCCGCCCAACGTGCGGCGCATCTGATGTCGGCGCGGTCGCCCGTGAACTCGCCGTTGACGATCACGCCGGGCACGACCGTCCCGATCGGCGTCTGCGCGTCGGCTTCGGCCGAATACGGCACCGATTCCGCCTCCGTCATGAACCAGCGCGCGCCTTCGCTCTCGCCGATGTTCGGGTCGAGCGAGATATCGCCCATCGCCGCGGTCATCGCCGCGATGTCCTTGGGCAGGCGTTTCGGCCTGACGCCGCGGTTTCCAAGCCTGGCGGCCTCCCTGTCGATCACGAAATTGTCCGAATAGTTCGCCGTCCCCGGGTCCGGCGCAAAGCCGCCTTTGTAGGGCGCGAGCCCCTTGACCTGGTCAGGCGTCGGCTCGGCCGGCGGACCAAAATGGCTGTCGTCCATCCACCCCGTCGGACCGCCGCTCGTCGCCTTCCAGAGCCAAGCATCGGCATAGAGGTTCGGCGCCGGCGTATAATGGATGCCGCGCCCCGACAGAGTTGCCGGCTTGTCCGGCATCGGCTGCGCGCTCATGTGAAACGTTCGGTCGGCGGCCAGAGTGATCGGCAGCGTCGTGAACAGCAGCGAAAACTTGTCCTCGTTGAAGTCGTTCTCGTCGCCCTTTTCGAAGCCGTTGTGCAGCAGATGCCACCCGTCGGCCTTCTTGATCAGCGGCAGCTGCTTCAGCGAACGCGTCGGATCATCCCAGGTGACGAGAAAATAGACCCACGTCCCGTCATGCGCCGCCTTGATCCAGACGCGCGATTCGCCCGTACCGTCGAAATTGTCGCCCTGGTTGGTCGTGACCATGTGCGGCTGGATGTTGCGCCAGACGCGATCCGACGAATCGCCGTCGAGCGTCGGCGCGTCGGACGAGGCAATCCGGTACACCGTGACGGTGTCCTCGGCGTAGTAGTCGGCGGCGAACATCGCCGAGCCGATCACGATCGCTGCCGCTGTCGCGACCATGAAGGGGTTGGCCTGAAAGCTCGGATTGCGACGGCGCGAATTGCCCTTTGCCGGCGGCGGACGCATTCTGCCCGACGGCATCCGCTGCTCGGGCCGACTACGCATCGGTTCCTCCATGCGCCGCGCGGCGGGGATCGGCTCCCGCAACGGGGGCGCCTTGGGCCGAGCCGGAGCGGCGGGCTTCGGCGGCGCTTCGGCCTCTTCGAGCTTCTCGGACTGTTCGACCAGCATCGTCAGCAGCTCCACCGGATCGAGCTTCGGCGGCGGCGGCGGCAAGGGTGCCGGACGAAACACGCGATAGAGCTGCATCTTTCCACCGATGCTGAAGTGAACCAGCACGTGCAGCACCAGGAAGGCTGGAATGACCCACGTCGCATACCAATGAATCATCATGGTGACGTAACCGGACGCGACGCCGAAAAACAGCATGCCCCCGGTGACGATCAGCGTCGCCATTGCGATGAACAGCACCCAGTGAAGCATGACGCTGATCGAGCCCAGCCGTGCCGGCCGGCGACCGAACAGGCCCTTGAAACGCATCCTGTCGATGGCGACGCGCCGGCCAAGCCCCGACTTCGCGATGTAGATCATGTAGGCGACGGCGACGCTTGCCAGCACGACGCCTGCCGGCATGTGCCACGTCCAGGTCCGATGCCGGGGCAGCAGCCAGTCCAGATTGTTCGCGATCCAGGCATGATTGGGCGCTTCGGTTGCCATGCGCAGTCCGGTCAGGAAGGCGATCACGGTGGCCCCAACCAGCGTCCAGTGCAGAAAGATCGTTCCGTAGTCGGTTTTGCGAATCTTCATACGTGCGCCTCCCGACCTGCGCGCACGCAACCGGCACGATACGCAGCCGATCCTGCGACCAATTTCATATTCCACGGGCCGACCGCGACCTGCTGGCCTGCCGAACGCGCAGCGCCAACCATCAGCCTTCGCCCCGAATCCACTTCCGCATCACGCGCTCTAGTGGTGATGTAGTTCAGCAAATTTCGTCCCCCAAGATACGCTCATCGGCAACTCTCTGTCTGACATCGACGCGACCGGCGTCGCCTTCTCGTTCGATCGTTGCCCTCTACGCTCGGCGTGACCCTGGAGATCACACCCTGAATGGACCAGTTGCAGCAGCCGGAGCCGGTGACGTGTTGCTCGGACCGCTAGTCCACTGGCCTGCGTTGTTCCTCCCTGCTTTGTTTTGTCGTCGTTAGACGGGATGCCCGGCGCAGGCCGGCGGACCGTTCGCTGAAAGAACGTCCCGCGGATGGCCTGAGCCGCTCCAATCGGTCGCCAGGCGATCGATGATAGAAGAATCCGTGTGTTGATGGTGTTGATGTGTCGCCGCCGCTATCACTATCGTTCCCCACACTGCCGTCGGACGCCGCATGATCGAGATGACAAAGCGAGTCCGTTGCACCGCAGGAAGATTTATTCGGCTTCGTGGCGTCATTCGGCCCGGACCGCGACCAATGAGTGCAGAAGCAAGGTGATAGACAGACGAATGTGTGACGTGGGCGCCCATCGATCGTGACGATCTGTAAAACAATGGTCCAGGCTGGCGGTTGAAATCTTCTTCCGTGGCGAGGCTTTGCCAGCTCAATGCCGTTTTGCGGCCGGCCAGGCCCCTCCAATCCGTTCGCGGCTCTGATCGTCGCCCACTGCGACAGATTTGCCCATGTGTCTCATTGTTGCCGGAAAATCGTCAGCATCGACTGGCAGAAGCGATTGCTGAAGTGTTGTCGTTTGGGAGACGCGTCTGGATGAGTCTGGCTCAAGACCGCCCGAGAACAAAAGCCGCGGCTGCCATTACCGACCTTCTCTCGGGAAGCGACGATCCGGTGACGCGCGGATTGCGGCAGGCCGTCAAGCGGATGGCCGGCATCGGCGTGTTCAGCGGCGTCATCAACATCCTGATGCTCTCCGGCTCGGTCTACATGATGCAGGTCAATGACCGCGTTGTTCCCAGCAAGAACATCGCGACGCTCATCGGCCTGTCCGTCATGATCCTGGTCGTCTATCTCATCCAGGGCTATTTCGACGCGCTACGCACCCGCATGTTGTGCCGGGTGGCCACCGTGTTCGACGCCAGCTTGCAGGACGCGATCCATCACGCCCTGGCCACCCTGCCCCTGCGCGGCACCAAGCCGATGCTGATGCAGCAGCCGCTGCGCGATCTCGACCAGCTCCGCGCGTTCATGTCGAGCATGGGACCGACGGCGTTCCTCGACATGCCCTGGATTCCGATTTTCCTGATCGGCATGTTCCTGTTCCACCCGCTGATCGGGATCACCGCGATCATCGGCACGGTCGGCATCATCTCGATGACGCTCGTGACCGACAGGCTATCGCGTCAGGCGAGCAAGTCCGCCAGCGACACCAGCGCCGCCCGGCAGGTGCTCGCCGATGCGACCCAGCGCAATGCCGAGGTGATTCGCGCGCTCGGAATGGCGGATCGCTTTTCGGCGCGCTGGAACGCGGTCAACGAGCGCTACCTGAAGGACAACATTCGCGCGAGCGACGTCTACGCCAATCTCGGCGCCGCCGCGAAAGTGCTGCGCTATATTCTGCAATCGGGGATGCTCGGAATCGGCGCGGCGCTCGTCGTCTCGGAGCAGGCTTCCGGCGGTGTGATGATGGCGTCGTCGATCCTGATGGGGCGCGCGCTTGCGCCGATCGAGATCGCGCTCGGCAGCTGGAAGCAGCTGGTGGCCGCACGCCAGGGCATCATGCGCCTGCGCGAGATCTGCAAGGCGACCGCCAAGCCGGAAGCGCCGCCGGTGGCGCTGCCGCGTCCCTTCCGCGAGCTGAGCGTCCAGGAACTGACAGTCACCGCCCCGGGCACCGATCGCACGATCGTGCAAAACGTGTCGTTCTCGATTCAGGCCGGCACCGGTCTGGCGCTGCTCGGCGCGAGCGCCTCCGGCAAGACCTCGCTGTCGAAGGCGCTGGTCGGCATCTGGCCCGCGCAGCACGGCTCCGTTCGTCTCGACGGAGCTGCGCTCGACCAATGGAGCAACGAGGATCTCGGCCGCCACATCGGCTATCTGCCGCAGGACGTCGCGCTGTTCGACGGCAGCATCGCCGACAACATCTGCCGCTTTGACGAGAACGCGAGCTCGGACGCGATTCTGAAGGCGGCGCAGATCGCCGGCGTCCACGACATCATCCTGCGTCTGCCCGAGGGCTATTCCACACGAATCGGCCAGGGCGGCATGTCGCTGTCGGCCGGTCAGCGCCAGCGCGTCGGCCTTGCGCGCGCAGTGTACGGCGATCCGTTCCTCATCGTGCTCGACGAGCCGAATGCGAACCTGGACACCGACGGCGAGAACGCGCTGAGCCGCGCCATTCAGATCATGCGGCAGCAGAATCAGAGCATCGTCATCGTCATCTCGCATCGTCCGAGCGCGCTGAATGCGCTCAACATGGCGCTGGTCCTCTACGAAGGCAAAGCCATCGCATTCGGCCCCTGCCAAGAGATCTTCGCCCGCGTTGCCGGCGGCAACAAAGCCGCCGGTCCTGCCGTCACGCATGCCCCCGCAGCACCGCGGGTTGCCGCTCCCGCAGCGGCGCCCAATCCGAATGCCCGATTGCTTCGTCGCGCCGCCCCAGCAGAAAGCGCTTGATCAATGAAACACATCAACGACTTCAGGCCGTTCGACGATGATGAATATGTGCGACCGAAGACCCGAGCGGTCGGTCCGCAGGGCGATGCGCTGATTCTCGAGCTGCAGCGCCTGCAGGGGGCGTTCGACGACGGTTCGGATGAAGACCCAAGGGACCGACGCGGCTCACGCGACGGCGGCAAGAAGCGCCGGCGTCCGCCGCCGTCGCAAGCCAGGCCCAAGCCGCGCTCCAAGAAGGGCAGCACGATGGGCCGCGCGCTGTCGCTGTTCGGTCTGGGCGCACAGGCGCCGAAGCCGCGCCGGGGTGAAGGCATCCGCGAGATGGACTGGCAACAGCCTGCGCCGATGCGGACCTATGAGCCGGAGTTCGGCCAACCCCAGCGCAATGTCCCCGCGCGCACGCCGGGCAACAATGGCAACGCCCTCGTCGATGTGAGGGATGCGCGCCGCGACGGCGGCTTCAACGGCGGCGCTCCGCGTTCGATGGGACAACAGAATCTCCCCGCCCGCTTCGAGCACGTGCCTGCCGTTCCGCAAACCGGAGTCCGTCGCCTGGTCGGCACCGCCGGCACGGCATTGACCACCGGCATGACCTTCATCGCCGCACAGGGTACGGCCGCCGATCTCGACGACGACTCGGACGAATCGCTCGTGCCGCGCGTCGGCCGCATGTTCGAGAACGAGTTGCGTCTCGGCCTGCGTGTCCTGCTCATCGCGGGAGTTCTCGGCGGCGGCTGGCTGACGCTGGTGCCGCTGGCCGGCGCGGTCGTCGTGCCCGGCAATCTTGTCGTGCAATCCAACGTGAAGGCCATTCAGCATCCGACCGGCGGCATCATCGCCGAGATCAAGGTCGACAACGGCAAGCGCGTCGCCGCTGGCGACCTGCTCGTCCGGCTCGATGCGACGCAGAGTCAGGCCCAGCTGCAATCGATCACCAAGCAGTTGAACGAGCAGCGCGCCAGGATCGCTCGCCTGTCCGCCGAGCGCGATGGTCTGGAGCAGCCGGAGTATCCGTCGACGCTGACCTCACGCGCCGACGATCCGAACGTTCGTGCCGTCATCGCCTCGGAAAACGCGTTGTTCAAGGCGCGTGCCGTCACGCGCAAGAGTCAGAAGGAATTGCTGCAGGGACGAATCGTGCAGCTCAACAACGAGATCGGCGGCATGGAGTCCCAGCTCGACTCGAAAAACAAGCAGATCGACCTGATCAAGGGCGAACTGGCGGGCGTGCAGGACCTCTACGACAAGCGGCTTGTGCCGCTGACGCGGCTGACGACGCTGCAGCGGGAAGCCGCGCGAATCGACGGCGAACGCGGACAGCTGGTGTCGAGCGTCGCGGAAACACGGTCGAAGATCAGCGAGGCCGAGTTGCAGACTGTAAAGGTCGATCAGGATTTCCGCAGCGAGGTGGTGAAAGATCTCAGCGAGTCGCAGGCCAAGGAAGGTGACCTGGTTGAAAAGAGCGTGGCCGCACGCGATCAGCTCGACCGCATCGAGATGCGCGCACCGAACTCCGGCACCATCCACCAGCTTGCGGTCCACACCATCGGCGGCGTCATCAAGCCCGGCGAAACCATCATGGAGCTGGTGCCCGAATCGGACGAGCTGCAGGTCGAAGGGCACGTGCAGCCGAAGGACATCGATCACGTCCACACCGGACAGGACGCGATGGTGCACTTCAACGCCTTCAACTCGCACACGACGCCGAAGTTGAGCGGCCAGGTCTCGTTCGTGTCGCCCGACATCACCAACGACCAGCGGACCGGGTCCACCTTCTACACGGTCAGGATCACGCTGCCCGACGAGGAGCGCAAGCGGCTCGGCGACGTCAATCTGAAGCCGGGCATGCAGGCCGAAGTCTATGTCCAGACCGGCAGCCGCACGATGCTCAGCTATCTGATGAAGCCGGTTCTCGATCAGTGGCGCCGCGCCTTCGTGGAGTGATTTGGGCCTGACGAACCGCGGTCTGCGATGCCCGTCGCAGACCGCATCAGCACCCTAGCATGAACGTCGCACATATTCCCCGCACCTCGCACCAGACGATGGTGCCGACAGCCGAGAGCGCCCAACAGGGCGCCGAGACCGGCGCGTCTGATCGCGCGGGCAAGCCGCGCCTGCCGCCTCCGGCGGCCGTGCCGACCCAGGATGGTCCATACGGGCTTCGCTTCGACTTCAATGACGGCTGTCGCGTCATGCTGCCGGACAACGGACGGGCCTGGCGCGTCCGGATGAGCGATCGCGAGACCGGGAACGTCCTGTTCGACGTCGACCTTCGCGCCGGACACGTCAACAGCAGCAAGCGATACTTCGTCCCGTTCAGGCTCGAGGTCTGGTCGCAGGACGAGCGTCTGCTGTGTCACGACTACGATGCGAGCGAACGCGACGTCCTGATTCAATTTCCCGTCGGAACGATCGGCGACATCATCGGCTGGATCAGCTACGCCGTGAAGTTCAAGGATCGGCACGGATGCCGGCTGACTTGCGCCATGGGCGAGACGCTCATCCCGCTGTTTCAAGGCGCCTATCCGGACATCACGTTCGTGACTCACGAGGCGGTGCAGGCGGAGCGGTTTTATGCGACCTACTCCGTGGCCCTGTTCTTCGACGATGCGGAGCTCGTTTATCAGCCCTGCGATTTCCGCCAGGTCGGACTGCATCGGCACGCCGCCTATGTTCTCGGCGTCGATCCGGCCGAGCAGCCGCCGCGGCTTGCGGTCGCCGACGACAGCCGTCCGATCGCCGAACCATATGTGTGCATCTCCGTCCAGGCGACCACGCAGTGCAAGCATTGGAACAATCCCGAGGGTTGGGATCGCACCGTGGCCTTCCTGAGGGCACGCGGCTATCGGGTGATCTGCATCGACCAGCACCCCGTCCGCGCTTACGGATCGTATCGAACGCAGATCCCCGCCGGCGCCGAGGATCAGACCGGCGATCGGCCCCTGCTGGAGCGCGCCCGATGGCTTCGACATGCTGCGCTGTTCGTCGGGCTTTCCAGCGGTCTGTCGTGGCTGGCATGGGCCGCCGGAATCCCGGTCGTGCTGATCAGCGGCTTCTCCCACCCCGTCAACGAGTTCACGACGCCCTATCGCGTCATCAACTATCACGCCTGCAACGGCTGCTGGAACGACCGCAGCCATCGCTTCGACCACAAGGATTTCCTGTGGTGTCCGCGGCTGAAGGGCACGCCGCGCCAATTCGAATGCACCCGCCTCATCACCCCCGAGCATGTCGTGGCAACGTTGCTGCGCATTCCCGGCTTGAGAGGCGGCCAGCCGTCCGATGCGCAAGCACGCCCCTCGACTGAGGACGATGCGCGCGAACGACCTCCAGGCGACGCCAAGCCAGACCGCTTGCTTGGGACACATCCACCACGCATGCGCTCGGGTGACGAACCGCTCGCAATCAGCACGCTGCTCGCAGGCGACTGCGGCGACGTTCACCACGGCGGTCTGGCTGTTGGGCTCACGGTCGGCGCCGGCAGTATGCTGGATCAGGCCGCAGCGCAAATCGCAGCAGGCGACCGCGCTGCGACCAGCGGCGACGTGGCCACCGCGCTCGAATACTACAAGCAGAGTGCGGCCATGGTTCGGACCTTGACCGAAGCCGATCCCGACCACGTGGGCTTCCAACGCAAATTCTCGGTCACGTTGAACCGCATTGGCGCCATTCTGTTCGTGCAGCGCGACCTGGAGCGCGCCCAGGCGGCGTATGCCGCAAGCCTTGCCGTCACCCAGCGGCTCCACGCCGCCCAGCCCAACAATTCAGCGTTCAAGCAGGATCTGGTCTGGTGCCACGCGCTGCTGGCGGACGTGCTGGCGGCTCAGGACCGGCACCAGGAAGCGTTCGACCACCGCCGCGCGAACGCTGCGCTGACGACGCAGATGGCCGCTCTCGCTCCGACCGACCCCACGCTGCAACGGGCTCTCGTCACATCCTATCAGAACCTTGCCGATGCCCTCGTTGCTCTCGGCAATTACGATGGCGCACTCGCGGCCTACCGCGTGAGCCTGGGCCTGATTCAACGGGCGCTGAGCGTCAACGCTCAGGATGCAGCGTGGAACCAGCTCTACACCACGCTGCTGCAGAGAATCAGGACCGCGCTGCAAATCCAACGTCAGGCCGCGCCGCCGTCCTGAGTCGCGGAGCGCGCCATTGGCGCTTGCCTCGCATCTCTTCGGATCCTCACGGTCGTCGCCCGAAACATCTGCGACTCTCACGAAAACAGTGCATGTCCGCCGCGCCCTGCGGCGCGCGCCCAAATTGCCTTGACGCTCTGCTGCGCTGGCGAGAAGCGGGCAGCATCTTGACGAGATGATGCAGTTCGCGTCAGATTGACGCAGCCCGCAATTGGGCTTGCCACCGGATTTCAACCACTTGCTGGCCGCTCGAGGCCTCCCGGTCACAGCTCCGCGATGCCCGAACATCAACATAATTGCGGGCAGCCCGACGCTTCTTTTGGCCTGATTTCTGCGACCAAATAGCACAGTGCGACAAACTAGCGCGCGACAGATCATCGCGCGGCAGAAGATCGCACACACGCGAAGCGCAGCTCGGATGCGTGCCGCGTGCGGCGGCAGGGTCGATGCAATCCGCATCGTCTGGCCAGTTCCAATACGGGGCCCTGCCGGGCGTCGGATGAACTTGGGGAGAGATGATCCATGGCGAACAACACCTTCAACCCGACGGCCCTGGCCAATGGAACGTCGAACCTGCTGGTACGCGCGTCTGCGCTCAACATGTCGACTGACCTCGTCCAGGCGGGCGTGGTGTTCAACGATGCAGTCCGCGCCTCGCTCGGCCTGTTCTCGCAGGCCGGTAGCGGCAACTCGAATCCCTTCCTCGGCAGCTACACCACCGATATGCACGCGGTGCAGAATGACATTGCCGCGATGCTCGCCAATCCGGGACAGGTGACGCTCGGCGGCCAGACCTTCACATTGAACGCAACCGACACCGCGGTTCTCACCAATGTGCAGGCGCAGCTCTCGACCTTGATCACCGCCGCACAGCAGACCACCAACGCTGCGATGATCAGCGCCGCCGATCAGACGCTGCACGCCGTCCAGCAGGAGATCCTGCAGGAGATCAACGGCGACGCGCATCTCTCCGGCGCCTTGAACAAAGTGACGTTCCTGGCCAACACCGGCGGCCAGGACGTCGCCTTCCAGAATACACCCGCTGGCGCCGATGATGCGGCAACGCTGGCCGCGGCAACCGCGGGCAACACGCTCAAGGACGTCGGCCTTGTGTTCAACAAGGTCGTCGATCTCGCCTCGGGCGGAATTCACACCGGAAATCTGCAGGAGGTCACGACCGACCTCACCGCGATCTCGCAAGGCCTCACCAACATCCTGAACAACAAGACCCAGCTCGCTCAGATCGAGAACGGCGAGACGGCGAACGCTGCAGCGCTCACGACGATTCACCTGCAGACGGTGCTCGGACAGATCAACCTCGAGCTCAATCAATACGCCAAGGCGGAAACGACCGGCAACCAGGCGGCGTTGCGCGGCACGGCCGACAATCTGCTCGACAGCATCGACATCATCCAGGGCGACGCCAATCTGAACATGGCGGCCGGCGGCAACGGCATGCCGGGCCATGCCGGCGGCTTCGCGGAGGATCCGGGCGGATTGACCGGGACGGTCACCAAGTTCCAGGACAACCAGGCGCAGACCAATTTCTGGGCCGCCTTCCTCGCCGAAGCCAACACCATCAACGCCACCCTGCAGAAGATCTCGACCGGCGGCGCGCAGGCGAGCGCTGCGCTGGTCACGCAGATCCAGAACTACCAGCAGTTCGGTGCCAATTTCGACGCCGCCCAGGGCAATGTCTTCCGCGGCCGCTTCGACAACGAGCTGCTCAGCGGCACGCTCGAGGCCGACACCGCAGCCGCGGTGAAGGGCCTGCAGGGCATTCTCAACGGCGACACCGGCGCAGCACTCGCCGCCGACAAGGCCGCGATCAACGCTGCTGGACAAGGCTTCGCGGCCGACGCGATGGACGTCTCCGGCAACAACATCGCAATCGGCGGCGCGACCTACGTCGGATCGGCGACGACGGTCTCCACCGCCACGTCGGTGCACGGCCTCGCCCAAGGCACGATCCCGGTCACGGCCACGCCGAACATCGCCAATGGCACCGGCGGCACGACGTCATCCACGACCACGCCGGCGCCAGTTGCCGTAAACTTCAATCCGACCGCGCTCGCCAACGGCACGTCCAATCTGCTGACGCGTGCCACCGCGATCCAGCACTCGACCGACCTGGTACAGGCCGGCGTCGTCTTCAATGACGCGGTTCGCGCTTCGCTCGGCCTCTTCAGCCTCGCGAACAGCGGCAACTCACCCGCCTTCCTCACCAGCTACCAGGCCGACATCACGGCGGTGCAGACCGACATCGCGGCGATGCTGGCCAATCCCGGCCAGGTCACGCTCGGCGGCAAGATGTTCGCACTGAACGCGACCGACACGGCCGTTCTCACCAATGTCGAGGGCCAACTGGGCACATTGCTGCAGGCCGCAGGCCAGTTTGCAAACGCATCGACGAGCGCCGCAGCCAGCCAGACGATCCATGCGCTGCAGCAGGAGATCCTCGGAGAGATCCACAACGACGCGCATCTGGCCAATGCGCTGAACAACGTCCCCTTCCTCGCCAACACCGGCGGCATGGACGTGGCCTTCCAGACCTCACCCGCCGGCGCGGACGATCCGGCGAGCCTCGCTGCGGCTACGGCGGGCAACAATCTCAAGGACGTCGGTCTCGTCTTCAACAAGGCCGTCGAGGTCGCTTCGGGCGGCATCAACACCGGCAATCTTGCTGAGGTCACCGCGGACTTCACCGCAGTTCAGCACGGATTGACAGCAATCCTCAACAACCAGACCCAGCTCGCGCAGATCGAAGCCGGCGAAACTGCCAATGCAGCAGCGCTGACCACGGTCCATCTGCAAACGGTGCTCGGCCAGATCAACCTGCAGCTGACCAAGTACGACCAGGCCGCGACCACCGGAAATCAGGCGGCGTTGCGCGGCACCGCCGACAACCTGCTCGACATCATCGATATCGTGCAGAACGACGCCAACCTCAACACGGCTGCGGGCGGCAACGGCGCTGCCGGCCATGCCGGCGGCTTCGCCGAGGATCCGGGCGGACTGACAGGCACCGTCACCAGGTTCCAGGACAACCAGGCGCAGACGAACTTCTGGGCGGCGTTCCTCGCTGAAGCCAACACCATCAACGCAACCTTGCAAAAGGTCGCAACCGGCGGAGCCCAGGCCAGCGCGGCGCTGATCACGCAGATCCAGAACTACCAGGCGTTCGGTGCGAATTTCGATGCCGCACAAGGCGCCGTGTTCCAGGGCCGCTTCGACAACGAGCTGCTCAGCGGCACGCTGGAGGCCGACACCGCGGCAGCGGTCAAGGGCCTGCACGGCATCCTCAACGGCGACACCGGTGCCGCGCTCGCAGCCGACAAGGCTATGATCAACGCCGCAGGCCAGGGCTTCGCGGCCGATGCGATGGACGTCTCCGGCAACAACATCCCCGTCAATGGCGGCACCTATGTCGGCACCGCGACAACGGTCTCGGCGGCGACCTCAATCAAGGGCACGGCGCAGGGCACCATTCCCGTCACAGCAACACCGAACCTCGCCAATGGCACCGGCGGCACCGCAACCGCGGGGACGACCGCCGGGGGTGGCGGAACGGCTGGAGGAGCCGGTGCGGCCGGCGGTACGGCGGCAGGGGGCGGAGCGGCCGGGAATGGCGGTACGGGAGCTGGCGGCACGACAAATGCGGGTGGCGCCGCCGCCGGCAACAACCACACGCATAGCAGTCACTGTCACCACGACGACCACAGCCACAGCTCACATATGGACCAGGCTGCGGCTCCCGCTCCCGACATGTCGCACCACCTGGCGATGCATCACATGTGGGCGTGAGACGGACCGGCCGATGACCATCGGCCGGGCCCGCCGACCGCAGCACCGACGAACGCTGTCGCGAGCTATCCACCCGAGCCGGCGCTCTCGAAAATCAGACCGACACGAGAGCCACGGAGGAAGGAGAAACCAGTTTGGACATCGACCTCGGATGCGAGACTCATGCTCGTCCCGTTCCGCCTCGCTCCGACCTTCAGCAATGGAACGTTTCTAATGAAGGCCGGGAAACGCGGCGCAACAAAAGGGCAACTTCTTGTCTGGACCGTGCGCCGAAGCGTCGCCCAGATGGGGTGTTGCAAGGATGCCACGACTGAAATCAAGGAGTTAGAACTCTTCTACGTGCCGCCGTGACCTCGCTGCGACACCGGGCGCATGCCCGAACAACATCATATTTGAGGACTCCGCGGCGCTTCTTTTGGCCCCATTGGAGCAAATAATTCCCAGGTGCTTCGAGGCTGCGACAAATCGCCCGCTCCGCGCTGAGTGAACGAGACGTCGTAGCCCGATCAACGCCCGCGTGCTGCCACTACGCCAAGCAGCAGACGCCGGGTTGAAACTTGGGGAGATTGATCTAATGGCAGCCAATACCTTCAACCCGACGGCGCTGGCGAATGGCACGTCCAACCTGCTCGTTCGCGCCTCCGCGCTCAACCTGTCGACCGACCTCGTGCAGGCCGGCGTCGTGTTCAACGACGCGGTTCGTATTTCGACCGGACTGTTCTCGACGCCGCAGAACAGCGGTAACTCCAATCCGTTCCTCGGCAGCTACACCACCGATCTGCATGCCGTGCAGAACGACATCAACGCGATGCTGGCCAATCCCGGCCAGGTCACCGTGGGCGGCCAGGCGTTCACGCTGAACGCCACCGATACAGCGGTGCTCACTCAGGTGTCGAACGAGATCACCACGCTGATCAACGCGGCACCCAACACAGCCAATCCGGCGACGCTCGCCGAGGCCGACCAGACCCTCCACAACGTGCAGATGCAGATCCTGGGGCAGATCCACGGGGATGCGCATCTTTCGGCCGCTCTCAACGGCGTTCCCTTCCTGGCCAATACGGGCGCCATGGACATCGGGTTCCAGCCCCTGACTGTCGGCAACGACAGCGCCACCAATCTTGCAGCTGCAGCGGCAGGCGATCTGACGGCCATCGGAACGGTGTTCAACGCCGTCGCGACCCTGTCGATGGGCGGTATGAGCGCCAACAACATCAACCAGGTCCAGGCTGATTTCACAGCCGTGACGCAGGGCCTTCAGGCGATCCTGAATGACCCGGCGAAGCTCGCCGCCCTCGAAGCCGGCCAGACCGCCGTCGATGCGCAAACGACGACACTGCATCTGATGACGCTGCTGAGCCAAGCAAACCTTCAGCTCAACAACTATGATGTCGCCGAGACGATGGCCAGTCCGACGGCGCTGCGCGGCTCGGCCGACAACATCGTCGACATGATCGACGTGTTTCAGAATGATGCGACGCTCAACAAGGCGGCGGGCGGCACCGGCATGCCTGGACATGGCGGCGGCTTCGCGGAGGATCCGGGCGGGCTTACCGGAACCGTCACGAAGTTCCAGGACAACCAGGCGCAGACCAATTTCTGGGCGAACTTCCTGGCCGAAGGCAATACGCTCGGCGCGAAGCTGGTTGCAGTCGCCAACGGAACGGGAACGGCGTCACAGGCCCTGATCGACCAGATCACGAATTACCAGAACTTCGGCGCCGCGTTCGATATGGCGCAGGGCGCGGTGTTCAAGGGTCGGTTCGACGACGAGCTCGCCGCCGGTGCTCTGCAGTCCGACACCATCATGGCCACGAAGGCCCTCATGGGCATCATGAACGGTGACACGGGGGCGGCCCTGGCAACCGATCAGGCGATGCTGAAGGCTGCGGCCGCGAACTACATCGGCAATGCCGGCGACATCGCAGGCAACAACATCGCAATCGGCGGGTCGGCCTACGTGACGTCGGCGACGAGCTTCGTGACGGCGACTGCAGTCAATGGCATTGCCCAGGGCACGGGCATGCCGGCGGGCGCCAACCCGAACATCGCCAACGGCACCGGCGGAGCGGCCGCCGCTCCAACCACGCCGGCACCGACGACACCGGCGCCGACCACTCCCGCTCCGACGACGCCGGCTCCGACGACACCCGCTCCGACGACCCCGGCACCGACCACTGGCAACACCAACAACATGCATCACCACCACTGCCACAACAGCCACCACACGGCAGCAGCTGCGGCGGCTGGCACGGCGGCGGCAGCGACCGCGGCTCCCGACATGTCGCATCACCACGCGATGCATCACATGTGGGCCTGACGCCTCCGCAAGACGACCGACAAAAGCCGGCGCAGACCCCTCGGTCTGCGCCGGTTTCGTTGCGTCCAGAACGCGCCAGCGATCTCGTGGAAGACACTGGCATTCACCGGCTGCATCGACCCGCAGCCCAGATCGGGTTGCGCTCCCCACCGCAGCCGGCTGGAACGTTTCCAAACGATCGACCGGTATCGGCGCACACCAAGCCTCCGTTTCGCTTCATTCCGCCACGACAACTCCTTCCGTCGAACAATCAGCCAGTTGTGATCATGAACGAGCCAGCACTCGCCTTCCGTCCCCGACTCGTGTCCGCAGCAACCAGCTCCAGCGCGACAATCCCGTCCCCGATCGACAGCCGCGCTCTGAAGGTTGCCGAGGACGCCTATCGGAAAGTGCTTGCCCTCCAGCCCGGACATTTCCGGACCCTGTGCAGCCTCGCGACCGTACGCCTGCAACTCGGCGACGCGCAGGAGGCGCGAACCCTGCTGGACAGGGCCGCGGACGCGACAGGCGACTCGGCAGACCTGCACTTGACGGTGGGAAAGGCGTTTGCGGGATTGGGCGACCTTGCCAAGGCGACATCCCATTTCGCGCGCGCTGCTGCGCTCGACGAATCCTCCGTCGAGCCTCGCCTGCTGCTCGGCGGCGCGCTGTACGGCCTGGGCGATCCCGCCGCCGCCGTGCAGCACCTCGAATTGGCGCTTGCGATCGATGGCAAGAACCCGGACCTCCACCAGGCACTCGGACTCGCCCTGCAGCGGCTCGGCCAGTTCGAGCGAGCGTTGTCGCACCATGAGGCTGCGCTTGTGGCGAGGCCACAATTCGCAGCGGCAGCCGGTAGCCTCGGTGATGCCAGCCGGCAGCTCGGCCGCCATTCCGAAGCGATCGGCCACTATACCCGCGCGCTCGGCATCGAACCCAAGATGCCGATGGTTCTGCTCAATCTCGGCGGCTGTCATCAGGCGATGGGGGAGCTGGATGGGGCTATTCGTGCTTTTCAGCAGGCGCTCGCGCTGAACCCTCATCTCGCCGAGGCGCACTACAATCTCGGCAATATCCACCTCGACATGAAGAGCTGGCCTGGAGCGATTTTCCATTTCGAGCGCGCCGTCACTCAGCGGCCGGATTTCCCCGAAGCCCACAACAACTTCGCCAATGCGCTGGAGTCGTTGGGCCGGCGCGAGAAGGCGCTGTCGCATTATGACGAGGCGCTGCGGTTGCGGCCGGACTACGCCATGGCCCACCGCAATCGCGCCGACTCGCTGCGCAACGCGCAGCGATACGACGAGGCCATCGCCGGATATCAGGCCGCTCTTGCGCACGATCCGCGCGACACGACGACGATGAACCATCTTGCGGGAGTCCTGACGATCGTCGGCCGGCTCGACGAAGCCGCGCGGGCGTATGAATCTGCATTGGCGGTCAACCCGCGCAGCATCGGCACTCATCTCAACTACAGCGTGGTCAAGCCATTCGTGATCGACGACCCGCGCTGGGCGCCGCTGCAGGAGCTGGCAGCGAACTCCGAGACGCTCACCGAGGACGCGCGCATCGCCCTGCACTTCACGCTCGGCCGCGCGTTTGCCGACATCAAGGACGGCGAACGGTCGTTGCTGCACCTCAACGCCGGCAACGGCCTCGAGCGCCGCCGCATCAACTACGACGAGAACCAGACGCTGCGCCAGATCGAGCGCATTCGCGCCGTCTTCTCCAAGGACCTGCTGCAGGCGCGCGCCGGCCACGGCGATCCATCCGAGGCGCCGGTGTTCGTGATCGGCATGCCGCGGTCCGGCACCAGCCTGGTCGAACAGACGCTGGCCAGCCATCCTGCCGTGCATGGCGCCGGCGAGGTCAACTACTTCGCAGCTGCGGTGGCGAACTTTACGGATCCTGCCCGCGGCGACTATCCGGAGATGCTCGCCAAGTTGTCCGATGCCGACATCATGACCTTGGCCCGCAGCTATCTCGACCGGTTCAGCAGCCTGCCGGCCGATACGCGTCGCGTCGTCGACAAGATGCCGTCGAACTTCCTGTTCGCCGGACTGATCCACCTGGCCCTGCCGAATGCGCGGATCATTCATGTCCGTCGCAATCCGATCGACACCTGCCTGTCCTGCTATACCCAGCTGTTCGCAGAGCCGCAGCCCTTCGCCTACGACCTCGCCGAACTCGGCCGCTATTACCGCGCCTATGACGCGCTGATGAGTCATTGGCGGACGGTGCTGCCGGAGGGCGTGCTGCTGGAAGTGACCTATGAGGACATGGTGCGCGACTTCGAGGCGCATGCGCGCAAGATCGTCGCGCATTGCGGACTGGCATGGGACGATGCCTGCCTGTCGTTCCACGACAATGACCGCCCGGTGAACACGGCCAGCCTGGTCCAGGTCCGCAAGCCGCTGTTCTCCGGATCCGTCGGCCGCTGGCGCATGTATGGCGACCGGCTCAGGCCGCTGCTCGATGCTCTCGGCAGCCAGGCGGTGCGTCCGACGATCGCCGAGGCGGTCGCGGGCGTGGCGCAGCCACAGCCCACGAACGTCGCTCCGCCCGTGGTCACGCCGACGACGGAGTCGCACCCGTTCGACGCGACGCGGCTGGCGTCGCTGCAGACGCTGGCCGACGGGGTCGTCGCCGTCGCCAAGAAACTGCAGAGCCGCGGCGAGACCGGTGATGCCGAGCAGATCTTCAAGCTGATCCTGGCTGGCCAGCCGACGAATTTCGATGCTCTCGTCGGCCTCGGCATGATCTCGACCACCTTCAACCGGCTCGACGAGGCCAAGGATTATTTCCAGCGCGCAGCCGCGGTGAACGACAAGTCCGCCGAAGTCCATGGCAGCATCGGCGCCGTCGAAGGCTCCGCGGGCAACTACGACGCTGCGGTGAAACACTACGAGACTGCACTGTCGTTGTCGCCGAGCCATCCCGGCATTCTCTACGGCTTTGCGATGGTCCGGCAGAGCCAGGGACTGATCGACGAGGCGATCGCGCTGCTGCTCAGGGCGATCGACAACAAGCCGCAGCACCTCGATGCGCATTTCGCGCTCGGCAACCTGCTGTACTCGGCAGGAAAGGACATCGAGGCGGCGAGACACTACCTCAAGGTCCTCGACTTCAGCCCGGAGCACGCCGAGACCCACAACAACATTGCCAACGTGCTGCTGCGCCAGGGCCATCGCGAGCGCGCCATCGAGCACTACAAGCGCGCGCTGGCCGGCCGGCCCGATTATGCCGACGCCTACGGCAATCTCGGCAATGCGTTCCTGGAGCTCAACCGGCTCGAGGAATCGATCGAACAGAATCTCCTGGCCATCAAGATCAAGCCCGAGCGGTTCGGCTCCTACAACAATCTCGGCGTCGCCTACCAGGCGCTCGGCCGCTTCGAGGAGGCGACCGCCGCGTTCCAGAAGGCCCTGGAGCTCGCACCTGACGACGCGCCGATTCACCTCAATCTGGCGAACATGTCGAAGTTCAAGCCGGACGACAGCCGCTTGCCCCCGTTGCGGAAGCTGATCGAGCGCGCCGATCAGCTCGACCAGGAGAAGCAGATCGCGGCCCATTTCGCGTTTGGCAAAGCGCTGTCAGATCTGAAGGACTACGACGCCGCTTTTTCGCATCTGCAAACGGCCAACACGCTCAAGCGCCGGACCTTCGACTACGACTCCGGGCAGCGGCTCGCCATGATGGAGAACGTCGCCGCCCGCTTCACGCCCGAGTTCTTCCGTTCGGTCGCGGGGCATGGCGACGACTCCTGGGCTCCCATCTTCATCGTCGGCATGCCGCGCTCCGGAACAACCCTGATGGAGCAGGTGCTGGCGAGCCATTCCAAGGTATTCGGCGCAGGCGAGCTCGAGACCTTCAAGGACCTGGTCGGCGAATGCGCCAGCCGGCAGAAGGTCGTTCCGAACTACCCGGACCTGGTGACCCTGCTGCCGCCCGAGGAGATGACGAATCTCGGACAGGAGTACACGGCACGCGTTCGCGCGCTGGCGCCCGAGGCCGAGCGCATCGTCGACAAGATGCCGCTCAACTTCCTGTTTGTCGGAATGATCCACGCCGCCTTCCCGCGTGCGCGCATCATCAACACACGACGCGACCCGCTCGACAATTGCGTATCCTGTTACTCGCTGCTGTTCACGGGAGCCCAGCCCTTCGCCTACGACCTGACCGAGCTCGGCCACTATTACAGGGGCTACGAGGGCGTCATGGAACATTGGCACAAGGTCCTGCCGCCGGGCATCCTGATGGATGTGCAATATGAGGATCTGGTCGACGATCTCGAAGGCGTTTCTCGCCGCGTGCTCGCCCATTGCGGGCTCAACTGGGAGGACGCCTGCCTCGACTTCCATCAGACCGAACGCACCGTGCGAACCGCGAGCCTGATGCAGGTGCGTCAGCCGCTGTATCGCGGCTCGATCGGCAGCTGGCGGCGTTATGAGAAGCATCTCGGGCCGCTATGCGCGGCCCTCGGCATCGACCATCCGCCACATGCATAGACAACGAAGGCGCCGGCAAATAACCGGGTGCTCTGGCCCAGGGATCGGT
Source organism: Bradyrhizobium sp. HKCCYLS20291 (assembly GCF_051167715.1). Taxonomy (NCBI): domain Bacteria; kingdom Pseudomonadati; phylum Pseudomonadota; class Alphaproteobacteria; order Hyphomicrobiales; family Nitrobacteraceae; genus Bradyrhizobium; species Bradyrhizobium sp. HKCCYLS20291. Next base: position 461,004 of record NZ_JBNPTO010000001.1, on the reverse strand, counting down.
GACAGGCGAGGCACCCGGCTATCCGGCCGCGCGGCGGAGCGGCTTATGCAGTGTGACCGAAGGCCTTTAAGAAATTATCCTCATCATACGTGCTGCTCCGCACGAACTACGAAATTTTCCTGCAATCAGAAGTTGATTAGTTGCAACTGACAATAGTCAAACGCCGCACGTTCGTAAACCGGCCCATTGCGCAAACCGGCCACCCCGCCCGATCTGATCAGTCCACAGTCGGTCGTCAGCTACATAGCCCTGCGCTGCCAGCGCCTGCGACGACGGCGGTCGAGGCCAATTGATCGATATGAAGCCGGTCCCCGACCGGCACCGAGCGGGAGTTCGTCCGTCGCTCTCGGCTGGGCAAGCCGGGCTCCCGCGCGAGCCCTCGGCCAGCCCGTTCTTCGCCGGCTGTGGTGAAAGCACAGCTGGTGCTTGACCTGCGCGCCAAGGCTTGGTTTGACCCGAATAGGCCCGGTCCGCACAACCTGATCGGGTCTCGCCCCGCCCCAACCATGGAAGATGCCCCACCATGCGTATCACCCTCGTCGGTTCCCGCCATTTCGGTGTGGCCACACTGAACATGCTGCGTGACAGAGGTATCGAGATCGCGCGGGTCGTCGTGCATGACGGCGAGGACCGGCTGGCCGCGGCGGCGCGCGCGGCGGGGATCGAGGTGCTGGTTCAGGCCAACCCGAAGACGGTGCCGGCCAGCGAGATCGCACCCGGGACGGATCTGATCGTCACGGCCCACAGCCATGCGCGGGTAACGCAGGAAGCCGTCAAGGCGGCGCCGCTCGGCGGCATCGGCTACCATCCGTCGCTGTTGCCGCGGCATCGCGGCATCGCCGCCGTCGAGTGGACCATCAAGGAGGGCGACCCGATCGCCGGCGGCACCATCTATCATTTGGCGGATCGAATGGATGCCGGCGCGATTGCCGCGCAGGACTGGGTGTTCGTCAAGAAGGGCGAGACGGCGCGCGAGCTGTGGGAGCGCGCCCTGGCGCCGCTCGGCCTGAAGCTGCTCGGCGACGTCGTCGAGGCTGCGAAAGCAAGCGGCACGATTCCGGCCAAGCCTCAGGACGAGCAGTTCGCGACCAAGGCACCCAGCCTGACGCCGCACTGACGACGGGTTCGCGAGCTGAAATCCGTATCGACCGCGCCGCGGGTCAGTCGACGTGCTGAGCGGCCGGCCGACCAAAAACTCCGCCGAGGCAAGACCTTGGTACCGCTCGGCTCATGTCGTAAGCGAGGTCGCAATTTGCTCATATTGTCGCCCAAATGGCTCATGGCGGAAATCCGCATTAATCCTTAACACGCTGAAACTGTTTGATAAAATTTCTGTTTGGCACTGCGGCAAATTTTCGTCACAATTCGTCCCAATAAGCTTCTCATCACAGACATGAGGGACATCGATTCATGCGTCTCGACCGCATTGGAATGGCTTTCGCCGCGTCGATCCTGGCGGGCAGTGCAACCGCCCCCGCTTTCGCCCAGTCGCCCTATGACGGCCAGTGGCAGGTCACCATTGTCACCAGCAGCGGCACCTGCGAGCCCACCGCAAGCTCGACCCTGACGGTTGCAGACGGTAAGGTTTCCGCGGCCGGCGCCAACGTGACGGGTTCGATTGGGCGCGAAGGCCTGGTTAAGGTCTCGATCAATGGCGCTTTCGCGAATGGACAGCTCAGCGGCAATTCCGGCTCGGGGAAATGGAACGGCGCGTCGGCAGGGATTCCCTGCAGCGGGCGCTGGCAGGCCTCGCGCCTCTAAGGCTCCACCTTTCCTGAATCTATCCAAACGGCGGCTCGCAGGAGCCGCCGTTTTGCTGTCGGCCCTCCTGGCAGCCTTGCCGGGCCACGCCGATCCCGGCCCATTCACCGGCCTGGCGGGCACGTGGAGCGGCGGCGGCACAGTCGCCCTCGAGGACGGCTCGACCGAGCGTATTCGCTGCCGCGCCAACTACGGTGCGTCCAGCACGCGAATGAACCTGGTCCTGACCTGCGCCAGCGACGCCTACAAGTTCGGACTGCAGGCCGATCTTGCCGCCGAGGGCTCGGCGATCTCCGGGTCCTGGACCGAGACCAGCCGCGGCGTCAGCGGCATCCTGCAGGGACGCGGCGGCGGCGGCAACTTCCAGCTCGTCGCGACCACCGCGGGCTTCAACGCCAACATTGCGATCGCGACCCGCGGCAACAAGCAATCCGTATCGATCCGCGCCGACAGCCAGTTCCGCGCAGCAAACATCTCGCTGTCGCGCTGACCAGGCCGTTCAGGCGCGCTTGGCGCCCGAGGCCGGCGCCGGAGCCAGCTGCGCTGCGGTTCGCTTGATCGTCTTGGCGATCAGCAGCGCCTGCTCCCGGGTCATGGCGAAATCCTGCTTGCCCTTCTGCGTGGTCAGCGACAGCACCAGGAGATGCGGCTCCTGCTCCGGCCAGCCCGTGGCAAAAGCGGTCAGGAAATCGGCTGAGGTGGCGCGCTCGGTCATCTCGGGAACTCTGCCTTGGCTGTTTCGCGGCCGTCGCTTTAGGACGAAACGCGCGCACACTCCAATGTTTTTCTGGTTCAGCGGCAGCGCTTGCGGACGCCGATTCCGGCGGCCGGGTTGATGCGCTGCACCGTTGATTTCGTTTGCAATGAGGGGCCTCGAGAGGTGATACAGCCCCTCCCCTTCCAGCTCGAACCTTCCCTCCCACACAGCCGCCTGATGCACCGCTCAGCTTCGAAAATGATGGCCGCGATGTGGATGGCGGGCTGGCTGACGCTCATGCTCGTCATGGCGGTCGCAGGCCGGGAGGCCGTGCGCGAGCTCAACGTGTTCGAGCTGATGGAGCTGCGCTGTCTCATCGGCCTCGTGATGCTGTCGCCGGTCATCGCCCTGAGCGGCGGCCTGGCGACGCTCCGGACCACGCGGCTGAAGCTGCATGCGGCCCGCAACCTCATCCATTACGGCGCACAGCTGGGCTGGTTCTTTGCGCTGACCCTGATCCCGATCGGCCAGGTCGTGGCGATCGAATTCACGATGCCGATCTGGACCGCCCTGCTGGCAGCCACCTTTCTCGGCGAGCGCATCACGCTGTTCAAGCTGCTGGCGATCGTGCTCGGCCTGGTCGGGGTCGTCGTCATCGTTCGCCCCGACACCGGCGCGATCAATCCGGGGCAGCTCATTGCGCTCGGCGCGGCGGTCGGCTTCGGCATCTCGATCGCGCTGGTCAAGTTCCTGACCCGCTCCGAGCCGACCGTGTCGATCATCTTCTGGATGCTGGTGGTGCAGTCCGTTGCCGGTCTCGTGCCGACGCTGCTGCTGTGGTCGTGGCCTTCTACCACCGCGTGGGGCTGGGTCATCCTCGTGGCCCTGTGCGGCACCTTCTCGCATTTCTGCATGGCCCGCGCGATGCTCTATGCCGACGCCACCATCGTGATACCGATGGACTTCCTGCGGGTGCCGCTGACCGCCACCGTCGGCTGGCTGGTGTATGCAGAGCGGCTCGACGGCTTCACGGTGCTGGGGGCTGCCCTGATTCTGGCGGGAAATTTGTTGAACCTGCGGCCGCCGCAGTCTCGCGCAGTGCCGGTGGGCGAGACTGGCGGACGCTGATGCCGCTCATCGTGTGATCAGAGTCACGGAACTCTGCCAATACACGCGATCGGCGTTGGCATCGCGCAACACTCGCGAACTGCTTTGTGGCGGAAGCGAGATTTTTTGCATCGGAACAAGACTTTTCGACCCGACCCGCGACAAATGCGGGAGTGATCGCTTCGCTAATCGTTGGGGGATCTCCTGATGCGCATTCTCACCATCACCTTGTCGCTGCTTTGCGTGGTGCTGACCGCCGAGGCCGCCAAGGCCGACCGCCGCGTCGCCTTCGTGGTCGGCAACGGCGCCTATAAGACCGTGACCCAGCTGCCGAACCCGCCGGTGGACGCCAAGGCCATGGCCGCCACGCTGCGCAACGTCGGCTTCGACGTGGTCGAGGGCACCAACCTCACGCGCGACAAGATGACCGAGAAGCTGCTCGACTTCGGTCGCAAGGCGCAGGGCGCTGACATCGCGGTGTTCTATTATGCCGGCCATGGCATCGCGATCGCCGGCACCAACTACCTCCTGCCGGTCGACGCCGATCTGAAATCGGAGATGGACGTCAAGCTCGGTTCGGCGATCAACATCGACGTGACGCTCGACCAGACCATGGGCGATGCCAAGGTCAAGCTGGTGTTCCTCGACGCCTGCCGCGACAACCCGTTCGCGGCCAAGATCAAGTCGAACTCGCCGACCCGCAGCGTCTCGGTACAGACCGGCCTTGCCGAGATGAAATCCGGCGAAGGCACCCTGATCGCGTTCGCCACCGGACCCGGCCAGACCGCGCTCGACGGCGATGCCGGCGCCAACAGCCCGTTCACACGCGCGCTGATCTCGCACATCGCCCAGCCCGGCGTGGAGATCCAGCAGGCCATGACCTCGGTGCGCGCCCAGGTCAACGAGGAGACCAGCAAGGGCCAATTGCCCTGGGGCCATACCAACCTGATCGGTGCGGTGTATCTCAATCCAGCCGCGGCGCCGCCGGCCACGGCCGCGACCGCCGGCACCACGCCCGTCGCCGCCGCGGGCCAGAGCGCCGGCGAAGCCGAGCTCGAATTCTGGCGCTCGGTGAAGGACTCTAACAAGCCGGAAGAGCTCAACGCCTATCTCTCGACCTACCCGAACGGACAGTTCAAGTCGCTCGCGATGGCGCGCATCGCCTCGATCGAGAGCGGCGCGATCAACACCGCGACCCGCAACGTCGCCAAGGGCGTCGATCCCGCGACCTTCACCGAGGAAGGCACGCAGGTCAGCGAGGATCAGATCGGTCTCGACAAGACCAAGCGGCGCGACGTGCAGCGCCGCCTGACCGGCCTCGGCTTCGACACCAAGATGACCGGCGCATTCGACGACGAGACCCGCGGCGTCCTCAAGCGCTGGCAGGCGGCGCGGGGCTATCCCTCGAGCGGCTTCCTGACCAAGCTGCAGCACAAGGCGCTGCTGGCCGAGCCGCAGCCCGCGCCCGCCACGGCCGCGGTCGGCGACGAAGCCAGGCCGCGCCGCGCCAAGCCGGCCGGCAACGTCGCAGCCGGCAACCCGCCGCCGCAGGGCGCGCCCGTCTACCGCAACCCGCCGCCGCAGGACAACGCCGGCAATGCCGCCGGAGCCGCCTTCATCGGCGGCATGATGGGCGGCGTCCTCGGTGGCGCCCTGCGCCGCTGAACCGCCTCGCTTCGCCAAAGCAAAGAGCCCGGACCGTGAGGTCCGGGCTCTTTCCTTTGAAGTTGCGAGCAGGGAGCGAAACCGTCGTCAGAGCCCTGCGGCCTTGCGCAGGGCCGCATTGATCCGCTCCTGCCAGCCCGGGCCCTGGGACTGGAAGTGCTCGAGCACGTCCTGGTCGATCCGCAACGTCACCTGCTCGCGCACGCCGGGCACAGCGGCCTTCTTCGGCGGCGCTTCGACCGGCTTTGTGGTCACCTTCTTGAACGCGGCCTCCGCCTCGGTCCGGGCGTCGGCGAGCGTCCGTGGACGCCGCGGCTGGTCGGCCATGATCAGATCCCCTCAAACAGCGCCGTGGACAGATAGCGTTCGGAGAACGACGGCACGATCGCCAGGATTGTCTTGCCCGCGTTCTCCGGCCGCTTGCCGATCTCGATCGCGGCAGCGATCGCCGCCCCCGACGAGATGCCGCCCGGAATGCCCTCGTTGCGGGCCAGCGCGCGCGAGGTCTCGAGCGCCGTCGTGCTGTTGATCTTGACGATCTCGTCGATGATGGCGCGGTCGAGAATGTCCGGCACGAAGCCGGCGCCGATGCCCTGGATCTTGTGCGGCGAGTGCTGGCCGCCGGACAGCACCGGGCTCTCCTCCGGCTCGACGGCCACGACCTTGAGGCCGGGCTTGCGCGATTTCAACACCTGGCCGACGCCGGTGATGGTGCCGCCGGTGCCGACGCCGGCGACGAATACGTCGATGTTGCCATTGGTATCGTTCCAGATCTCCTCGGCGGTGGTCCGGCGATGGATCTCGGGGTTGGCGAGGTTCTTGAACTGCTGCGGCATCACCGAGTTCGGTGTGGTTCGCACAAGCTCCTCGGCGGTGGCGATGGCGCCCTTCATGCCCTGCCCCGCCGGCGTCAGCACGATCTCGGCGCCGAGGAAGGCCAGCATCTTGCGCCGCTCGATCGACATCGATTCCGGCATCACCAGTTTCAGCTTGTAGCCGCGCGCTGCCGCGACGAAGGCGAGCGCGATGCCGGTATTGCCCGAGGTCGGTTCGATCAGCACCGTGTCGGGGTTGATCACGCCGGCCTGCTCCATGGCCAGGATCATGCCCACGCCGATGCGATCCTTCACGCTGGCCGCCGGATTGAAATATTCAAGCTTGGCAAGGATGGTCGCCTTGACGCCGTGCTGCTCCGGCAGCTTTCGCAGCCGCACAATCGGCGTATTGCCGAAGGCGTCGACAATTGAATCAAATACCCGCCCACGGCCGGGACGCTGCGTCGCAGCTGACTCCATTTGGATAACTCCCTTGCGCACTCCGGCGCGACAGTGAAAATTGTCCTGACTATCTTCAGCGAGCTTGCTGCGCTGCGCAAGCACGTTTCCGCGACCGCTCGATCATCGCGACGCACAACAAGTCGTCGTTAAATTGCGCAAAACCTACGCATTTGTGTTGCGACAAGGTCAATAAACCCGGTGTATGTTCGGACGGAGATTCACGGAGCAGGTGCTGCTGCCCCGTCCGACGTCAGCAAGGTGTCAGGTCGGGAATGGTACGACGATGACACACTGACGAAGACTGAAGAATAAAGACCGAGTATCGCCGCCGAAATAGCGAGTGCTGTGGAGCGGACGCTATAAGTCCACTGGCCAAAAGTACACTCGCAAAAAAAGACACGCGCTAAGACGATCGACTCAAAAAAAACGGACTACCGAACAAGAACAGACCACCCAGACAAACTCTTTGTGTGACGGAAATTCGAACCGTTGAAAGTTGGACTGGCTTCAAAGATGGACTCGCTCGAGACGGAATGTTTCGAACCGAGATCGCCAACAAAGAGATCGCCCAGGAGGTCCCTATGTCAGCACTCGCTGATCTCATGTCGACTGCATCACCCCGGCCGAATCCGCGCGGCTGTGATCTGCCGACATGCCCGGTCTGCGCCGACTCCATGATCGCGGCCGAAGCGTCCGCCTATTTGGCCGACAACGCGATCAGCTATCTCTGGACCTGCGACACCTGCGGCTACGGTTTTGTCACCAAACACTCGGTCAAGAGCCGCTTCATCTGCAACTGAACGGCTTCCCGTCAGAAACGTTCCACGGCGTGATGCCGCAGCCGTCGTGCCGCCGTGGATCGGGCCTCAGCTCACATCGCTGTTGATGACAGAACGCCGCGCAATGATGGCGCGGCGGATGAAAGCGGCCTCGAGGCCCTGTTTCATCCGGCATGCGGAGCGATGTCACCACGTGCCCAATCGGCCTTGGTGCGTTCGTAGAACGCCGTGAAGTGCCCCTGCGCGATCGCCTCCCGCATCCCGGCCATTAGATATTGGAAGTAGGCGATGTTGATCTCGGACAGCAGCGTCGCACCGAGCGCTTCGCCGGCCTTGATCAGGTGATGCAGATAGGCGCGCGCGTAGCTGCGCGCGGGCGGCCACGGGCTCTCCTCATCCAGCGGACGCGGATCGTCGGCGTGGCGCGCGTTGCGCAGATTGACCGGGCCGAAGCGGGTATAGGCGACGCCGTGACGGCCGTTGCGGGTCGGTAGCACGCAGTCGAACATGTCGACGCCGCGCTTCACGGACTCAAGGAGATCGTCCGGCGTGCCGACGCCCATCAGATAGCGGGGACGATCGGCCGGCAGCGCCGGCACCGTCGCCTCGATCATCTCGAGCATGACGGCCTGCGGCTCGCCGACCGCGAGGCCGCCGATTGCATAGCCGTGGAAGCCGATATCGACCAGCGCCTGTGCGCTGGCAAGGCGCAGCGCCGGCAAATCGCCACCCTGCACGATGCCGAACAACATGTAGCCATCAGGTGCGGTCTCGAAGGCGCGGCGGCAACGCTCGGCCCAGCGCAGTGACAGCCGCATGGCGCGCTCGATGTCGGCGGGCTCGGCGGGCAGCCGTACGCATTCGTCGAGCTGCATGGCGATATCGGAGTTGAGCAGCCGCTGCACCTCGATCGCGCGCTCCGGCGACAGCTCGATCTTGGCGCCGTCGATATGCGAGCGGAACGTCACCGCCTGCTCCGTCACCTTGCGCAGCGCCGACAGCGACATCACCTGGAAGCCGCCGGAATCCGTCAGCATCGGCCCGCCCCAGCCGGTGAAGCGCTGCAGGCCGCCAAGGGCTGCGATGCGCTCGGCCGTGGGCCGCAGCATCAGGTGATAGGTGTTGCCGAGCACGATGTCGGCGCCGGCCTCGCGCACGTCGCGCCAGTGGATGCCCTTCATCGCGCCGGCCGTGCCGACCGGCATGAAGGCCGGCGTGCGGACCACGCCATGCGGCGTCGTCAGCCGGCCGGTGCGGGTCGCGCCATCGGTGCCGAGCAGCTCGAAATGATTGGGAAGATCGCCAGTGGGGGAGCTCATGGCCGGCTTATTGCGTCAGGATGGCCCCCGATTCAACCGCGATGGCGAGGTTTTCGCCTACAACGGCCGTTGACGGCGGTTCTGACCGCCCCTATGGTCCCGCGCCATGTCGACCTCGACCAAACGCACGACGAAAACCACCAAGCCCCAGGGGGACTCGGGAGGCGTGCGCGCGTAATCGACCTCGATCGCGACCATCTTCGAACCGAAGCCCCGCCTGATGAAGGTCCGGGGCTTTTTTTATGCCCAAATTCCTGACCGGAGACCTGAAGACGTGCCACACGATCCCACCATTGCCATCGTCGGCGTCACCGGCGCCGTCGGCGCCGAGTTCATCGCCACCCTGGACCGCCGCAACGTTCCCGTCGGCAGGCTGAAGGCGCTGGCGAGCGCCCGCTCGGCCGGCCAGACCCTGACCTTCCGCGGCCAGACCATCGTGATCGAGGAGCTGACCGAGCGCTCGTTCGAGGGCGTCGATATCGCGCTGTTCTCGGCCGGCAGCGGCATCTCGAAGACGTTCGCGCCGATCGCCGTCCGCTCCGGCGCCGTCGTGGTCGACAACTCCTCGGCGTTCCGCACGGACCCGAACGTGCCGCTGGTCATCCCGGAGATCAACGCCCGTCGCATCCGTGACCACAAGGGCATCATCGCCAACCCGAATTGCGCGGCGATCACGGCGCTGGTGCCGCTGTGGCCGATCCACCAGAAGAACCGCATCAAGCGCGTGATCATCTCGACCTACCAGGCTGCGAGCGGCGCCGGTGCGGCGGCGATGGACGAGCTGGTGCAGTCGACACGCGCCAACCTCAACGGCCAGGTCTATGCGCCCAAGGTGATGCCGCATCCGTTCGCGTTCAACCTGTTCAGCCACAACACGGCCATCGATCCCGACACCGGCTACAACGACGAAGAGACCAAGGTCATCAACGAGACCCGCAAGATCTTCGAGGATGAGGGCATCGCCATCGGCGTCACCTGCGTCCGCGTCCCGGTGCTGCGCGCGCATTGCGAGGCGATCACCTTCGAATGCGAGAAGCCGATCAGCGAAGACGAGGTCCGTCGCATCCTCGCGACCGCGCCCGGCGTGCGTCTCGTTGACGATCGCGCCAAGAACCACTTCCCGATGCCGGTCGACGCGTCGGGCCAGGACGACGTGCTGGTCGGCCGCATCCGCAAGGATCTGTCGGATCCCTCCGGCCACTCGATCGCGATGTTCGTCGCCGCCGATCAGTTGCTGAAGGGCGCCGCGCTGAATGCCGTGCAGATCGCCGAGCTGCTGCCGGAGCGGGCGATGGCCTGATCGCGTCCCGAGTTGATCACAGGCGGCCCGTGTGGGCCGTCTGTGCCGCCCAAAGCTTATTGCGGCATCAGTCCCCACGCATTCGCCAACTGCTTGCCGATGTCGGCAGGAAGCGCCGTGAACCCGCTTCGGCGGATCTCCGCGGCATGTTCGATCAGTCCGTCGACCAGCGCAGCTGCGGACGGGCGCGGCTCGCGCACGTAGTCCCAGCCGCTGGCGAGCCAGGGACAGCGCCCTCCTATCGCGGCACGGGCGGCGCTCGTCTGGCACGTGACGAAGTCCGGCAGCTCGGAGGCGCCGGGCGGTAGGCTGCGCGCCTTCACGGCCGGTATCTCCAACGTCAACGCGCCATCCCGCCCGCGAGCGACATCCATCGCACCGAGCAGGGCAACGTCGAACGGCACGGGCTGATCGTACGCGACGTAAAAATAAGCCATGCGGCGGATGCTGTCGAAGTCAGCCATCGCCCGGTAGAGATAGGCACAGATCGCGCCGAGCGCCGGATCAGCGTGCTTGTCGAGCCTGAGATGCGCGGCCAGTCTGGCGAGGTGCTCGGGCCCGATCCGGCCGGCCGCGAAATCGGCGATCGCCTCGAGCGCCTCGCGAAAGGAATCGCGCTGCTCGTGCTCGCCATAGGCCACCATGACATCGCCGGTCGAGCTCTGCTTCATGACCGCATACAGCCCGTCATAGGGCACCACCGGCGCGAAACTGCCGTCGGCGAACTCCACGAGCACCGGCATTCCCGCGGGATCGGCGCTGACGCGAAAGCCGGTGCGCGCGGCGGTTTGACGGCCCGCCTGCGGAGCCTGCCGCGCCCATAATCGCGCCCCGCCGGCCACGATCAGATTGGACCCGTCAGGCCCAGGCGACGGCTTGATCTGCGTCACGCTGCGGCGAAATTCGGCGGCGGCCTTGGCGCGCACGTCGGCCACCGCATCCGCCTCGAGCTGCAGCGTGATCGCCTCGGCGGCGCGGCGCGTGTTGGGTGTGCCGCGGCGGGCACGTCGCGACGGCGTGACGCGCAGCTTTATCAGATTGTGCAGCATGTCCTCGCTTCCGGGCGGGATCGGCAGCGTCTCCTTGGCCAAGCCGAGGTTGAGCTTGTTCACTCCGAAGCCTGGACCAAGCACCCGCGCGCGGAACGATTCATCCCTGTTGATCCGTTCGAGATTGCGCGCGGCCTCGGCCGCATCAGCCGCGGCAGGGCGTTCCCCCATGATCGACGCGGCGCCCGCCGGCGGCCAAGGCTGGAGCTCGACGCCATTGTCCGATGGCGGGTTGTTCTTGTCGTAGAGGACGACGGCTTCCGGATCGACCTGGCATTGCGGGTTCAGCTTCAGCTGATAGTCCTTGGCCCGTTGGCTGGTGCGGCTGCGCACGCAGACACCGAACGTGTTGGTCGTAATGACATCGTTGCTGATGGCCGACGGCTCCCTGCCCCACAGCACATCGACGATCACGCCGGAGAAAATGCATTTGCCGGCGCTGGCGGAATTCGGCTCGGCCACCATGAAGCCGAGCTGGCCGTCCTGGCAGGCGGCGAAGCGATCGAATTTCGGGCTCTCGACCCGTTCGCCGTCGGCCGTGATCCCGCGCACCGGGTCGAGCCGCATGAGATCGATGTCCTTGGGAGCTTCGCGGCAGGCATCCGAGATCAGCGTGATGCGCTGGACGCCGTGGCGCAGCAGCTCCTCGTTGAAAGCATCCGCCACGACGCGATAACGGCCGCGCAGCGAGTCGCTGAACAGCCAGGAGATCGAGCCGAAATTCGCGTCGGTCAGACCATGACCGCAGAACGCCAGGACGAGATGGTCGACGGTGTCGGCAGTGGCCGGAAACAGCTCGTCGACCGCCCGTTGCACGCGGGCGGCGGTGACCGGATTGTCCCTGTTGCCATCTCGCCTGTCGTCGACGACGCGAACGTTGTCCGCGCCGAAACCCGAGCGCAGCGCCCAGTCCCCGATCGCGCGCGCGGCAATGACAGCGCCGTCGAGATCGGCGAAGGGCGAGGTTTCGTTCGCCTTCACCGGCAGCACGGTTGCCACGCCGATCGCAAGACAAGCGCGTCTACCCATGGCGGAGCAAGCCCCGCAACGGCGCCAAGGCGGGCCGCGGATCGAGCGCCAGGATCAGCACCGGCCAGCGCCAGCGCGGCGGCTCCGGCGGCGCCAGTCGTTCGCCGAACATGATTGCTCCGGCGGCCACCATGAATGCGAGATGCGAATTCTCCGCGACCGCAGCAGCCAGCATCCAGGGCCAGCACGACGCGACGCACCAGAGGGCGTGGATCACGCCGAACCGCACGCAGTCGCGCAACGCCGTCCAGCCGAACAGGCCGATCCGTGGCAGACGGTGGCTGCGGTTGAGCGCCGCGCGTTGCCCGGGGCAGGCGCTCCAGAGCAGCGCCACCAGGATGGTCGCGCCGAACACCCACAAGCTGCCGCGGCCGGCCACCTGGAGTGCGATCGCGAGCGTGATCAGCAGCGGGCCGACCGCCATCCACACCATGCCATAGCCGAGCAGGAAGAGTGTGACCGAAGCTGCCCGGCGCCGCGGCAGGCTCGAGCGCCAGACGTGCATCAGCGGCGCTGCAAGCAGCGGCGGCATCATCGCCAGCAGCATCGCGGCCCAGCCGCCCATGATGCGTCCGGGCGGGTTCAGCGCGACCGCGAGCAGCAGCACATCGGCCTCGCCTAAGGCGCTGATCTGGCTGCTTGCGACGGAGCTGCAGAACGCAGGCACCGCACCCGTCACCGCGCCATAGGCCGACAGAACCAGGCCGCCTCCGGCCATGGCGAAGAGGATCCACCATGGCGGCCGGGCGAGGCTGCGCAACGTCGCGGCGCGCGGCATCGGAGCAGCCTCAGCTGACGATGCCGACGCGCTTCAGCACGCTGATCTTGTCGACCGTGATCGGGCTGTCGTCGCTGACATGCTCGCCGGGCACCAATGTCACGCGGATCTTGGTCGGATCGAAGCCACCCGCCTGCTGCAGCCGCTGCGCCAGCTCGGTGATGTCGAGCGTGTAGCCGAGACCATTGCCACCGTGCCTGCCATGCGGCCGCGAGGCGACGTTCAGGCCGAACAGGGTCAGGTTGCCGGCGTGCAACTCCGGATGCGCATCCGGGTCGGCGCCGTCAGGCAAATTGACATAGACGTCGATCTGCGGCGCCGACGCCTCGCCACGGACGGATTCGAGCGCGAGATAAAGCCGCGTCACGGTGTGTCCGGGCGTCGTCGCGCCCATCGCCGCGACCCCGGCGGTGGTCGCCCGCGGCTCGAGCGTGACGAGGCTGCTCTCGGGCTTGCTGCCAACGCTGACCGCGCTCGCATTGGCGCCGATCGGCTCGACGGATTGCTGATGCGAGGGACCCATGCCCACACGTGCCACCGCGACACCTCCCGGAACGAGACCCGTTCCCTTGGTCAGATTGTCATAGGTGGGATGGAATTTCCCGCCCTTCAATGTATCAGCACCGCCAAACGTGATGCCGGGATCGGCGCCTCCGAGCGCCGGCATCAGGAAAGGACGATCGGCCGGTCCTTCGCGCCATCGCGAGTCGCGCGTCATGGTCTTGCCCGGCGTGCTCATCCAGGCTTCCCACAGCCGGTCGATATTGCAGTGGTGCAGCCAGAACAATGGGTCGAGCCCGGCAAGGCGCGGATCCCCCATGTAGCCGCCGATCAGCCGATGCACCGTATTGTGCGGATTGTTCTCCAGATCGCCGGTCCAGCCGCCAAACTGAACGAAGTCTCCGGTGATGCCGCCGCCGAAGCCGATGCTGCCATTGTTGCCGACGATGAAATCGTTCTCCTGCACGGCAGCAAGGCTGAACGCATCGCGCCGTCCCGGCTGCAGAACGCTGAGCCCTGTCCGGCGCGGATAGGTTCTGAGCGGGTTCGGATCGCCGTTCGGCAGCTTGTCGGCCAGGAACGCCTGCGGCACACGCCGCGCGTCCGCATTGGTGGTGTCGAGATAGTTCCAGTACGGCAACGACCAGTCGTCGCCCGTGAGCTCCTTCACCTTGGCGGCCACGATGGCCTCGAATGTCGCGAGATAGCCGCGATGCCAGGGCAGGAAGTACCAGCTGCCGTGCTGGCACTGATCACCATAGGTGCCGTCCGTGAGCTCGCTTGGCACCGTATCCGTGCCGCCGATCAGTTCCTCACCGCGCCACAGCTCTGCATCGAAGCCGTGCATGGCGCCAAGAAATTTCCAGCTGTTGCGATTGCTGATCGGCAGGGCGTCGAGCGCCCGCATCGCCAGCGCGTAGTTGAGCAAGGTCTTGTTCCAGCCGGCACCCAGCTTCGCGACATCCTGTCGAACGATGCCCATGACAAATTCCTTTCCCAATGAACAATGAAAAGGCGCCTCGTCGTATCAACAAACTACACGGAGCGGCGAGCCCAATGGCGCGCCGCACAATCAATCATTGCTTCAATGATCGCATTCTAGCAAAAATTGCCGCGCAGGCAAGCGCGCGCCGGGACCGGCACTGCGGCAAATGCGACGGTATATGCCGAGTGGGGACGACAGCGGCTTCGCCGCTCCACCTACGGCTCGACCACCCGCTCGTCCTGTTGCCGGAACAACAAACAAGCATCGCCATACGAATAGAAGCGGTAGCCGCTCGCAATCGCGTGCGCATAGGCCGCCTGCATCGTCTCCAGTCCGGCGAAGGCCGAGACCAGCATGAACAGGGTCGAGCGTGGCAGATGGAAGTTGGTCATCAGGATGTCGACGGCGCGGAAGCGATAGCCGGGCGTGATGAAGATCGAAGTCTCCGCTTCGAACGGCGCGATGGTGCCGTCCGGCTGTGCGGCACTCTCCAACAAACGCAGCGAGGTGGTGCCGACTGCGACGATGCGGCCGCCTTCGGCTTTTGCCTGGTTCAGCGCCGCGGCGGTCTCCGGCGTGAGGCTGCCCCACTCCGCATGCATGCGGTGGCCCTCGGTGTCCTCCACCTTGACCGGGAGAAACGTACCCGCGCCGACATGCAAGGTGACACGCTGCAGCCCGATGCCGCGCTCCCGCAGCCGCTGCTCGAGCGCGGGGGTGAAGTGCAGGCCGGCAGTAGGCGCAGCGACGGCGCCCTCCTTGGCCGCGAACATCGTCTGATAGTCAGCCGCGTCCCGCTCATCCGCCGGCCGCTTGCCGGCGATGTAGGGCGGCAGCGGCGGCCGGCCGAGGTCGGCGATGGCCTGGTCGAGCGCCGGTCCGTGAAACACGAAGGCCAGCGTCACCTCGCCCTCCTCGCCCTTGGCCTCGACGGTGGCATCGAGATGGCCGAGCAGGCAGACCTTGCCCTCATTGCCGAAGCGGATCACGTCGCCGGCCGCGAGCTTCTTGGCCGGCCGGACCAGCGCCTGCCAGCGCGAGCCGTCGAGCCGCTTGATCAGCGTCGCCTCGATCTTCGCCTCGGTTTCGCGGCTGATGCGGCGCCCGGACAGCTGCGCGGCAATCACCTTGGTGTCGTTGACGACGAGTTGGTCGCCCGGCTCCAGCCAATCCGGCAGGTCGGCTACGGTGCGGTCGCGCAGCACGCCGTCGCCCTGCACCACGAGCATGCGCGCCGCCTCGCGCGGGCTCGCGGGACGCAGCGCGATGTTCTCGGGCGGGAGGTGGAAATCGAACAGGTCGGTGCGCATGAGCCCCTCTGTCATCGCCCGCGCAGGCGGGCGAACCAGTACTCACGATCTTTGTAACAGGAGCCGACTGTGAGTACTGGATGCCCCGCCTTCGCGGGGCATGACACCTTTTGTGAAACGCGCGTTGACGTGCGAAGCGCGCTGTTACGCCGCGTCGGCAGCCATGTACGCCTTCACGATCTTGTCGGGGTTCTGCACCGGCTCGCCGCGCTTGATCTTGTCGACGTTCTCCATGCCCTCGGTGACCTTGCCCCAGACCGTGTACTGCTTGTTCAGGAAGCTGGCGTCGTCGAAGCAGATGAAGAACTGGCTGTCGCCGGAATCCGGGTTGGCGGCGCGGGCCATCGAGGTCGTGCCGCGAACATGCGGCTCAGCGTTGAACTCGGCCTTCAGCTTCTTGCCGGAGCCGCCCATGCCGCTGCCCTGCGGGCAGCCGGTCTGCGCCATGAAGCCGTCGATCACGCGGTGAAAGACGATGCCGTCATAGAAGCCCTCGCGGACGAGCTCCTTGATGCGCGCGACATGGCCGGGCGCGAGGTCGGGACGCATCTCGATGGTGACGGGGCCCTGGGTGGTTTCGAGGATCAAGGTATTTTCGGTCACAGCCATGCTGGTCTCTCGGTTGGGTTGAATGGATGACGGTCGGGACAACGGACAGTCCGGATGAAAATGTCGCGGCGCCTTCTGATGTGCGGCCGTCCCCGGCTGACGGCAATCCGAGCACAACGAGGCCCGGGCGATGCGGGTCCCAGAATAGACCCATCGCGCTTAAAGCTGAAGCCGCCCGTGCTGTCGATGCGGCGGCCGGGGCGTGGCAAAGGGTTCCTTAAACGCGGGGAACCCGGGCTGGAGGCCCGGGTGCCCTGCTCCTTCCGGTTACTTGATGTCTGAGGCGACCTGGACCTTGACCATCTTGTCGGGGTCGGTCACGGCGCCGCCCGCCGAGCCCGGAGGCGCCTTCTTCAGCTTGTCGACGACATCCATGCCCTGCACGACCTCACCGATCACGGTGTACTGGCCGTTCAGGAACGAGGCGTCGCCGAAGCAGATGAAGAACTGCGAGTTGGCGGAATCGACGCTGTCGCCGCGCCGCGCCATGCCGACGGTGCCGCGCTTGAACGGCGTCGGCGAAAACTCCTGCTTCAGGTTCGGATATTTCGAGCCGCCGGTGCCGTCGAATTTCTGGCCGTCGCCGGTCTGCGCCATGAAGCCGTCCATGACGCGGTGGAACGGCACGTTGTTGTAGTAGCCCTCGCGCGCCAGCGTCTTCAGCCGCTCGGCGTGCTGCGGGGCGAGATCGGTGCGCAGCTTGATGATGATGCGGCCCTTGGTGGTGTCGATGACCAGCGCGTTCTGCTTGTCGAGACCGGCGGGCAGCGATTGCGCCAGCGCCGGCAGCGCGAACACGAGGGCGACGACGAAAGCGAGAGCTCGGATCATGGCAGCTCCTAAAGGATGATGAGGGGGAAAGGTTAGGGATGGCCAGCCGACGCCGGGCGCTGGCTGGAGAATGGTCAGGCGAATTTGGCCTTGAGGGGCGCTACCACCGACGGCGGCACGAAGTGCGAAATCTCGCCGCCCATTGCGGCGATCTGGCGGACCAGGCTGGCGGTGATGGGACGGACCGGCACCGACGCCGGCACGAACACCGTCTGGATGGACGGTGCCATGGTCTGGTTCATCCCGGCCAGTTGCATCTCGTAGTCGAGATCGGTGCCGTCGCGCAGGCCGCGGATCATCATGATGGCGCCGGCCTGCTGGGCGGCGGTGACGGTCAGATTGTCATAGGTCGAGGCCTCGAAGCCGCAGCCGGCGGCAGCCGCGACCGGGCCGAACACCTCATGGGCCATCGCCAGCCGTTCCTCGGTCGAGAACAGTGGCTTCTTGCCATGATGCACCCCGACCGCAACGATCAGCCGGTCGCAGAGATGAACGGCCTGCCGGACCACGTCGAGGTGGCCATTGGTGACGGGATCGAACGAGCCCGGATAGAGCGCAATGCGTTGCATGCGCCCGTCCTATACCGGCCGGAACAGGGCGGCAAGCGGGCTGGCGCAGCCGTGACCGCGCCGGAATGCGCATCTGGCAGAGCGAAGCTGCGACGAAGCGCGGCCGGAACCTCCGGGCGCGGCGCCGATTGTTTCGTTGGAACCGCAACGACGAAACACATCGACCGCGGCACGAAACCAATTCGTTCGGTCTGCGAAGGACTGCCGAAACCCGAATTGGTTATCAAATCGTTAACGAACGAACGGCCGGAAAGGCCCGACAACAAGACCACGACAGGGGACCGTCATGATCAAAGCGCTTTCTGCGATTGCAGCAGCCGGTTTCGTGGCTGCCGCCTTCACCGTTCTGCCCGGCTTCGCCCCGGAGGTGAACGCCAGCGTTCCGCAGCCGCTGGCCAAGAGTGATCGCCTGGATTTCCGCCCGATCGGCCGCGACTGCTCGCAGCAGGCCTGGCCGAATTTCGAAGCGTCCTGCCTGCGCGGCGCGGGCACGCGGACGACCATCCGTGAAGCACGCATCGTCGGCGCCGACCGGATGCAGTGAGAAGATAGCAAGTAGCGAGTAGCGAGTAGCGAGTAGCGAGTAGCGAAGAGGTGACCTGATTCTTCCCTATTCGCTACTCCCTATTCGCCATTCGCCTCTTCACTCGCCGTTCGTTGCCTCAGCCCCATTGCCACCGTTGCCGTTCTCCGTTTCCTCGCCGATGTGCTCGACCGAGACGACGTGCTCGTCGTCGGCGGTGTTGAACACGATGACGCCCTGGGTGGAGCGGCCGGCGATGCGGATGCCGTCGACCGGGCAGCGGATCAGCTGGCCCTTGTCGGTCACCAGCATGATCTGGTCGCTGTCCTCGACCGGGAACGAGGCGACCAGCTTGCCATTGCGGTTGTTGACCGACATCGCGACGATGCCTTTGCCGCCGCGGCCGGTGGTGCGGTACTCGTAGGACGAGGTACGCTTGCCATAGCCGTTGACCGAGACGGTCAGCACCACCTGCTCCTGCGCCGACATCTCGACATAGCGCTCCTGCGACAGCTGGATCGCGCCGGCAGCCGCCTCCTCGCCTTCGGTCTCGACCGGCTCCTCGGTGGTCGCCTCGCCCGACATCGCGCGGCGCATCTTCAAATACGCCGTGCGCTCGTCCGACGTTGTCTCGACATGGCGCAGGATCGACAGCGAGATCACCTTGTCGCCTTCGGCCAGCGCGATGCCGCGCACGCCCATCGAGGTGCGGCCGGTGAAGACGCGGACGTCTGGAACGGGGAAGCGGATGCACTGGCCGCCGGCGGCGGTCAGCAGCACGTCGTCGCGCTCGGTGCAGATCTGCACGTTGACGATCTCTTCGCCGTCATCGAGCTTCATGGCGATGATGCCGGAGCGCCGCACATCGACGAAGTCCGACAACTTGTTGCGCCGGACGTTGCCGCCGGTCGTGGCGAACATCACGTCGAGATTGGCCCAGGAGGATTCGTCCTCCGGCAGCGGCATGATCGTGGTGATGCGCTCGCCCTGCTCCAGCGGCAGGATGTTGATCAGCGCCTTGCCGCGGCCGTTCGGGGCCGCGATCGGTAGCCGCCAGACCTTCTCCTTGTAGACCTGGCCGCGCGACGAGAAGAACAGCACCGGCGTGTGCGTGGAGGCGACGAACAGCCGGCTGACAAAATCCTCCTCGCGCGTCTGCATGCCCGTGCGGCCCTTGCCGCCGCGACGCTGAGCGCGATAGGCGGACAACGGCACGCGCTTGGTGTACCCGGCGTGGGACACGGTCACGACCATATCCTCGCGCTGGATCAGGTCCTCGTCCTCCATCTCGCCTTCCTGCTCGGCGATGACAGTGCGGCGCGGGGTGGCGAACTCGGCCTTGATCGCCGACAGCTCGGTCTTGACGATGTCCTGGACGCGGGCGCGCGAGCGCAGGATGTCGAGATAGTCGGCGATCTCCACCGCGAGCTTGTCGAGCTCCTCGGAGATCTCCTCGCGGCCGAGTGCGGTCAGGCGCTGCAGGCGCAGATCGAGAATGGCCTTGGCCTGCTCCAGCGACAGCCGCGCGGTGCCGTCCGGATTGATGCGGTGGCGCGGATCGTCGATCAGCGTGATCATCGCGGAGACGTCCTGCGCCGGCCAGTCGCGCGACATCAGGGTTTCGCGCGCGGTGTTCGGATCCGGCGAGGTCCGGATGACACGGATGATCTCGTCGATATTGGCGACCGCGATGGCGAGGCCGACCAGGATGTGGGCGCGGTCGCGCGCCTTGTTGAGCAGGAACTTGGTCCGCCGCGTCACCACCTGTTCGCGGAACGCCACGAACACGGTCAGCAGATCCTTCAGGTTCATGGTCTGCGGCCGACCGCCGTCGAGCGCCACCATGTTGGCGCCGAAATTGGTCTGCAGCGGCGTGAACTTGTAGAGCTGGTTCAGCACCACGTCCGGCACGGCATCGCGCTTGAGCTCGATGACCACGCGAAAACCGTCGCGGTCGGATTCGTCGCGCAGGTCGGAGATGCCCTCGATTCTCTTTTCGCGCACCAGCTCGGCGATGCGCTCGACCATCGAGGCCTTGTTGACCTGATACGGAATCTCGGTGATCAGGATCGCCTCGCGGTCCTTGCGGATGGTGTCGATCGTCACCTTGCCGCGCATCACGATCGAGCCGCGGCCGGTGTGGTAGGCGGAGCGGATGCCGGCGCGGCCGAGAATGATGCCGCCGGTCGGGAAATCCGGCCCCGGAATGATCTGGTTGAGCTCATCGATCGACAGCGCGGGATTGTCGGTCAGCGCGATGCAGGCGTCGATCACCTCGCCGAGATTGTGCGGCGGGATGTTGGTCGCCATGCCCACGGCGATGCCGCCGGCGCCGTTGACGAGCAGATTCGGGAACTTTGCCGGCAGGACCGACGGCTCTTTCTCCGAATTGTCGTAGTTCGCCTGGAAGTCGACGGTGTCCTTGTCGAGATCGTCGAGCAGCGACTGCGCGATCTTGGTCAGGCGCGATTCCGTGTAGCGCATCGCCGCCGGCATGTCGCCGTCGACCGAGCCGAAATTGCCCTGGCCATCGATCAGCGGCACGCGCATCGAGAAGTCCTGCGCCATGCGTACCAGCGCGTCATAGACCGACTGGTCGCCGTGCGGATGGTATTTACCGATGACGTCGCCGACGGTGCGGGCCGACTTGCGGTACGGCTTGTTCCACTCGAAGCCGTTCTCGTACATGCCGAACAGGATGCGCCGGTGCACGGGCTTGAGGCCGTCGCGCGCATCGGGCAGCGCCCGCGCCACGATCACGCTCATCGCGTAATCGAGGTAGGAGCGTTTCATCTCATCGAGGATGGAGACGGGACGAATGTCGGAAGGTCCGCCCGGCTCGCCGGGCTTCTCATCTTCTTTATCGGACAAAGGGGATACCGGTCGGTTTTGACACGCGAAAATCGCTTGGAATCATATAGCGCAGGAGCGCGCCGCAGACCACCCCCAAGGCGCCCCGGACCGCGCTTTTTCTGCTCGCCTTTCCAGTCACTTAACGGGGCTTCTGCAAGCGGGCGAAGGACGCCGCGGCGGCCATCCCGGCTACGATCCGAAGACGACCTTGTGCATGACCCGTCCCGGCAACAACGTGAACAGCCCGGCAATCACCAGCGCGCCGGAAAACAGCATGATCATGGCCCGCCGGTGATCCCCCACCCGATGCCGACGTGCAGCCCACACCGCGAGCGGCAGCATGACAAGCGTGTAGATCGACAGCAGATGAATCAGGCTGAACGGACCCACCATCCGGATCGTGTGGATCCAGAACGAGCTGACTGCCACCGCCGCCATGAGGGCGACCCAGATCCAGCCGACCGTTCGATGCGGCAGCGTGCCCTTCGGCGCGGCGAATTGAACCACTCCGAGCGCGAACGCCGTCATCGCCGCAAAGGCGTGCAAGACGATGGCCGCCTCGGCTTCGAGCAATGGTGCGAAGCTCATGGATACCCCCCCGTGGTCAGCGGCTCGGCCCCGGCGGCAGCGTCGATGCCGATCCACCGGCAGAACGCACTTTGATCGACCGCCGCAGCCCCCCGCGCAGCGATCAGCACAGCCTCGTATCATCATCTGCGGAAGGGCAGTTCACTTGGCTCCCGTCCAAACGGGACGGAAGCCAACGCTCGTCGAAATTGCACGCGCCTCAGAACGGAATGTCGTCGTCCATGTCGCTGTTGCGTCCGCCGCCGCCACCGCCGGCCGAGGCGACGGCGCGGCGCGGCGGCGCCATCGACGGACCGCTGCTGCCGAAATCGCCACCGCCCATGTCGTCGGCGAAGTTGCCGCCGCCACCGCCGCCGCGGCCACCAAGCATCGTCAGCGTCGAGTTGAAGCCCTGCAGCACCACCTCGGTCGAGTACTTCTCGACGCCGCTCTGGTCGGTCCATTTGCGGGTCTGCAGCGCGCCCTCGATGTACACCGTGGCGCCCTTCTTGAGATACTGCTCCGCGACCTTGCAGAGACCCTCATTGAAGATCACCACGCGGTGCCACTCGGTCTTTTCCTTGCGCTCGCCGGTCGCCTTGTCGCGCCACGTCTCCGACGTCGCGATGCTCAGATTGGCGATCGGCCGCCCATCCTGGGTGCGGCGGATCTCCGGGTCCTTCCCGAGATTGCCGACCAGAATCACCTTGTTCACGCTACCCGCCATCACACTCTCCCGCGGTTTTCACATCACCGGACCGGCCGTCCCTACCGGCCTCTCGGCACGATGTGGCTGAACCTTCCTCTCGGCGCGGACCCTATACGGTTGCCGCGCCAGCCACCCGTGCCGTCGCTCGCTTATCCACATATAGCATCAGGCGCCGCGTTGTTCCAGGTTTGTTCGCCCTGCCGTGCCTGCAACCATGCAGCGAGTTCCATGGAACCCGAACGGACGAAAATGGAACCCGGGAAAGTTCCATCCGGACGACAAAAAATCTTTAACTTACATCAACTTAACCTGCCTTACTTCCTCCTGTCCTGTGGCTTTTGGGAGACGGTATCTTGGGTTGAATCGCGTATGTTTGCGGTGGATTGAGGCCGCAAAGGCGGCCGCACCAATTCACAAGAGCGCGGCTCCGGGGACCCAAATGGAGCCGCCAAACGCGGGAGACTTAGGATGAAGAGGATTTTTCTTGGAGCTGTCAGCTTGATGGTTTTGGGGGCGCTGGCTCCCGCGAACGCCGCCGATCTTGCCGCGCGCCCCTATACGAAGGCGCCGATGGCTGCGCCTGCGCCGATTCTGACCTGGACCGGCTTCTATCTCGGCGTCCAGGGCGGCGGCGGCTGGGGCCGCAGCGATGAGACCTTCTTCGGCGGGCCGAACACGGCCGGATTTATTGGCACGCAGCGCTACGACTTCAACGGCGGCTTCGTCGGTGGCGTCCTTGGCTACAACTGGCAGGTCGACAACGTCGTGTTCGGCATCGAGGGTGACTACCACTGGGCCGACATCAATGGCCGTTCGGCGGTCATCAACAACGCCCTCGGTCTTAACTTCGGCGATACGTACTTCACCCGGCTGCGCGGCTTCGGCGACATCAAGGGCCGCCTCGGCTGGGCCGCGGGCCCTGCCCTGTTCTTCGTCAGCGGTGGTGCCTCGGCCGGCGACTTCCAGCATCGCTACGACCCGGGTCTCAACCCGCCGCCGGCTGGCGCCGCTCAGAACGACTGGCGTTGGGGCTGGACCGTCGGTGCCGGTGCCGAATACATGTTCGCCGCGAACTGGTCGGCGAAGGTCGAGTACAACTATATCGACTTCGGCCGCAGCACGATCAACTACGTCCCGGCGGGCCCCAACAACCGCTCCGAGTGGACCGACACCATCCACACCGTCAAGGCGGGCATCTCCTACCACTTCGGCGGACCGGCCCTGTCGCGCTACTGATTGCACGCAGGAATTGAAATATGTCGAAAGGCCGGCCTTGTGCCGGCCTTTTTTTGCTTGTCGGAACCGACACTTGCTGGGCTGCTGTGTCGTTTGGGTGACGGCTTTTTCGGATCAAAGGGGCTACAAGCTGTTGCGGGTGAGCGTTGGTGAGAGCGTGCGTGCGGGCGTCGGACTTGGTTTGGGGACTGCGATGAGAAGGCTGTTGCTGGGGGCGACAACTTCGCTGGTGCTGGGGATGGCGCCGGCCATCGCTGCCGATTTGCCCGCGCGCACCTTCACCAAAGCGCCCGCGATGATCACCACGATCTATGATTGGAGCGGGTTCTATCTGGGCCTGAACGCCGGCGGCGCGTCGTCCCGGACCTGCTGGACCAATCTCGTCACCCTCGCCGGCGTCGCCGCCACCAATGCCGAGGGCTGCCACGATGCCACCGGCGCTCTGGCCGGCGGCCAGATCGGCTACCGCTGGCAGACCGGCGGATGGGTGTTCGGCGTCGAAGGCCAGGGCAACTGGGCCAACCTCAAGGGCAGCAACACCAGCCAGCTTGCTCCCGGCGTGACCAACCAGACCAAGATCAATGGCGTCGGCCTGGTGAGCGGCCAGATCGGCTACGCCTGGAACAACGTGCTCTGGTACGTGAAGGGCGGCGCGGCCGTGGCCGGTGAGAAATACACCGGGCTCACCACTCCGACCGGCCTGCCGTTCGATCAGGCCTCTGCGACGCGCTGGGGAGCTGCTGTCGGCACCGGCGTCGAGGTCGGCTTCGCCCAGAACTGGTCGGTTGCCGCTGAATACGAGCATCTGTTCATGGGCAACCGGACGCTCGGCTTCACCGGCGTTCCCGGCGGCGCTGCGACGCGGACCGATTCCGTCGGTCAGGACGTCGACATGGCCACGGTGCGCGTCAACTATCGCTGGGGCGGCCCGGTCGTCTCCAAGCACTGACACGGATCACATCCGCTGACATCAGCCAACGATGCCCCGGTTGTCCGGGGTTTTGGCGTTGGCGGGCCGCGATCGGCCGCCGCGAGACTGATTTACCGGTCCTTAAGCACGACCGACACATCCCGCTGAAGTGACGCGACCATTCACGGCTTTAGAAATCTGTCTTGCCTACAACCTGCCCCAGGCCACGCGAGTGGGCTCGGATCGGAGGGATCCGACGAGACGACATCTGGGATGTGGGGAAGACAACCATGCAGAAGACGACACTGATCGTAACCGCCGGCGTTGCAGCGCTGGCACTGACGCCGGCCGCCGCCGCCGACTTTGCCGCGCGGCCCTATGCCAAGGCGCCGCCGCCGGCCTATGTCACGCCGCTGCCGAGCTGGGCCGGGTTCTACCTCGGCGCCAACGGTGGCGCCGATTGGAGCCGCAATTGCTGGACGCTGAACAACGTCGCCGGCGTAGCCGTGGTGCCGACGCAGGCCGAAGGCTGCCACAACGGATCGAGCGGCCTGATCGGTGGCCAGGTCGGCTATCGCTGGCAGGCCGCGAGCTGGGTGTTCGGCGTTGAAGCCCAGGGCAACTGGACCAATCTGAAATCATCCAATGCGAGCACCGCAGCGCTCGCCGCCGGCGTCACCAACAACACCAAGACCGACGCCATCGGCCTGTTCACCGGCCAGGTCGGCTATGCCTGGGCCAACGTGCTCTGGTACGTGAAGGGCGGCGCCGCCGTCGTTCACAACAAATACACCGGCACCGCCACCAACGCCGCGCCCTTCGCGGTCGGCACGGTCCTGGATTCGGCAAGCGAGACCCGCTGGGGCGGCGCCGTCGGCACCGGCGTGGAGTACGGCTTCGCGCCGAACTGGTCGGTCGCCCTCGAGTACGATCACCTGTTCATGGGCTCGCGCGATATCAGCTTCCCGGTGGCCGCGGTGAACGCCCGCGTCGACACCATCAAGCAGGACATCGACATGGCGACCGTCCGGGTCAACTACCGATTCGGCGGCCCGGGCACCCCGCGCTACTGACGAAAAAACGCTGCTCCTCAGAGCACATTCGAAGGCCGGCGCTCGCGCCGGCCTTTTTCGTGTCCACAGCCCGGCATCGACACGGCGTTTTTGTGTTAAATATTTGATTTATAACGCTTTTTCATCCCTGTGGCGCATCCGTTACAGCCTCTCCGCGGCCCGCGATGTATCAACATGCCATCGCTTGTCATTCCAAAACTCCTCGGGGGAGCATTTGATGAAAAAGTTGCTCGTGATCACGACGGCCCTCGTCGGCATCGCAGCCGCCAATTCCGCTTCGGCGGCAGACCTCGCCGCGCGGCCCTACACCAAGGCACCGCCGATGATGGTCGCCATCAACGACTGGAGCGGCTTCTACGCCGGCATCAACGCGGGCTACGGCACCAGCCGCAATTGCTGGACGATCGTCGGCGGCGCGGCGGAAGGCTGTCACAACGCCACCGGCGGCACCGTCGGCGGCCAGTTCGGCTATCGCTGGCAGATGAGCTCGGTGGTGTTCGGCCTGGAGGCGCAGGGCAACTGGGCCGACCTGACCGGCCAGAACAACAGCCTGGTGTTCCCGGTCGACTCCAACCGCACCAAGGTCAACGCGCTCGGCCTGTTCACTGGCCAGATCGGCTATTCCTTCGACAACGTCCTGCTCTACGCCAAGGGCGGCGCTGCGGTGACGAGCTCCAAGCAGGACATCTTCTCGGGCGTGATCTTCGCTCCGCTCGCCACCACCACCAGCACCCGCTGGGGTGCCACGGTCGGCGCCGGTGTCGAATTCGGCTTTGCTCCGAACTGGTCGGTCGGCTTCGAATACGATCACCTGTTCATGGGCAACCAGAACGTGACCTTCCGCGGCGCCGTCTTCACCCAGACCGACACCATCAAGCAGGACGTCGATCTGTTCACGGCCCGGCTGAACTACCGCTTCGGCGGACCGGTCGTCGCCCGATACTGATCGGGTTCGACAACCGAAGGTTTCGTCGTCTAACGAAACCTGGAGAGGCCGGCGTCCAGCCGGCCTTTTTTGTTGCGCGCGCACCACGGCACCGCACCGCAACACACGGAACCAAGCATTTGAATTACTTCGACTTTCTCAGGCTTCCCCGTAAAAGCCCGGTTTCGCCCGCGAGTGTGTCTTCCGGGTGACGGTAATCTGGGCGGAACCCGGCTATAGAAAGGTGGTCAACTTCAACGAGTGAGTCTGTTTCGTGCGTGAGTTTTTCGGTGCGACGCGGACTTCGCCGACCACACTGGAGACAAGAATGAAGAAGATCCTGCTCGCGACCGTGGCTCTGGCCGCCCTGGCCGCTCCCGCTGCCGCCGCTG
The DNA here is from genome assembly GCF_051167715.1 of Bradyrhizobium sp. HKCCYLS20291. Classification (NCBI taxonomy): domain Bacteria; kingdom Pseudomonadati; phylum Pseudomonadota; class Alphaproteobacteria; order Hyphomicrobiales; family Nitrobacteraceae; genus Bradyrhizobium; species Bradyrhizobium sp. HKCCYLS20291. The sequence goes on along the minus strand of NZ_JBNPTO010000001.1, from coordinate 434,250 downwards.
ATCTTGCCGCGCGTCCGACCTACACCAAGGCCCCGGTCGTTGCGCCGGTTCAGACCTGGACCGGTTTCTACATCGGTGGCATGGGCGGTTACGCCACCCAAGACAACAACAGCTTCGGCGGCCTGGTGTCCCAGAAGGGCGGCTTCCTCGGCGGCACCCTCGGCTACAACTGGCAGCAGGGTCCGGTCGTGTTCGGCATCGAAACTGATGCAGCCTGGGCCGACATCAACGGCTCGATCGTCGTGCCGGGCGCCTCGTTCACCAGCAAGATCGAGGATATGGGCACCGTGCGCGGCCGCATCGGCTACGCCTTCGGTCCCGCCATGCTGTATGCCACCGGCGGTTACGCTTGGATGGAAAACAAGGCGACCGTCACCGTCCTCGGTCTGACGGGCTTCGGCCGGCAGTTCCACAATGGATGGACCATCGGTGGTGGCGGCGAATACATGTTTGCTCCGAAGTGGTCGGTGAAGGCTGAATACCTCTACAAGAGCTTCGGCAGCGAGAACTATGGCGTTGGCGGCACAGTCCCGTCGGGCGACATCAACCTGCACACCGTGCAGGTCGGTGTGAACTACCACTTCTAAGACTTGGCCTCCGGGCCAACGCACAGAGAAACCTCCGCTCTCGCGAGCGGAGGTTTTTTTGTTGTCACGACGCGCTCGCCCGCAGCGCGCGACGCGGCCGGACAGGCTGCTCGACGATTCGCAGTGGCCCGGCCACACGCGGAACTCACAGGTTGCATCCTGGCGGAACTCACGTTCTGCGCCTTGTTGCATCGGCGCAACGCTGACCGCCGTACAACCCATTCAATTCATTCTGCTTTTTAAACGCGCCCCGTAGTTCCCCGGTTTCGCCTGAAGTGTGGCGCTGAAGTGACGGCTGTGCGCCAGGAAGCCGGCTATGACCGCAACGTAAACGGGGGAACTAGAACTAACAGTGTGTCGCCTGCCGCAAGGCAGGTCTTGGGGAGTTGCGTATCATGTTGCGTATTTTGCGGACGACTAAGACTCTGATTCTGACCGGTGCTGCCTTGACTGCTGCCCTGGCCATGCTGGCTGCGCCGGCCACGGCGGCGGATCTGGGGACCGAAAACTATCTCAAGGCGCCGGTGGCGCCTCCGCAATTCAGCTGGGCCGGCTTCTATCTCGGCACCTCCGGGGGCTACGCCTTCAACAGGGGCGCGCTCGGCGGCGGCCTCGCCGGCGCCACGGCCGGCTACAACTGGCAGAGCGGCAACATCGTGGTCGGCGTCGAGGCCGATGCAGCCTGGACCGACATCAGCAGCTCGAACACCATCGCCACCCTTCGCGGGCCCGGCATCTTGACGGTGAAGATCCAGGACTGGGGAACGTTCCGCGCCCGCTTCGGCCGCAGCTTCGGCAGGCTCCTGGTGTACAGCACCGGCGGCTTCGCCTGGGACGAGATGAAGCTGTCACTGGCGGGACCTGGCGCGTTCAGGGCGTCCGACAGCCATTTTCACGGCGGCTGGACCGTGGGCGGTGGCGTCGAATGGATGCTTGCGCCGCAATGGACGGTGAAGCTCCAGCATCTCCACCGAAACTTCTCGAGCGAGACCTATACGTTCAGCGCGCTCGGCCGCAGCGTCAGCCGCGGCACCGGCACGGTCGGCATGCATTCCGTCGATATTGGCTTCAACTACCGCTTCTGAGGCTGGCGCCATCGCGTGCCCTGAGCCTCCGCCTCACGGCGGAGGCTTTTGTTTGTTCCTCGCGCGCGGTATCGGAGGCGCCCAGCCGGATCAGCTGCTGCCAGACGCTGCCATTCGCCGAACGCATTGTTGATGATTCGCGGACGGCACTGGAAATCCAGGCTCGTTCTTCCTACGTTCCGACGATACCTTTCCCTCTGGCGTCCGATGGCCGGCTTCCGGCGAACGCGCCTGCAACGATGGCGCGTCACAGCGCCGTGGGACGATCGTCATGGATGAAGTGCTCAAGGCCAAGCAGCGCGCGCAAGCCAACCAGTCGAGCCTGCGGGCGATCACCATCCGCGGCGCCCGCGAGCACAATCTCAAGAACATCGACGTCGAGATTCCGCGCGACAGACTGGTGGTGTTCACCGGTCTGTCCGGCTCTGGAAAATCCTCGCTCGCCTTCGACACCATCTATGCCGAGGGTCAGCGCCGCTACGTCGAATCGCTGTCGGCCTATGCGCGCCAGTTCCTGGAGATGATGCAGAAGCCGGACGTCGACCAGATCGACGGGCTGTCGCCGGCGATCTCGATCGAGCAGAAGACGACCTCGAAGAACCCGCGCTCCACCGTCGGCACCGTCACCGAGATCTACGACTACATGCGCCTGCTCTGGGCCCGCGTCGGCGTGCCCTACTCGCCGGCGACCGGCCTGCCGATCGAGAGCCAGACCGTGTCGCAGATGGTCGACCGCGTGCTGGCGCTGCCGGAGGGCACGCGGCTGTATCTCCTGGCGCCGGTCGTGCGCGGGCGCAAGGGCGAGTACAAGAAGGAGCTCGCCGAGTACCTCAAGAAGGGCTTCCAGCGCGTCAAGATCGACGGCACCTTCCACGAGCTCGCCGAGGCGCCGACGCTCGACAAGAAGTTTCCGCACGACATCGACGTCGTCGTCGACCGCATCGTGGTGCGCGCCGACATCGGCCAGCGCCTCGCGGAAAGTTTTGAAACTGCACTGAAGCTCGCTGAGGGCCTTGCCGTCATCGAATTCGCCGATGCCCCTCCCTCGTCATCACCGGGCCGCGCCGAAGGCGCGAGACCCGGTGATCCATCCTCTTCCAAGGAGATGGATGGCCGGGTCAAGCCCGGCCATGACGAGAAGAAGAAGGTGGCAAAAATCCACGACAAGAGCGGCCCTGAGCGGATCCTGTTCTCGGAGAAGTTCGCCTGCCCGGTCTCCGGCTTCACCATCCCGGAAATCGAGCCGCGGCTGTTCTCGTTCAACAATCCCTATGGCGCCTGCCCGGAATGCGGCGGCCTCGGCGTCGAGCAGCATGTCGACGCCGACCTCGTCATTCCCGACAAGGACGTCACCCTGCGCAAGGGCGCGATCGCACCCTGGGCCAAGTCGTCCTCGCCGTATTATCTGCAGACGCTGACCGCGCTCGGCAAATTCTACAAGTTCACGCTCGACACCAAGTGGAAGGACCTGCCGAAGAAGACGCAGAACGCGCTGCTGCACGGCTCGGGCGACGACGAGATCAAGTTCACCTATGAGGACGGCGTCCGCGCCTACGACACCAAGAAGCCGTTCGAGGGCGTCATCACCAACATCGAGCGCCGCTTCCGCGAGACCGAGAGCGAATGGGCGCGCGAGGAGCTCGGCAAGTACTTCAACGACGTGCCCTGCGCCGGCTGCAATGGCTTTCGGCTGAAGCCTGAGGCGCTGTGCGTCAAGGTCGGCGGCAAGCACATCGGTGAGATCTCCGATCTCAGCGTCAAGGCCGCCGGCGAATGGTTCGCCGAGGTGCCGAAGCAGCTCAACGCGCAGCAGACCGAGATCGCCACCCGCATCCTGAAAGAGATCCGCGACCGCCTCACCTTCCTGCTCGACGTCGGCCTGAACTACCTGACCCTGGCGCGCTCCTCCGGCACTTTGTCAGGCGGCGAGAGCCAGCGCATCCGCCTGGCCTCGCAGATCGGCTCTGGTCTGACGGGCGTGCTCTACGTGCTGGACGAGCCGTCGATCGGCCTGCACCAGCGCGACAACGCCCGCCTGCTCGACACCCTGAAGCGGCTGCGCGACCTCGGCAACACCGTGATCGTCGTCGAGCACGACGAGGATGCCATCCGTCTCGCCGACTACGTGCTCGACATCGGCCCCGGTGCCGGCACCCATGGCGGCAACATCGTCGCCGAGGGCACGCCGGCCGAGATCATGCGCAATCCGGCATCGCTGACCGGCAAATATCTGACCGGCGAGTTGGAAGTCGAGGTCCCCGAGCGACGGCCGCCGAACCATCGCCGCACCATCAAGGTCATCAACGCCCGCGGCAACAATCTCAAGAACGTCTCGGCCGAGATTCCGCTCGGCCTGTTCACCGCCATCACCGGCGTCTCCGGCGGCGGCAAATCGACCTTGCTGATCGACACGCTCTACAAGGCGATCGCGCGCAAGCTCAACGGCGCCAGCGAGGGCGCCGCGCCGCACGACCGCATCGAGGGCCTGGAGCACATCGACAAGATCATCGACATCGACCAGTCGCCGATCGGCCGCACCCCGCGCTCGAATCCCGCGACCTATACCGGCGCGTTCACGCCGATCCGCGAATGGTTCGCCGGCCTGCCGGAGTCCAAGGCGCGCGGCTACGAGCCCGGCCGGTTCTCGTTCAACGTCAAGGGCGGCCGCTGCGAAGCCTGCCAGGGCGACGGCGTCATCAAGATCGAGATGCACTTCCTGCCCGACGTCTACGTCACCTGCGACGTCTGCAAGGGCAAGCGCTACAACCGCGAGACGCTCGACGTGCTGTTCAAGGGCAAGTCGATCGCCGACGTGCTCGACATGACCGTCGAGGAGGCCGCCGAGTTCTTCAAGGCGGTGCCGCGCGTGCGCGACACCTTCGAGACTCTCCGCCGCGTCGGCCTCGACTACATCCATGTCGGACAGCAGGCCACCACGCTGTCCGGCGGCGAGGCGCAGCGCGTCAAGCTCGCCAAGGAGCTGTCCAAGCGCGCGACGGGACGCACGCTCTACATCCTCGACGAGCCCACGACCGGCCTGCACTTCCACGACGTCAAGAAGCTGTTGGAGGTGCTGCACGAGCTGGTCGCGCAGGGCAACACGGTGGTCGTCATCGAGCATAACCTCGAGGTCATCAAGACCGCCGACTGGGTCATCGACCTCGGCCCCGAAGGCGGCGACGGCGGCGGCGAGATCGTCGCCTGGGGCCCCCCTGAGGACATCGTCAAGGCGCCGCGCAGCTACACCGGGCAGTTCCTGAAGCCGGTGCTGGAGAAGTCAGCCAAGCCGAAGAAGCGCGGGCGTGGGGCTGCGAGCGAGGCGGCGGAGTAATCTTATAGCCCGGAAGAAAGCAGCGACATCCGGGGTCTCCGCAAAAACCGGCGATGACCCCAGATATCGCTACGCTCATCGGGGCTACGCGGACAAACAATGTTCGTCACGCCGTCATTGCGAGCGAAGCGGCGAAGCGAAGCAATCCAGAGTCCCGCCCGCGACTCTGGATTGCTTCGTCGCTGCGCTCCTCGCAATGACGGTTGAGACGACGGGCTGATGCGTGATCCGAGAGTCCGCTGCATGGCACGAGCAACGGAGTGCATCAGTTCGATTGAACGAACGACTCGGACTCGAAGCAACCAAAACACAGGAAGACGTAGATCATCCCGCAATCCGCGATGCATATCTCGTCATTGATCGAGTCGAGTTGGCCGTAGAACGTCATCTTGACCCGGCAGGTCTTGCAGGTCGGCCATTCATCACCCTGGATGAAATCGGGGCTTCCACCGAGTTGGTGCCGGCGCCCGATTGGCTTTGGCGCCCATTTGAAAGGCGGCATTTCGCGCGCGGCCTCATCCAACGGTTCGGGTGTGAGCTGAAACGGCGGAATGACTTTCATGCGCGGGTCCGCTGGACTTCAAGGTGACGGCTCACCCCAGCCTATTGTCTGCCGCCTGGAAGGCAACGAAAAACCCGCCGCTCGGCGTTAAGAGCGACGGGTTTGATCGAACGACCCTAGCCTTCGGCGAAGCTTACCACGGTCGGTCGACGCCGGTCAGCGTGCCGTTGTTGTTGCCCTGCGGGCGACATCGCCCTGGGTCGGGCTCGGGGTGCCGGGTCAACGGCCGCCCTGCGCAAGGCGTTACCGCGCCGCACTCTCACAAAAATCGTGATGACGTGTTGATCGACGCTGCGTTGCAGCCCTTGCAGGCCTGCGCGACGCAGGCCTGCAAGCCGACGCGCGACGCGCTGCGTGCGCGCGCCAGGGTCTTACGCCGCCACGGCGACCGCGCGCGGCCGCGCCACGCCGGTCTTGGTGATGCCGGGCAGCGGCGGCGCAGCGACGCCGGTCGCATGCGGGAAGTACTGCAGCTGCATCGAATGCATGTAGCCCGCTTCGGCGGTCCAGGAATCGTTTGGCTCCGCGATCGGCGCGATCGTGAACGGATCCGGGTTGCTCGGCACTATCGCCGTGTAGGTCGGAATGGTCAGGCTCAGCGCCTCCAGCGGAAGATAGATCGAGATGTAGTTGGTATCCTTCAGCACCGGCCCGGGCGCCGTGTAGGTGCCGAGGATGCCCTTCAGGTTGGCCCAGCCCATCGGCACGACGTCGTTGCTGTTGACCGCCGCATAATAGGTGTAGGCGGATGCGAAGCTCGTCGCGAAACCCGCGTTCCACATCGTCGGACAGGCAAAGGTGTGCGGCCACAGCGTGAACGTCATTGATGAATTCAGCTTCGGCAGCTGGTCCTGCAGCCAGGCCGTCGCCACCACGGCCAGGGCGCCACCGAGGCTGTGCCCGGTCACCATCAGCTCCAGGTTCTGCTTGGCGGCGACGCCACGCAGATAGTCCAGCAAGGAGAGGCCGGTGGAAGGATCGGTCATCGCGATCGCCAGCGCCAGCGCATCGTTGATCCCGGCACTGATCTGCTGCGGCGCGCTGGCCTGCTGCGGATACAGCCATGGCACCAAATAGAGCGCGTCGGCATCGGCCAGCACGTTCTCGAACGCTGCGCCGACGGAGCCATCGACATCGGTGCCGCGGAAGGCCAGCGCGTAGCTGCCGTCCTTGCCTTGCGCGACATAGGCGAGCACGCCGTTGTTGACGGCCGGTCCCCAGCACAGCGTCCATGGACCATTCGCCGCACCCGACGGCACGGCGCCGAGCAGCTTGGTGAAATCGGCGGGCTGAACGGTATCCAGGGCGTCGTCGATGTAGGCGAAGTAGGACAAATAGGCAGCGGAAACCTTGTTGAGGGCCATCTGGAATCTCTCTCGAAAGGGGGTCGTTGAAAAAACTTCATCAAATTGCGCATGATCGACACGACATGATCCGCGCAACATCATCATAGGTACGACACAGGTCGCGCGCACATCACAACATGTTCAACCCGGGGTTATCGAACCGCGCGGCGGCAGCGCGGCACTCATCAACGCACATCATTGCGCCGGCACCGCACGGTTGCTAAGTCGCAGATCTCCCCGACAGCGAGCTCGGGATCTCCTTCAGCCGCCGCTCATCCAGGCATATCTTCACGCGATCCGATGCCCTACTCCCTCGTCATCTTCGATCTCGACGGCACGCTGTCGGACAGCTTTCCCTGGTTCCGGCTGCATGTGAATGCGGTCGCCGAACGCTTCGGGTTTCGCCAGGTGAAGGACGAGGATGTTGACGGGCTGCGCCATGCCTCGACGCGCGAGATCCTCGACTTCCTCGAGGTGCCGCGCTGGAAGCTGCCGTTCATCGCCCGTCACGTGCGCAAGCTGAAGACCGCGCATGCCGCCAGCATCCCGCTGTTCGACGGCGTCGAGAGCATGCTCGACACGCTCGCCGCCCGCGGCATCCGGCTCGCGCTGGTGTCCTCCGACTCCGAGGCCAATGCGCGCCAGAAGCTCGGATCGCGCGCCGGCCTGTTCGCCGATTACGACTGCTCCGCCTCGGTGTTCGGCAAGGCGCGGAAATTCCGCCGCGTCGTGAGGCGCGCACGTGTCGCGCCAGGTGCGACGATTGCGATCGGTGACGAGACCCGCGACATCGAGGCCGCACGCGCCGCCGGCATTGCGTTCGGCGCGGTGACCTGGGGCTACGCCGCGGAGAAGGCGTTGCGCGCACACCAGCCGGAGCTGGTGTTCACGCAGGTCGCGCACATCGCCGAGCGGCTGCTGGCTGCGCCGAAGCGAGATCGCTAGCCTCTGACCATGATCTCGTGCGTGCCGACGTACGTCAGCGCCGGAGAAACGCCCCGAACGCGCGCGGGCCATTGCCGACCTTGATCTCACCCGCGACCTTCAGCGCTCCGACGTCGATGACGCTGAGGATGTTGCTCTCCCAATTGGCAACGATGACGCGCTGGCCGTCGGCGGTAGCCTCGATGCCCTCGGGATAGTCGCCGACCGTGATGCGCTTCACCGGCTGCAGGCTTGCCAGATCGAACACGCTGACCGTTCCGTCATATTGGTCGGTGACGAACCCCTTGCCCTGGGCCAGCGCCACCGCATAGGGCCGCAGGCCCACCTTGACGCGGCCGATCTCGCGCCGCTCGGCGAGATCGATCACCGAGACGTCGTTGGAGCCGACATTGGCGGTGTAGGCGCGCTTGCCCTCCCCATCGATGGTCACCCCGAACGGCCGCGTGCCGACCTTGACGGTCGCAAGGCGCTGCCGCGTGGCGGTGTCGATCACCGAGACCATGTCGTCGTCGCGGTCGGCCGACAGCAGCAGCGCGCCGTCGGGCGTCACCGCGAGTCCCGAGGGCGACGCGCCGACCGCAATGCTGGCGGTGACGGTGCGGGTTCTCGCATCGATCACGCGGATCGCCGCGTTGTACCAGTCGGCGACATAGACCGTGGCCCCGTCGGGCGCGACCGCGATTCCGAGCGGCCCACCGCCGACATCGATGCGCGCCGTCACCTTGCGCTCGGCAGCATCGATCACGCTGACCGTCTTGTCGTCCGGGCTCGCGACATAGGCAAAGCGGCCATCGGCCGCCACGGCGACCCCGGCCGGCTTGCCCCCGATCGCAATGGTCGCCACCGGCTTGGAGGTCGCGAGGTCGACGATGGTGAGATCGTCGCTGAGCTGATTGGTGACGAAGGCTTCTTCGGCGTGGGCCGGGATGGCGAAGCAGGTGAGCAAGGCTGCGAGCAGAAGAGTCGGGATCCGATACGAAAAAAGAACAGCGCTAGAGCGGCCCCTCTCTCGCGGCGCGCTCGGTGCACCTCGCCCCGCTTGCGGGGGCGCGACGAGCTTCGCTCGCGCTGAGAGGTCGGATTGCATCGAAGATGCAATCCGGGTGAGGGGGTACAGGTCCTTCCGCACACACCACCCGCGCGGCTGCCCGTCACCCCCACCCTCACAGCGCGAGCGAAGCTCGTCGCGCCCGCGTGAAGAACGGGGAGAGGGAGCAGACTGCGTGCTGAGCGCCATGAGCGTCCCCTCGCCCGCGCTGGTCAGCTCCCGCTCTCCACCTTCTTCTTCAGGCCCTCGAGCCCGCCCTTGTAGAGTCCGGTCACCGCGGTGATGGCGGCCTCGTCGCTCAGTTCCGGCGGCGGGTCGTTGTTGGGGAAGCCGCGATAGAAGGCGCCGGTCCATTCGACCACGCTGCCCTTGCCGTCGGCGCTCGGCGTGACCGAAATGGTCGAGGCGTAGTTCGTCACCGGCAGCACCTTCACGTCGACGGCGGTGATGCGGTACGAATAGCTCATCTTGTCGGCGTCGTATTTGTAGAGCTCCTCGTCGACGGTGGCGCCGCCCTTCAAGGTCAGCTTGCGCGTGGCGCCAACCTCGTTGCCCTTGTCACCCTCGGTCTTCTCGACCGGGCCGAGCCAGCTCATGTCCTGGAAGTTCCCCATCACCGCCCACACCTTGGCGGGCGCGGCGTTGATCTCGACATGCTCCTGCACCTTGCGCCGGGTCGGGCCATGGGCATCCGCCGCCAAGATCGTGAGCGTCAGGGCCGTCGTTCCGATCGCGAGCGCCGCCACAGCAGTCAGCGCCTTGCCGAACACCATCCTCATCTCGTTTCCTCAGGTCGTTCTCATTGGCCCGCGCATCCGGCGCGGGCGGCCCATCTTTGCACCGCTCCGGATTGTTGCAACAAAAAAGACCGTGCCGGAGCCGCCTCAATTCGCGCCGCAGCAGCGCTTGAATTTCTCGCCGGAACCGCACGGGCAGGGATCGTTGCGGCCGACCTTGCCGAAGGAGGCGAACGGGTTGGCCCGCTCGGCGAATGCGGGTGTGCCGGGCAGAGGCGCCCCACTCTGCCGATGGCGATAGAGGGTGAGAACGGACTCTCGCACGAGAGCCGCCATCTTGTTGCCGAGCTTGCCGAGCTCGACCGGATCGCTGTGCTCGTCGAACACGGTATCGATGGCCATCATCATGCTCAGGGCAGCCCCCGCCACCTCGCCGCCGACCTGCCGATAGGCCATGAACCGATCGCGACGCAGCTCCACCGCCATGGCGAAGCCCTCGATCCACAGCTCCCAGATCACGTCGCCGTCATCCTCGACGGGGAAGCGCGGCTGGTACAGCTCCGGCGTCGCCTTCAGCGTCCGTGCGATCTCGTCATGATAGGCCATCACGAGGTCCAGCACCGCATTGGCGTGGTCGATGCTCGCAAACACCGAGCGCTGACCTTTGCCGAGCCCGAACGCGGCGGAAAACCATTCACCGGGCGGCACATCTTCGGGCAGGACGAGAAGACCGGCAATGAAACCGTCGAGCTCCCCCAGGACCATGGCCCGGTCGTCGAGCGCGAGCAGCGCCTGGTCGAGCGCGTCGTGAGCGTTGGTCTGCTCCGTCATCTGGAAGCCTGCTCTGCCTTCGGCATGGTTGATTTGCCCGACGCCCAAGCCGGGCGAGCCGCGACACCGCGGTTTGACACCAAAACGGCCCTGCGCGCAAAAACTAAATTCACCCGGCAGATCAGCGGCATCACCCCTGTCCAGTGCCGCCGCGAAAAAGATTACGCTTTCGCATTTACAGAATTTCGGTTTTCCTGGGTGCGTCCTGTCCTCACGAGAGGGACGCTTCGCGGTCGTCACGGGCGTGGAGGGCGGGATGCGATGGACGTCGCGGGCCCGGTGCTTTTGCGCAGACGACGGGTGCTGTGGCGGACGGCGAAATCGTGTGGTCCTGACCTCCCGACGCTGAGGTCAAGCCGGCGTCGATGCTCATGCATCGCGCTGGCGACGGTGGCCAGAAAGCCCGGCGCACCGAGGAGAGCACGTATAAGCCGGTAGAAACCGTCGCGCAGGGAAGGCCGGATGTTCGGCCAATCCTGTGGTTCCTGCCGCCTGCATTTTGTTCGCAGGCGGGCCATGGGTGCGGCCTGCACCCGGCCTTCCCTGCGCCCTCTCACTTCATGAGGGCCTGGAATGAGCAATACCCGGGCGCTCGAGGCGTCGCGGGATCGAGGCTGCTTGTGTCGATGCTACGCGCGCCGAACCGTGCCCAGGAAGCCTTCCACCGCCACGCGGAAGCGGTCGGCGTCGGTGGACATGCGGCGCACCGAATCGACCATCGCCGCGCCCGCATTGCCGGTCTGGCGGTTGAGGGCTGCGACCGAGCCGATCGTGTCGGTCACGGCGCGCGTGCCCTGCGCGGCCTGCTGGAAGTTGCGCGAGATCTCGGTGGTGGCGGCGCGCTGCTGCTCGACCGCGGCCGCGATCGCCGTCATCTTCTCGTCGATGCCGGCGATGTTGCCGCTGATGCCGCGGATCGCCTCGACCGACTCGCCAGTAGCGGCCTGGATCTCGGCGATCTGCCTTGTGATGTCATCGGTCGCGGTCGCCGTCTGCGACGCCAGGTTCTTGACCTCGCCGGCGACCACCGCGAAGCCGCGACCGGCCTCGCCGGCGCGGGCCGCCTCGATGGTGGCGTTGAGCGCCAGCAGGTTGGTCTGGCTGGCGATCGCGGTGATCATCTTGACCACCTCGCCGATGCGATTGGCGGCGCGGTCGAGCATCTCGACGGTGGCGTTGGTCTGCGCCGCCCGCTCGACCGCCTGGCGCGCATCGGCTGCGGAGGCCTGCACCTGGGAGGCGATCTCGGAGACCGAGGCCGTCAGCTCTTCGGTGGCGGCCGCGATGGTCTCGAGATTGGTCGTTGCGGTCTCCGCCGCGCTGGCGACGGCCGTGGTCTGCTCGGTCGATTCGTCGACCAGCTTGCGCACGTCGCCGGCGTTCTGATCGAGCTGGCCGGTGGAGTTGCCCATGCTGACGATGACCGCCTGCACGGTGTCGTCGAAACTCCGGCAGGCGCTGTCGATCGCCTGCGAGCGCTCCAGCCGCTTGCCCTGGTCGTGCTCGCGCTCATTGGCCAGCCGCTCGGCGGTGGCGGCGCTCTCGCGCAGGCCTTCGAGGGCCGAGGCCATTGCGCCGAACTCGTCAGCATGGGCGAATTGCGGCACCTTCGTCTGATAGTCGCGCCGGCCGATGTGATCGATCGCCTGCATCAGCGCCGCGACCGGACGCACCAGGCGGACGCGCACCGCGCGCAGCGCCGCGGCCGCGACCAGCAAGGCGATGACGAAGGCCATCGACTGCATGATCAGGCTGGTCAGCGCCGCCGCCCTGATCGCCTCCGCCCGCGCGATGGCGCCGTCGAGCGCGGTCATGCCGATGGCGATGATGCCGGCGAACGGGCCCTGGCAGAACGCATTCCATTCCGGTGCCGGCATCGCCGGCTTGCCGTTGCCGTCGAAGCCCTTGGCGAGCTGGTCCATGCGCTGATGCGCAGCCTCCACCTCGGCGCGCGACGACTTGATGACGGGGGCGAGCTCGGCGCTGCCGGCGCCCGCCACGAGGTCGTCGAGCCCCGCCCAGCCGGCGCCAACCGTGCCGCGCCACTGCGCGATGGTGGCCTTCTGGGCGTCGTCGAGCGGCTTGGAGGAATTGATATTCGGCCGCAGCGCCGAGCATTGCAGCCCATAGCGGTCGCGGACCTGCCAGGCGAGACGGCGGGCCTGCACCATCTTGGCGATCGCCGGATCGGTCATCCAGGCGCGGTTGGACACGGCGAGCGAGGCGGCGTTGGCAGTGTCCAGCGTCTTGGTCATGGCGTCGTACCACGCCTGGGTGCGGCCCAGCACCCGGTCCGCCCTAGGCTTGGCGGCCTCGTCGAACAGCAGCTTGAACTGCGGCACGGTGGCGTCCCAGTTCGCCTTCAGCCTGGCCACGAGATCGTCACGCTCGGGCATGTCCACGCCGGCGAGCGCGGCGGCGATGCCAGCGTAGCCCTTGGCCTCGATGCCCTGGTATTCGGTGAGCCTGGCGCGCGGATCGTCCTCGGCGAGCAGCACGCTCTGGATGTCGCCGCGATGGGCGCGCATCACCAGAACGTTCTGGAAGATCGCCTTGTCGGCCGCCGTGAGCTGCTCCGTCGCCACGCTCTCGCGATAGCGTCCCGCAGCACCGCTCATCAGGATCGCCGTCGACAACAGAATGCCGGCCGCCAGGACCGACAGGAGCACCATCAGCAGGGTGCTGACCGATTTCTTCATCACGCGCCGCCTCACACACCGTAAAGTGGCAGAATGACACAATTACACAAATTCTTCCTTAACCATGCGGCGGCACCGGCGGCCGCCCGGTTCCGCGTTAAGCACGTCGGACGCGCCGCTGTGGGCAAGGCCTCCGCGTTAAGACATTGGCAACGAACTGCCGCGCATTTTCGCAGTCCCATTAGTACAGGAGTCACCATGTCAGAGATCGGCATTCCCGGCGCGCGCATTCGGTCCTTCGTCGAGCGGATCGAGCACCTCGACGGCGAACTGGCGGAGCTGAACGAGCAGAAGAAGGAAGTGTTCGCCGAGGCCAAGGGCGAAGGCTTCGACGTCAAGATCCTGAAGGAGATCATCAAGCTCAGGAAGCAGGACCAGGACGAGCGCGACGAGCACGAGACGCTGCTCGATACCTATCTGCGGGCGATGGACGCGGCCGAGCCGGCGGCGAAGACGCCCGAGAAGAAGGCGGCGTGAGACGAGGCACGCTCGGCCAGCGACATCTCGACAACGACAGCGCGCGATGGCTCTGCAACGCGCGCTGTGACTGCTGCCGGAGGCGATTTTCCTTGCCCGGTTCCATGCCAGCCTCTAACGCTGCGCCACGCTTGTGCCAGCGCCCGAGGATGAGATGACCGACGCAATGACCTGCCTGCAATGCCGCTCCGAGCACGCCTATCAGGACGGCGCGCTGTGGGTCTGTCCGGAATGCGGTCACGAATGGAGCGGGACTGCGCCGGCCGCGGCCGAGGACGATACGAGCATCCGCGATGCCAACGGCAATGTGCTGGCCGACGGCGACAGCGTCATCGTGATCAAGGACCTCAAGGTGAAGGGCTCGTCGTCGGTGGTGAAGGGCGGCACCAAGGTGCGCAACATCCGTCTGCAGGAAGCCAGCGACGGCCACAACATCGCCTGCAAGATCGACGGCATTGGTCAGATGAACCTGAAGTCGGAGTTCGTGCGCAAGGCCTAGCGCCAAGGCCTAGCGCAAAGCCTCCCGGAACATTCCAGACGCCGCCGCGTTCGGATGAACAACGGGAGGATGGCCATGCTGACGGACGACCAGATCGCGACGCTTTCGGACATCGGCCAGGCGATCGCCTTCTCGCCCCAGCGTCAGGACGAGATCGACGGCCTGATCCGCGACGGCTACGTCGCCAAGGACGGCGACATCTACGAATTGACCGCCAAGGGCCAGAAGGTGCTGACCGATCGCGGCGCCGGCCTCAACGAGGCCTGAGGCGCGGCTTGCGATCACACCCGGATCAGCCTGACCTTGGTGCCCCACGGATCTGCCGTCTCGAACCCGTTCGGCACCGCCTCCAGCGCCGCCCCCGCCTGGCGCAAGCGCGCCTCCTGTCCGGCGAGGAGCTCCTCGCCCTTCACCTCGAACGAGAACCACGAGAGACCCGTAGATCCATCGTCACGACGGCCTGCGCCGGCGCTGCGCCATGTGTTGGCGCCGATGTGATGGTGATAGCGTCCCGACGACAGAAAGGCCGCGCGATCGATCGTCCGCGTCGTATTGAGCCCGATCAGGGACGTGTAGAAGCCGCTCGCCTGGCTGATGTCGCCGACCTTCAGATGCACATGGCCGATACGCAGGCCGTCGGGCGCGCCGGCGTAGTTGCTGGTGCGCGTATCGGTCAAGGCCACGAGGTCGTCGATGTCCAGGTGTTCGGTGCCCATTCTGACGACGCCGTCCTGCCACTGCCAGAGCTCCGGCGCCCGGTCGGCATAGACCTCGACGCCGTTGCCCTCGGGGTCATCGAGGTAGACGGCCTCGCTCACATTGTGATCGGCGAAGCCGGTCAGCGGCGTGTGGTTGCGCGCGACATGCACCAGCCAGCGCGCGAGGTCCTTGCGGGTCGGCATCAGGAACGCGGTGTGAAACAGGCCGGCGGCGCGCGGCGATTCGCGGGCAGCGCCCGGCCGCGGCTCGAGTTCGAGCAACGGCACGCCGCCGGCGCCCAGGCGGACGGATGTCTCGGTCCGCTGCAGGATCGAAAGGCCGATCACGTCGCGATAGAAGGCGGCAACCTTGTCCGAATCCTTCACCCGCAAGGTGACCATGCCGATGCGGATCGGCGTGCGGCTGGCGAAGGTCGGGCCAGCGATGGTGCTCTCTCCGCCTTCGGCCCGGGCCGCGGCGATCGCAGCCAGCGTCATCGACGAGACGCCGGCCAGCTTCAGCAACGCACGACGCGTGAAATCGGCAGTCATGAAATTCCCCCAGAATGATCCCGTCTTCCTACGGAACCGTTCGGCCAGCGCGCAAGCCCGAGGGCACGGCGAGCCGCTCACGTGCGTGTGAACCCTGCCCGCCGTAGTCCGAATTCGAACCCGGCGGTAACTCAGCCCTGCCGCCTTATCCGAAAGGCCGCTCAGGAGCGCTGCAGAAAAAGCAGCGACTGCCGCTTGTTTGACATCACTGAATGCGGTTGCCCGCAGTCATCGCAGACAGCTGCCGCACGACCACCAACAGCGTAACTCATCAGCACCGCAGGAGCACGGGCAGCAGCGAACTCAACGTGACCTCGGCGGCGATCTCATCACGCATCTGTCGCCCTGAGGTAACACCGTAACAATCCTTTCCGTAGCTGAGCGGCCTGGATTCATCCGTTGGCATGAACTCTGCTTTCGTAGTCCTCACCGGGTCCAACTCTTTGGAGGCAGAATCAACGTGCTCGTCACTCTCGTCGCAATGCTCTGCAACGGCCAGCTCTGCATGGAGAAGGTCGTTACCAACAGCGAGATGTCCGGCATCACGATGACATCATGCGCAGTCAACGCGCAGATCGGAATCGCCGACTGGATGTCCAAGGGTCCCTATCACGAGTGGCGTCTTCAGAGTTACAAGTGCGTCGCCGGCAATTACGTGCCCAAGACACACGCATGATCCCCTGGGCGGCTGGTATCCTGCTCGGAGCCAGCCGCCGGCTTGATATGAGCGAGAGCATGTCGACTGTTAGACGCAGGCTTCGTCGCATTCGAAACAGACGATGGAGCCAAGAGACGCCGTTCGTATGCGAATGAGCGTGATCGAGGCGCGAAGGCTGCGTTCCGCGCGGTCTCGATGCTGGCCCGCTTCATGCAATGCCCATCCCGCCAACGAGGGGATGCGCCATGCCGTTCTACAGCTTTCATTGTCCAGCCTGCGCTGAGGATGTCGAGCTCCTGATCGGGATCTCGGAAAAGCCGGTATGCCCGACCTGCGGCGGCCGCAAGCTCGTCCGGTTGCCATCGCTGCCGGCGCCCCCGGCGCGCAGCCCTGGCCTGATCAAAGCGGCGCGGGCCCAGGCAGCCCGCGAGGGCCATTTCAGCAACTACAGCCGCGCCGAACGGAAGAAGCGCTGACGCCTGGCGGGGCCGCCGCCGATCAGTCGGAGGTGATATGCACCTCCGGGACGGTGTCCGAGGGATCGTCGATATCGAGACCATCCTCCTCATCGAGATCGATGTCCGACAGACAGATGTCCCCGTCGTCGATGACGAGTTCGATCGCCGTCAGCGCCTTCCCCTGACAAGGCCCCGCGAAGCACTGTCCGCTGTCGAGATCGAACATCGCCCCGTGCTGGCTGCATTTGAGGAAATTGCCCTCGTCGTCCATGACCTCGCCAAGCTGCTTGTCGAGGCGCACGCCCTCGTGCGGACAGACATTCTCGAAGCCGTAGAAATTGTTGCCCTTCCGCGTGACCAGGATCGGCCACGGCTTGGCGCCCCCCTCGGGCTCGCGTCGCTGCAGGACGAAGGCCCGCGCCCCACCATCTTCCACCTCATAGGTCGTGCAGATCGCAAACAACGTGCTCATCGCCAGCCTCCTCTGGCGCATACACGACATTGCATGCGCCCGAGAAAGTTCCGCAGCAAGCGACATGCCAGCCGTACCACAAGAGCGTCGGCCTCACGCCACCGGCATGCCGAGGCGCCCGATGCCGGGCAACTTGAGTGCAGGCCGCCGCATGTCGACGCCGAGAACGCCGCCGAAGAAGTTGAGTTCGAAACCTTCGATCCAGCCCACCGTCAGTCCGAGATAGCCGCCGAGCGAGAGGAACAGGCCGGTTCCGGACGCCGTGCGTCCCCACCACCGCTCGTAGGGGAAGTCCTTGCCGATCGCAGTCGGCGGCAGCACGGCGTTCAACTCGGGGACGGCATTCAAGGCCGCCTGCACGAAGGTGTTGGAGTTCGGCCCCGGCCAGGCGTTGTAGTCGCCATAGGAGCGGAAACGATAGGTTTCGACCACCTTGCGGATCTTCGGGATGACGCGCTCGGCGTCGTCGCCGTCCACGGCCAGAACAGTCTCCGGCAAAGCTCCGAACCAGCGTCCGTCCGGCGCGAAGCCGTCAACCCGGACCGGCTCGCCCCAAGCGGTGTAGTCGTAGCGCGTATAGCGCGCCGCGCCTTGTTCCTTGACCACGATCCAGGTGTGGACCGCAAAGATCCCGCGCCAGCGAACCGTCCGCGCAGCGAACACGCGTACGATCGCGTCGGCATGATCCTGGGGCGACGGCAGCAGGCCGGCGCTCGAGCGATCCGCGGTCTGCCAATTGCCGCGGCGGTCGCCGCGCAGATAGTTCGCGGCCGACAGCGAGAGCGGAGCGATGATGAGCAGCAGGAAGACGAGCACGAGCTTTTTCACGACGAACGAACGATGACACAGATGCTGGTGACTCGCATGTAGTCATCGTCCCGGCTTTCGCCACCGGCTGGACGCGCGCCGCTACGACCCTACGCTCGCCTGCCCCGCTGGCGGGCGACGTCAATGGCGGTGAAAACCGCCCCCGCCCCCGGATCGACCGCCGCCGCGCATGCCGCTCCCGCCACCGCGTGGAGCATTCATCATCGCGCTGCCTCCGAGATGATGACTTCCGCCAAGTTGCGACAGGCCGCCGACCATCCGCATTTGCGCGCGCGCGCCCTGCGGCGGACCACCGGTGGGAGAGACGGCGACCGCGACCGGCCGCACTCCGGGACGGCCAGCGACCGGCGCCGGCGATCCGGCCACGCCCCCCCCTGGAGCGCCCACCGGATGTGCGCCCCCGCCCGGGCTCGGGCCGGCAGCACCCATGTTGGGCTGCGGCGGAGTCTGAGCCATGACGGGCGGCTGACGGTGCCAGTAGCGGTTCCAGAACGCGTGGCGATGATACCAGGGACGCCCGAAATAGAAGCTGCTCCAATAGGTCGTCAGCACGAACGGCGCGACCGGCACATACTCCACGTATTCGGGGAGATAGACGTAGGACTGGCCGTTGAGATAGGCGAGAGCTCTTGCCGCCACCCACCCGCGCTCCCCCGCCAAGCTGACATCGCACCAAGCGCCACCTTCGATGCAGCCATGGATGGTGACCCGCGTGCCGGCCGGAATGCGCTCGACGGCCGGAAACCCGGAGCCGGGTCCAGCGCGCATCGTGGCCGAACTGCGCACCAGACCGGGAGCGGCCGCCGCCATCGATGCGGGGGCGGCGATCAGCAATGCGGCGACAAGACACGTTCTGAGCTTCACCACGAGCACCTCCTGTCCGTTCGGAGCGACGCGCGTGTCCGCATGCGCAGGCTTGCTCGCTCCGACGTGTGATCGACCGAGATGGTGGCAGCTTATCGCGGCAACCTCGCGGCGATGCGATGGACGCGGCAATCGCAGGGTGCCTCAATGCAGCCGCGAGAAAGTCGGTGATCTCGCGGGACGTCAGCGACAAGGACGTGCAGCGTGAGCCAAGATCTCCACCAAGTCAGTCGCCGCACATGGCTCCCGGCCGGCTTCACGGCGCGCCATTGCCGGAGAGGATCTGCGCGACCCCACCCAGGCTGCGGCGAAACGCCTCGTCGAAGGTCCCGCCGCCCTGCTGCCAACGATGTTGCTGGCCTTCCGACTCGAGCTGCCATTGCGCACGCCAGCCGAGCTCGTCGTCGTTCCAGGTGAGGTGACCGAACAGCTTTGCCTCGGCGCCGGGCAGCATCTCGAACAAACTCGCAGGAGCACGATCGAGCGGACCGAGCTCGCCAAGATCGGCTTGCGCAATCGCCGATGACGCCGGCAGCACGATGTCGAGGCCGCGCTTGGCCGCAGCTGCGCGCAACGCGTCGCGCTGCAGATCGGATTGCCGCGCATCCGATTCCACGAGGAAACTCCTGCTGCCCGACGTCATCACCACCACGACGGCGACGGCCGGACGCGGGGCGAGCCACGGCGCCACGCCCAAGGTCTTGAGCAGATCGTCGATCCTGGCGCGATCGAACGACACGGTGAGGTCATAGGGCCGGTCGCGTGTGCCCTGCTCATCTTGCTTCGGCTTGCCCGACATCTGGTCGTGATAGTCGAAACCGGTGACGAAGTCTGCGGCCCTTGCCTTCAACGGCGCGAGCCTCGGATCAGCGCTCAACTGGAATGCGCCGGACACCTTGATCAGGACGTCTTCGAGGCAGGCCGCAAAGCCGACCCGGCGATTGTCCTCGCCCTGCCCTGTGACGACGGTCTGGGCCCTGTAGAGATCGTCGGCCACTGCCTTTGCAGCATTGCAGAAGCCGACGAGCAGCCACAGTCCGAGGCACCATGCGCCGCCTTGCCAGAGGAAGCCACGCTGTCGCATTGTGTCCTCTTGCAGCCCAGGGAGGTTATTTCTGCCGATCGAGCTTGATGATGGTCTTGACGCCGCTGCCATCGGACGTCGAGAACGTGACGCGATCGCCGGCGTGCACCTCCTCGATCATCGCATTGTCCTTGACCTTGAACTCCTCGGTCGCGGCGGCGGCATTGGCGCCGACGGTTCCAATCTGAACCCGCTTGATGGCCACGGTTCCATTGAGCCGGTTGATGCCCGTCACCACACCCGCGGCGCCCTGCTCCGCAGCAAGCGCAGGCAGGCCCGACACGAGCGCCGCCAGGGCGGCCAAAGTGAGCGTTGCTGCTTTCATCGCTGTTCTCCTGCTGTCTGGTTCGCGGCAGACAAGACGCCGCAAATCCGTTTGGTTCCCGACGATGGCGTATCCGGTCTCACCATAATCGCACATGAACGACGCGGTTTGAAGGCAGACCAGCAGCGGTGCCTGCATCTCGTCGATAGACTTGCCGCTTCCAACTCGATGAGCAATTCGTACTACACGACCGCCTGCACCACCCGGCTCACGCCAAGCTCCACGACGCATGTCGTCATTCCCTTTGATTTGTAGTCAAATGTGGCTCGGTTTTTCCATCTGCGCTGCGTCGCCGCGGAAAGCAATGCCGTAACAACCAATTCATCATTGCGTCATGATGCGCCTTGACAGCGACCTTCGACAGGAGGACCATCGCTGAGGTTGTTGATCGCGAGGAACGCCCAGGGCTCTCCCATAACGATCGAACAACAATACAATGATGACGAGGAGGTTTGATGACTCCACCTCCGTACCCGATCCGCTGAGTGCGATAGTTTCGTTTCGGGCCATCGCATAGCGGCAAACCACGAACGGCACGCCGGGCCCGGGCTTAGTGGGCCGCATCAGCAAGGCATGGCCCCTTGCCCGCCCGGCGCTGCGCCGTGATCATTCGGATAATAGCGGCGAGGCGAGGAGATCCGCGATCTCGGCGCAAATGCGCGCTATCGTCTCTCTCAGGGCGCATCGTTGCGATCGGACGATGCTGTCGCCTGAGCCGATACTGTCGCCTGAGCAAGGACGCTCGTCCTCTGCAAATTCTCGTTCGCAGCTTATTCCGCTTCGCCCGCGTGGCGACGGGCGATTGTCCCGTCGTCGCGCAAGCTCATTCTGTCCGCTGTCAGCGGCTGCCCAAAGTCGCTATTTGGCGTAGTCGTAGAAGCCCTTGCCGGTCTTGCGGCCGAGCTGGCCGGCTGCGACCATTTCCTTCAGCAGCGGGGCCGGACGATACTTCGGATCGTTGAAGCCGTTGTAGAACACCTCCATCACCGACAGCATCGTATCGAGGCCGATCAGGTCGGCCAGCGCCAGCGGGCCGATCGGATGATTGCAGCCGAGCTTCATGCCCTCGTCGATGTCGGCGGCCGTCGCGATGCCTTCCGAATACGCGAAGATCGCCTCGTTGATCATCGGGCACAGGATGCGGTTCACCGCAAAGCCCGGGCTGTTCTTGGCGGTGATCGCGACCTTGCCGATCCGCTTGGCGAAGTCGACCGCCGCGGCGTGAGTGGCGTCGGAGGTCTGGAGGCCGCGGATCAGTTCGAGCAGCGCCATCATCGGAACGGGATTGAAGAAGTGCATGCCGATAAAGCGATCCGGCCGGTCGGTGGCGGTCGCAAGCTTGGTGATCGAGATCGACGACGTGTTGGTGGCGATCACCGCCTCCGGCTTCAGGCTGGCGCAGAGATCCTTGAGGATCTTGAGCTTGAGCTCCTCATTCTCGGTCGCGGCCTCGATGACGAGATCACAGGTCGACAGCTTGGCCTTGTCGGTGGTGCCGGTGATGAGCGACAGCGCCTTGTCCTTGTCGGCGGCCGTCATCTTCTCCTTTTTGACCAGGCGGTCGAGGCTCGAGCCCAGCGTGGCCAGGCCGCGTGCCACCGCCTGCTCCGAGATGTCGACCATGACGATCGGCACGCCGGCGGCGGCGCAGACCTGCGCGATGCCGTTGCCCATGGTGCCCGCTCCGATGATGCCGACCGTCTGAATCATTGCCGCTCTTCCCTCTGGTTCTGCCCGGGCGAACACGCCCGCTCTCTGGCGTGCTGCTTAACAGGCTATCGCGCCGCCCGGTAGACCCCGCGGACCGGCTGCACCAGGTCGGCGAGGCGGCGTGGCCCGACGGCCCAGTCGCCCTTGCGACGGCTTCGGCCGACGGGGAGCGAGACCTGCGAAAGCGTCGCCGAGGCGCCCGTCCTTGCCGAGCGTCGAGAGCTTCGACCTCTGCTCGTGCGACAGGAACGGATGCTAGTGCCTCTCGTTGGTTGTCCGTCGGAAGCCGCGGCGCCGACCATATCCGGCAACGATACCGCACGCGGCAATGGTCGGTTGAACAGGAGCCGCTTCGTTCGAACGCTAGTAGCGGCCGGGTCTCGTAGCGCCCCCTGCTGACAACACGCTCCGAGGAGACCGCCTTGGCGGCCGCCGAAACGAACCATCCCGCCCTGGAGCCGACGGCAGCCATTGCCGGGCATCCGATCCATCCCATGCTGGTGCCATTCCCCATCGTCTGCTTCATCGGCGCTCTCGTCACCGACATCACCTATTGGCGAACCGCCGAGATCATGTGGGCGGACATCTCGGCCTGGCTCCTGATGATCGGCCTCGTCATGGGCGTGCTGGCTGCTCTGGCCGGCCTCATCGACGTCCTCGGCAACCGGTTGATCCGGTCGCAGACGCCGGTCTGGCCGCACATGATCGGCAACCTGATCGTGCTGGTGCTGGCCTTCTTCAACAACCTGATTCATTCGCGCGATGCCTGGACGTCGGTGGTCCCGACCGGGCTCGTCCTGTCCCTGGTGACGGTCCTGATCCTGCCAGTCACTGGCTGGCTCGGCTGGGCGCTGGTGTACCGTCGCCGCGTGGGAGTGGCCAAATGAGAACCGTCACCTCACATCGTCTCGCGCCGCTCGTCGCGGCGCTGCTGCTCGGAACAACCGCGTTCACCGTGACGGGCTGCAACGAAGGCGGCGACCCCAAGGCGGAGGTCGGCGGTAACGTCAAGCTGCCGTCGTTGACGCAGTATCTGGTCCCGCCGATGAACATCGCGACCGTCGTCGGCTGGAAGCAAGGCGAGACCCCGAAGGTCGCTCCGGGGCTGAAGATCGAGGCGCTCGCTACCGGCCTGCAGCATCCGCGCGAGCTGTACACGCTGCCGAACGGTGACGTGCTGGTGGTGGAATCCAAGGCGCCACCCGCTCCGCCTGCGAAGCGGCCGAAGGACATCATCATGGCGTTCGTCGAATCGTGGGCGACATCGGGCGGCAGCACCGGACCGAGCAACCGCGTCACCCTGCTGCATGACGCCAATGGCGACGGCGTGCCCGAGCAGAAGAGCGTCTTCATCGACCACATGAACTCGCCATTCAGTGTCGCCCTGGTCGGCAACGATCTCTACATCGCCAACACCGACGCCATCGTGCGATATCCCTACACGCCGGGCGAAACGCAGATGAAGGATCCTGGCACGACGCTGACGTCGCTGCCCGGCGGCCCGATCGATCACCACTGGACCAAGAGCCTGACGGCAAGCCCGGATGGCCGGCTGCTCTATGTCAGCGTCCGCTCCAACAGCAATATCACCGAGAACGGGATAGAAGCCGAGAAGAACCGCGCTACGATCCTCGAGGTGGACCGCAGCTCCGGCCGTTGGCGCATCTTCGCCAGCGGCCTGCGCAATCCGAACGGGTTGAGCTTCGAGCCGCAAAGCGGTGTCTTGTGGACCGTCGTCAACGAGCGCGACGAGATCGGTCCGGATCTGGTGCCGGACTACATGACCTCGGTGAAGGACGGCGGGTTCTATGGCTGGCCCTACAGCTACTACGGCCAGCACGTCGATCCGCGGGTGCGGCCACAGCGGCCTGATCTGGTCGAGAAGGCGATCGTGCCGGACTACGCGCTCAGCTCGCATGTCGCCCCGCTGGGCATGACCTTCTACACGGCCGATGCACTGCCCCAGGCTTATCGTGGCGGCGCCTTCGTCGGCGAGCACGGCAGCTGGAATCGCACGCCCTTGAACGGCTACAAGGTCGTCTACGTTCCCTTCAGCGGCGGCAAGCCGAGCGGCGAAGCGCAGGATGTCGTCACCGGCTTCCTCAACGATCGGAACGAGGCGCGGCCGGCCGGTCGGGCTTGCCGTCGACAAGACCGGCGCGCTGCTGATTGCCGACGATGTCGGCAACACCGTGTGGCGCGTCACGGCAGCGGGCAGTTGATCCGCGAGTTGCCCAGCCGTTCGACTAAGGAGGATGCAATGGGACTGGCTCAATACGCGATCGTCGCCGTCGAAAGCCATTGGAGCGTGTTGCACGATGGCAATGTTGATGGCGACTATCCCACCAAGGAAGCGGCGTTCGAATCGGCCGCCGCAGCCGCGACGCTGGCGATCAAGCAGGGCCATGAGGTGCATCTGAGCGTGCCCGGCAACGACTCCGAACGTTCCAACTATTGACCCCGTCGCCGCCGGTTCCCGCACAACGTCCCCCGATCGTGATGTGCACGCTAACATGGCTTAGCGACAGCAGGGCGCGACTGATCGAGACTTCCGCATGCTAAACAGGAGGTCTTGGGATGGCGGTCAAGCGGAACAGGCGCAAACAGACGATCTCGTTCGAGGAACGTTTGCGCCAGGCGGCGGCAGAAGCCCGGGAGGCCGCACGGCTGCTGCCGGTTGGAGCCGAACGTGACAGCATGCTGAAGAAGGCGCTCCAGGCCGAGACTGCGGCCCACATCAACGAACTGCTCAGTGCGCCGCCGCGCTACGACGTCGCCAATTCGCGCTGAGTGCTACAACGAGTCCTGCACCGCGCCCGTTCGGAACCTTGGCGGATGTCGCAGCGTCTGAGACCACGCGACGCAGGAACATCGCATGACGAGGATCATGATCGGCACCTCGGGCTGGCACTACGGATCGTGGCGCGGCGCGTTCTTTCCGGCCGGCTTGCTGCTCAGGCACCAGCTCCCCTACTACGCGACCCAGTTCGACACCACCGAGCTCAACGGCGTGTTCTACCGCACGCCGAGCGAGGTGGCCGTCCGCGGCTGGCGTGACCAGACCGGGCCGGGCTTCGTATTCGCCTGGAAGGCGTCGAAATTCATCACGCATTGGAAGCGCCTGTCCGAGCGGTCGGTCAACAGTCTCGAACTGATGGAGAGCCGGCTGGCGCTGCTCGGCGACAAGGCCGGCCCGGTGCTGTTTCAACTGCCGCCGCAATTCGAGGTCGATGCCGATCGGCTGAAGTCCTTCCTGGTGCTGCTGCCGCGGCGCCGGCGCTACAGCTTCGAGTTTCGTCATCCGAGCTGGTATGCGCCCGCCGTCCTGCGCCTACTGAAAGATGCGAACGCCTCGTTGTGCCTTTCCGATCATCACGACGCTCCGGCGCCGTGGCGACGCACCGCCGATTTCGTCTACGTGCGCGGCCATGGGCCAGGCGGCCGCTACAAGGACAGATATCCCGACGCGACGCTAGCGGATTGGGCCAAGCGCATCAAAGGCTGGTCCGCGCGTGGCGCCGATGTCTTTGTCTACTTCGACAACGACCAGAAGAGCGCGGCTCCGTCCGATGCGTTGCGGCTGCGCGCCCTGCTCGAGCAGCCTCGCAGCCGTTCACGGCGTCCGGGCGCGGAGCGCTTCGGAACTTCGCGCCCAGCCCCACGACAACACGGGTAGAAACCGCGTCTCGCGTGTCCATCGCGATTGACGTCAATTGATCGAATGAGCGCGGGGGCGGAGGAGGAACCCGCAATGATCGCAAGACCCCCGACTAATAAAATGCTATGATAACCTAGGTTATTGAAGCTCCACACGCTGGAACCCCTATAAGCGCCGAGGGGGAACCACTCCTTGAGTCATCTGGTTCGCAAGCTCGAGAATTTCGTCCGTCTTTCCGCATCAGACCGCCTGATGCTCAATCGTGCGGCAGCGCAGCGGGTGCGGACCTTCGCGCCACGGACCGACATCGCGCGTGAGGGCGAAAAGCCCAAGGACGTCCATCTGATCCTGAACGGCTGGGCCTGCCGCTACAAGCAGCTCGAGGACGGCCGCCGCCAGATCGTCTCGTTCTTCCTGCCCGGCGACATCTGCGACCTCAACATCTTCATCCTGCGCGAGATGGACCACTCGATCGGGACCATCACCCCGGTATCGATCGCCGACCTGTCGCGCGAGTTCTTCGACGAGATCAGCGCCGGCTATCCACGCGTCGCCGCCGCCTTCTGGTGGGAGACGCTGGTGAATGCGGCGATCCAGCGCGAATGGACCATGAATCTCGGGCAGCGCACCGCATCCGAGCGCATGGCCCATCTGTTGTGCGAGCTGTTTTTCCGGTTGCGGCTCGCCGGATTGACCGAGAACAACAGCTGTCATTTCCCGTTGACGCAGGCCGATCTCGCCGAGGCTACCGGCCTGTCGAAGGTGCACGTCAATCGCACCCTGCAGGAGCTGCGCGCCAGCAATCTGATCGTGCTCAAGGGCAAGATGCTGGTCTTGCCGGATCTCGAGCGCCTGATGAGCGCCGGCCTGTTCAACGCCAATTACCTGCATCTGGATCGCGAGGGACGCCAGCTCGATGCGAACGAATGAGACGTCGCAGGAGCCAGCGGCAGCGGATTGCGCTATGCTCGCCAGCTGGGGCGCGCTGCCGGGGAAACGGCGATGGTTGAACGGCGGATCGACGACGCGGGATTCGAGCAGGAGGTCGTTCAGCGCCTCGGGCTGATGCCCAACCTGTTTCGGCCCACGCCGTCAGCGCCGGACGCGGCCCGGCAGCTGTGGCAATTCGCCAAAAGCTCCTATCTCGACGTGGCCTTGCCGCCGCTGTTCAAGGAACGTCTTGCCGTCCACTTGTCGCGTCTCGGCCGCACGCCCTACTGCCTGGCGCGCCACTTCGGCTTTCTGGTCGGCCTCGGTCATCCCGGCGGCGACCGAACGTGCCGCCCCGAAACGATTGGGCGCGCGCGGCAGCTCCTCACGCTGCCATTCGCGGACTCTGTCGGCGTCACGGCCGCGCTGGAGCGGCTCGAGGCGGTCCGCGAGCCCTGCGACATTCCCGCGCCGTCCAGTGCGGCAGAGGCCGACCTGCTCGCGGCGGCCGTCGCGCTGTTCACGCAAGCCGAGGCCTCCGACCGGGCGCAGCGCGCCCTGCGCACTGCGTTCGGCGACCGGCAAGTCGAACTGCTCACCGCCTTCCTGACCTATTTGCGGATGGCGCAGTTCTGGGCCGATGCCCATCCGGAACTGGCGATCGATGCCGACGTTGCCGCGCTCATGCGATCCGATCCGGACCTCGCCGCTGATCTGTCCAGCAGCGCCGGGCGAGATGCGCCGCCGCCTCAGGCGCCTGCTGCCGACGCCGGCGTATCCAGCGCGCACCGGCTGCGACGGCTGCTGGAAATCGACTCGGTCGGCGTGCTGTTCTTCGACCATGCCGAGGGCACGCTGATCGACGCCAACGACGGCTTCCTCGCGATGACCGGCTATTCGCGCGAGGAGGTGCGCAGCGGCCAATTGACATGGCAGAGCCTGACTCCGCCGGAATGGGTCGAAAGCTCCACGTCGCAGATCGCCAATCTGCAGCGCACCGGCCGCATCGGTCCTTACGAAAAGGAGTACTTCCACAAGAACGGCGAGCGATCCTGGATGATGTTTGCCGGACGCGACATCGGCGACGGCACGCTGGTCGAGCTTGCCATGAACATCGACGATCGCAAGCGCACCGAGGCCGCGCTGCGTGACAGCGAGGCGCGCTTCCGCCAGTTCGGCGAAGCGTCGTCCGATGTGGTGTGGATCCGCGATGCCGCGACGATGCAGTGGGAATATCTCAGCCCCTCCTTCGAGACGATCTACGGCGTGAAGCGGGCAGCGGTGCTGCAGGGCGACCACGTTGCGCGATGGACGGAATTGATGCTGCCGGAGCACCGGCCACGCGCCATCGAGAGCCTCGAGCGCGCCCGGCAGGGCGAACGCGACAGTTTCGATTTCCGTATCGCGCGCCAGCCCGACGGCGGCGTGCGCTGGCTTCGCATCCGTTGTTTCCCCATGGTCGACGACACCGGACGGGTGCAACGGATCGGCGGCATCACCCAGGACATCACCGCGCTCGTGTCGGCCGCCGAGCACCAGAAGTTTCTGCTCGCCGAACTGCAGCACCGGGTGCGCAACATGCTGGGGGTGATCCGCTCGATCATCCGGCGCACCGGCGAAGGCAGCGACAACGTCGAGGATTTCGCCAGTCATCTCGAGGGCCGGATTGCTGCGCTGTCCCGCATCCAGACCGCAGTCACGCGCGATCCGCTCGCCGGATTCGATCTCGCCGAACTGATTGCCGACGAGTTGCGCGCCGGCGCTGCGCGCGAGGAGCAGAACTTTTCGTTGTCGGGCCCGAGCTTGCGAATCAAGGCGAAGGCCGCCGAGAATATCGGCCTCGCTATGCACGAACTCGTGACTAACGCCCTGAAATTCGGCGCGCTGACGGTACCCCGCGGCTTCATCAGGATCGACTGGCGGATCGAAGACGACGATGAGAATGGCTGGCTCGTTCTCGACTGGCGCGAAAGCGGACTGTCCGCCGATCCGATCGCTCCGCAACGCCACGGCTTCGGCACGGTGCTGCTCGAGCAGATACTGCCCTATGACATCGGTGCTGTTGTCACCAGGCGATTCGATCCGAAAGGCCTGCGTTGCGAGATTCGGCTGCCGACAAACGACATTCTCAAGTCGTGATGCAAATCGCGGAGACCATTCCGAGCCACGCGCGGCGGTAACAATGGCCGGGCGCCCCGCCCGCCGGGAACCGCCATCAGCATAGCCTTCGTCGTTCATTGGGAGTAAACTACTCCAGGTCGCGCGGGTGTCATGTCTTCGCCTTGGTTTGGGCGGATATGGCGCAAGCGGGTGAACAGGCCGCAAGCGGTGTCGTGCAGCGAGGTCGACGTTGCGTAGCGCGCGGTCCGCGACTGACTTGGATCTTGGCCATGCCATCTTCCGGGGCTTGGCTCGAGCCGAGCGTGGTGTGAAGCGTGATACCGTGCATACGCAAGTGCGTGAGCATGAGGGACAACCGGTTTCAGGGTCGGCGCTGATGCGCGATGCGAGGTTGCTCGCGTCGTGACGCAAGACCCGCCGAGCGCCGCCGTCGGCGCGGGCGACAACGGAGGACGGAGCGTCAATGCTTGCAACGACGACCACGAACGACGGGAATGCGCAGCCGCATGCGACGATCGATCCCGATATCGTACTCGCGGCCCGAGCTGATCGCGTGAGCGTGGATCCCGACCGTCGGCCGGCCGCGCGCGCTGCCGAGGTTCAGCCGCCGCGGCTGGACCCCGAGTTCAGATCCGCCGCAGCCGAGCTAGCCCCTTCCGGGGAACGCCGAGGCATCGGAACCTGGGTCGTTCGCACCATCCTGGTCGTGCTGTTTGGCGTCTGCAGCGCCGTGGCCGCGGCCGCCTGGCAGAGCTATGGCGACCAGGCGCAGGAGATGATCGCGCACTGGATGCCGCGCATCTCGCTGGTCTCCAGCGCAGACCGCGACACGTCTGCGACCCCCGCCGCGCCGGCGTCGCAAGAGGCCACTCCCGCCGCCGTCGCAGCGGCGCCGACGCAGGACGCAGGCCCCAGTGCGACGGCCTCGGTGGCCTCGCCGGAGCAGGTTCAGATGCTGCAATCCATGACGCATGACCTGGCCGCGCTGAGCCAGCAGATCAGCGATCTCAAAGCCAGCATCGCGCAGCTGAAGGCCGGCCAGGACCAGATGGCCCGCGAGATGGCACGTGTGGCGGAAGCCAAGCCTGCCGAGCGGACTGCGGATACGCGGTCGTTCGACCCGCGGGCCATCGAGCAGACCTTGCGCCCGCGGCCGGCACCGCGCCCGGTCACGGCCGCCGTCGCGCCGCCGCCGGGGGCCGCCGTTGTGCCGCATCGTCCCCGGCCGAGCCCGCCCGCGACCTCCGGCGCGGTTCCGCCGCCTCCTGCCCCGATGTCGCTGCAATCGGCGCCGGCGTCACAGGCGGCCGTGGATCCCGATCAGCCGGTGGTGCGGCCTCCCATGCCGGTGCGCTGAGCAACAGCTCGAGAGCTGCGTCGCTGCGGTCCGCGGCGACGTCGTCTTGCTTGTGGTGGCTGCACGTTCCGAGCTAAGGAACCGCCTCCGAGGTGCCTGCGAGCCGTCCACATGCGGTTCAATCAGCCGGCTCACGCACCAACAGATCTTGGCGAGGGATTCATGAGCCTGACCGATCCGACCAGCCTGTCGACGTCCCAGCTTGCCGACCGCATCGCGATCCTGCGCGACAACATCCGCCAGATCACCGAGCAGGCGGCCTCGCAGTCCGGCGCCGCCGACGAGGAGCGCAATGCCGATCGCCTGGCCCAGCAGAGCGACGAGCTGGAGGTGCTGCTCCAGGAGCAGGAGCGCCGCCTCGGCAAATAGCCACGAGGATCGGCATTCGACCCGCATCAGGTCGCTTTTTGCGCTGCGCTCAGAGTTGCGGGCGCCGCGCCCAGGAGCTAGCCTCCCTGCAAAGAAACGGGAGGATGCCAGGGTTATGCGAAACGGTCTGCGTTACACTTTGACCATTGCAGCATTGCTAGCGGGTGCGGCTTCGGCCAGCGCCGAGCCGCGGCACATCTACACGACCATGGTGCTCGAGGCGTTCGCGACCAAGGTCGAATGTCAGGGCATCGACGTCGCCTATCAGGATCTGGTCCAGAAGGCCCAGGACATGCACTTGCCGGACGGAACCACTGAAAAAGTCCGCAACGCCATCGCCTATATGCACACCGGCGGGAAGATGGGTCAGAAGCAGGACGATGCCCTGATGGCCGAGGTCGCCATTGCGACGCAGGCCATCGACATGGATCAGCGCCGCCTGGGCATGTCGAACTGGTGCGAGGAGCACAAGAAGACGCTGGCCGGCTTCATTCGTCCCAAGGGCTGATGGCCTCGAGCTGATGGGAGCGGCGGCCGCGCAGGCGCGGTCGCCGGCGGGAAGGAACGCGAACCGCCGCTGCCGCTTGGGCTGCAGCCATCGCGCCTGCAAGGCCATCGCCGGAGCCCGCCATGCATATCGAGACCGCCTTCCTGTTCGACCTCGACGGCACGCTGGTCGACAGCGTCTATCAGCATGTGCTGGCGTGGAAGTCGGCCCTCGATGCCGAGGGCATCGAGCTCTCGGTCTGGCGCATCCACCGCAAGATCGGGATGAGCGGCGGCCTGTTCACCAACCAGCTGCTGCGTGAGACCGGCGTCGCGATCGAGCCGGACCGGATCGAGCGGCTCAGGCGGGCGCACGCGGCGGCGTATCAGGGGCTCGGACAACAGGTGCGCCCCCTGCCCGGCGCGCGCGAGCTGCTCGGCTTCCTGACCGATGCCGGCATCCCCTGGGCGATCGCGACCAGCGGACGCATGGAGACGGCGGCGGTCAATCTGCAGGCGCTGGGCGTCGATCCCAGGCAGAGCCCGGTCGTCACCCGCGACGAGGTCCGCTATGCCAAGCCGGATCCCGACCTGTTCCTCGCTGCCGCCGCTCGCCTCGACGTGCCGATCGAGCGCTGCATCGTGGTCGGCGACAGCATCTGGGACATGCTGGCCGCCACACGCTGTCGCGCGCTCGGCGTCGGCCTGCTGAGCGGCGGCTATGGCTCGGAGGAGCTGCGCCAGTCCGGCGCCATTCGCGTCTACGAGGATCCCGCCGATCTGCTCGGCCACATCGATGAAGTCGGCGGCCGGCGCTAGCTGATCAGGTCTGCGGGCCTGACAGCGAGATATCGCGCTCGGCGCGAAAGACATTGGCGTAGAGATTGGCGATCCACTGTCGCCCCGTCGAGGTCATGTTGAGATAGCGGATCTCGGTCTGGATGTGCGGCGCGACGCTGTTCCAATAGAACTGCGGATAGCGATGGACGATGTCGGCCGGCGACTCGTAGCCGAGCTGGCGATTCATGCCGACCTCCTCGAACTCGTGGTACAGCGCATTCGCCTTGCGGATGTAGTTGGGATCGCCGAGCTGTCCGATCAGATCCGCGGCGCGCACGATCGACTGCTCCTCATCGAACTGCTGGCCGGCGAGCGGTGGAAACCGCGTACCCTCGATGGCGCGGGCGATGCGGTTCTTGTCGAGCGGCGTCATGCCCTCGATGCGGTCGATGACGTACAGCTTCGAACGGTCGACGTGATAGGCCATCAGGCTCGCATCCGAGGAGCCGCGCGGCAGGGTGATCTTCCGCCCTTCGCGATCGATGACGAAGCCGTCCGCGTTGTCCTCGCGAAACAGGCCGCGCACGTAGCCGATGTCGTGCAGCAGGCAGGCCATGATGACATGCACGTAGTCGTCCGCCGTCATGTGGCTGTGGAGCGCGCGGCCGCGCAGGATTTCGTGCCCCGCCAGCGTCACCAGCAGCGTATGCTCGACGTTGTGATACAGCGCATCGCTGTTGCCGATACATTCGAGCGCAACGCGCGCCGCCGCCGGGAGGATCTCCGACAATTGGGCTTGGGATGATCCGAAACGACGGCGCATGTAGGAGCTGAGAAACTGCTCCAACGCCGCTGCCGCGAGCTCCGGTAAGGTCATCATCGCCGCTGCCCCGCCTCAGCCGGCCCATGGCGACTTTTTCGGTCACGCCGTATGGTTCACTCAGCCGCT
Organism: Bradyrhizobium sp. HKCCYLS20291; assembly: GCF_051167715.1. NCBI lineage: Bacteria > Pseudomonadati > Pseudomonadota > Alphaproteobacteria > Hyphomicrobiales > Nitrobacteraceae > Bradyrhizobium > Bradyrhizobium sp. HKCCYLS20291. Next base: position 401,804 of record NZ_JBNPTO010000001.1, on the reverse strand, counting down.
GTGGCGGTTCAGCATAGCCCAGGTTGCAGAAGCGGGCCATACCCGGATCTCGCCTTCCGGGAAACTGCGGCCCGTTGCGCGCTGCACAGCTAACGACCGCGCACCGGCAGCGGTGGACGCGGCGGCCGTTCGGCGCGGCTGATAGACCGTGCGGTCCTGGCGGGCCGGCCGCCGGCCGGCGTATCGACCGACTGCAGGTAGGTGCTCAGCGCCGAGGCCGAGTCCGAGCTGCTCGTATAATGCTGCTGCAGGAAGAGATAGAGCGTCAGCCGGAAGCGGCCCTTGGCGAGACCGCGCGGGGAGCGATGGCAGCTCGCGCAGCTGTCGGCGAACAGGCGCGGGGCCGGCTTGCCCGCGTCAAGATTTTCCGCGCTCGCGCCGTTGATGGCCATCAGCACGAGCGCCGCCGCAGCGGCCAGCCGCATGACGACCGGCTCAGGCCACATCGGCCTGCGGGCTTTCCACGGCCTGCACGCCGAGCGCGTCGAGATCGACCAGCGCCGGATCATCCGGCATCGGCTCGCTCTGCTGCTGGCCGCTGCCATGAACATGCATTAGCGTCTGCACGCGGCGCGCGTTCAGATAATCGACGTGCTGATGCGCAAGCGCCGGCGGCAGCAGCGACTTGGGCAGAGCCGTCATGGTGTAGGCGGCGACCCGCTTCACGGCTTCGCCCTCGCGCCAAGTCAGAGGATTGAGCGTGTAGATCATCTGCCGGTCGGTTTCCGGCGCGGGCAGCGGCTTGGCATCGGGCGGCGCCAGCAGCGCGATGTTGATGTTGCCCGCCCTGGTGCGCGAGGCCGAAGCGCGCAATTCCCAGCAGATCAGCTCGGCAGCGGACAGCACCTCGCGCCTGATGTCGTCGACATCGCCGGCAAAGCGGCTGGCTTCGCTCAGCACGGCCCGGCCGCGCGTCACCGCGTCGACCAGGGCCGCCGCGCCGATCTCGAATCGCGGCACCGCCTGCTCGATGGCTGCGGCGACCGCCTCGATCTCGTTGGCCGCGCGATCGCGGTCGCGCTGGGCCACGGATTCCGACAAGGCGCGCTCGGCGAGGATGATCTGCTCGTCGCATTCGGCCATCGCGGCGCGCAGCGCCTTGGCCTTGAGCTCGACCGACTGCATCTTGGCCTCGGCGCGATCGAGCTGGCCGTTGCTCGCACTCGCCTTGGCGAGCCGATCGGCGGCAGCCCGTTTCTCCTCCAGCGCCTGCTCGGCGATACGCAGCCGCTCCGAGAGCTTCTGCCGCGCGGACTGCTTGTCCTTCAGCGCACGCTCGAAGATCTCGACCGGGCTGAGCTCACGCTTGAAAAAGACCATGGCGACAATCCTTGGACAATCGTTGGGCGAACAGCGCGCCGACGCCGTGGCCGCCGCGGCGAATCAAGGGCCGAATCATGTTGTCGGATTCATGCGGGGAAATTGGGTCGGAAACCAGGATGAGTTGCGAGCAGCAGGCCTCCGTGGCTCCAGGAGGCCGTCTGGGCGTCCCAAGCCCGCTGTTCCATGCTCGACCGATGGGAGCCCGCTTCAGCTCTGATGCGGCCCGCGCATCATCTTCATGGCCTCGGCGATGTGGCGCCATTCACGCGCCTCCTCCGCGTCGCCGTTGTGCTCGCAGGACACGGCCTTCTGCGCGGCCTGCGCGATCGCTGCGGCTCCGTGCATCTCGAGCATCTGCCTGGCGATCGCATGAACCTGGATCTCTGATATCATGCGCGGTGCTCCTATCGCACTGGAATTCGCCGTTAACCACGGCGCCCCGCGAGGAGTTCCATAACGAAGCTGTTGTGTGACTCCGGTCACTGCAGGAGCGGTTCCAAAAGGCAACACTGCGCCCGTAATTTACCCTACGTGCTCAATCGTAATTTCGCGCCCCGTGCCGCGCTGTTACTTGTGGACCAGATTCGACAGGGGTTGGCTGAGGAGTGAGACATGACGCAGGTCTTCTTTCATTGCTCCAACGACGATGAGATCCTGATCGACCGGCGTGGAACCGCAGTCGTCGATCTTGCTGAGGCCCGCGCCCATGCGGCTCGCGTGGTCAACGCGTTGATCTCGGCCGAGACCGAAGAGGACTGGCGCGACTGGGTGCTTCACGTCGCCGATGATCTCGACGAGGAACTCTTCGCGATGCCGTTCTCGTCCATTCTCGGCCGCATGCATTGAGATCGAGGGATCGGATGTTCGTCTCTGGTACCCGCCGTCTGATTGCGCTGCGCGAGCGTTGGAGAAGCTTCTTCGCACTCGTCAGCGATCCGTATCGCCCTGAGCGCTACTACATGCGTGGCCCCGGACCGAAATGGCGGGCCAAATACGAAGCGCGGCGCGTGACGCAGAGCTAGCCGGCCGCGGGCGCCCCCGCCGAAGCGCTCGAAGCGCATCCCAATCGATCGGTCCCGCCGCATTCTCTCGCCACATTTGTCCGGCATTTCGGCGGTGGTGAGACGGAGGGGACATCGCATGACCAGAATGCTGACCACAACGGCGCTTGCGCTCACAATCATGGCGGCGGCCGTGACGGCATCGCCTGCGCGGGCCGATGAGCATCGCGGCGGCGACGCGGCGCTGGGCGCGCTGTCGGGCGCAGTGGTGTTCGGGCCGGTCGGAGCCGTGGCGGGTGCCGTAGTCGGCTATACGGCCGGTCCGTCGATCGCGCGGTCCTGGGGCTTCCGCCGCTCGCACGCGGCGCGTTCGCAGCAGGTCCGGCGGCCGGTCAGAGACAGCCAGGCGGCGATGACCGATGCCCCGCCGCCGCAGACCATGCCGCGCAGCGCGCCGCCGCGGACCGCCGCGGCGACGCCGCCAGCGCCGCGCGGCCCGGTCGCCCCGCCGGTGCAGACGCTCGAATAACCGAGGGCCGGCCGCAGCGGCGCAGCAGCGCGATCGACATCACGCGCTCCGCAGCCCGCACCATTGCGCGACGAACATCGCGATCGAGAGCGTGGTCTTGCGCACGCTGTCGAGATCGACCCGCTCGTCGAAGGCATGCGGACCGATGCCATACGGCCCGTAGCAGAGCGCCGGAATGCCATAATCGACCGTGTAGTAGCGCGTGTCGTTGACGGCGGTGGACAGCCGAACCTCGAGCGGCTTGTCGAACACGCGGGCATGGACGTCCGCCAGTGCGGCCTCCGCGGCGCTGCCCGGCTCGCACACGGCGGGATCAGCCTGGAAGCCGCTCCACACCAGCTCGACCGGATTCTCCGACAGGAAGCTGTCTTCGGCCTGCGCCTTGGCAAGACACTGCTCGATTGCGGCCATGGCCTGGGCCGGCGTTTCGCCGGGCAACACGCCGAGCCGGCAATCGAGATCGCACCAGGCGGGCGTCGAGCTCGCCCAGTCGCCGCCCTTGATGATGCCGACGTTGAACTTGATGGGATTCTTGACCGCGGCGAACCACGCGTTCGATTTGGCCCGCGCATTGATCTCGGTCGTATGGTCCTGGAACGCGCGGATCAGGTGCATGGCCGACAGAATCGCGTTGCTGCCGGTTTCGGCATAGGCGACGTGCACCGGCGTGCCGCGCACGCGCAGGCGGAACCAGATGGCGCCGACCTGGGCACGCGTCAGCGTGTGCCCGGTCGGCTCCGGGATCAGGCAGGCATCCGCCGTGTAGCCGCGCATCAGGGTCGCGAGCGCGCCATTGCCAGTGCTCTCCTCCTCCGTCACCGTTTCCAGATGAATGCGCCCGTCCGGCACGAATCCGGCCGCCTTGATCGCATCGATCGCGAAGATCATCGCGGAGACCCCGGCCTTCATGTCCTGCGCGCCGCGGCCGATCATCCAGCCGTCGCGCACGACGGCCTCATAGGGCGCATCGTTCCAGAGATCGGTCGGTCCCTCCGGCACGACATCGATATGCCCCTGCAGGATCAGGCTGCGGCCCCTGCCCTCGCCATCGAGCGTCGCCACCACCTGCCTGGAGCCGTCGAGCGCGATCGCGTCCATCGGCGCCGCCTTCGGGTGCCGCATCAGGTCGACGTCCGCCAGGCTGAAGCGGTCGACCTTGTAGCCGCGCGTTTCGAACTCACCGGCCAGCCAATCCTGCACCGGCGCCTCCTCGCCGCGCAGGCTGCGGAACTGCACGAGCTGCCGCAGGAAGGCGACCTGCTTGGCGAAATTGGCATCGATGGCCGCGGCGAGCCGCTCCATCACGTCGTTCGGCACCGCCGCCGCAGTTTCGGTCACGCTAACCCTCCAGCCTTCTTCGCACCCTCGTGCCGCGCACTAGGAATTGGAATGGCGCTCGCGGCAGCGCCACACGATAGCAGAATGCGGCCATTCTCATGCGCCCAGCGGGTGGAACCGGGACGGGCCGCCCAAATGTTTCCACAATTCGGATTTGAAAAGACGGGGCTTCGAGCAGGAGAACCCCAACATGCGGATCACCCCGGTGATCTTCGTCGGTTCGCTGGCTGCCCTCGTCGCGGCGACGGCAGCGCCCGCACTGGCGAAGAATTCCCAACTCCCCAAACCCGACGATCAGACCACCGAGTCCAGCCCATGCCGCGCCTATCAGCAAGCCGCTGACGGGACCTGGAAGGAACTGCCGTGCCAGGCTGAAGGCCAAGCCGCGAGCGCACCGCGCCGCCAGCAATCGATGACCAATACGCCGGGCAGCACGGCGCGGTAGAGGCGCAGCCGGGACGGAGGGCGTGACGCGCTCCGTACCCTGCTCTACTCGATCTCAATAGGGCGGCGCCTTGCGCGCGCGCTGCTCGCGCCCCGCTTCGACCCACCACAACAGATCATCGGCAAAACGCGGAAACGCGTGCGCGAGCGCCTTGCCGGCGTCGCCGGTCGGCTCGCCCTCGGCCGACAGCGCCTGGCCGATCGGCCCGACCGCGAGCGTGCTCGACACCACGACCATGCCCATCTCCGACAGCGTGCCATGCCAGGCGGTGGCGGCGCGTGCCCCCGACAGCCGGCCGGCCGAGTAGCTCGCGATCGCTGCCGGGCGCCAGAACCATTCCTCGAGGAAGTGGTCGGTGAGGTTCTTCAAGCCGGGCTGCATGCCCCAATTGTATTCGCCGGTCACGAACACGAAGCCGTCGGCGCCGCGGATCTTGGCCGCAAGTTCGGACATGGCGGCGGGCGCCTCGCCCGGCCTGTACTCCTTGTACATGCGGTCGAGCATCGGCAGGCCGATCGCCTTGGCGTCAATCAGCTCGACGTCGTGGCCCTTGCCGCGAAACCCGTCGACGACGAATTGCGCAAGCCGGATGCCCATGCGGTCGGCGCGATAGGAGCCGTAGAGGACGAGGATGCGAAAGCTCATGGCGGGTCAACTCCTGGCCGGGTGCGTCCCGCCAGTTCTACCACGCCAGGATTGTCGTCGAGGGCGTCGAAGTGACGCCGCGGACCGGTCTGGTTGCCGATCAGCGGCGGGTCGCTGTCAGGGGGAGCTGGATACGGAAAACGTCTAGCGCGTCACCGTGGCCGATGCGGAGCGCTCGGACGGCCGGCCGAACACGCTGCGGCAGCCGTCGCTGAGGCTGGCGCGCTGCTTCATCATGCAGGCGGTGATACGGCCGCGATCGGGAATCTCCGACGAGCACAGCCGGAACACATCGCCCATGCACAGCCGCCGCTGGTCGTCCTCGGTAAAGGCGTAGCCTGCGCGCGGGGCGGCGACCATCGCCAGAGCCAGCCCCGCCATCGCCACATTCAAGTTCCGCATCCTGAACAGTTTAGTTCGCATCGACGTCCCCAATTCGCCCGCTGTTTGTCTTGTTCACCCGCTGCTTGCGCTGCTGTCGCGAAGCAGTTGCCGCCGCAGAATCAAATGATGACACGTCGCTGCGCGCCTTCAACAAGCGCTCTCTTCCCTGCACCACTATTTTGCGTGCTGTTGCATCTTCGACTCTGTGCGCTGCCGCAGAAGCCGAGAGGCGCCGCCAAATTGTCATTAGGCGAACGCAATCCCGCCCAGCCGCGCTCACACTCTCGCGGCGTAGTGACGGCGCATCGGGGGCTGTCGTCCCGAGCCGAGGTGGGAGCTGGTCATGGCGTACACGATGATCGCGGAGCGGGATCATCATAAGATCCGCAAGCAGCGCGAAAGCGCGCTCATCGTGCTCGCGAACGCTCAGGTCATGGAGGCCGAGGGCTGGACAGTCGTGATCACCGATGAGGACGGCAACACCCTGCCGCTCGTCGAGTTCGAAGCCAGCCTGTCGGAGAAGTTCTCGTCCTGGTACCGGGCGAAGCGGCGGCCCGTGGTGCCGACCACCATCCTCGTACCGAACCTGTTCGAAGCTTCGGCAACAGATGACGCGGCGCCGGAAGCCGTCGTGGCCGCCGAGCTCGCAGCCGAGCAGGCGGACACGCCGGTTGCCGAGGTCCAGCAGATCGCCGAGGACGATTTCGAAACCGCCGAGACCGCCAACGCCGTCCCGGCCGAGAGCGCCAAGCGCGATGAGACCGCGCTCGACGTCGACGAATTGGCCGACTAACGCTGCGGCCGCACCGCAGCATCGATCAGCATCAGCTTGCGACACTCATCGTACGCTTGAGAGCGGGCGGAGCGATCTGAGACCGTCGCGTCCTTTTCGCCTGCTCGGGTTGACGACAACACAGCAAGTGCAGCATGCGCATCGAGCACGTCGCGCCGTGAGCGCGCGCAGACGCTTGCTTGCCCGCAGCGGGAATCTGTGACGAGGCTCCGCCGTTTGCCCGGTGGTGGTGGCGTCCGCCCCCGTCGTCACCGTCGCGCACATCGCAATTGTCCCCAATGCGTTCGGCACGATCGAGATCGCGATCGGCGACGCGGTGGTGCGAGTCGTCAGCCAAGCCGAGGCCGAGGCGCTCGTCGCGGTTCTGCGCGCGGTACGGAGGGCCTCAGGATGACAGCTGAACCGGACTCCACGTCCTGGTGGCGACACGCCCGGTGGACTTCCGCAAGCAGACCGACGGCCTCGCAGCCATTGTGCAGGTCGCGCCCGGGGGGACGAAGCAGCTGGAGGATGCGCAGTTCCGCCGGCCGCCGATCGCAGACGGGATGATCGAGCTGTCGGCAGCGCAATGCGCCGCGCTGCTCGGAGGCGACCAGTAGTCACGCGTGCAGTACCGTGACGGCGTTCGACTGCTTGTCACGTAGTTGAATTGGGTTCCTGATGGGTTGTTTGTGGCGAGGTCCTGAGTAATTCGCTATACTTCGCTCAACAACGGGGGAGACGCATCCAATGAAGGAAGCTTTCCTGGCTTTTGTTATCGAGATCGCCATTCTCTGCGCGGCAGCGTCGCCATCATTGGCAGACGATCTTCCGCCTTTGAACTCGCATTGGCGCGAAACGCAACGCGGAGCGTGTTTCACGATCGTCCAAATCTCGGATCAACTTCCTGGACCCTCGGGTTGTGTCCAAATTTCCGGTCTGACGAAGGAGCGAGATCTGATGATCGGATACGCTTGTACGCAAGGATCAGAAATTAGCTTTTTTTCTGGGCTGCAGACCGATAATTCAATCAAGCCGAATCTTCTCATCGGCCGGTATTCCTCGGATTCCATTGCGCTTCAATATTGCGTTCGAATTAGTAACGAATGGCCTCCTGAGTATAGTTGCCGGACGGAAATGACATTTGCACGAGCGAATAGTTGTCAGCGCTAGTTGGAACAGGAGGAGAGTTCACGGACAGGCCCCTTCTCTTTGGGTAAGCCGTGCTTCCTCGACGAACTGATGCCCTGGGCCCACGCCGCCAAACGCGAATAGCGCTCGGTCAATATAGGGCGGAGAGACCACTCGCCACGAAACCGAAATGCCGATGCGCGCTGAAACGATTTTCTCTTGAAAGATCAAGCTGATTTGGCCTGTCCAGTCCCGCCGCGAAAAATATTCTTCTTTTCAGAATTGCCGTTTCGTGCTTTCCTACATGCCATCTCCTGCTCGCAAGAGGGGCGTATCGCGATCGTCACGGACGTGGAGCGGGAGGAGCGGTGAACGCGATGGCAGCGCAGCGCATCTTGCGCCGACGAACGCTGCCGTCGCGTACGGTCAAGTCGCGTGGTCCTGGCATCCCGACGCTGATGCCCCCGCGGCGGCGTGCTGAGAAGCACGTCGTCGTGCACGGTGACCAGAACGCCCGGCGCACCGGGGAGCGCGCGAAGCAGCCGTTAAGATCATCGCGCGGGGAATGCCGGTTGCCCGGCTGAACCTGTGGTGACTGCCGCCTGCTTTTTTTCTGCAGGCGGGCCATGGGTTGCAGCCAGCAGCCCGGCATTCCCCGCGCCCTCTGTTTGGGAGGGCAAGACGGACGAACACCTCGGGCGCACCAGCGCAGCGAGAACGCGAGACCATGCGTGGCCCAGTGCTTCGACACACTCGCCGTCATTCCCGGGCGCGCGTCGGCGCGAGCCCGGATACGCCGCAGCAGAACTCGTGAAACGAGATGGAGCTACCGTAGTGCCTCATCACATGGGCCTGTGGTTATGGATTCCGGGCTCGCGCTGGCGCGCGCCCCGGAATGACGGGTGGCGAGAGGGCGCCCCACTCCCCACTGTCGTGCTCCGCGCAGGCGGGGGCATCCAGTACGCCGCGGCCTCTCAGTCAACCACGGCCGCCTCGGCGTACCGGATCGCCCGGTCAAGCCGGGCGATGACACCGATTGAAAGGCAAGCGGATGGTCGACACGAGCCTGAGGCCGATTGTTGGGCGTCACCGTCCCAGACAAGCTCACAACAGCTTCGCACTCACGAACAGCGTCCGTACCGCGTTGGTGGCCTGCACCGTCATGATGGCGTTGTCGGCCGCACCCTGCAGCGCGGTCATGGCCTCGTCGTGCAGCGACTTGAACTCCATCCATTCGACGGCGTTGAGGCTGGTGAGGAACTGATGGGCTTGTCCGACCGTCGAAATCAAGAACGGCTTGCCGTTCACTTTGATGTTGAAGGTGGTACGCAGACGCGTTTCCGAGTTTGCGGGATCGTTCATGAAGACCTTCCGGAAGATGCGGCTGAGGTCACCGCCGCGGCCACGCGCAGCTCCGGCAACTCTTCGTCACTCGGTCTTCTGCGCGGTCCGCGTCGGGGTGCCAGCCTCGAGCCCGACGACGACGACGAGTCGGTTGAACTCGCCGTCATCATACGCCTTCAGGAAGCGATCGTAATTCTTGATCGACACGCAGCCGTTCGAATCACCCTCGGGACCCAACATATACGGGTGGGTCAGCAATCCGCTGCGGCCGAGGGTCGTTCCGTCCACCACGTTCATGCGCAGCGCGCGGACGCCGTGAAACGGCTTTTCGCGCGGCTTGAGATCGTAGGTGGCGGGCGGCGTTGCGCCCACCATGCGCTGATTGACGTGCTCCGGGTCGTCACGCAGGCTGCCCATGCCGGAATGGGCCTCGAGCCCGATGCCGGACGGCAGATAGACCATCTTGGCCTTGATGTCGTACACCGCGGTCCTCTCGTAACCGAGCGCACCAAGGTCGATGCCGGAGCGCACGACGCCGCTGTCCGGGCCGAGCGAGGCGAACTTCGTCGGGCTCGGCAGCAGGTCGGAGAGCTTCTGCAGGATCGAGCGGTCGTCGACGCGCCCGATGGCTTCCGTCGCGCTCGCCGAGACCAGGTTGGTCGGCAGGTTGGCCACCGCCGGTCGCGGCCGCGGCAGGGGCACGCCGGGTGCGGGCAGCGCAGCGGCGCTGCCTTCCGTAAGTGTCGGCCGCCAATCGCTGCTGGCGAGGTCGCGCCCGCCGGCGTCGCGCGACGACTCCATGCCCTTCACCAGCGCAGCGCGGGCGTCGAGCAGCTGGCGGTCGATACCACGCATGGCGAAGCGGTCGAGCGCGCGGACGGCGTCTTTTTCCGAATAGGCAGATGCGGACGCGGAGGCTGGCGCAAAGCGGGTCTCGAAAGACATGGACGGCGGCGGATTGGCGGCCGGCAGGGCCGCCGTCGTCAGTGGCGTCGACGGATCGCCGTCAATGCCGACCCAGGCGGCCACACCCGCGGCCACCGCGAGCGCAGCAAGCACGACCGCGATCGCTTCGGAGTGTCCGAAACGTCCGCGCAACAACAGCACCTCAACGCTTGCTTCACTGGAAGCCATCACGTCCCCGATATACCCCCTCTTCGGGACACTCACGGAAGTGCCCGACCCCAAGGGGTACGATTCGACCCGTCATGACATAGGATGGCAAGACTGCGGCATAATCTAGACAAACACCAGCCCCGGGTTGCTCCGGCATTGTCGACAATGCGGCCGGGCAGCGATCCCGCCGACCGGCCAAAATCCAGAATTCTTGTTTCGATTCAAAGAATTGGAGCAATCGATGAATGCGACGCCTGATGATCTCGGCCGATTTGTCGACGCACAGGATTCAATTTATTCCCGCGTGATCGCCGAACTTGCGGCCGGCGCCAAGCAAAGCCACTGGATGTGGTTCGTCTTTCCCCAGGTCGAAGGGCTGGGCAACTCCACCATGGCCCGCCGCTACGCGATCACGTCGCTCGCCCAAGCCGCAGCCTACCTCGCCCATCCACTGCTCGGCGCCCGCCTGCGCGAATGCACCGGTCTGGTGCTTGCCGTAACCGGCAAGTCGCTGCGCGACATCCTCGGCTCGCCCGACGACGTCAAGTTTCGCTCCTGCATGACGCTGTTCGATGCGGTCAGCCCGAACGACATCTTTGCCCAGGCGCTCGCGCGCTATTGCGACGACGCCCGGGATCCGGCGACGCTGACCTTTCTGCAGCGCGGCAACTGATGAGCACGCGGCTACCGGTGACGCATCATTCGAAGCACACGACGATCGATGTGCCCTGCTACAGGGCCGGATTTCGGGTGATAGCCGCAAGACGAAACTTGATCGCGCCAAGATTTGCGGCTCCCATCCGCCGCGTTGTTTGTCCCAAGGAGACACGCTCATGAAGAAGTTTTTCCTGATTGCCACGCTTGCGACCTTCGCCGCCGGCTCCGCCTTCGCTCAAGACAGCTGCGAGACCAAGGCCGTCGGCAAGGACGGCAAGCCATTGGCCGGCGCGGCCAAGACCTCGTTCATGAAGAAGTGCATGGCCGACACTTGCGAAACCAAGGCAGTCGGTTCCGACGGCAAGAAGCTCGCTGGCGCGGCCAAGAACAGCTTCATGAAGAAGTGCGAGGCCGGCGGCTGATACGCGCAGATCACAGCGGCGCCCCGCCCGGTGGCGGGGCAGACGCGTGATCCGCGAGTTCCATGAGGAAGGAGCGTACCGCAGGCATTGTTGACATGGTATGTTGTCAGCCGACCTTCACATCGAGTTGCACATGCCCCGTCCGTTTCACGTCTGCCCCTGTCCTCCGCGACCGACGTTCCGCGAGGCCGTTGCCGCGTGAGCTCCACCGAGATCAACGCGCTCCGGCAGCGGCTGCAGGAGCTCGAAAGCCAGAATGCCCGCCTCGAGGCGCTGTTTGCCGCCGATGCCGGGCGACGGGCCCGCGCCGAGACCGCGCTCGCCGAAAGCGAAGAGCGTTACCGGACGCTGTTCAACTCGATCGATGAAGGCTTCTGCATCATCGAGTTCTTCGACGGGCCGCACGGCCCGCTGAGCGACTACGTCCACGTCGAGGCCAATCCGGCCTACGCGCTGCACGCCGGCATTCCGAACGTGGTCGGACAGAAGGTGCGGGAGATGGTGCCGGACGAAGCCGGCGGCTGGGTCGAGCTCTATGGTGCCGTTTTGCGCACCGGCGAGCCGATCCGTTTCGAGCGCGAGCTCGTCGCGACCGGCCGCTACCTCGAGCTGGCCGCCTTCCGGGTCGAACCGGTGAGCCGCCGGCAGGTCGCGGTGCTGTTTCAGGACATCACCGCGCGCAAGCGCGCCGAGGCCGCGCTGCAGGAGATCAACGACACGCTCGAAGCGCGCGTCGTCGCCGCGCTGGCCGAGCGCAAGCTGCTCGCCGACATCGTCGAAGGCACCGACGCCTTCGTCCAGGTGGTCGACATGCAGTTCCGCCTGATCGCCATCAACGGCGCCGCCGTGCAGGAATTCGCACGCATCTTCGGCCTCCACCCCAAGGTCGGCGATCATCTGGTCGAGCTGTTCGAAAGCCTTCCGCAGCAACAGGCCGCGGTTCGTGCAGTGTGGGCGCGCGCCTTGGCCGGCGAGGAGTTCGTAGAGGTCGGCGAATTCGGCGATAGCGGCCGCGACCGTCGCTTCTACGAGTTGCGCTTCTCGGCGTTGCGCGACGCCAACGGCGAGCAGATCGGCGCCTATCAGTTCGCCTATGACGTCACCGAGAGGCTGCGCGAGCAGACCCGCCTGCTCGAGGCCGAGGAGGCGCTGCGTCAGTCGCAGAAGATGGAAGCGGTCGGACAGCTGACCGGCGGCATCGCGCACGACTTCAACAACCTGCTCACCGGCATCATGGGCTCGCTCGAGATGCTGCAGACCCGGCTGCGCCAGGGCCGCTTTTCGGAAGTCGACCGCTACGTCGCCGCCGCCCAGGGCGCCTCGAAACGCGCGGCTGCGCTGACGCACCGCCTGCTCGCCTTCTCGCGGCGGCAGACGCTCGATCCCAAGCCGACCGACGTCAACCGGCTGGTGATGGGCATGGAAGAGCTGGTCCGCCGCACCGTCGGCCCGCAGATCACGCTGGAGGTGGTAACGGCCGCAGGACTGTGGCCCGCGCTGGTCGATTCCTCGCAGCTCGAAAGCGCGTTGCTCAACCTCTGCATCAATGCCCGCGACGCGATGCCCGGCGGTGGCCGGATCACCATCGAGACGGCCAACAAATGGCTGGACGACCGCTCCGGCCTCGAGCGCGACCTGCCCCCGGGCCAGTACATTTCGCTGTGCGTCACCGACACCGGCACCGGCATGACGCCCGACGTGATCGAGCACGCCTTCGATCCGTTCTTCACCACCAAGCCGATCGGCCAGGGCACCGGCCTCGGCCTGTCGATGGTCTATGGCTTCGTCCGGCAGTCCGGCGGCCAGGTGAGGATCTATTCCGAGCTCGGTGAGGGCACCACGATGTGCCTCTACTTCCCGCGCCACCATGTCGGCGAGGCTGACATCGCCGATCCCACGCGGCAGCGTGCCGCGATGTCGGCGCGGACGGGGCTGACCGTTCTGGTCGTGGACGACGAGCCGACCGTGCGGATGCTCGTCATCGAGGTGCTCGACGAGCGCGGCTATGCTGTGATCGAGGCCAAGGACGGTCCCACCGGCCTCGCCACCCTGCAGTCGCACGCGCAGATCGATCTGCTGATCACCGATGTCGGCCTGCCCGGCGGCATGAACGGCCGGCAGCTCGCCGATGCGGCGCGCGCGACGCGGCCCGACCTCAAGGTGCTGTTCATCACCGGCTATGCCGAGAACGCCATCCTCGGCAGCGGCCATCTCGCGCCGGGCATGCAGGTGCTGACGAAGCCGTTCGACGTGGAGGCGCTGGCCGGCCGTGTCGCCGAGATGGTGGAGAGCTGAGCGCGTACCCTCGCCGTTGGATCAGCTGCGCAGGCCGGGCGCCTCGTGGCCGCTGCGGGCGACGTATTCGGTGTAGCCGCCGCCATATTGATGCAGCCCGTCGGGCGTGAGCTCCAGCACGCGGTTGGAGAGCGCAGCGAGGAAATGGCGATCATGCGAGACGAACAGCATGGTGCCCTCGAAGCTCGCGAGCGCCGCGATCAGCATCTCCTTGGTCGCCATGTCCAGATGGTTGGTCGGCTCGTCCAGCACCAGGAAGTTCGGCGGATCATAGAGCATCTTGGCCATCACCAGCCGCGCCTTCTCGCCGCCCGACAGCACCCGGCAGCGCTTCTCGACATCGTCGCCGGAGAAGCCGAAGCAGCCGGCCAGCGCACGCAGGGAGCCCTGCCCGGCCTGCGGAAAGGAATGTTCCAGCGACTCGAACACCGTGTCCTCGCCATCGAGCAGGTCCATCGCATGCTGCGCGAAATAGCCCATCTTGACGCTGCCGCCGATCGTCACCGATCCGTCATCGGGCTCTGCGGTGCCGGTGACGAGCTTCAGCAGGGTCGACTTGCCGGCGCCGTTGACGCCCATCACGCACCAGCGCTCGCGGCGCCGGATCATGAAATCGAGCCCCTCATAGATGCGCCGGCTGCCATAGCTCTTCGACACCTTCTTCAGCGCCACCACGTCCTCGCCCGAACGCGGCGCCGGCAGGAAGTCGAAGGCGACGGTCTGGCGGCGCTTCGGCGGCTCGACGCGTTCGATCTTGTCGAGCTTCTTGACCCGGCTCTGCACCTGCGCCGCATGCGACGCGCGCGCCTTGAAGCGCTCGATGAACTTGATCTCCTTGGCAAGCATCGCCTGCTGGCGCTCGTATTGCGCCTGCTGCTGCTTCTCGTTCAGCGCCCGCTGCTGCTCGTAGAAATCGTAGTCGCCCGAATAGGTCGTCAGCTGGCCGGCGTCGATCTCGATGACCTTGTTGATGATGCGGTTGATGAACTCGCGGTCGTGCGAGGTCATCAGCAGGGCGCCCTCGTAGCCTTTGAGAAAATGCTCGAGCCAGATCAGGCTTTCGAGGTCGAGATGGTTCGACGGCTCGTCGAGCAGCATCACGTCGGGACGCATCAGGAGAATGCGCGCCAGTGCGACGCGCATCTTCCAGCCGCCGGACAACCGGCCGACGTCCTGTTCCATCATCTCTTCGGAGAAGCCGAGGCCGGCCAGCGCCTCACGGGCGCGGCTGTCGAGCGCGTAGCCGTCGAGCTCCTCGAACCGGGCCAGCACCTCGCCATAGCGCGTGATGATCTCGTCCATCTCGTCGGCGCGATCGGGATCGGCCATCGCCGCCTCGAGCTCCTTGAGCTCAGCGGCGACCGACGACACCGGCCCCGCCCCGTCCATCACCTCGGCCACGGCGCTGCGGCCGGACATCTCGCCGACGTCCTGGTTGAAGTAGCCGATCGAGACCCCGCGATCGATCGAGACCTGGCCTTCGTCCGGCTGCTCGCGGCCGGAGATCATCCGGAACAGCGTTGTCTTGCCGGCCCCGTTCGGGCCGACCAGCCCGATCTTCTCGCCGCGCTGCAGAGCGGCGGAGGCTTCGATGAACAGAATCTGGTGGCCGACTTGCTTGCTGACGTTGTCGAGGCGGATCATGAGAACTCAGGCGGTGAACGGGTTGCCGCCGCTCTTAGTCGATGCGCGCCGCCGGTGGAAGGCGCAATTTGCACCGCACAACCCACGCCTCCCGAACCGGCCCGGTCAGCGGCCCTGTGGCCGGAAATCCTGGTTGCCGAACGGCTTTTCGGTCGGGATGCGGATTGCGACGTAGCCACGATCCATCGTCGCATGGCAGGCATTGCAACCCGACGTCAGCTCGGTGACCGCCGCCGCGAACCGTTTGCCGTCCTTGGCGGTAATCGCGTCGGAGATCGACTGAATCGGCTGCCCCAGCGTGGTGACGTTGGTCACCGGCAGGCCTGCATAGAAGCTCGCGGCGTCCGAGAGGCTCTGCTTCAGCTGCGCCAGCTCGTAGGCGGCGAGATCCCAGTTCTTGGCCTGGCCGGCAAACCACAGCTTGGCGTGCCGGACCTGGACGAGATTCATGATGTCGCCCAGCCGCGGCAGATATTGGTCCGCGTTGGACGGCACCGGCGCGACGGCGAGCGAGAGCGCCGTGCCAGCGAGCATCGCTCCAACCACCCATCTCCGATTCTTCATTCGACACTCCGCTTGCCAGATCCGCGTCTCCGCCGTCGAGGAGACGCATACCGCTGCCGCCGGAGGCCGGTCTTGCGATCGATCAAGACGGATTTGGAGAGGGAGCCGCCGCGAAGCGAAGTCTCGAAACGAATGATCCGCCGAAGCGGCTGCTCCGGCGGATCATCAGGTCAGCCCCCTGCCCGGGGTATCGTGTTCGGCGTCTTAGGCTGCGGCTTTCGCGCCGGTCGGAACCACGGCGATCGTCTTCAGGACCTGAGACGCGATCTGGTAGGGGTCGCCCTGGGAGTTCGGACGGCGGTCTTCCAGATAGCCCTTGTAGCCATTATTGGCGAAGGAGTGCGGCACGCGGATCGACGCACCGCGATCGGCAATGCCCCAGCTGAAGGTGTCGATCGAAGCAGTCTCGTGCTTGCCGGTCAGACGCATGTGGTTGTCCGGACCATAGACCGCGATGTGATCGGCGCGCGCTTCCTTGAACGCGTCCATCAGCTTCTCGAAGTACTCCTTGCCGCCGACTTCGCGCATGTGCTTGGTCGAGAAGTTGCAGTGCATGCCCGAGCCGTTCCAGTCGGTGTCGCCGAGCGGCTTGCAGTGGAACTCGATGTCGATGCCGTACTTCTCGGTCAGGCGCAGCATGAGATAGCGGGCCATCCACATCTGGTCGGCCGCGGTACGCGAACCCTTGCCGAACACCTGGAATTCCCACTGGCCCTTGGCCACCTCGGCATTGATGCCTTCGTGGTTGATGCCGGCCGCAAGGCAGAGGTCGAGGTGCTCTTCGACGATCTTGCGGGCGACGTCGCCGACGTTCTTGAAGCCGACGCCGGTGTAGTACGGGCCCTGCGGAGCCGGATAGCCGTACTCGGGGAAGCCGAGCGGACGACCGTCCTTGTAGAAGAAGTACTCCTGCTCGAAGCCGAACCACGCGTCCGGATCGTCGAGGATGGTGGCGCGGGCGTTCGACGGATGCGGGGTCTTGCCGTCCGGCATCATGACTTCGCACATCACCAGCGCGCCGTTGGTACGGCCAGCGTCGGGATACACGGCGACCGGCTTCAGCACGCAGTCGGAGCTATGGCCTTCGGCCTGCATCGTCGACGAGCCGTCGAAGCCCCAAAGAGGCAGCTGTTCCAGGGTCGGAAAAGAGGAAAATTCCTTGATCTGTGTCTTGCCGCGCAAATTCGGCACCGGCTTGTAGCCGTCGAGCCAGATGTACTCGAGCTTGTATTTCGTCATTGAGCCTCTCTATCTTATCGAAAGGTGGGAGCCCAGCAATCGAAGGCGCCCCGCTTACCCGGCCACGATCGGCCAGCGCACTCTTAAGCATGGAACGTGCCAAAATCCGCGGCGTCCCGTCGCACCGGCAGATCGACGCGCCGGACCGATCCCGGTTGTTTTTCTCCCGCACTGGGTGCGGCAAAGCAACGCGGCCACCCTTTCACGAAAGTCTGATCGTCCATGAAGTTGTGCGAATACGCGCTTGATTTCGCGCCATTTGCGGCGCTGCGCAAAGCCTGGCGAACAAGGCCGAGGCAGTTCCCGGACATTTTCGAAAAGTCTCACGCGGCCTTTCCGCAACCTTTGGTCTAGCCCAAGCATTAGTCACGGGTACGCTGCTTCGCTGAAAGCAATCAGCCGACTGCCTCAGAAATGCGCAGATTGTGATTTGCTTTTGATCATGTTGCATTCCTTGGGGCACGGCCGATATCGGGATTCGGTAACCACACGAGAACGAGTCGGGCGCACCATCGGTGGTCCGATGGATGAGGAGAGGTGACATGGACACACAACTGGATGAGGGATCCGCAAGGGTCTATCAATTCCCGCGCGGAGGCCGAGCAGGGCTGGCGGGACGGCCTTATGGCCAGGCGGACTCGCGGCCTATTGCGCCGTCGATCCAGCCGACCATCTGCAGCGGCAGCTGGTATCATGACGAGGCGATCCAGGAAGCCAAGCCGGCGTGGGACCGCTGATGCCCAGCTGTTTGATGACGCGATCGCGCTTTCACTGAAGGGTCGGACCGATGAGGTTCCGGCCCTTTTGCTTGGGCGCCGCCGTCGGCGTCTATGACTGCTCGCAACTCGTCGCAGGCCGCCGGGCATGGCGGATCATGGTTTGGCCATCCCTGCTCTGGGTCAACGTGACCCCCGCCCCCGAATAGCGCCGTCCCGACACGGCAAATCTGCGCGCCAAGGTCACCTCGCCACCGTCGATCAGCACGAACGCGCGTGAATCCTTGGGATAGAAGCCGACGATGAACCGGGTGCCGTCAGCGCACCGATAACTGCTGACCGCTTGTGCGTTCGCCTGCGCTTGCAGGGCCACCGTCGCGGCAACGGTCAACAAGGCCGCTGACAACATCGATTTCATCACGTTTCCCCTGCTCCGTTCTAGAGCCTCCGTCCGCGCAGGAGAACCGAGACATTGGCGTTTCGCACAGGAGCACGATCTCATAGGATGAGGTCATGTCCGATCCTCATCGTCATCTCGACCTTCAGGGCGCCAGCAACTTCAGAGACCTCGGCGGATACCCCAGCGGCGATGGCCGCCGCGTCCGCTGGCGGCTGCTGTTTCGGTCGAGCCATCTCGGCCAACTGACCGAGAGCGATCTCACGATCCTGCGGCGGCTCGGCATCCGCGCCGCGTTCGATTTCCGCGGTCACGACGAACGCATGGCTGGCCCGTGCACAATGACTGACATCACCGTGCACTCGCTGCCGATCGAGCCGAGCGTCGTCCCGGCCTTGCGAGCCCTGGCCTCTGCGGGACGCCTCACGACCGAGAATGCCGTCGATCTCATGCGCGAGTCCTACCGCAACTATATCCGCAAGCACACGCCGCGCTTTCGCACGCTGTTCGAGCATCTCCTTCAGGATCATGCGCCGCTAGTGATTCACTGCACCGCCGGGAAGGATCGCACTGGGGTCGCGAGCGCGCTGCTCCTGCACGCGCTCGACGTGCCGGAGAATGTCATTCTGGAAGACTACCTGCTCACCAACCAGCTCTATCGAAGCGACGCCGCGGCTCATCCAGATCTCCCAGGCGATGTGGTCCAGGCGATCCGAACGGTGCAGACCTCATTTCTGGCAGCGGCCTTCGAGGCCATGCGCGGCGACTACGGCGATGTCGACAATTATCTCAGTCACGGCCTGGGTCTCGGCCGGGCGGAGCGCAAAGCCCTGCAGGAGCGTTACCTCGCTCCCTAAGAGCCGTTTCGATCAGTCCGTCAGCTTCGCCCGCTGCACAGAGAC
Source organism: Bradyrhizobium sp. HKCCYLS20291 (assembly GCF_051167715.1). Taxonomy (NCBI): domain Bacteria; kingdom Pseudomonadati; phylum Pseudomonadota; class Alphaproteobacteria; order Hyphomicrobiales; family Nitrobacteraceae; genus Bradyrhizobium; species Bradyrhizobium sp. HKCCYLS20291. Next base: position 382,940 of record NZ_JBNPTO010000001.1, on the reverse strand, counting down.
GACACGAGCCACGGCGGACGATTTGACCGTCTTGATCTTGAGCTCGACACGAAAACCGAGCGCGGCCTCTTCACTCTTGGGGATGAACAGGATCGCTGCAAAGCTCAAGCCGCCTTCGGCATCGAGCTTGACCGGCAGGTCCTCACGGATGCGAAACACCCGGCTCTTGTCGACGCCGCGCGGGTTGGCACGCACCGCGCGCTCGACCAGCTCGTGCAGATCCAGCACCACCACGCCGGACTCGCTGATGGCGTAGAAGCGGAAGGAGTCGGTGTCCCAGCGGCTGTTGGCGACCTCGACGACGGCACGGCTGTCGGGCGACCAGGCAGCAATGAGATCGTAGCGATTGGCGCGCATCTCGCCGGTCGCCCAATAGCTGCCGCCGAGTTGGCCGAGCACGGCACCGTCCGGCAGCCTAACCAGCACATCTTCGAGAACGCCGGACGGCTCGGCCTGTCCGGACGGCAATCCTTCGGACGTGCGCCAGCCAAAGGCAAGCTTGCCCGATGGAGCGATCGTGGAGGGAAAGACGCGGAGCGCATCCTTGCCCTCACCGCAGATGAAGCTCTGATGCTGATCAGCCACGCAGCTCGCTTCGGCGCCGAAAGCTGCCATGCTGATAGCGGCGGCGATGACGGCTGAGGCGGCGGCTGCGCGGATCGGACTCATACGCACATGTTAGCCGGATGGAACGCGCAGCGCACGTCGAGATTATCACCGGCTCTCGGGGAGCTGGTACGAGGCGTAGTAAGCGACCAGCTAGCTCCGCTTCAGGCAGCTTCGATATCGGCCGTCTCCGCGGCTTCCATCGCATCGAGATCGGCAATGACCTCCTCGAACGCGGAGATCGCCTGTTGCACGGCCGCAATCTGCATCAGCTCCCAGCCGCTGACCGGGCCCGCTCGATTCTGCAAGGCGACCACGAGATCCCGCCGCTGCTCCTTCAGCTGTACCAGCGGCAAACCATGGTCCTGCAGATGTCTCATCATGGCAAAGCTCCAACGCCCATCAAGCGGCATAGGAGACGCTAGCCCGGCAACCTCGCAATCTCCTTACGAAAGCCCGGCAAATTTTATCGATCAGACGCGCGGCGCCGGCGGCGAGCCAATCGCTTGCGCCAGCGCCTTGCTGACAGCTGCCGTCGCGCATTCGCTCATGTGGAGCCCGTCGTCGTGTCCGTCATCCAAGGCCGCCAGCGGTATCTTGCCGGTGTCACACCAGCTCTTCATGAGCGCCCAGCGCGTGAAAAGGTTCACGCCGGCCGCGGACGTCACCCGCTCGATCCGCCGCTGCATGTCCTCTGCGGCCTTCAACCTCTCCGGCACCGTGACGATCGCAGCGGTGTATTGCAGGTCCATGACCAGGACATCGAGAGGCAGCCGCGACAACCATTGAAGCCCCAGGCGCAGGGCCGCCTCGACCTCGTCGAAACTGTAGTTCTGATACCGGTAGGCGGCGTTGGTGCCGACCTGCCAGATCACGAGCCAAGGCTGCTCCGCGATCACGTCGCTTTCGATGCGCGACAACTCGTCGGCAGCTTCCTGCCCGCCGATGCCACGGTTGAGAACGTCGATCACGCAGCCGAAATTGGCCTTGCGCAGCAGCTGCTCGACCCGTGCGGGAAAGCCGACGATCCCATTGGCGCCCGCGGTCGAGGACGAGCCGAGCGCCACCACCCTGCTCTTCCGCTGAGTGCTCAGACTCTGCCGGAAATGCGTCAGCGGGAAATGAAATGAAATAGAAGCGTCGGGAAAATCGCAAGGAATCGTCAAGATTATCACTCCCGGCCCAGCCACGCCCTGAGATTGCAAATCAATGCCGCGACTGCGCAGCCATTGCAACTCGTTCGCTTGGCAATAGTATAATGATGGGCGTGGCGGGCGCGTGAGCGGAGACCGGGGACGGAATGAACGGAGCAGTGATTGTCATTACGGGGGCGCAAGGCGCGCTTGGGCGCAGCGTTGCCGACCTCGCTCTGGCGCGGGGAGCCCATGTGGCGGGAATCGATCACGCCCAAGCGGAAATCCCGGCCAGTGATGACCGTATCGAGCTCGGAGGCGTCGATCTTTCCGATCCCGAACAGGCGAAGATCGCAATCGACTCGGTGGCTGCCCATTTCGGGACGTTGGATGCTCTGATCAACATTGCCGGCGCATTCGCGTTCGAGACCACCGCCGACGGCGATGACAGCGTGTGGGACAAGATGCATGCGCGAAACCTCATGACGGCCTTGCACGCCTCGCGTGCCGCGATCCCGCATCTGGTCCGCTCGAGCACCGGCCGCATCGTCAATATCGGCGCCATGGGCGCGCTTCAGGCGGGGGCCGGCATGGGTCCCTATGCGGCCTCCAAATCCGGCGTCCATCGCCTGACGGAGGCGCTCGCGGCGGAGTGGAAGGGCAAGATCACCGTCAACGCCGTGCTGCCTTCGACCATCGATACGCCCGCGAATCGTGCCAGCATGCCGAAGGCCGATTTCGACAAATGGGTGACGCCGCAGGAACTCGCCGAGGTGATTTTGTTCCTGGCCAGCGATGCGGCCAGCGGTGTGACTGGCGCGCTGATACCGGTGGCCGGCCGCATGTAGCGGCGGCACGCGATGCATTGCCGACTTGGCGCTGACATCACGCGACGCATCGGGCTAGACTCCCCCGCGCCTGAGTCGCATGCATGGACGGACCTTGGAAACCGCGCTCTACCTCCCCGTCAAACGCTTTCTCGAGAACCTCGGCTTCACGGCCAAAGGGGAAGTCGGCGGCTGCGACGTCGTTGCGCTCAAAGGCGATGATCCGCCGATCGTCGTCATCTGCGAGCTGAAACAGGCATTCAATCTGGAACTGCTGCTGCAGGCCGTCGATCGCGCCGGCGCATGTGACGAAGTCTGGATCGCCGCCCAATTGTCGGCGCGCGGCAAGGGCCGCGAGAGCGACGCGCGCTATCGCAACCTGTGCCGCCGGCTCGGATTCGGCATGCTCGCGGTGACATCGGCCGGCCAAGTCGAGGTGCTGGTGCCGCCGCCGACCACGGCGCCGCGCAAGAACCCCAAGAAGCGATCGCGTCTCGTCAGCGAGCATCAGCGGCGCAAGGGCGATCCCGTTGCCGGTGGCTCGACCCGCGCACCGGTGATGACCGCTTATCGACAGCAGGCGCTGGCCTGCGCTTCGGCGCTATCCGGTGGCCCCAAACAATTGCGCGACCTCAAGGCGGAGATCCCCGATGCGCCGAAGATCCTGCAGCGCAATGTCTATGGCTGGTTCGATCGTGCCGATCGCGGCGTCTACGGCCTGACCAAAGCCGGCCACGCGGCCTTGCGCCGCTGGCCTCAGGATATCCACATGACGGAGGCACCGTTGCCCAATCGCGACATGGTTAATGCATAGCTGGGCTGCCCCGTCGATTATATATTGCAATGCAACAAAGCTGCTTCTAGGTATCCCGGACGAGACACGAGGTCCCCATGAGCGAAGATTGGAACACCAAGTACGGTCCGCGTCGCGTCAGGCGTGATCCCCCGACTCTGGAAGAAGCGATCTTCGCCGCGTCCGGCATCACCGATGACGTGCAGGCCCAGGCCGAGATCGCGTCGGCGCTGATGGGGATGCCGCTCGAGCAGGTGCTGCCGGAAGTCAAGAAGGCGGTCCGCGTCGCCGCGCGCACCAATACGCGCGTCATCACGGCCGATCAGGGCACGCAGCAGCGCGCGGTCGTTGTCGAGCGCCGCACCGTGCGCCGCTTCAACTTCGACAAGCGCACCGGCACCTGAGCGCGTCCGCGCTCGGCGTACATCACACCGGACTTCTTAAATGAGGGCGCGACAGCCAAGCTGTCGCGCTCTTTGTGCTGCTGCGGCTGGTCGCCTCAAGCCGCGCGCTGATTGCCATACATGCGGGTGACCAGCTTCCAGCAGGCGCGATTGAGATGGAACAAGGCGCGTGCCGCGGCAATCGGCGTGTCGATCACCAGCTTCGCGAGCTCATCCTGCGGCTGCTGCGTCAGATCGATGGTGCCGGTCGACTCGCCGTGGCGGAACGCCAGATGCGCGCCGAACTTGGCGGCCAGCGCCCGCATCGCGTGGTTCTGCGATCCCGTCGTGACCCGCAGCCGGCGATAGCCCTTCCAGCGCGCCTCTGAAATCACGCGCTGGAATAGCAGGCTCCCGACGCCGCGCCGGCGCACGCAGGATTCCACGCTGAATGCGATTTCCGGAAGCTCGTCGTCTGACTGCTCCGGCGGATGCAGCTCGGCGGCGCCGCGCACCATGCCGTTCTCCATGTAGGCGACGACGATGGTGCCGTCAGCCGCACAGCGGGCCGCGTAGCGCTCGATGAATTGGTCATCGAGGAAACCGTTGAAGCGATCGTGCCGGCTCTCAGGATCGAGCCGCAGCAGATGATCGCGCAGCAGCGGCAGTTCCTCGTGCTGGCTCAAGGTCCGCACATAGCCGAAACCCGGCCGGGGACGAAATGGATCTAACTGTGACACTGCCAAGACTCCTCTTCGAAGCCCCTCGCACACAGACGTCTTTCCCTAGACAGGGCGTATATTGTGCATCGCAACATTCATTGCAAGCCCCATGCTCTACGGGGAGAACATGCCGCCATGCGCTGATAGCGTGAGTTAATAATTCGTTTGTGTACGAATCATCACAGCACGAGCTGGGTCTGGGTCACCATGGCCACCAGCCGGCCGTCCTCGGTCTCGACCCGCGTCTGCCACACCTGGGTGCGGCGACCGCGATGGACAGGCGTCGCGATCGCCGTCACGATGGTTCCCTCCTTGGCGCCGCCGATGAAGTTGGTCTTGCTTTCGACGGTCGTCGTACCCTTGGCGTCCTCGGGCAGATTGATCACGGTGGCGGCGGCGCCGACGGAATCGGCCAACGCCATGACCGCGCCGCCATGGATGGTGTGATGCAGGGTGCAGAGATCCGGGCGAACAAGCATTTTGGCGACGACGCGCTCGGAGCTTGCCTCGGTGAACGTCACGCCCTTGAGCTCAGCAAACGGCATCTTCAGCGCGTTGATCTTCTCGAGCGGCGTCATGCTGCCTTGTTCCCTTCATCTCCGAGGGCACGTCATCTGCCTCTGTGACCTGGATTCGCCGAGCGCCGCATCGAAGGCAATGACCTGCGAGGTCATTGCCTTCGATCAGCGCACTGCTCACGCCGTCTCGACCCCGCACCAGTCGGCGATGAACAAGGCCATGGTCTTGGTCGCCTGACGCAGCGAGTCGAGCTCGACATATTCGTTGAAGCCATGCATCGCCGCGCCTGTCGCGCCGAAGCAGAGGCTCGGGATGCCGTAGTTCAGCCCATAGAAGCGGGTGTCGGTCAGCGCGGTGAACACGAGGTCCTGGACCTCGCCGCCATACACTGCGCTGAACGCCCTGCCGAACGCCGCCTCCGGCTCTGCCGAATTGGTCAGCTCGTAACCTTCCGACAGGAAGCCCGACCACTCGACGACAGGCGGATTGTTGGACAGGAAGCGGTGGTCGCGCGAGGCTGCGGCAACGCAGGCGAGGATCTCGTTCTGGCACTCCTTCACCGACCAGCCCGGCAGGATCGCAATCCGGCAGTCGACATCGCACCAGGCCGGCACGCTCGAGGCCCAGTCACCGCCCTTGATGATGCCCGGATTGAAATTGATCGGATGATTGAGCGTCTTGAAGTGACGGTCGGTCTTGGCGCGCTCGTTCCAGTCCGCTTCCAGCTTCTCCAGCGCATGAATGAGGTGATAGGTCGCCTGGATCGCATTGGCACCGATGCCCGCCTCGAACACATGCGCAGGAAAGCCGCGCACCTTGATGCGGAACCAGATCACGCCGACCTGTGAGCGCACCATCTTGCCGCTGGTCGGCTCCGGAATGAAGCAGGCATCGGCACGATAGCCACGCTGCAGGGTCGACAACGCGCCGACGCCGGTGCTCTCCTCCTCGATCACCGACTGCACGTGAATGCGCGCCGTCGGCTTGAAGCCGGCCGCGCCGATGGCATCGAGCGCGTACAATGCGCCGATCGTTCCGGACTTCATGTCGCATGCGCCGCGGCCATACATCCTGCCGTTCTTGACGACCGGCGAAAACGGCGGCGTGTCCCACATGTCGAGCGGACCAGCCGGCACGACGTCGCAGTGGCCTTGCAGGATCAGCGAGCGGCCTGCCGTCGTCGCCGGCCGATAGGTGCCGACCACGGTTCGCGCCTTGGAGAAATCATGCTCGATCGGACCGTAACCGCGCATGTCCTTGAGATCGTCGAGATCGATGTTCCAGTCGTCGACCTCGTAACCGCGCGCGCGCAGCAGGTCGCCGAACATGTCCTGGCACGGCCCCTCGGCGCCGCGCGTCGAGGGTATCGCGACGAAGTCGCTCGTGGTTGCGATCTGGCGGTCGAAGCCGGCGTCGACGGCGTCGACGATCCGCTGCGCGATGTCTGGGGTGATCATGCCTGTCCAGGTTCCAATTGCCGATGACAGCAGCAAACCACAAACCGATCCGCGGTTGCACCGGATTTGCACATGCTTTCAGAATCGCAGCCCCGCTCGTACATTGCTGCATACGAAACTCTGCAATGACGTATTCTGGAATTTGGCATGTCGGATCATCGCAATATTTTGTATTTTCTCTTGGGCATTCTCACCGCGGGCATCATCGTGCTCGGCTACAATCTCTATCAGGCCAAGCGACAGCCCGAAGGCGTGCAGATCAATCTCGGGCCGAACGGCCTGAAGATCGAGGGTAAGTAGAAGAAATGCGTCCTGTCCTGCCGTCGCTCTTGGGCGCCGCTTCGCTCAGCGGTCTTCTCCTGGTTGTGCTCACCGCTCCGGTCGAGGCACAATATGTCGGCCGCGAGCAGGACGTCACCGACCTCCGGCTCGGGCAGCGCGTGCTGGTCGACGACGGCACCTGCCCTCCCGGCCAGGTCAAGGAGGTCTCCGGATCCAAGATGGTGGAAACCGGCATTGTCCGCGCCGTGAAATGCGTGCCGCGTTTTGGACCGAAGAAGAAGTAGTCGCGTCGCTGCATCGCCTGACGGCGTTCGAAGCAGCGTCAAATTCACATCCGGGGCCGTGACGCAATCGCGTGGATGCTGCAGTCACCCCGCGGCCTCCACTCCGCCTCGAGCCCTGTGACATGCAGCACAGAAGCGACACCGCCACTTCCGGTTAGATCCGCGGCAGAGCCGTTTTTCGGGCTCGAACGGGGACCAGATGTCGCACGATCTCACGATGGACAGTGCCTTCAGCATGCCGGGCAACGGGGCCAGGACGGCGCCCAAGGGTGATTTCCACCGCTACGCCCTGCTCGGCTATCTCTCGATCGCGCTGGTGTTCGGCGGCTTCGGCGTATGGGCGGCCTATGCGCCGCTCGACCGCGCGGCAATCGCGCCGGGCACCGTCTCCGTCTCGGGAGATCACAAGGTGGTCCAGCATCGCGAAGGCGGGATCGTCACGGAGATCCTGGCGAAGGAGACCACGGCGGTGCACCGCGGCGACCTGCTGTTCCGGCTGCAGCCGACGGAGGCGCAGGCCAACACCGACCTGCTGCGCAAGCAGATGGACGCCGCGCTGGCCGAAGAGGCACGTCTGCTGGCTGAGCGGGGCAACGCCCGCATGATCAGCTTTCCCGACAGCCTGCTCAAACGGCAGAACGTTCCCGAGGCCGCCCTCGCCATCGCCGACCAGCAGCGGCTGTTCATCGAACGCCGCAACGGACTGATCAGCCAGGTCAACATTCTCAACTCGCAGATCGCCCAGCAGCAGCAGGAGCTCACGGGCCGCGATCGTCAGCGCACCGCGCTCGTCGCACAGCTCGCCAGCTTCGACACGCAGATGAACAATGTGCGGCCAGCAGTCGCCGCCGGCTACTATCCGCGCAACAAGTTCCTCGAACTGCAACGTGATCGGGCCCGTGTCGAGGGTGATCTCGGCCAGGCGCAGGCCGATGTTGCCCGGCTGACCCAGACCGCCGGGCAGACGCGTCTGCAGATCGATCAGACACTGCAGAAATACATGACCGAGGTCGGCCAGCAGCTCGACGGCACCCGCGCCAAGCTGTCGGACCTGCGCGAGAAGCTCGTCATTGCCGAGGACGTGCTGCGCCGTGTCGACATCCGGGCCGAGCGCGATGGCATCGTCATGAACATGAAGGTTCACACTGTCGGCGCCGTCGTGAAGCCGGCCGATACGCTGGCCGAGATCGTGCCGATCGGCGAAGGCGTCGACGTGATGGCGCACGTCTCTCCCCGCGACATCGAGAGCGTCGCCATCGGTCAGAAGGCCGAGGTGCGCTTCCCCAACTTCTCCTCGCGCACGACGCCGACCATCTTCGGCAAGGTCCAGAGCGTCTCGGCGGACGCGGTGGCCGACGAGGCCACCAAGCAGAGCTATTACTCGGCGCGCGTCGTGATCGACTATTCGACCCTGCCGCCCGACATCGCCAGCAAGATCCTGCCCGGCATGCAGGCCGACGTCATCATCTCCACCGGCGAACGCACCGTGCTCGAATATCTCGTCGGTCCGCTGCTCAACACGCTCGCCAAGACGTTCCGCGAGAAGTGAGCGAACGCCCGGGGTGACGACGGGCCATGCCCGCGTCGCCCCGATCGTCTGTGTGAGCCTCATCACGGTGGCTTGCTCCGGCCTGGAGGAAGCTCCCCTGGCTATTTGCAAGAGGGGATCTGACATGACGACCACCACCACCCGAAGCCCGCTGGGAGCCGCGCTTCGCGCCTGCTTCCCCGCGCTCACCGCCACCTTCGTGCTCAGCCTCTTCATCAACGCGAGCATGCTCGCCTCGCCGCTGTATTCCATGCAGGTCTATGACCGCGTGCTCACCAGCCGCAGTATCGGCACGCTCGTCATGCTGACGCTGATCGTCGCCGTCTTCCTGGTGCTGTACGGCGTGCTGGAATTCGCCCGCTCCGGCGTGCTGGCGCGCGCCGGCGTCCAGTTCGAAGGCACGCTGCGCCATCCACTGTTCGAGACGATGATGAAGGCGGAGCTGTCGCCGCGGCATCGCTTCGGCCAGCAGATCATCCGCGACGCCGAGACCATCCGCGACTGCATCTCCAGCGGCACCGCGGCCATTGCCTGCGATCTGCCGTGGACGCCGGTGTTCGTCGCGCTGTGCTTCCTGCAGCATGCCTATCTCGGCATCCTCTCGCTGCTCGGCGCCACCGTGCTGTTCTCGCTGGCGCTGTTCACCGAGTTCTACACCCGCTCGAGCGTCGAGCGCACCAATGCGCTCGCCAACGAGGCCTCGCGCTTCGTTGCGGCGGCGCTGCGCAATGGCGAGGTGGTGCGCGGCCTCGGCATGGGCGACATCGTCATGGACCGCTGGAGTTGCCGGCAGTCGGCGATGGTGGATGCCCACAGCACGCTGGTCGAGCGCGGCGCGGCGATGCATTCCTTGACCAAATTTGCCCGCATGGCGGTGCAGACCTCGCTGCTGTGCATCGGCGCATGGCTCGCGATCGAGCAGCAGATCTCCCCTGGCGCCATGATGGCCACCTCGATCATCATGGGCCGCGCGCTCGCACCGGTCGAGCAGGTCGTCGGCCAGTGGAAGCGCATCATCGCGGTCCGCTCCGCCTACCGCCGGCTGGACGAGCTGTTCCAGGCGCTCCCCGTCACGGCCTCGCCGACCGCCCTGCCGGCGCCGCGTGGCGACATCGATGTCGAGAACGCGGTGGTGTGGCCGCCGGCCGCGGGTCGTCCGTCGGTCAAGGGCGTCAGCTTCTCACTGAAGGCGGGCGAGAGCCTCGCGATCGTCGGCGCCTCCGCCAGCGGCAAGTCGAGCATGGCACGCGCCATGGCCGGCGTCTGGCCGCTGCGCGAGGGCGTGATCCGGATCGACAATGCGGCCTACAGCCAGTGGGATCAGAACCGGCTCGGCAAGCACATCGGCTACCTGCCGCAGGACATCGAGCTGTTCTCGGGCACGGTCGCCGATAACATCGCGCGTCTCGCCAAGGTCGATGAGGCTGCCGTCGTCGCCGCCGCCAAGGCTGCCGGCGCACATGAGGTGATCCTGCGCCTGCCGAACGGCTACGATACGCCGATCGGCGAAGGCGGCGTGGCGTTGTCGGGCGGCATGCGCCAGCGCGTCGGGCTTGCGCGGGCACTGTATGGCGATCCGCGGCTGCTGATCCTCGACGAGCCCAACTCCAACCTCGACGAGGATGGCGAGCGGGCGCTCGCCCATGCCATGGCCCAGGCGAAGGCCGCCGGCCGGACCGTGATCGTCGTGACGCATCGCCCGCAATTGCTGGCGCATGTCGACCGCATCATGGTGATGTCGTTCGGCAAGTCGCTGGCCTTCGGAGCACGCGACGAGGTCATTGCCAAGATGCGGGGCCAGCGCGTGGTGGTCGCCCACGATCGGAATGCGAGCAGCGCGGCCGCCTGACATCGAAACAGGTGCCATGGTCAGCAGCGGCTCAGAGCCGCTGCTGTGGGGTCTTGGAAGGTCTAGACCAGAGCAGCGAGTTCGGACGTGGGCAGTCGTCCGGTCATCCGGCCGGATCGAACAGGCACTGCAGGGTGGGCTTCGCGATCTTGGTGAAGGTCGGGCCGATCTCCGCCTGTTTCCCGGGGGGCACCCAGCCGGTCTCGATCGTCGGCACACCGGTCTCGCTGATGCCGCGCAGCAGCGCCTCGCGCAGGTCTGCATCCTCGACAACAGCGGCGGCCTGGTCGTGCAGGCAAGAGCAGACGGCTTCCGGGTGCTGCCAGCGTCCGAGCATGTGAGGCGCACATTGGCGAACGAACTCGCCGCGCAGGTCAGGCAAGCGGGCCGTGGGCCGGGCTTGCGTGGATGACCAGGACAGAGAGACCGCGGCGACCGCCGCAAGACCCAATCGAAAGAGCATGGTGGACGGATGGCCTCGGGTTCTCGACATCGCAACCGGAGCGCAGGACGCCATCAATATCGGCGTGGCTTCATCACCGGTCGTCATTAGCTAGCGGTCTCATGTTTCATTTCGTCTGCGCAGCAAGCCAGAAACGGTTTCTTGGCTCAGACGCATTGTTTCGTGCGAATCAATCGACGACACAAAATACAACCAAAGAGTGCAGGACGCACTTTGGTCAAGTCAAAGGCAATGTAACCTACCCTCGCTTTGCCGCCCGACTGCAGCCCCCGACGCGGCTTTTTCCCTGCAAGGTTGAGCCACGCTGGAAAGGTTGGAGAGCGGCCGCAACGTCCCACCAGGCACTTGCTGCCAGCGGGGCCGCACGCGGCCGCCATCAATCTCACATTCAGCGTTATTGAATGAAATCACCGCACTTCTGGAGCTCCCCATCATCAGCTCTGCCCCAGGGCATGATCGGCACTGACGACGTCGAGTTTTTCGGTGATCCTTCGATCAGCCTGTCGGAATAGACCATGTAGACCAGGACGTTGCGCTTGGCGTCGCAGCCGCGCACGATCTGCATCTTCTTGAAGAACAGCGAGCGCCGCTGCCGAAACATGTCGTCCGCCTGTTCGAGCTTGCGCTTGAAGCGGATCGGCCCGATCTGCCGGCATGCGAGCGAAATGTCCGAGACCTCCTCGGCGAGCCCGAGCCAGCCGGCATAGCCGCCCTTCTGAGGCACGGTGAAATGACAGGCGACGCCCTCGACCTCAGGATCATCAACGCCATAGGTCGCGAGCTTGTCATTCGGGCTAAGCAGCTTGAACACCGTCGAGCGGCGGAAGATCAGATCCGGCTCATCGGCGGCATAGGCTGACACCATTGGTGAAGACAGTCCGACAAGCGAAAGCAAAGCTAGGGTTTTCAGCCACAGATCAAACCGGGTGGTGGCTCTGAACGACATCTGGGTCTCCGTTATACCGCCGCTGCACGGCATACCGCCCATGTAGGAACACAGAGACCCGCTAGGAAGACGCGTACTGCCTTTGCTTTGCGCAATGCGCGTTTAACGCGATGTGAGGCTTTTCTGCTACGATTGGGACGAAAATCATGCCGGGCAGAAGCCCCAAGCTGGTGAACGCAGACTCCGTCTGCGACACTAAAGACCAGATGGTTCTTGAGGATTTGCCGGAATGTTCTGCGTTCGTGCAGCCGCCAGGGGGCGGTTTTATTGTGCCGCAATCGTTTCAGTCCCGCTTGTCGTAGCCGCAGCGTCACAGGCCGAGGCGCAATCCTATCGTTACTGGAACGAGCAGCAGCCGATCGCGATCGCTCCGGCGCCGCGCGCAGCCACGCCCCGCAAGCCCAAGGCGCGCCACGGTCAGAAGGCAACGATCGAGAAGGAAGCCGCCAAGCCGCAAGGGCTGGTCACGATCGCCGTGTCGGTCAGCAAGCAGCAGCTCAAGGTGTACGACGCCAACGGCCTGTTCGCGGAAGCGCCGGTGTCTACAGGCATGAAGGGGCATTCCACCCCGATGGGCGTGTTCAGCGTCATCCAGAAGCAGAAATTCCACCGCTCGAACATCTACAGCGGCGCGCCGATGCCGTTCATGCAGCGGATCACCTGGTCCGGCGTCGCGCTCCATGCCGGCGTTCTTCCCGGCTATCCGGCCTCCCACGGCTGCATCCGGATGCCCGCGAGCTTTGCGCCGCGAATCTATGGCTGGACGCGGATGGGCTCGCGCGTGCTGGTGACGCCGGGTGAAGTGGCTCCCGCCAGTTTCTCGCATCCCATGCTCGCCGCGTTGAAGGCGCCGCAGCCCAGCGCGTCGGTCCAGCCGGAGGCGAATGGCCCAGCCGCGGTCAAGTCGGACAAGGGCGCTGCAGCCGCCGCGACCATCACCGTCGCGACAACGGACCTGCGCGCCACCATCGGCTACGCCGAGATCAGCCGTTCGGGCGAGGACGCGCCGGCCGCCTCCCGCCAGCTGCGCACCGCCGACGCCAGCAATTCCGCAGGCCTCCCGGCAATGGCTTCCGATGCCGCGCCCGCAGGCGCCGAATCGACCGCGAACAACGGTGATACGGCCGACTTGAAGCCCGCAGTCACCGAGACCCCCATCGAGGCGAAGACCGAGACCAGTTCGGCCGCGCCGAAGGCCGCCGACCAGGACGCAAGCAAGCCTGGAGACGGCGACGCCGGATCCTCGTCCGCAAGCCAGCCAGCCAGCACGGCCCAGGCCCCGGCCTCCGACGCGCCGGCAAAGGCTGAGAAGGCTGACGCCGCTGCCCCCGAGACCAATACGATCGCGGACAAACCCGCTAACGCCGCCACGGGCGAGACCAAGGTCACGGACAAGCCGATCGCTTCGCCGGCGACGAGCGCAGAGGCGCCGGCCACGCCCGCGGACGCCAAGGACGCCGCGAAGGACCAGTCGCGCGTTGCGGCACCGGACAAGGTCATCGCGCCCAAGCCGGAGTTGAAGCGCAACAGCCAGGTCGCGATCTTCATCAGCCGCAAGGATTCCAAGCTCTACGTCCGGCAGAACTTCGCGCCGGTGTTCAACACGCCCGTGACCATCGCATCCAGCGACCGGCCGCTCGGCACGCATGTGTTCACGGCCGCCGCCGACAAGGCCGATCCGGCCGCGATGCGCTGGTCGGTCATCTCGCTGCCAGCCTCTGCGCGCAGCGCTGCGGCCAATGACGGTGCAGACAAGGCCGTTCGACGCGGCAAGAAGACCGCGGAGCCCCATGTCGAAGCCAAGCCTTCGATCGTGCCGGACAGCCCTGCCGAGGCGCTCGACCGCATCACCATCCCGGCGGATGTCATGGCCTGGCTCGGCGAGGCGCTGTCGGCCGGAAGCTCGCTGATCGTCTCCGACCAGGGCATCAACCAGGGCGAAACTGGCGAGGGCACCGAGTTCATTCTTTCGCTGCGCTGACGACCGACGACGTCCCTCTTTCCGCCCTACCGCAAGGGTATCCCCTTGCTGGAACGCAGTCTGATCCAACGCAACGCCACGGCCGTTCAACGAACGGCCCGTCAGGCGTCGGCGGATTCGTGCTTCACGGGGCTGGCTCAGCACAGGAGATTCACAATGATCGATCGCAGGATGGTTGTTCTCGGCCTCGGTGCGTCCTTGACTGGCGCGACGTTCGCCTCGGCCGCCCGGGCCGACAACGCGGTGAGCAAGACCACGGCCTACCGCTTCTCCTTTCCGGCGCTGTCCGGCGACCCGATCCGCCTGGCCGATTTCTCGGGCAAACCGGTGCTGGTCGTGAATACGGCCTCGCAATGCGGCTACACCCCGCAATATGTCGGCCTGCAGCAGCTGTGGAGCGAATTCCACCAGCGTGGACTGTCGATCATCGCGGTGCCCTCGAACGACTTTCACCAGGAACCTGGGGTCGCGGGCGACATCGCTGAGCTCGCCAAAAAGGAATACGGTGTTACCTTCCCGATGACGGCCAAAGCGGTGGTCACCGGCTCCAATGCCCATCCGTTCTACCGCTGGGCGGCCGAAGCGCGGCCCAAGGAGACACCGCGCTGGAACTTCCACAAATATTTGATCGGCCGTGACGGCTATATCGCCGACGTCTTCGCCTCCTCGGTCGACCCGACCGATACCCGGGTCAAGACCGCCGTGGCCCGGATGCTCGCGGACGGCTGAGCAACACTTTAAGCAACACTTGGCAAGAATGCGGCGGAGGCAGACAACTTCCCCGTGTTTTTGCCTCGTTTCCTTTTGGCGCCCATCCGGCTCGTGGGGTAATATCCCGGCCCGGATGGTGGAGCGACTCCCGAAATCGGCGCTCCCGTTGCAACAACCCCGAGGAAACACGAGATGCGGATTGCGGCTGGATTGGTGTTCGCAAGCTCTTTGGCGGCTTCGCTGTTGACGTCTGGCGCGGCCTGGTCGCAGGCCCAGCGCACAGCGGCAGCGACCGCTCCCGCACCGGCTGCGGCAACCCCCGCGGCTGCTGCCGCCCAGACCCAGCCGCCACGCGCCCCCTGCATGAACGCGGAGGCGCTCGGCGTCGGCCGCACCGTCGAGATCGACACCACCGGTGGCCCGGGCTTCGGCTTCGAGCACTTCAAGGATCTCGACTTCCTCAAGGACCACGAAGTCGTGCTGACGTTCGACGACGGCCCGTGGCCGGAGAACACTCCCGGCGTGCTTAAGGCGCTGGCCGACCAGTGCACCACCGGCATCTTCTTCATCATCGGCAAGCACGCGACCTACTATCCGGAGATCCTGAAGCAGGTCTACAACGCCGGCCACACGGTCGGCACGCACACCTGGTCGCACGCCGCGCTGACCAACAAGAAGCTGACCGACGACCAGCGCAAGGAAGAGATCGAGCTCGGCATCAGCGCTGTGAAATGGGCGCTCGGCGGCAACTCGCCCGCGCCGTTCTTCCGCTTCCCGGCGCTGCAGCACCCGCCGGAGATGGTCACCTATCTCGGCACCCGCAACGTCGGCATCTTCTCCTGCGACCTCGACTCGTTCGACTTCAAGGCGCGCAATGCGCAGGCGGTGATCGACGTCACCTTCAAGAAGCTCGACAAGCTCGGCAAGGGCATCATCCTGATGCACGACTTCCACAAGCACACCGCAGAGGCCCTGCCCGAGCTGCTGCGCCGCCTGAAGGCCGGCGGCTACAAGGTGGTCGCGATGCGCGCCAAGGCGCCGGTGCAGTCGCTGCCGCAATATGACGAGCAGCTCGGCAAGGTCGCGAAGCTGCCGACGGTGAGCCAACGGCCGGTTTCGAGCGTTGTGACGACAGTGTCCGAATGATCTGGGATCTGTTTCGTCAGTGAACAAGCTTCGTCTCGAAGGTTACGTCATCGTATCGGCCGACGGCATGTTGGCCGATTCCCACAATGTGATGCCGGCCGCGCTCAAATTCCCGGGCGACGCCGTGTTCTTTTCCGATGCGCTCGACAGTGCCGATCTGATCGTGCACGGCCGGAACTCGTATGAGGACCAGCCGAATTCGCCGAAGCGCCGGCGGATCGTCGTCACCCGCAAGGTGGCGGCGCTGGCGCCGGACACCGAGAAGCCGCTCTCCACGCTGTGGAACCCCGCGGGCGCCTCGTTCGAGGCCGCCTGCGAGGCCGCGGGCGTGACGGCTGGCCGGGTGGCGATCATCGGCGGTCCCGTCGTGTTCGACATGTTCATGGACCGCTACGACACGTTCTTCCTGTCGCTCGCGCCTCACGTCTCCCTACCCGGCGGAGAGCCCTGCTTCACCACGGTCGGCCCCGGACGGTCCCCGCAGCAGGTGCTGACGGCGCATGGCTACAGCCCCGCCAATCAGTTGATGCTCGACCCCGCCCACGACGTCAGCGTCACCGCCTGGAAACGGCCCGCGTAGACCGCGGCCGGCTAGATGTCGCCATAGGCGTTCTGCGCGGGCGCCTTCGGCCCGCGGCCATAGCCGAATATCATGAACAGCGCGCCGATGATCGAGAGATTCTTCAGCGCGTCGATCAGCGTCTTGGCGTTGTCGGGCGGCGTCTGGTTCCAGAAATCGTGGAAATAGAAGATCGTCGCGCCGACGAAGATGATCATCAATAGCGCAAAGAAGCGGCCAAGGAAATTCAGCGCGATCATGGCTCCGGCGAGCAGCTCGAACGCGCCCGCGGCGATCGCCAGGATCTGCGGCATCGGCATTTTCGCGGCCGCCTCGAGCTGCGCCGCATAGGGCGCGAGCAGCGGCGGAATGGTGACCTTGGCGGCGATCAGATCGGCGGTCACGGGAATGCCGAACAGCTTGGTCGCGCCCGAGTAGATGAAGATCACGGCGAACAGAACGCGCCCGAATGTAATGAAACCCGGCATTCTCGCCCTCACGGATCGACTAGAAACGAATGGTGCCGGCCAGCCGGCGGGATGTGTGACATCGCGAACGCTTTTCAACAATAAAGGCGGGCGGAATGCGACCGAAACCGGACGAATTCCGCCACACTTCGATCACGTCAATTCGATCACGCAAACAGCGTCGGCTGCGCCCTCCCCGCCCGCTCCTGCGCCTCGACGGCGGCCACCGCCGTCATGTTGAGAATGCCGCGCGCCGTCACCGACGGCGTCAAGATATGCGCCGGCCTGGCAGGGCCGATCAGGATCGGCCCCACCGGAACCGCATCCGCCAGCACCTTGATCATCTGATAGGCGACGTTGGCGGCATCGAGGTTCGGCATGATCAGCACGTTGGCCGAGCCTTCCAGATCGGAATGCGGCAGGATCAGCTTGCGCGCGGTCGCCGACAGCGCGGTGTCGCCCTGCATCTCGCCATCGGCCTCGAGGTCCGGCCGCCGCTGCTTCAACAGCGCCGTCGCCTGCCGCATCTTGCGCGACGAGGCGGTGTCGTAGCTGCCGAAATCGGAATGCGAGACGAAGGCGATCTTCGGCTTGATGTTGAAGCGCATGACGTGATTGGCCGCGAGCGAGGCCATCTCTGCGAGTTCCTCGGCCGTCGGATCGGGGCGCACCTGGGTATCGCCGATGAAATAGGCGCCCTTGCTGGTGATGGTGAGCGCGAGCGCGGCGAAGTCGCTGACCCCCGGCATGAAGCCGATGATCTCGCGGACATGACGCAGATGGCTCATGTAGCGGCCCTCGACGCCGCAGATCATCGCGTCGGCCTCGCCCCTGACCACGGCGAGCGCCGCGATCACGGTGGCGTTGGTACGCACCACCGTGCGCGCCGCATCCGGCGTCACGCCGCGGCGTCCCGCGATCTCGATGTAGCTCTGCACGTAGGAGCGGTAGCGCGGATCGTCTTCCGGATTGACGAGGTCGAAGTCCCGCCCGGCCTTGATCGAGAGGCCGAAGCGCTTGATGCGCGCCTCGACCACCGAGGGACGTCCGACCAGGATCGGCCGCGCCAGCTTCTCCTCCAGCACCACCTGGGTGGCGCGGAGCACGCGCTCGTCCTCGCCCTCGGCGTAGATCACGCGCACCGGCTGCGCCTTCGCTTTCGCGAACACCGGCTTCATGACGAGGCCGGACCGGAACGCAAAGCGCTCGAGCAGCGCGGTGTATTCGTCGAAATTGGTGATCGGCCGGGTCGCGACGCCCGACTCCATCGCAGCCTTTGCCACCGCCGGCGCGATGCGCAGGATCAGCCGCGGATCGAAGGGTGAGGGGATCAGCGAGCCCGGGCCGAACCCTTGCGTCTCGCCGGTATCGAAGCCGCGGGACACCGCATCCGACGGCGGGTCCTGCGCGAGCTGCGCGATCGCATCGACCGCCGCCTGCTTCATCGCCTCGTTGATCGCGGTGGCGCCGACGTCGAGCGCGCCGCGGAAGATGAACGGGAAGCAGAGCACGTTGTTGACTTGGTTCGGGAAGTCCGAACGGCCGGTGCAGATCATCGCGTCCGGCCGCGCCGCCCGTGCCTCCTCCGGCATGATCTCCGGGTTGGGATTGGCGAGCGCCATGATCAGCGGCTTCTCGGCCATCTGCTTCAACAGCTCCGGCTTCAGCACGCCGCCGGCGGAGAGGCCCAGGAAGATATCGGCCCCTCCGATCACCTCGGCGAGCGTGCGCTTGTCGGTGTTCTGCGCGTAGACCGCCTTCCACGGATCCATCAGCGTGTTGCGGCCCTCATGCACGACGCCATCGATGTCGCAGACCCAGATGTTCTTGCGCTGCGCGCCCATCGACACCAAGAGATTGAGGCAGGCGATCGCGGCCGCGCCTGCGCCCGACGTCACGATCTTGACCTCGGAGAGTTGCTTGCCGGCCAGCGACAGCGCGTTCTTGATCGCGGCGCCGACGATGATCGCGGTGCCGTGCTGGTCGTCGTGGAAGACCGGGATCTTCATCCGCTCCTTGAGCCGCGCCTCGATCTCGAAGCACTCCGGTCCCTTGATGTCCTCGAGGTTGATGCCGCCGAAGGTCGGCTCCAGCGCCGCCACCGTCTCGACCACGCGGTCGATGGTCTCGGCATTGATCTCGATGTCGAACACGTCGATTCCGGCGAACTTCTTGAACAGCACCGCCTTGCCTTCCATGACGGGCTTGGAGGCCAGCGGGCCGATATTGCCGAGGCCGAGCACCGCGGTGCCGTTGGAGACGACGGCGACCAGATTGGCGCGTGCCGTCAGCGTCGCCGCTTCGGCCGGGTTGTTGGCGATTTCGGTGCACGCAGCGGCGACGCCCGGCGAATAGGCCAGCGCGAGGTCGCGCTGGTTGGCGAGCGGCTTGGTGGCCTGGATCTCCAGCTTGCCGGGCCGCGGCAGGCGGTGATAGGCCAGGGCTGCGGAACGAAGATCTTCAGAAAAGGACGACGACATACGTGCTCCAGCGTTTCCGACCCGGATTTTTGGTCTTTTGAGTTTCGCTCAGACGTCGGTTTTTCCGGCCGGTGGAAGCGCATGTGATGCACGTTGGACGGCTTTCATGCAACATCCGAAACCATGGCCGGCGGCGTCCCGGACCAGCAATTTTCCTTTTCGCAGAAGCACATCCCTACTCCATCGATTTCCCTGAGACCATCACCCTCCTGCTGCCTAAGGCTTAAGCGAGCATTTGGGGCGAGCATTTGGGCGGAGCACATCGAATGACCCGTATCCTGATCGGAATCCTCGTCGCGGTCGCGCTCGGCATCGCGGGCTTCGTCGGCGTCCCCTGGTACGCCCAGGCGCGCGCCGAGCGCGAGGTCGAGGCCAGCTTCGCCCAGATCCGGCAGAGCGGCGCCACCGCGACCCACGGCAAGGTCGGCTTCGACCTGTGGTCGCGCAAGTTGACGATCGCCGATGTCAAGCTGGAGTCGTCCAGCCAGCCGCCGGCCAGCATCAGCTTCGGCAGCATCGTCGCGACCGGGCTGAACCAGCCTGATTCCGAGCATGCCACGGCCGCCAGCATCGAAGTCAGCGATATCACGATGGCTGGCCAGATCCCCGGCCCTGCGCCGCTCCGTCTGAACTACAAGCTGCCGCAGCTGGTGGTGAAGGACTATGCCGGCCCGGCGCGGTTCGCCGCGATCCCGGCCGGCGCCAGCATGCTGGAGACCTACCGGGCGGTTGGCCAGCAATTCGTTGCGATCAGCGCCTCGTCGATCAGCGTGCCGCGGACGACGGGCACCATGGAGGGCGGCCCGTCGGCGGCCCCGGCCGAGTTCACCTATTCCGGGCTCAACTTCGACACCATCAAGGCCGGCCGCATCGCCAACTACAAGCTCGACGAGGTCACCTTCACGATGACCCCGCAGCAGCCGGGCGGCAAGGCCGACAAGATGCAGGGCCGCATTACGGGAATCGCCCATCAGGACATGGATGCCAACGCGATTCTGGCAGCCCTCAATCCCGAGGCCGCCAAGGACGACCGGACCTATCGCGTCTACGGCAAGGTCACGATGGGGGCCTACGAGATCACCACGGACTCCGGTTTCAAGATGCGCATGGACGGCGCCGCCGCGGACGAAGTCAGCGTCCAGCCGGCGCGGCTGCAACTGCCGGCGCTGTTCGCGGCGCTGCCCGCCTCGCCCACCGCGCAGCCGACGCCCGATCAGATGCGGGAGCTGATGGAGAAGGTCGCAGGCGTCTACGAGGGCCTGGCGATCAGGAATGCGGAGATTCGCGGCCTCTCGATCGACACGCCGCAAGGGCCGGCCAAACTCGGCGCGATCCGCTTCGACCTGCACGACGGCAAGGGCGACGTGGCGATCGAGGGCTTCGACGGCCGCGGGCCGAGCGGCCCGGTCACGCTCGGCCGCTTCGCGTTGAAGAGCTTCGATCTCGCCGGGCTGATGCACTTCGCCGCCAGATATGCCGCCACCGGCGCCAAGCCGGCGCCGGCCGATGCCGCTGAGATGCTGAAGCTGCTCACCGGCATCGAGCTGAAGGCGCTGAGCGCGCCGTACAAGGCCGGCGACAAGCCGGTGCTGATCGACAATTTCAGCCTCGACTGGGGCCAGTTCGTCGGCCCCATCCCCACCCAGGCGCGGCTCGTCGCCAAGTTGGCCAGTCCGCTCGATCCGTCGAACCGGGCGGTGCTGGCGCTCCTGCTCGCGGGCATCGACACAGCCGCCGTCGATGCCGATCTCGGCCTCGGTTGGTCTGAGAGCGCAGGGACCTTCGCGCTGGCGCCGTTCAAGCTCGAAGTCGGCCGCCTGTTCGCCGCCTCCGCGAACGTGTCGCTGTCGCAGGTGCCGCGCGAAGTGTTCACGACCGACCTGCAACAGGCGACCACGGCGGCTGCACGGATCGAGGCAACCGGACTCGAGCTCACGCTGCGCGATCTCGGCGCCGTCGACGTGCTCATCACCCACTATGCGTTCAGTCACAGCATCTCCAATGGTGGCGCCGCGCGCAAAGCGCTGGTCGACAGCATCAAGGCCATCGGCGCCCAGGTCGCCGCCGACAATGTCGATGTTGCCACTGCCGTCGACGCGCTCGGTCGGTTCGTCGAGAAGCCGCGCCAGACCTTCACGCTCAAACTCTCGCCGCGCGCCAAGGTCCCCGCCCTGCAACTCGCCCAACTCATCGCCACCGACCCGCCGAGCGCCCTGGCGCAGTTCAAGATCGAGGCCCAGACAGCGCCGTGAGTCGTTTCCTGTGAGGAGAGAGTCCCCCGCTCTCTCCTCCGTCATTCCGGGGCGCGCGTAGCGCGAGCCCGGAATCCATACTCCCGGACCTTGATTGGCGAAGAAGGTCGGTTGTGAAGGCATCTCGATCCTCTCGCACCATCGTGGTTATGGATTCCGGGCTCGCGGCTCGCGCGCGCCCCGGAATGACATTCGGAGAGAGTCTGCTACGAGATGACAACTGCAAGCGCGGACGAATAGCGCTCCGAGACGAAGCATGGCTGGCATCTCCGGTGGAGGACACACCTCCGCGATCCCGCGGCCCGTTCGCCCGAGTTGTTCCGGTCGTTCGGCCCTCTTCCTACGAAGAGGGCGCAGGGAATGCCGGGTGCTGGCCGCAACCCATGGCCCGCCTGCGAAAAAAATGCAGGCGGCAGGTACCACAGGTGCTGCCGGTCAACCGGCATTCCCTGCGCGGTGGGCTTTTCGGCTGCTTCGCGCTCTCCCTGGTGCGCCGGGCTTGTTGGCCACCATGCGCGCACTGCGCTTCAGCACAGCACGCGGTGACACCAGCGTCGGGGTGTCGAGACCACGCGACTTGACCGCCTGCACCGTGTCGTTCGTCCACGCGCTCATGAGCACGTTGCGACCACGATGCAGCCACCGCCTCCCCACCTCACGTCTCGTGACGACCGCGAACCGTCCCTCTTCATCGAGGCGGGATGGCCGGAAATGTGGAGGTGATTTGCCCGACGGCGCAAGGGAAAAGATTGCGCTCAACTTGCACGACGGGCAGTTTGCGCATGACGGGGTTGCGCGGATTGCCCGTCGGGCAAAAAGTAGCACGCCCAACTACATGACGGTTAGCGACATCGCCGAGTATCTTAGAACGTAGGGTTTCACGGCAGGCTTTCCAGCGGGCAGCTCGGTTCCGAAGAAGGCGACATAGCAATCGTAGCCACCGATCTCGGGCTCGTGCCAGCAGTGAACGACGACGCCATATTCAGGGCCGCCATCCTGGTGACCATCATAGCGAACGGCCGTTCCGGGCGGCAGGTAGCGGTCGGGAATAGACTGAGCGCTGGACATCGCTGACTCTCATTCGCGGATCATGTGCGCATGATGACAGTGGCCGTGCCGCCTCCGTCATCTCCGTTGGTCACCATGAACATGGCTTCCAAGGTGACAATCAACGAACAGTGACCTTCCACGATAGATCACGCGGTATGGGTCCCGGCGTGCGCCGGGACGACAGTTGTGGTCGTTGGTCCAGCACGGTCAAAGCTTCTGCCATTCGCGCAAACTTTATTTGTCATCCAGTCGTGACGCTGCGCCCACAAGACTGTGGGCCCGACTGCGTCCCCCATCTCCGCTGTCGTCCCGGCGCACGCCGGGACCCATACACACGGCACGCAGTTCGAGGCAGGATGGTCGCTCAAGCGTTTGCAGGCAAGACCGCCGTGGCTATCAGCGTCGAGGCTGCACACGGGCGCCGCGCCTCGGCTTGCTCTGTCGCCACAATTGCTTCTCAAAGCACGCGGCCTCCGGTCGGCCGGCGTACTTGCCGTAGTTCGGAATCCGCCGATAGCCGTGCCGCTCGTAGAAGACGACCGCGCGCGTGTTGACCACACGCGTCTCCAACCAGATCGCCTGATAGCCGTAACCGGCCGCCATCGCCTCGATATGATCGAGGATCGCCGCACCGACTCCTGCCGTGCCGGGGCGGGCGAACATCCGCTTCACTTCAGCAATCCCGGCCTGCAACGGGCGCAGCGCGCCGCAGCCGACCGCCTGCCCTGCGCAGTCTCTGGCCACCACGAAACACGCCTTGGGTCCGCGCACATCGTCGGGATCGAATGACGACCGGCCGCTGTCGCCAGTGATGCGCGCGAGCGTTGCCGACAATTCCGCGATCAGAGCTTCGGCGGCGGCCGAAGCTGGGTCTTCAATGGACATCGTGAGCATGCGCGTATCATTCCGTCGTCACTGCGGCGCTGCAGTCGCAAGCAGACCGCTTTGCCTCGTCGAGCCGATGACCCTACAATGTTCGTCATCCCTACAGCAAAGACACAGCGCATGCCCGCCCTCCCCACCTTCCTCCTCTTCCTCTCCGCAGCCATGGTCGTCGCGCTGACGCCCGGACCCGGCATCTTCTACATCGTGGCGCGAACGCTGGCGGGCGGACGTAGCGAGGGGCTGGCTTCGAGCGTCGGGCTCGGGCTCGGCGGCCTCGTGCATGTGGTCGCCGGCGCAGTCGGGCTGTCGGCGCTGGTGATGGCGAGCGCGCAAGCCTTTACGGCGCTGAAGATCGCGGGCGCGGTCTATCTGATCTGGCTCGGCATCAAGACCTGGCGCGAGGCGCGGGTCGCCGCGCCTGCGGAGGTGACGACGACCGGCAGCCGGCGCGCGTTCCGCGAGGGCATCGTCGTCGAGGCGCTGAATCCGAAGACGGCGGCGTTCTTCCTTGCCTTCATCCCGCAATTCGTCGATCCCGCCGGCCCTGTCGCCGCTCAGTTCATCGTGCTCGGGCTGATCTCGGTCGCGCTGAACACCAGCGTCGACCTCGTCGTGACGGTCTGGGCGGCCAAAGCGCGGCATGGGCTGGTCAAGCGGCCGAGCCTGGTGACGCGGATGCGGCAGGCGTCGGGCGCCGTGATGTGCGGGCTCGGCGGCGCGCTGCTGTTCGCACGGCGCGCGAGCTGATTTCCGCTCGCCTTCCTGCGCCAAGCCCTACTCCAGTTCGATCGCCTGGTAGGTTCCGGACTCATCCAGCGCGGTGCCCCAGATCTTGTGCGAGGCCTGGTGCTCGGCGCGGCCGAAGGAGAGCTTGCTGCCAAGGCCGAGATCGATGCTCTGCATCGCCTCCAGCGTATCGACCAGCCGCTCGGTCTCGAGCGGTGTCGTCTGCTTCAGCGCCTGGATCAGGATGCTCGCCGAGATGAAGCCCTCGAGCGAGGTGTAGGTCGGCCCCTCGCCCGGAAAATACTTCTCCAATGCCGTCTTGTACTCGAGCACGAGGCTCGAATGGCCGGCCACCGAGGGCACGCCCTGCGTGACGATGACGCCGTTGGTATATTTCGCGCCAAGCAGCTTCAGCTCGGCGGCGAGCGACGTGGATCCGACGGCGGAGATGCTGGCATAGATCAGTCCCGGAACCGCATCGTGGGTCTTCTCGATGAACTTTGCGGCGGCGCGGTCGGTCGCGATCATGATGACGGCCTTGATCGGCTTGGTCTGTGCCTTGAGCTTGCCGACAGCCTCGTCGACATCCAGCGTGGCGCGCGGGAAGCTGTAGCGGATGATCGGATCGGTGATGCCGAGCGCGCGGAACGCCTTGGCGACGCCGTTGGCACCATCGTCACCGTAGGCATCGTCCTGCGCAAGCACCGCGATCTGCTTTGCCGGGATGCGCTTGACCTTGATCAGGTAGCGCACGATCGCATCGGTCTCTTCAGCATAGCTCGCACGGTAGTTGAAGACGTAGCGGTCCGGCGGATCGCGGCGGAGGACGGAGGCGCCGCTATTGGGCGCGAAGAACAGCGCGCGGCGCTCCAGCGCATAGGGAATCGCCACCGCGCCGTTGGCCGTGCCCATGTTGCCGATGAAGCCGAACACCTGATCCTTCTCGTAGAGCTGAGCCATGGCCGCGAGCGTCCGCGTCGGGTCGTAGCCATCGTCGGCCGCGATCAGCCGCAGCTTGCGGCCGTTGATCCCGCCGGCGTCATTGGCACGGTTGAAGGCGGTGTCGATGCCGAGCTTCATCTGTCGCGCGGGCTCCTTGCGGACTCCGGAAAACGGGATGACGATGCCGAAGCGGATCTCGGTCTCGGTGACGCCGTTCGGAAGCGGCGGCGGCAGGTTGGCCGTCGGCTGCGTCGCGGCAGCGGCACTGGAGGGGGTCAGCGCGAATGACAGCGTGGTGGCCGTGGGTTGCGCGGTGAGCGAGCGCTCCAGCTCGGCCAATTGACGGTCTGCGGTCTGGCAGTTCACCAGCGCGGATGAGACCCGGCCGCGGCCCT
The DNA here is from genome assembly GCF_051167715.1 of Bradyrhizobium sp. HKCCYLS20291. NCBI lineage: Bacteria > Pseudomonadati > Pseudomonadota > Alphaproteobacteria > Hyphomicrobiales > Nitrobacteraceae > Bradyrhizobium > Bradyrhizobium sp. HKCCYLS20291. The sequence continues at coordinate 357,533 of NZ_JBNPTO010000001.1, read as the reverse complement.
CGGCGATGTAGCCGTTGAAGCTGCGGATGAGCCCGTCGCGCTCGCCGTTGCTGGACGAGGCGTGACGGATCACCTCGCTGAACTTATCAATGACGGTCTGGACCCGCCCCTGGGCGATGTCCCGGCAGGTCGCGGCCTGGCCGACGACCGGACCGACACGGGAGGAAAGATCACGAACGACATCGGGAGAGATCGCGGTCGCGGAGGCCGCAGGTACGAACGAGCAGGACGCGAGAAGAAGCACACACCAGCGAACGGTCATTTCAATTCTTCCGTTTCTTTTGATTGGTTGGCTACGTTGACGACTTGGGTCAGGGAGGCATCCTAATAAGGACAGGTTGCATGACACCGCAACCTCCATACGACTGATGGCCACGCGAGGGAGCCTGCCGCGAAATTGCTGTGGCGGCGCGTTGCGAGCTGCCTGTCGTGAGGTTCGCACTAACAACTCATGCGTTCGATTGCCGCCACGCGTTCAACGATTTACCGCATCGCACAGCGTTCCGCGGGACGTGGTTCGGTGACACGCGCGCAACGCTTCTTGCCGGGACGCCGCGCGTCGAAGGCGAGTACGAGCGTGAGATGAATTTGTTGGCAGTCTTAACCGGCGTTAACGCGAGACGCTCAAACGCGCAACGGTTCCTTAAGGTCTGGGTCACCTTGCGCGAGAGCCGCGCTGCAGCGGCCCCCTGCGCCGCCGTGTCGATTAGAATTGGAAGTAGAGAAATTCGAGCCGCTGCCACATCCCGAACAGCGACAGGGTCAAGGCCACCGCGGTCAGCGCCGCCCATCCGGCTGTCGGCCGCCAGCGCAGCCAGCCATCCGGCTCGGGCGCACGATGATATTCCCGGTAGCCGAAGATCTGCAGCGTGTTCGGACAGCCGATCGCGACCGCGAGCGCGCATCCCACGATCGCGGCACCGAGCCAAAGGAAGCCATTCGGTCCGACCCAGACGGGAAGGCCGAACGTGGTGAACACAGGCGACGGCACATAGTCCGGCCCGCTGAGCGGATAGCCGACGAGTCCGCCGAACATCCGCGCCGCACCGCCGGTCGTGCCTGCGCGAAAGAACACCCAGGCCAGCACGACGCTTGCGAAGGTCACCGCCCAGCTTGCCAGACGCTCGGCCATGGCACGGGGCTTGCCGTCGCTGCCGCGCAGCGTTCGCCAGAAGTGATTGATGATCAGGTAGGCGCCGTGCAGTCCGCCCCAGATCACGAAATTCCAGCCGGCGCCGTGCCAGAGGCCGCCGAGCAGCATCGTGATCATCAGATTGACATGGCGGCGCGCCGGGCCTTGCCGGTTGCCGCCCAGCGGGATGTAGAGGTAGTCGCGCAGGAAGCGCGACAGCGTGATGTGCCAGCGCCGCCAGAAGTCGATGATGGACAGTGATCGATAAGGCGAGCGGAAGTTCACCGGCAGCCGGACGCCGAACATCAGGGCGAGCCCGATCGCCATGTCCGAATAGCCGGAGAAATCGAAATAGATCTGCAGCGCATAGGCCAGCGTCGCGAGCCAGGCGAAGGCCGGCGACGCGGTGCCGCCGGCGTCGAGATGTGCGAACACGGGACTGACGAATTGCGACAGCTCGTCGGCGATCATCACCTTCTTGAACAGCCCGGCAACAAAGATCGCGACCGCGCGCGCCGCCAGCACCGCGGTGCGACGGCTCGGCGCGCGCTTGAACTGCGGGATCATCTCGGCGTGATGCACCAGCGGGCCGGCGATCAGATGCGGGAAGAAGGTGACGAACAGCGCGTAGCTGACGATGTCGCGCTCCACCCTGGCGCCGCGCATGACGTCGACCAGATACGCGATCTGCTGGAACGTGAAGAACGAGATGCCGAGCGGGAGCAGGATGTTTGCCAGCGCGACATGCGTGCCCGTGACTGTGCCGAAGCTGTCGAGCAGGAAATTGGCGTATTTGAAATAGGCCAGCAGCCCGAGATCGACGGCGACGCCGCACAGGCCGACCACGCGGCGCCGGCCTTCCTCTTCCATGAGCAGGCCGAGCGAGAAGTTCATCGCGATCGACGCCACCAGCAGCAGCAGATAGGCCGGATGCCAGGCTCCGTAGAAGATCAGCGACGCCGCCAGCAGCACCAGGATGCCCGCGCGCGCCGAGTGCCGGCGTGCTGCGGCAAAGGCCAGCAGCGTCGCCGGCAGAAACTGGAAGATGAAGGTGAACGAGGAGAATAGCATAGCGGTCAGGGATCGAGCCGCTCGATCAGGGCCCGGGTGTAGATCGGCATCCCGTCCTGATTGACGTGCATCTCGTCGCTGTACTCGGCCGCGCTCAGCCCCGCGATCGCGGCCATGTTGATGACCCTGAATCCGCAGCGCTCGGCGGCGCGCTGCAGCAGCTGCAACGTGTCGGCCTCGTAGCCGAGCCACGCCGCGTCACCGCTGCGATCTCCGGGGATCCAGGGCGGCTCCACGACGGTGAGCTTGCGCGACAGGCGTGCCAGCTCGCACATCGCCGCGACGGCGCCGCGGGCTCTCGGTCCCGAAATGTCCCAGCCCTGGTAATGCGGATGCCGGCCGAGATTGGGATAGTCCGGCGCTCTGCCGTTCAGCATCAGGACGCCCCCTTGCGCAGGCACCGGGCCGTGAATGGCCACGCCTTCGATGTCGGCGAGACGCGCGGCGAAGGCCGAGCGGATATAGCGGATCAGTGTTCCCAGTCGCAGCGGCAGAAACGTCGCCAGCTGCTGCGGCACCGTCAGCCGCGCCGCGACACCGAGCGGATAGACGGCCGCCGAGCGGACGCCCTCGTTGAAGTTGAAGGGCGCGACGCTGAGCACGACATGCGCATCGCGAAACACCTCGGGGAATGCATGCGCGGCCCCCATCACGGCGAGCGGCTCACCAGCCTCATAGGCGATGTTGACGGCGTAACCCTGCGCCTGGTGCAGCAGCTTCGCCGCGAGCAACGGGTCGACCCCGAACTCGGTCCGGCTCTCGCCGGCAAAGATCAGCCGGGGGTGCGATTGCAGCAGCGGCAGTTTGCGCGCGAGTTGCGCGGGGATATCGACATGAACCAGGTTGGCCAGGGCGAGCAGGCCGGCGAGGCCCGCCAGCCACAGCAGCGCCGTTCCGCCTAGAACGCTCGCGATCCATCGGAAGCAGGCGCGAAGAGCGCCGCCGGAGATGATCGGCATTTGAACTGAACGAGCCTCGATCATCAGTCCCCGACGGCTGACCTACGCACGATCACAACTTGCGTCACCAAGCCTCGTTCTTCAAGTCGGCCATGACGGACACATGGTTCAAGTCGGCTCTCTCCCCGCCCGCGGCTCGTCGCGCGGGGAGAGGTGAGCACCGCGCCGAACTACTTGTTCGGCAGGTTGGTGCGGATATGCAGCTCGCGGAGCTGCTTGGTCGATGCTTCCGAGGGCGCGCCCATCAGCAGGTCCATGGCCTGCTGGTTCATCGGGAACAGCGAGATCTCACGAAGGTTGTTGGTGCCACACAGCAGCATCACGATGCGGTCGACGCCGGCGGCCATGCCGCCATGCGGCGGGGCGCCGTACTGGAACGCGCGGTACATGCCGCCGAAGCGGTCGACCACCTCCTGCTCGCCATAGCCCGCGATCTCGAACGCCTTCACCATCGCTTCCGGCTTGTGGTTGCGGATGCCACCGGAGGCGATCTCGTAGCCGTTGCAGGCGATGTCGTACTGGAACGCCTTGATGGTCAGCGGATCCTTAGTCTGCAGCGCCTCGAGGCCGCCCTGCGGCATCGAGAACGGGTTGTGCGAGAAGTCGACCTTCTTGTCGTCCTCGTTGTACTCGTACATCGGGAAGTCGACGATCCAGGCCAGCGCGAAGCGGTCCTTGTCGATCAGGTTCAATTCCTCGCCGACCTTGGTGCGGGCGAGACCTGCGAACTTCCAGAATTTTTCCGGATCACCGGCGACGAAGAAGGCGGCATCGCCCTCCTTGGTGCCGATCTGGCTGCGGATCGCAGCGGTCCGCTCAGGTCCGATGTTGTTGGCGAGCGGACCCGCGCCCTCGCCGCCCTCGCGCCACATGATGTAGCCGAGGCCGGGCTGGCCCTCGCCCTGCGCCCACGAGTTCATGCGGTCGCAGAACGCGCGGCTGCCGCCACCCGGGGCCGGGATCGCCCAGACCTGGTTCTTCGGGTCCTCGAGCATGCGCGCGAACACCTTGAAGCCGGAGCCGCGGAAGTGCTCGGAGACGTCCTGCATCTCGATCGGGTTGCGCAGGTCCGGCTTGTCGGTGCCGTATTTTCGCAGCGCCTCGGCGAACGGGATGCGCGGCCAGCCCTTGGTGACCGGCTTGCCCTTGGCAAAGTCCTCGAACACGCCGGTGATGACCGGCTCCATCGCCGCGAACACGTCCTCCTGCTCGACGAAGCTCATCTCGACGTCGAGCTGATAGAACTCGCCGGGCAGACGGTCGGCGCGCGGGTCCTCGTCACGGAAGCACGGCGCGATCTGGAAGTAGCGGTCGAAGCCCGACATCATCAGCAGCTGCTTGTACTGCTGCGGCGCCTGCGGCAGCGCGTAGAACTTGCCGGGATGGATGCGCGACGGCACCAGGAAGTCGCGCGCGCCCTCCGGCGAGGACGCGGTCAGGATCGGCGTCTGGAATTCGAAGAAGCCCTGCTCCTTCATGCGCCGGCGCATCGAATCGATGATCGCGCCGCGAGTCATGATGTTCTGGTGCAGCTTCTCGCGGCGCAGATCGAGGAAGCGGTACTTCAGCCGGATGTCCTCGGGATACTCCTGCTCGCCGAACACCGGCAGCGGCAGCTCGGCCGCGGGGCCCAGCACCTCGATGTCGGCAACGTAGAGTTCGACCTGGCCGGTCGGCAGCTCGGCATTCTCGGTGCCTGTCGGTCGGTGACGAACCTTGCCTTCCATGCGCACGACCCACTCCGAGCGCAGCTTCTCGGCGAGGCTGAACGCCTTGGAGTCGGGATCGACGACGCATTGGGTGATGCCGTAATGGTCGCGCAGATCGACGAACAGCACGCCGCCATGGTCGCGGATGCGATGGCACCAGCCGGACAGCCGGACCGTCTCTCCGATGTTGCTGTCGCGGAGCGCGCCGCAGGTGTGGGTCCGGTAGCGATGCATGGTCGTCCTGAATGGTCGTCGTGAGGAAAAGGGAATCGGCGCAGCCGTAAGGGCGCATGGCCGAATGCGCGCAGGGTTTAGCCGAGCCGCCCCGGCGCGGCAACCGCAGGAACGGGCCTTTTCCGCCCTGCCGCGGCGATGAGCTCGGGGGCGGACCAGGGCAGATGCAACCCGACGGGCTGCTGCCGGATTGGACTGGCGCCGAAGCGCTCATCTGACGGCCGTTTGGGCTCGAAAAGCGGCCGCCTTGCGCCTATCTTGGAGCCATGACCGTGCATTTCCCCTTCCAGAACTCCTACGCCGCGCTGCCGGACAATTTCTTTGCCCGGGTGGCCCCGACACCCGTCGCAGCACCCCGGTTGATCAAGCTGAACCGGCCGCTGGCCGAGGAGCTCGGGCTCAACCCGGCCGAGCTGGAGACGCCGGAGGGCGCCGAGATCCTGGCCGGCAAGACCGTGCCTGCCGGCGCCGAGCCGATCGCGATGGCCTATGCCGGGCACCAGTTCGGGCATTTCGTGCCGCAGCTCGGCGACGGCCGGGCGATCCTGCTCGGCGAGGTCGTCGACCGCAACGGCACCCGACGCGACATCCAGCTCAAGGGCTCCGGCCCGACGCCATTTTCCCGCCGCGGCGACGGCCGCGCCGCGCTGGGGCCTGTGTTGCGCGAATACATCGTCAGCGAGGCGATGGCGGCACTGGGAATCCCGACCACTCGGTCGCTGGCGGCGGTCGTCACCGGCGAGCAGGTCTATCGCGGCACCGGCCTGCCAGGCGCGGTGCTGACGCGGGTCGCGACCAGCCACATCCGGGTCGGCACGTTCCAGTATTTCGCCGCCCGCCAGGACGTCGAGGCGGTGCGCCGGCTCGCCGACCACGTCATCGACCGGCACTATCCGGATCTCGCCGGCACCGAGCGGCCTTATCACGCGCTGCTCGACGCCGTGATCGCGCGCCAGGCCAAGCTGATCGCCGACTGGCTGCTGGTCGGCTTCATCCATGGCGTCATGAACACCGACAACAGCTCGGTCTCGGGCGAGACCATCGATTACGGCCCCTGCGCGTTCATGGACGGCTATGATCCGAAGCAGGTGTTCTCGTCGATCGACGAGTTCGGCCGCTACGCCTTCGCCAACCAGCCGCGCATCGCGCTGTGGAACCTGACGCGGCTGGCCGAATGCCTGCTGCCGCTGTTCGGCGACGACAAGGACGAGGGGATCAAGCAGGCCGAGGCCGCGCTCGACGGCTTTGCCGCTCAATTCACCGACGCCCACCAGGCGGGCCTGCGCCGCAAGCTCGGCCTATCAACGCAAGCGGAGGGCGACCAGCCGCTGGCCCAGGCGTTGTTCGATGCCATGGCGGCGGCCAAGGCCGACTTCACCCTGACCTTCCGACGGCTCAGCGACGCTGCCGGCAGCGGCGATCTCAGCGGAGCCCGCGCGCTGTTCGAGGATCCCTCGGGCTTTGACGAATGGGCGGCGCGCTGGCAGCAGCGCCTCGCCAGGGAACCGCAAGCTCCGGCCGAACGGCAGGCGGCGATGCGCAAGGTCAATCCGGCCTTCATTCCGCGCAACCACCGCATCGAGGCCGTCATCACCGCGGCGGTCGAGAACGACGACTACGCGCCGTTCGAGGAACTGCATGCGGTGCTGGCCCGGCCCTATGACGACCAGCCGGACCGTGCCGCTTATGCCGATCCCCCGCAGCCCGAGGAGCGCGTGCTGCAGACCTTCTGCGGCACCTGACACGCAGTCTTAACCTCGCATCCACCATCGCCTGCACCGCGTCTGCGTCCTTAAGAAACGATCAACGCAGCCCCGACAAGTTGATGCAACTCATCGGGGGAGGTTGCAGACGTGGACGCGCTGGTGTTCGAATTCATGGGTCTGGCAATGATCGCGCTGTGCCTGATCGTGCTCGCAGTCCCCGCTGGGCGCCGGCCCTCTGGCCGCGTCAGGCACCATTGACCCTCCCGCCCTGGCTACCGTCAACCATAGAGCGATCGGCCGCCACAGTTACGCTTGCGTTCCGGCCTGATTGGGCCGACAAGCGGGGACGAATTTCGTCCCCCGCCCTTTGCCGACACCCTTGACTTGTCAGCGTTTTCGGACGACGGCGTAAGAGCCTCGTCATGGATCGTTCATGGACTTGATCACCACCACCGCGGATCTCGCGGCCGCCTGTGCCCGTCTCGCTCATCATCCGGTCATCACCGTTGATACCGAGTTCCTGCGGGAGACCACCTACTACCCCCTGCTCTGCGTCGTGCAGATGGCGAGCACGGACGAAGCCCTGGTGATCGATGCGCTGGCCGACGGCATCGATCTCACGCCGTTCTTCGACCTGATGGCGAACGAGAAGGTGCTCAAGGTCTTCCACGCCGCGCGCCAGGACATCGAGATCATCTGGCACCGCGCCAACATCGTGCCGCACCCGATCTTCGACACCCAGGTCGCCGCGATGGTGCTGGGTTACGGCGACAGCATCGCCTATGACCAGCTGGTCGAGCGCATCACCGGCCACCGTCCCGACAAGACCCACCGCTTCACCGACTGGTCGCGCCGGCCGCTCTCCAAGGAGCAGGTTCACTACGCCGAGGCCGACGTCACCCATCTGCGCGACGTGTTCGCAGCCCTCGATGCCGACCTCAAGAAGCGCAAGCGCAGCGATTGGGTCAGCGAGGAGATGGAGATCCTGACCTCGCCCAAGACCTACGATTTCCATCCCGAGCGCGCCTGGGAGCGGCTCAAGACGCGGGTCCGCAAGCCGAAGGAGCTCGCCGTCCTGATGGAGGTCGCCGCGTGGCGCGAGCAGGAGGCGCAGAGCCGCGACGTGCCGCGCAGCCGGGTGCTGAAGGACGACGCCGTCGGCGACATCGCCACCCATGCGCCGACATCGATCGAACGGCTCGGCACCTTGCGCTCGCTGCCGAAGGGCTTCGAGCGCTCGAAATGGGGGGCCGACATCGTGGCCGCGGTGCAGCGCGGGCTGGCACGCGACCCCGCCTCGCTGCCAAAGCTGGAGAAGCCGCGCAACAACTCCAATGGTGCAGCCATCGTCGAGCTGCTCAAGGTGCTGCTGCGCATGACGTCGGAGCGCCACGCCGTGGCCAGCAAGGTGATCGCGACCGTCGACGATCTCGAGCAGATCGCGGCCGACGACGCGGCCGACGTTGCTGCACTGCAGGGGTGGCGACGCGAGCTGTTCGGCGAGGCCGCGCTGGCGCTCAAGCACGGCAAGCTCGCGCTGGCGATCGAGAAGGGCCGCGTCATCAGGGTTGACCGGGCCTGAGACGGCCGGCCCAAGCCGGCCTCGTTTACCCAGTTTATTGCAGGCCCCGCCGCATCCGGCCATGGTGCCCAGGTTCTCCCCAGGTTCACTCGGCGCCTGTCCGTCCCCTCAACTCCGCCTCGATTGTCTGCGAAACCTCGACCAGAGCCATCGACAGGATGTAGGCGCTGGTCGGCAGGTCGAGCCGTCGTGCCCTGGCAATGGCCGCCCGGAGACTGCTCGCCAGCTGTCTGAGCTCGTCCTCTCGGGTCATTGTTTTTGATTTCTCGTTGCTGGAGCCACCGCGTGAGCAAGGACGATCGCGAACCGCCGGGTCAGAAGCTGCTCCGCCTCATCAGCGATAACCCAGTGGACTCGCATGTCGCGGAGGCCCTGCGGCTCGTCATCGCCTTCAACAAGATCACAGCTCCGTCCGACCGTCGCCTGGTCATCGAACTGGCAGAGCGGCTCGCCGGTGGCTAGTGCCACGGCGGATCACATCGGATCACACCACCAGCCGGCCGCAGGCCTTACTCAGATCGGCGCTGTCGAGAACGCCGGCAAAATTGCCGATCACCCCGGTCACCACCAGCCGATACGTCGCGGCGTCGCCGGCGCACGCCTGGCGGCAGGCCACGGCATCCTCGATCACCTGATAGCGATGACTGCGATGGAAGCCGTCGACCACCGTCGAGAGGATCGTCTCGTCGAGGGAGAAGCCGAGCAGAACGCAGCGGATGCGGCGCATGTTCGACATGTACTCGGCGAACCGCGCAGAACTGTAGGCCGACGGCAGCGGATGCTCGAAGCTCAGTTCGCCGGGCGTCGGCCTGAACTCCGGAAGCCAGTTCGTCAGGTTGGAAGCCGGATTGAACCACGCGGCCTGCGCGATGCGCTTGAGGTGGATGATCGGCCAGAGATTGCCGCGCCACAACGCCAACAGCTGCCGGCAGCGCGACATCACGAGCTCGCCGTCGGCGATGAGATGCTTGCGCCCCTCGGCGAGATATTCGCACTGCAGGTCGGCACAGACCAGAACCGGCGGGTCCGATTCGGTCTGGCCGAAAATGTCGCGGTTCGACATCATGCCCTCGCGGCGGCAAGGTCGCGCAATGGCGACGATGCCGGCCGGCCAGCGGAGAGATCGAGCACACCCGGCCGATCCCAGTCGCCCTCGGGACGGATGATCAGATAGGGATCGCTGTCCAGTGTGATCGCATCCTCGCAAGGCTCGAGATCCAGCACCATCTCGGTGTAGGAAAAGTCGGAGAACGTCAGCTTGCGGTTATGGCCGAGCGGCTTTGCGCCGAAATGCGCCCAGAAATCGACCAGGCGGTCCTGCGCATGGCCATAGGCCTTCTTGAAACCCTTGCGCCTGCAATAGTCGAGCGCCTCGCGGACCAGCTTGAACGACAGTCGCGAGCGCCGGTGCTGGTGACGCACCGCGAGACGTTCGACCTTGGCGAACTCGCCGAAGAAGCGCACGCGCACGCAGCCCGCCGGCTCGTTGCCGACAAAGCCGAGAAAATGCGCCGCGACGAGATCATTGCCGTCGAACTCCTCCTCCATCGGACAATCCTGCTCGGCAAGATAGACTGCCGAACGGATCGCCGTGACGAGCATGAGATCATTGGGGTCGCGCGCGATCCGCACCGTGATGGCGCGGGCGTTCGCCGTTGCCGGCCTGACCGAACTAATACCGTGCATCGGAAACGCTCCCTTCTGCGTGATTTTGCATCAACTGGATCGACGGTGCGACAATCTCGCGCAACCGGTTCCAGGGTCTCTGGTAGATCCAAAGGTCGGGCCGGAAGCTTGGAACAGGGGTGAATCCGAGCGCGCCGAGGAACGCCCGCCCCTCCGTGCTGGACGGCTGCGCGTAGTAATCCGCCGAGCGGAAGCGCGCGCCGCGCAGGACTTCTGCGACATTGCCAAGTCCGATCGCTCCGCGGCCTTGCGCGACGAGCGCCCAGACATAGATTGCAGCAACATCTTCATCCGGCCGCGCCAGATACCTCCGCGGCGGATCGTTCAAATTGAACTCATCGTTTAACAGCGCCTCAACTCCGGCGCAGTTGAGATAGAGAAAGGCGATGCCGCCGAGCAGGTTCCTGCCGCGACACAACACGAAGATCGACGTTGGATCGTGCTGCAGGAATTCCGCAAGCTCCCGCTCGGACGCCCGAACGCCCGGAATTTCCTTCCGCGCGAGCGCTGCCAGTTCGCCGAGTTGATCCGACCTGACCGGATGCGCATTAATTAGATCTGTTGATGGTAAACTGTCGAGCTGATGTCGCACCATCGATTCCGTGCTTCCGAAACGTGGGTTCTGCATCTATGTTTCCAGCTAGGCTTTGATGACGTCATCATACTTGTCGGGGCTCGAGTGTATGCGGCAACATTTGCATCGGGGTGCTGCATCTACGCAGCACCGCAGGTCTGACGAAGCGCTTAATGCCTCATGGGAAGATTTAAGAGCATTTCTTCTTTGCACGCGGCATCAGAGCTTCAGAAACGCAGCGGACGTTCTCGGACTGACTGGCACCACCTTGATGCGCAAGATCGACCGTCTCGAGGAGGAGCTCGGGTTCAGGCTCTTCATCCGTGATCAGTCCGGACTCTCACTCAGTGACGAAGGACGTTCGCTTCTGTTCGACGTCGAACAGATGGAACGGCTGAGCTTCAACATCTTCCGGCGCGCCGCGATCGCGACCGATGCGCAGGGATCGGTCCGTGTTGCCGTGACAGAGGGACCCGGCAATTTCTGGATTCTGCCGCGACTGATCGACTTTCAGAAGACCTATCGCCGGATCATGGTCGAACTCAGCTGCGCCATGGAACAGGCCGACGTCTCGCGTCTCGAATCCGACATCTCGATTCAGTTCGCGCGGCCGACCAACCCCGACGTGATCGTCAGCAAGCTCGGCCGGCTGCACATCTACGGCTTCGTCTCGGAGGCCTATCAGGATGCGTATGGGTTGCCGACATCGCTGGCCGATCTCAAGAACCATCGCATCATCAAGCAGCACGGCGTCCAGCTCGATGAAACCGGCTACGCGCGCATTCTTGGTCTCGAGTCCCTCGAAGGCATCGTCGGCATCTCGACCAATTCGAGCGTTGCAGCCCTCTATGCCGTCGAGCGCGGCGCCGGCATCGGATTTTTGCCGACGTCAGCCGTCGCGCTCGGCGCGCCGCTCGTGCCTGTCGATCTCGGCATCAACTATCACATGGACCTGTGGCTGACCTATCACAAGGAGTTCCGTAACTCCGAGCGGCACAAGATCGTCATCGACTGGCTGAAGCAGATCTTCGACCCGAAGGCGCACGCCTGTTTCCGCGATGAATTCATTCATCCGCTCGATCTCGTGCCGTTGATGGCGCAAGCGAGGGAAACCGCGGGTTTCAGCAGCTACGTCGCTCCGAAGCCGGTTTAGGGAACGGCCGGCCGCTCTACCATTTCAGCTCGACGCCGAGCGTGCCCTGATGCGATTGCAGCACGGACCGGAGCTTCGCGTCGTAGTTCAGATAGATGCGGGCCGTGCGGGTCAACGACAATGACATCGCCGCGCCGGCGTCGGCTCCATAGTGTCCCTCGCCCAATCCCTGCAGCGTGATGCTCTGTGGGCCAAGGCTCACGGTCAGTGAGCCGAGATTCTGTACGACATTGTCGACGAACTTGGCGTAGGCGGAGAGATCGAGGATCTTGCCGTCGACCACGAAGTAACGGCCGACCTCAGCCCCGACCAGAATGCGCGCACGCTCCAGCGAGGTGCCGCTCACCGACACCGGATCCAGCCCGCCGCTCTCCTGGAACGCGGCCGTGGTAGCGCGCGCATATTCCAAGGCCAGCTTGGGCACGACGCGGCTCTCGCCGATGCTCCAATAATAGTCGATCTCGCTCAGCACGCCGGTGATGTGAGCAGCGTAGGCTGAACTGGCTGCTCCGAAACCGGTGTCGCGCCGCGCATTGATGCCGCCAAAGCCGTGGACGATCGCGATCGCCCAGGTCCAGGGACCGTTGTCGACCGAGGCGTTGAAGCCGAACTGGGTCAGATCGAGCGTGGCCGACTGCAGTGCCAAGGGCACATCGACCCAGGTGCGGCTCTGGTCGACCGACAGGCCGATGTTCACGCCGGGGATGACGCGCATGCCGAGACCAGCGACGCCGCCCCAGGTCGTCCGTCGGTCGCCCGCGAAGTCACCCTGGGCGCTGGCCCGGGCCGTAATGCCGTAGGTCTCGCCCCACGTCCTGAACCTCGGCGCCTCCGAAGCCTCCGAAGCGCCGCCGCCGCCGGGATTGCTGCGCAGCAGCCGGTTGCCGCCATGCGTCGCCTCGGTTCCGAGACGCTGCAGGAAGCTCGATCCGCGATTGAGCACGACTTGTCCGGACGACAGGTCGGCACTGACAGCCGCGGGGGTCGGGCTGGGCGACGGGCTCGGTAGCGGACCGGCGGCGACACTGGGCAGGCTCTCCGCCTGCGCCTGCGTGCAAACCAGGGCGATCGCCAAGCCGAAGGCCCGCGCAGCCGGAGCCCCGCAACGCGCCCCGGTGCAGCTTCGCCCGTTCTGACTTGTCCGAGATGCCCCACGCATCGATGCGGTCACCAGTTCAAATTTGCTAAATATCGGCCGAGACGATTTGCCCGCAGTTCCCCATGCCGGTCAATCCAGCTCTGCCGCCGCCCAGCCGCGCTGCAGAGAAATGTGGTTCCCGAGCCACAACAAATACCGCTGGCGCAAGCTGGCCGGCGCGACGCCGCGACGCGTCCGCGCGGCCTGGGCGCCAACTTGATATCTACGGAAAATCGTGATGCAATCCGCGTACAATCGGATTGGCCGTTCGACTGTGCGTTTCGTGACAACTGAAATCCAGCAGACTTCGGGAAGCCCGTTTGTGGCGTGGCACGCGAGAGCGTGGCCGCGTCTTTTTTTCGTCCAGACGAGGAGACAGCGATGCCGAGCTACAAAGGCAGCGTGAAATGGTTCAACCCGACCAAGGGTTATGGCTTCATCAAGCCGTCCGGCGGAGACAAGGATGTCTTCGTCCACATCTCGGCCGTGGAACGCGCGGGGCTGACGACGCTCAACGAAAACCAGGCCATCGAATATGATCTGGTGGAAAGCCGCGGCAAGACGTCAGCCGAGAACTTGAAGGTGTCCTGAGACAGCGGTCGAGCAGGAGCAGCGCGTGCGTCCTCCTGCGTATCAATGGCCAATTTCCGCAGAGCATGCGGATCTCTAGACTGCGTCGCGGTTGCAAGGGCAGCCTTGATGTTCCCCGGCCTCGCCGGGGATTTTTTTGTGCGCAAGCGAGCTACGAAGCAGCGGGCCAGACCAGAACCGCATCGGTCCCCGACACCGACGATGTGCGGCAGAGATCGCCTTCCAGTCGCACCAGCCCCTTGGCGAGCAGCCGCAACGCCTCGGGATAGATGCGGTGCTCGACGCCAAGAATGCGCTCCGACAGCGTATCGGGTGTATCGGCGTCCCTGACGACGACGGCGCCCTGCATCACGATCGGACCGGCATCGGTTTCCGGGATGACGAAATGGACCGTGGCGCCGGAGATCTTGACGCCGGCGCGCAGCGCCTGGCCGTGCGGATCGAGGCCAGGGAAGGACGGCAGCAGCGACGGATGGATGTTGAGCATCCTGCCGTACCAGCGCTGCACGAACTCCGCCGTGAACAATCGCATGAAGCCGGCGAGACAGATCAGCTCGATGCCGCGCCCATCCAGCGCCTGCTGCAGCTTGGCTTCGAAGCCGGCGCGGTCCTTGCCGAACGGCTTGCTCTCGAGAATCTCGACGGCGATGCCGTTCTCGGCGGCCTTCTGCAGACCCGCCGCATCGGCGCGGTTGGAGATCACGACGGCGATCTCCGCCGGGAACTCCGGCTGCGCCGCGGCGCGGATCAGCGCGGCCATGTTCGAACCACGTCCGGAGATCAGGATGGCAACGCGCCGCTTCATCGGGCCACTCGTCTCACAGCGCCAGGTCGAGCGCGCCGGTGTAGATCACGCGCTGGTCGCCGCTGGCGGGAACGACCTCGCCGAGACGCGCGACATGCTCGCCGCTTGCTGTCAGCACCTCGGTGACGGCGTCGACGGCATCGGCCTTGACGATGGCGATCATGCCGATCCCGCAGTTGAAGGTGCGCAGCAGCTCGAGCTGGGCGATGCCGCCCTGCTCCGCCAGCCATTTGAACACCGGCAGCACCGGCAGGCGCGGCAGGTCGATCGAGACGCCGAGATGTTTCGGCAGCACCCGCGGAATGTTGTCGGTGAAGCCGCCGCCGGTGATGTGGGCCAGCCCCTTCACCGCGCCGGTCTCGCGGATCGCGCGCAGGCAGGACTTCACATACAGCCGCGTCGGCGTCAGCAGCGCGGCGCCCAGCGTCAGCACCGGCGCGAACGGCGCCGGCGCGTCGAAGCCGAGACCGGACTGCGCGACGATCTTGCGCACCAGCGAATAGCCGTTGGAATGCACACCGGATGAGGCCAGCCCCAGCACGACGTCGCCGGCAGCAATGTCCGGCGACGGCAGCAGCGTGCCGCGCTCGGCCGCGCCGACGGCAAAGCCGCCCAGGTCATAGTCGCCGTCCTTGTACAGGCCCGGCATCTCCGCCGTCTCGCCGCCGATCAGGGCGCAGCCGGATTCGCGGCAGCCTTCGGCGATCCCGGCCACGATCGAGGCGGTGGCCTCCGGATCGAGCTTGCCGCAGGCGAAGTAGTCGAGGAAGAACAGCGGCTCGGCGCCCTGCACCACGAGATCGTTGACCGACATGGCGACGAGATCGATGCCGATCCCGCCATGGAGGCCGGTCTCGATTGCGATCTTCACCTTGGTGCCGACGCCGTCGGTCGCGGCGACCAGGATCGGATCCTTGAAGCCGGCTGCCTTGAGGTCGAACAGGCCGCCAAAACCGCCGATCTCGGCATCGGCGCCGGCGCGGGCGGTCGCGCGCACCAGGGGCTTGATCATGTCGACCAGACGATTGCCGGCGTCGATATCGACGCCCGAATCTGCATAAGTGAGCCCGTTCTTGCGCTCGGTCATGGTCAAAACCCCTAATCTGGCCGCTGGTTACGTCGGATTCCGGCTGCGCGCAATGGCTCGCAAGGGGCTCGTCCCCATACTATCTAGGAACCGGACCGGTTCGCCCTGCTTCGGAATCGGGTGGTGTTTTGATCGAGTTGCCGTCGGGACCTGCTGCGTGACCATTCCCCACAGTCTCCCCAACCTGATTACGCTGGGTCGAATCCTGCTGGTTCCGATCGTCGTCTGGGCCATCGCCGCCGGTGAGATGGAAGTCGCCTTCCTGGTGTTCGTCGTCGCCGGGGTCAGCGATGCCGTGGACGGCTTTCTGGCCAAGCGGTTCAATCTGCGCTCCGAACTCGGTGCGCTGCTGGATCCGCTGGCGGACAAGGCGCTGCTGGTGTCGATCTTCGTCACCCTGGGCATCTGGGGGGCCATCCCGCGCTGGATCGTGATCCTGGTGGTGTCGCGCGACATCATGATCGTCGCCGCCGTGATCGTCTCCTGGCTGTTCGACCGCCCGGTCGCGATGAAGCCGCTGATGGTCTCGAAGCTGAACACGGCAGCCCAGGTCGGATTTGCCGCCCTTGTGCTGGCCTCGCTCAGCTTCGGTTTCGAGCCGAAACCCTATGATGCGGTGCTGATGGTGCTGGTGACGACCTTTACCCTCGTGTCGGTCGGGCTTTATCTGGTCGAATGGGTTCGCCACATGAACACCATCGAGGTGCGATGAATCGGTGCAGCGGGCCCGCCGCAGCGATTCACGATTGTCACGTCTCGCGCACGCCATCACAGGGAGCACGTCAAACTTGGCCGGCCACATTCCCCCGCGTCAGCTGGCCTTCACGCTGCCACACGCGGAAAGCCTGACACGGGACAATTTCCTCGAAGGCGCCGGCAACGCGGCCGGGCTGGCGCTGATCGACGCCTGGCCTGAATGGCCGGCACGGACGATGTTTCTCGTCGGGCCCGACGGCTCCGGGAAAAGCCATCTGGCCGCGATCTGGGCCGAGCGCGCCGGCGCGCGCTCGCTGTCCGCGCATGCGCTGGAGGCCAATGCCGTCCCCGGTGCGCTCGCCACCGGTGCCCTGGTGCTGGAGGATCTGACCGCGGCCGATCTCGACGAGCGGGCTTTGTTCCACCTGCTCAATCTGGCGCGCCAGGACGAGGCGTTCGTGCTGATCACCGCACGCGACGCTCCGGTGGCGCTGCCGATCGCGCTGAGCGACCTGAAGTCACGGCTGCGCGCCGTGCCGGCGATCACCCTGCTGCCGCCCGACGACCAGCTGTTCCGCGCCCTCATCGTCAAGCTGGCGGCGGACCGGCAGCTGTCGATCGACGAGACGGTCGTGAGCTATCTCACCACCCGCATCGAGCGCTCCTACGCCGCCGCACGCCGGACCATTGCGCTGCTGGACGAGGAGTCGCTGCGGCTGGGGCGGCCGGTGACCCGGGCGCTCGCCGCCGAACTGCTGCGTCCCCTCTGACCTGGCCCCCCCCGCCGGCATCTTGACGGCTGACATCGGGGGAACCTCAATGGTGTCGGGAACGTCATCCCCTGGTCATCCCAATTGAGCTACGGTCCGCCGCTGCGCACGACTGATTTGATGCCGTTATCGGATATGGAACAAAGTTCTGATGGACACCGAACAAGCCATTGAGATTCAAGATAAAGAGCCGGTTTCCGCATCCCCGCTCAAGATCGCCTCCAGCCCCGAGCGCTTCATCAACCGGGAGCTGTCCTGGCTGCATTTCAACCGCCGCGTTCTCGAGGAATCGGTCAATCCGCGGCATCCGGCGCTGGAGCGGGTGCGCTTCCTGTCGATTTCGGCCAACAACCTTGATGAATTCTTCATGGTCCGCGTCGCCGGCATCCGCGCCCAGGTGCGCGAGGGCATCGCCGAACGCAGCCCGGATGGGCTGACGCCGACCGAGCAGTTGAAGCTGATCAACGAGACGGTGTCGCAGCTCGCCATCGACCAGCAGGCGATCTGGCGCGACCTGCGCAAGTTTCTCGCCGAGCTCGGCATCGTGCTGGTCGACGGCCAGGACGTCACCAAGACCGAGCGCGCCTGGATCGAGGACCACTTCCTCGCCAACATCTTTCCGCTGCTGACACCACTGGCGATCGACCCGGCGCATCCGTTCCCGTTCATCCCGAGCCTCGGCTTCACCGTGGCCCTGCAGCTGACGCGCACCGCCGATGGCAGGCCGATGAACGCGCTTATCCGCATGCCCGGCAAGCTCGACCGCTTCATCCGTTTCCCCGGCGCCAAGGACGGAGTGATCCGCCTGATCACGCTCGAACAGGCGACCGGCCTGTTCATCGGCCGGCTGTTCCCCGGCTACACCGTCAAGGGCCAGGGCGCCTTCCGCATCATCCGCGACAGCGAGATCGAGATCGAGGAAGAGGCCGAAGACCTGGTGCGGCTGTTCGAGACCGCGCTGAAGCGCCGCCGCCGCGGCTCGGTGATCCGGCTCGAGATCGAGGCCAACATGCCGGAGGAACTGCGCCGCTTCGTGCAGAATGCGCTGTCCACGACCGACGACGAGGTGTTCGTGGTCGACGGCGTGCTGGCGATGAACGAGCTGTCACAGCTGACGCGGGTCGACCGTCCCGACCTCGAATTCGCGCCCTATGTGCCGCGCCATCCCGAGCGCGTCCGCGACCATGGCGGCGACATCTTCGCCGCGATCCGGCAGAAGGACCTGATCGTCCATCATCCCTATGAATCATTCGACGTCGTCGTGCAATTCCTGCAGCAGGCGGCGCGCGATCCGGACGTCGTCGCCATCAAGCAGACGCTGTATCGCACCTCCAACAATTCGCCGATCGTGCGCACGCTGGTCGAAGCGGCCGAAGCCGGCAAGTCGGTGACGGCGCTGGTCGAGCTGAAGGCGCGCTTCGACGAGGAGGCCAACATCCGCTGGGCGCGCGATCTGGAGCGCGCCGGCGTGCAGGTGGTCTACGGCTTCCTGGAGCTGAAGACCCATGCCAAGCTTTCGATGGTCGTGCGCCGCGAGGGCGGCAGCCTCACGACCTATGTGCACACCGGCACCGGCAACTATCACCCGGTCACCGCGCGCATCTACACCGATCTGTCCTACTTCACCTCGGACCCCGTGATCGGCCGCGACGTCACCCGCGTGTTCAACTACATCACCGGCTATGCCGAGCCTATCGACATCGAGAAGATGGCGGTGTCGCCGCTCACGCTTCGCAAACGCATGATCGAGCACATCCACGGCGAGACCAGTTTCGCCCGCCAGGGCAAGCCGGCCGTGATCTGGATGAAGATGAACTCGCTGGTCGATCCCGACATCATCGACGCGCTGTACGAGGCCTCGCAGGCCGGCGTCTCGATCGAGCTGATCGTGCGCGGCATCTGTTGCCTGCGGCCCGGCCTGCCGGGCCTGTCGGAGAACATTCGTGTCAAATCGGTGATCGGGCGCTTCCTCGAGCACGGCCGCATCTACTGCTTCGGTATGGGTCAGGGCCTGCCCAGCGCCAAGGCAGCGGTCTACATTTCCTCGGCCGACATGATGCCGCGCAATCTCGACCGCCGCGTCGAGGTGTTGTGCCCGCTGCAGAATCCGACCGTGCACCAGCAGGTGCTGGAGCAGATCATGGTCGCCAACCTCAAGGACACCGAGCAGAGCTGGCAATTGTTGCCGGATGGGTCGTCAACGCGTATGAAGGCCGCGAAGGGCGAGGAGCCGTTCAACCTGCACAATTACTTCATGACGAATCCGAGTCTGTCCGGCCGTGGAAAGTCGCTCAAGGAATCATCACCGCGCCGGCTCACGCGCCGAAATGAACGCCATCCGTCGTAGCCACGGCTGCGATCAGAGGACGCCGCGGTGACACGGCCTGCTGACCGGGCCGCCAGCGTCGGCGTCATTGACATCGGCTCGAATTCGGTCCGCCTCGTCGTCTACCAGGCGATGGAGCGCAGCCTCGTCACCGTGTTCAACGAGAAGGCGCTGTGCGGCCTCGGACGCGAGGTCCAAACCACCGGCCTGCTCGCCGCCGACGCCGTCGACAAGGCGCTGACCGCGCTGAAACGGTTCCGTGCGCTCTGCAAGGTGCAGAAGGTCGGCGAAGTCCATGCGATTGCCACGGCCGCCTGCCGTGATGCCTCGAATGGTCCTGACTTCATCGCCAAGGCCGAGAAGATCTGCGGCGTGTCGATCCAGATCCTCACCGGTCCCGAGGAGGCGCGCTATTCGGCGCTCGGCGTGATCTCCGGCATCCACAAGCCCGATGGCATCGTCGGCGATCTCGGCGGCGGCTCGCTCGAGCTGATCGACGTGCGCGGCCACCAGGTGCGCAGTGGCGTCACCCTGCCGCTCGGCAGCCTGGCGCTGCAGGATCTCGCCGAAAAATCGCTCAAGAAGGCGCAGCGGATCGCGAGCGAGGCGCTGACCGACCTGCCGCAGCTGCTGGCCGGAAAGAACCGGACCTTCTACGCGGTCGGCGGCACCTGGCGTGCGCTGGCGCGTATCCACATCATCCAGAGCGGCTATCCGCTCGGCGTGATGCACGGCTATGCCATCCCGGCCGCGGATGCGCTTGCCTTCGTGCGCCGCCTGCGCCGGCTCGTCGCCGCCGACATGCTGGCCGACATCGAGGCCATCGCCGAGGCACGCCGCCCGCTGCTGGCCTATGCCGCGCTGGTGCTCGAGCACATCATCCGCGTGGCCAAGCCGACGACGGTGGTGTTCTCGACCTTCGGCGTCCGTGAGGGCCTGCTCTATTCGAAGCTTCCCGACGCCGAGCGCGCCAAGGACGGCCTGCTCAGCGCGGCGCAGGGGCTCAACGAGCTGCTGTCACGCTCGGCGCAGCACGCGCGCGAGCTGATCGACTGGACCGACCGGCTGTTCCGCGTCGTGCACATCCGCGAGACCGAGGAAGAGCGGCGGCTGCGCCACGCGGCCTGCCTGATGTCCGACATCGGCTGGCGGATGCATCCGGATCATCGCGGCGAGCAGACCTACGGCATCATCCTCAACGGCAATTTCGGCTCGATCAGCCACGAGGGCCGCATCTTCGCCGCGCTGTCGGTGTTCTTCCGTTACGAGGGCCAGCGCGACGAGGCGGCGGCCCCTGCCCTCACCGAGCAGCTGAGCCCGGCCCAGATCGATCGCGCGCGCCTGCTCGGCACGGCGTTTCGCGTCGCGCATCTGATATCGGCGGCGCGGCCCGGCGTGCTGCCTGCCACGCATTTCCGCACCCAGGATCGCAAGCTGATGCTGGTGTTCGAACATCATCTGGTCGACCTCGTTGCCGATCGCGTCGGCGGCCGCTTCAAGCAGCTCGCACGCCTCGTCGGCCGCTCCGGCTCGGTGGTGCTGAGCTGACTAATTAACTAACTGGCAACCGGATCGTCAGGGCAGATCGACGCCGCGGGCCGGCGCAGGCTCGAGTTCGCCTTCGGCCTGGCGCTGCAAAGCGCGGCCGCGCCAGATCGAGCCGGCGACCAGCACCACCGCGGCGCCGAGCAGCGACATCAGCGTCTCCATGACGTCGATATGGCCAGTCAGATTGGACTTGCCGGCGAACAGGGCCGAGGCGGCCTCGATGCTGATGTTGACGGTGCCATCGAGCACATGGTGCAGCATCGGCTCGATCGCCGGATCGGTCGCGATCACCTCGCCGGCGACCCAGCCGAGCAGCATGGCGCCGAGCCAGACCAGGAGCGGAAAGCGGTCGAGCACCAGCATGATCAGCGCCGCGCCCGCAATGATCAGCGGAATGCTCATCGCAAGGCCGATGATCAGCAGCGAGGCCTGGCCGTTGGCGGCAGCGGCCACCGCAATCACGTTGTCGAGGCTCATCACGAGATCGGCGAGCGCGACGATGCGGACCGCATGCCACAGCGTGGTCCCGGCGGCGATGTCGTCGTTCTCGTCTTCGGGAACGAGCAGCTTGGCGGCGATCACCAGCAGCGCCAGGCCGCCGATCAGTTTCAGATAGGGAAGCGCCATCAGGGTGGCGACGATGCCCGTAAACGCAATGCGCAGCGCGACCGCGATGCCGGAGCCGGCCACCATGCCCCAGAAGCGATGCTTGCCGTGCAGGCCGCGGCAGGCCAGTGCGATCACCAGCGCGTTGTCGCCCGACAACAACACGTTGATCCAGATGATCTTGCCGAGCGCGAGCCAGAAGCCGGGGCTGTGCACGTCGGTCTGAAATTGAGCGAGCAGATGGCCGAAGCTGGCGGAATCAGCGAGTTGCGTTAGCCAATTCACGGCCGGGCCTTTCGTCGTCGTTAATGGAGGTCGGACCGACGCACGGCATCGGGCCGAAGAGATGTGCGGCGGAACTTGCGTCCCGCCGCACGACCGTGGATCAGCCGACGATCTCGTTGCCGGAGAAGAACTGGGCGATCTCGATCGCGGCGGTTTCGGCGGCGTCCGAGCCGTGCACCGAGTTCTCGCCGATCGACTTGGCGTGCGCCTTGCGGATGGTGCCCTCGGCAGCCTTCGACGGATCGGTGGCGCCCATCACGTCACGGTACTTCAGGATGGCGCCCTCGCCCTCCAGGACCTGGACCACGACCGGCCCCGAGATCATGAAATCGACCAGCTCGCCGAAGAACGGCCGCGCCTTGTGCACGGCGTAGAAGGTCTCTGCCTGGTCGCGGGTCATGCGGATCCGCTTCTGGGCCACGATGCGCAGGCCAGCCTTCTCGATCAGCGCGTTGACCGCGCCGGTGAGATTACGCTCGGTCGCGTCGGGCTTGATGATCGAAAAGGTGCGCTCAATCGCCATGATATCGTCCTTGGAGGTGCGGGATTTGGGTGAGTTGCGGGCTTATATCGACGCGATCGGCCGACGGCAAGCGATCGGGACCCCGCCCGGAGCTCGAAGCCTTACGACAATGTCACGATTCTGAACGCAGCCTGAAGGCTCCGTGCCACCAGCGTTCAGCTCCCATGCCCTAGGGTGGCTGCCAGCGGGGGACGACGAGCCGATCACCTCACGGCAACGGCCTTCTCCCAGCCTCATCCGTCCGATCATCTCGGCGCCACCAGCGCCGGCATCCAGGAGACGATCATGTTGCGCAAACTCTCCCTCATCGCGGCGGCCGCTGTTGCCCTGGGCGCAGCCGCCCTCGCCCCGACCGCGGCCTCGGCCCATTGGCACGGCGGCTGGCATGGTGGTGGATGGCATGGCGGCTATGGCGGCTGGCACCGTCCGTTCTACGGTCCGCGCTTCGTCGTCGGCGGTCCGGCCTACAGCTACGGCTACGGCGGCTGCTACGTCCGCCGCGTGGTTCCGACCCCCTGGGGACCGCGCTGGCGCTTGATCAACCGCTGCTACTGATCCGAGTCTCGGCGCGGCATCCGCCCCCCGCCACGCCGACCTCGTATTGCCCCGGCGTCCCCCAACGCCGGGGCTTTTTTTCATGCATTTTCAACTGAAAGTCGACCAGCCGCTTGGCCACGCGGAAACCAATAGGCGTGCCATGACTTGATAGAGCATCACTTTACAATTGCTCTTGGAACTCCGTCATGACTGGCCGCACCACCGATTTCAGCGAAGCACTCGATCGCAAAGTGAGCCGATCGATCTGCGATGCCGTGGGTGAACGGCTGCAACGCAGTTTGCCTCCGGACGCCTCCCATCTGCCCGGCCCGCTGGCGCACCTCATGAACGAGTTGCGCAAGCGCGACGACGGCAAGCGTGACCTTGGGATGACCTGGTTCGAATGACCTAAGCGCCTGAAGCCGTGACAAAGCAGTTGCGTTTGGCCGGCCGCGCGGTGACAAGGCGCGCATGCTTTCCATCTCCGACATCTCGATCCGTCTTGCCGGACGGCTTCTCATCGACCACAGCTCGGTGCAGATCCCGCCCGGCGCCCGCGTCGGCCTGGTCGGCCGCAACGGGACCGGCAAGTCGACGCTGTTCAAGGCCATCCGCGGCGAACTGTCGCTGGAGAACGGGACCATCACCGTACCGCCACGATGGCGGATCGGTAGCCTGGCCCAGGAGGCGCCGAGCGGACCGGAAAGCCTGGTCGAGGTGGTACTCCGGGCCGATCTCGAACGCGATGCCTTGCTGCGCGAAGCCGAAACCGCCGAGGACCCCGACCGGATCGCGGAGATCCAGACCCGGCTGGTCGACATCGATGCCCATTCGGCCCCGGCGCGCGCCGCCGCCATTCTCAGCGGCCTCGGTTTTTCCGCCGCCGATCAGGCCCGCGCCTGTGCCGAATTCTCCGGCGGCTGGCGCATGCGGGTGGCGCTCGCCGCGACGCTGTTCGCCGCCCCCGACCTGCTGCTGCTGGACGAGCCGACCAACTATCTCGACCTCGAAGGCACACTGTGGCTGGAGGACCATCTGGCGCACTACCCGCGCACGGTGATCGTGATCAGCCATGACCGCGATCTCCTCGAAACCTCGGTCGACCAGATCCTGCATCTCGACCGCGGCAAACTGACGCTGTACCGCGGCAGCTACTCCTCCTACGAAGAGCAGCGCGCGACCCGCGAAATGCTCGACGCCAAGGCCGTCAAGCGTCAGGAGGCGGAGCGCGCGCGGCTGCAATCCTTCGTCGACCGCTTCAAGGCCAAGGCCTCGAAGGCGCGCCAGGCGCAGTCCCGCGTCAAGATGCTGGAGCGCATGAAGCCGATCACCGCGCTCGTCACCCAGGACGTTCACGAGATCAGCTTCCCCGCACCCGAGAGATTGCTGTCGCCGCCGATCATCGCCGTCGACAACGCCTCCGTCGGCTACGACGCCGCGCAGCCCGTGCTCAACCGCGTGACGCTTCGGATCGACAATGACGACCGCATCGCGCTGCTCGGCGCCAACGGCAACGGCAAGTCGACCCTGGTGAAACTGCTGGCGGCCCGGTTGGCGCCGTTCTCCGGCAAGGTGACGCGCGCCGACAAGTTGTCGATCGCCTATTTTGCCCAGCACCAGCTCGACGAGCTCGACGAGGCCGGTTCGCCCTACACGCATGTGCGCAAGCTGATGGGCGAGGCACCGGAATCGAAAGTGCGCGCCCGCGCCGGCGCGATCGGTTTCTCCGGCAAGGCAGCCGACACGCTGGTGAAGAGTCTGTCGGGCGGCGAGAAGGCGCGGCTGCTGCTCGGGCTCGCCACGTTCTTCGGTCCGAACATGATCATCCTCGACGAGCCGACCAACCACCTCGACATCGACAGCCGCGCCGCGCTCGCCGAGGCGATCAACGAATTTCCGGGCGCGGTGATCATGGTGTCGCACGACCGCTATCTGATCGAGGCTTGCGCGGATCGTCTCTGGGTCGTCGCCGACCGCACGGTCAAGACCTATGACGGCGATCTCGACGACTACAGGCGCATGATCCTGTCGGCTCGCAGTGCGACGCCGTCACGCGATAATGAGCGGTCGCAGAGCACGGAGAAACCCGAGCGGCCGCGCGGCGACAACAAGCGGGGCTCGCTAAAGCAGAAGATCTCGGCTGCGGAAGCCGAGATCACGCGCATCACCGATATCATTGCCAAGATCGACGACGCCTTGTCGCTGCCCGACATTTTCACGCGCGATCCGAAGCAGGCGGCACAATTGTCGAAGGCGCGCGCGAATGCCGCCGAGGCACTGGCGCGCGCCGAGGAGCAATGGCTGGAAGCCAGCACGCTCTACGACGAGGCCGCAGGCTGACACGTTGCGCAGCAGCCGTCTTACACGGCGGCATCAGACGCCGAAATCAGCCCGCCCGCTTCTTCGCCTTGGCGGGCTTCGCCATCTTCGACGCCGGGCCGGGATCGGGGGCGCGCTCGATCGAGCTCAATCGTCCTGCCGTGAACGTGTACACGCCGGCGCGCGCGCCGCGCAGCCAGGTCACGGTCGCGACGCGATCACCGCCATTGTTGCCGATGTTGACGCTGTCCGGCGCACCAATGCCGCGGACGACGTCACATTCGGTGTGGCCGAGCGCGACGGTGCCGCCGGCGGGCACCGGCGCCGCGCCCGCGTCGCTGGACAGCGCGTTCGCTCCTGCAGCACCGGCCGCCGGTGCCATGCCCGGACACCCGCCATCAGCACCGACGAGATCTTCGGCCCCGATCGGCTTGTCCGGCGTCAGCGGCGGCGTATCGATCGAGATGCTCTTGATGAACAGGCGCTGCGGCCGGTTGAACCATTCGTTGTCCTTGGACAGCAGATCGCCCGCGCCCGAGCAGCCGGACACGGCCGATGCAAGCACCAGGAACGCCAGAACGCGCGTCAGCTGTTTGTTGTCTCGCACGATGAACCTTGCTGAATTGCAACCGGTGGACAGTGTAACGTCTTGTCCCAACACCACTTTGCGGCACGTTCGTGGCTTTGCCAATGCTCTGCCGGTAGATCCGGCAGTTTATCATTAATCGCGCGACGCAGCCACGATGACCCGCGTCACGATGCTTACGCCATCATTGCCGACGTTGCCAACGCCCTCGCTCGTCGGCCTGCCAATAGGTGACATCGAATCCACGCGTTTTGCAATCGGTCCATGCCGACCGCGCCGCCGCGAGCGCATCCGTATCATCACCGTTGAACACGAGCACCATGCGCTCATAGTTGTGCGCGTCGGACGGCAGCGGCGCGTTGTCCACCAGGAACCGGACATTGGCGCCGTTGGGATTGGACTCTTCCACGGCCAGCACGATCGGCTGGTCGGCCGCATCCGCCACGCGCCAGGTGGCGTGGGGCAGAAACGAATCGTCACGATAGGTCCACAGATGCGCATCGAGCGCATCTGCACGTTCTTCCGATGTCGATTGCACGACGACTCGCCAGCCGCGCTCGAGCGACTTCTCGAGCAGCGGCGGCAGCACGCCTTCCAGCGTCATGTTCTGCAGATGATAGAACAGAACTTCGGTCATCGCACAGCGATCCCCTACCTCGCTTCGTAGGAATCCCACACCAGCCGGTCGAGCAGACGAACGCCATAGCCGGATCCCCAGCTTTGGTTGATCTCCGATTTCGGCGCGCCCATTGCGGTGCCGGCGATATCGAGATGCGCCCACGGCGTATCGTTGACGAAGCGCTGCAGGAATTGCGCGGCCGTGATCGAGCCACCGTGGCGGCCGCCGGTGTTCTTCATGTCGGCGAACTGCGAATCGATCAGCTTGTCGTATTCGGAGCCGAGTGGCATGCGCCAGACCTTCTCGCCGGTCTCCTGCCCCGCCTTGATCAGCTTGTCGGCCAGATCGTCATTGTTGGCGAACAGGCCGGCATGCTCGGTGCCGAGCGCGACCATGATCGCCCCCGTCAACGTCGCCAGATCGATCATGAATTTCGGCTTGAACTTGGTCGCGACGTACCAGAGCACGTCGGCGAGCACGAGCCGGCCTTCCGCGTCGGTGTTGATGATCTCGATGGTCTGCCCGGACATCGACGTGACGATGTCGCCGGGGCGCTGGGCGTTGCCGTCCGGCATGTTCTCGACCAGGCCGATCGCGCCGATCACGTTGGCCTTGGCCTTGCGGGCCGCCAATGCGTGCATCAGGCCGACCACACAGGCGGCACCACCCATGTCGCCCTTCATGTCCTCCATCGAGCCGGCCGGCTTGATCGAGATGCCGCCGGTGTCGAAGCACACGCCCTTGCCGATGAAGGCGACCGGCTGCTCGCCCTTCTTGCCGCCATTATAACGCATCACCACCGTACGGCTCGGCCGCGCTGAGCCCTGGCCGACGCCGAGCAGCGCGCCCATGCCGAGCTTCTTCATGGCGGGCACGTCGAGGATCTCGACGGTCACGCCGAGCTTGCGCAGGGCGGCAGCGCGCTTGGCGAACTCCTCCGGGTAGAGCACGTTCGGCGGCTCGTTGACGAGATCGCGCGCCAGAATCACCCCGTCCGTGACATGGCCGCGCGGCGCGAACGCCTTCTTGGTGGCGGCGACGTCCGACACGGCGATCGAGATCGGGGCGCTGACGCCGCCCTCTTCGTCCTTCTTCTTGGTCTTGTAGCGGTCGAACCGATAGGCCCGGAGCCTGAGGCCGGCCGCGAGCGAGCTGACCTGATCCGGCGTCATCGGCCCCGCCGGCAGCTCGGCCAGCACACTGACCGGCTCAGTTACAGCGTTGAGCTTTCCGGCTAAGATACCGCCATATTTGAGGAAATCCTTTTCCTTGTGATCGCCGCCCTTGCCCGTGCCGATCACGATCAAGCGCTGAATCTTGATTCCCTCGGGTGCCGGCAGGTCCAGCACCGCGCCATCCTTGCCCTTGAACCGGGTCGCCCCGGCCGCGCGCTTGATGAGGTCCGAGACCCCTCCCAGCGCCTTGTCGGTCGCGACTCCAAGTCGCAGGGTGTCGTCGCAAAATGCCACGACAATACCGCGCGGCGCGGTCGACAGCGGGACGAAGCCGACCTTGACGGCGTCGGACATCAGCAATCCTCCAAATTCGATGTGAGAGCCGCCGACGTCCAGAAATCCGAGCGGACAGACGGGGATGGCGGCAGTTCGGAACCCAACTTCGCAGCAGTATGGCCCGCCTTGGCCGGAGCTGCCAAGCCTCCCGTGGCGGGGCGGCCACAACAATGAAATTTTAGCCGAATTTTCGTGGCGCCACGCCACAGCCATTTTGTCGACGGATCAAAGGGATGGTAATGATATTCACTGCCCATGGAACGTGATGGCGCCAGCAGCCTGAGGGACCCGTTCCGAGGGTGGCTGCAGCGCTCGTTCCGGGACTGCTGAACGGGGATCGAGCGCGCACGATGGGGTCCATCGACAGGTACATCTTTCGCACGACGCTGGCGTCGTTTGCGGTAGTCCTGGTCAGCCTCACCGGGGTGATCTGGATCACCCAGGCGCTGCGCGGCATCGACCTGATGACCAGCCAGGGACAGACCATCCTGACCTTCCTCGGGATCACCGGCCTCGTGATCCCCTCGCTGCTCGGCGTCATCGCCCCGATCGCGCTGATGATCTCGGTGTCGCATACGCTGAACAAGCTGGCGACCGATTCGGAAATCATCGTCATGAACGCCGCCGGCATGTCGCCGATCCGGCTGTTCGTGCCGTTCGCCTACGCCACCTGCGTCGTCGCCGTGCTGGTGACCGTGCTCGCGTCCTATATCGCCCCCGACGGCCTGCGCCGGATCAAGCAGTGGGACGCCGAAATCACCGCTGACGTGCTCACCAACATCCTGCAACCCGGGCGTTTCGCGCAGCTCGACCAGAACCTGACGATCCGGATTGGCGAGCGGCAGCCCGGCGGCAAGCTCAAGAGCATTCTGATCGACGACCGCCGCGACCCCAAGGAACGAATCACGATTGTCGCCGAGGAGGGCACCGTCGCGAAGAACAGCGACGGCTCCTTCCTGGTGCTCGAGGATGGCAATCTGGAACGCTTCGAGCTCGGCAAGCGCGAGCCGGCGATGGTCGCGTTCGCACGCTATGCCTTCGACATGTCGAAGTTCTCGAACCAGGGCCGCGACGTCACGCTCGGCATCCGCGAGCGCTATGTGTGGGAGCTGATGGCGCCGTCGGAGGACGATCCGATCTACAAGCAGATCCCCGGACAGTTCCGGCAGGAGCTGCATGACCGCTTCCTGGCGCCGATCTATCCGTTCGCCTTCGCCGCCCTCACCTTCGCGTTTCTCGGCGCGCCGCGCACGACCCGCCAGAGCCGCAACTTCTCTTTCGGCAGCGCCATTCTCGCGGTGTTCGGGGTCCGCATGGCCGGCTTTGCCTGCTCGGTCATGACCGTGAAGACGCCGATCGCAGCGCTGATCCAGTACATCATGCTGTTCGGCGTGCTCGGCCTGAGCATCTGGATCATCATCGGCGGCATCGTGGTCGAGCCGCCTGCCCGGCTGGTGGAAGCGATCAACCGCTCCAATGAGCGAATCGCCCGGCTGTTCAGAAGGCCGGCCGCCGCATGAACATGGTCACCAACACGCTCGGGCGCTACTTCGCCGGCCGCTTCCTGGTCTCGGCGGTCGGCGTGTTCGCGAGCATCTTCCTGCTGCTGGTGCTGGTCGATTACATCGAGATGGTGCGCAGGACATCCGGCCTGGCGTCGGCCTCCGCGCTGATGGTCGCCGAGACGTCGCTGTTCCGCGTGCCGCAGCTGCTCGAGAAGATGATGCCGTTCTGCGTGCTGATCGGCGCCATGACCTGCTATCTCGCGCTGTCGCGCCGGCTCGAGCTGGTGGTGGCGCGCGCAGCCGGCGTTTCCGCCTGGCAGTTCATCGCCCCGGCGCTGGCCAGCGCGCTCCTGCTCGGGCTGATGGCAACGACGCTTTACAATCCGATGTCGGCCAACCTGCGCGAGCTGTCGAAGCGGATGGAAGCCGAACTGTTCGGGTCGGCGCCCGGCGGCGGCGTGCAGGATGCGTCCGGCTTCTGGCTCAATCAGCTCAACCCGGACGGCTCCGTCATCATCAACGCCGCGCGCAGCGAGCAGCAGGGTGTTCGGCTGACCGGACTGACGCTGTTCCGTTTTGATACGGACAAGCGCTTCAAGGACCGAATCGAGGCGCGCGAGGCGACGCTCGAAGAGGGCCAATGGGTGTTCAAATCGGTGCGCCGATTCTCGCTCGACGCGCCGCCGGTGGACGAACCGACGTTCATCCTGCCCACCACTCTGACGCCGGCGCAGGTTCGCAACAGCTTCTCGACCCCCGAAACTGTGTCGTTTTGGCAACTGCCGAGCTACATCCGTTCGTCGGAGAGCTCGGGCTTCGCGACCGCAGGGTATCGATTGCAGTATCATAAGCTGATCGCACAGCCGTTTTTGCTGGCTGCGATGGTCATGCTGGCCGCGTCCGTGTCGCTCAGGTTCTTCCGAATGGGTGGCGTACAAAAAATGGTTTTGAGTGGCGTGGGCGCCGGCTTTCTGCTCTACGTTTTGTCGAAAGTAACGGAAGATTTGAGCAAGGCTGCGTTGATGGAACCGATCGTTGCGGCGTGGTTGCCCGTATTCGTCGGCGGCCTCACCGGGTTTATGGCCTTGCTCTACCAGGAGGACGGCTAGTGTCGTTCGTTGCCGTCCGTCAGACCGCGCTCGCCGCGCTCCGGCAGTATGCCGTTGCGCGCCTTGCGTTCACGCGCGCCCGTTGCGCCGGGTCTGTCGTACTCGCGTTTGCGCTGACGCTCGGCCTCGTGCTGGCGGCAGCGGTTGATGCTGCGTTCTCGCCTGCCGCTGCGCAGAGCTTCACCTACAATCCCCGTCCGCCCAAGCCGCCGCCGCCGCGTGTCGCCAACGACAACCAGATGCTGGTGCAGGCGACCGAGGTCGATTACGACTACAACAGCTCGCGCGTGTCGGCGGTCGGCAACGTGCAGCTGTTCTACAACGGTACATCGGTCGAGGCCGACAAGGTCATCTACGACCAGAAGACCAAGCGCCTGCATGCGGAAGGCAACATCCGCATGACCGACGCCGACGGCAAGATCACCTACGCCAACAGCCTCGACCTGTCGGACAATTACCGCGACGGCTTCGTCGATTCGCTGCGCGTCGAGACCGAGGATCAGACGCGGATGGCGGCGACGCGCGCCGACCGCTCGAACGGCAATTACACCGTGTTCGAGAACGGTGTTTATACGGCTTGCGCGCCGTGCAAGGACAATCCGAAGAAGCCGCCGCTGTGGCAGGTCAAGGGTGCGCGCATCATCCACGACCAGACCGAGAAGATGCTGTATTTCGAGAACGCCCAGCTCGAATTCTTCGGCGTTCCGCTCGCCTATATTCCCTATTTCTCGACGCCCGATCCGACCGTGAAGCGCAAGAGCGGCTTCCTGATGCCGGGCTTCAGCCAGACCGCCGGCTACGGCTTCGGCGTCGACATCCCCTATTACTGGGCGATCGCGCCGGATTACGACGCGACCTTCACGCCGCGCATCACCTCCAAGCAGGGCGTGCTGCTGCAGACCGAATTCCGTCAGCGCCTCAGCAATGGCACCTATCAGGTGCGGCTGTACGGCATCGACCAGTTGAACCGCAACGCCTTCGCCGGCCAGCCGGGCGACCGTCAGTTCCGCGGCGGCTTGGACACCAAGGGCCAGTTCGCGATCAACGACAAATGGGTCTGGGGCTGGGACGGCATCCTGCTGTCCGACTATACGTTCCTGTCGGATTACCGGCTGGCGCAGTACCGCGACCCGTTCAACTCGTTCATGAGCCTGCCGACGGAGGCGATCTCGCAGCTGTATCTGACCGGCGTCGGCAGCCGCAGCTTCTTCGACGTCCGGGCGATGCACTACCTGAGCTTCTCCGGCAACCAGCAGACCGTCCCGGTGGTTTATCCGGTGCTGGATTATTCGAACGTGCTGAACCATCCGGTGTTCGGCGGCGAGTTCAGCTACAAGACCAACTTCGTGAATCTCACGCGCGAACAGGCGGTGTTCGATCCGATTACGCAGACTGCCAACACCGCCGGCCTGTGCACGGCGCTGTCGGCCGATCCGCGCGCTCGGCTGCCCACCCAGTGTCTGCTGCGCGCCACGCCCGGCACCTATACCCGCCTGACCGCGCAGGCCGAGTGGCGGCGATCCTACACTGACCCCTATGGTCAGATCTGGACGCCGTTCGCGATCCTGCGCGCCGACGCGATCAACGCCAACGTGTCGGCGCAGCCAGGCGTCGGCAACTTCCTGCAGACCGGCGACACCCAGGCGCTGCGGCTGATGCCGACGATCGGCCTGGAGTATCGTTACCCGTTCATCAACGTCCAGCCGTGGGGCACGACCACGATCGAGCCGATCGCGCAGGTCATCATCCGGCCGAACGAGTCCTATGCCGGCAAGCTGCCGAACGAGGACGCGCAGAGCCTGGTGTACGACGCCAGCAACCTGTTCAGCGTCGACAAGTTCTCCGGCTACGATCGTGTCGAGGGCGGCGGCCGCGCCAATGTCGGCGTCCAGGCGACCACGCAATTCGATCGCGGCGGAACCATCAACGTGCTGTTCGGCCAGTCCTACCAGCTGTTCGGCCTGAACTCGTTCGCCGTGCAGGACATGAACAACACCGGCATCGGTTCCGGCCTGGACAAGCGAGCCTCCGACTACGTCGCGCGGGTGGATTATTCGCCGAACCGGACCTACACGTTCAGCATGCGCAGCCGGTTCGACCAGCAGACCCTGAACGTCCAGCGCTTCGAAGCCGAGGCGAAAGCGAATTTCGACCGCTGGTCGATGGCGCTGACCTACGGCAACTACGCCGCCGATCCGGCGATCGGCTACCTCAACCGGCGTGAGGGCATCCTGGGCAGCGGCTCGGTCAAGGTCGCGCCCAACTGGGTGCTGACCGGCGCGGCGCGCTGGGACCTCGCCGCCAACAAGATCAACCAGTATGTGATCGGCGCAGGCTATGTGGACGATTGTTTCGTGCTGGCCGCGAACTACGTAACGTCGTATAATTATACAGCAGGTGCCACTCCACCCGTTCTGAGCCATGCCTACATGCTGCAGATCGGGCTTCGGACGCTTGCGACGTCCTCGACCAATGGAGCGGGTGGCGGCCTCCAGTAGTGCGCACCGGTTTCCGACCGGTGCAGGTCGGGCGGAAACGATCCCGACAACGAGCCGAGGTGCCGCTCCCGGTTGAATTCATGTTTGCGAACAACGAAGCTTGGTCATGACCATCGCGTTCCCTCCCCGCATTCTGGCCCTGGCTCTCTGCAGTCTCGCGCTGCTGGTGTCGATTGCCGGACTATGCCCCGCTCACGCCCAGGGCATCGTCGTGATGGTGAATGGCGATCCCATCACCAATTTCGACGTCGAGCAGCGCATGAAGCTCAACTTCTTGAGCACGCATAAGCAGCAGACCCGCCAGGAGGTCATCAACGAGCTGATCGACGACAAGGTGAAGATCAAGGAGGGCAAGAAGTTCGGCGTCGAGCCGACGTCCTCCGACATCGACCAGTCGTTCGCCGGCATGGGCTCGCGCATGCGGCTCAACGCCGAGCAGTTGGCAAAATCGCTCGAAAGCCAGGGCGTCCGCGCCGAGACGCTCAAGGCCCGCATCAAGGCGGAGATCGTGTGGTCCAGCCTGGTGCGCGGCCGCTACAAGGAACGCCTGCTGGTGTCCGACAAGGACGTCGCCGCCGCCGCGGCAGCCGCCGGTGATTCCGATCAGCAGGGCCAGGCCTTCGAATACAAGATGCAGCCGATCGTGCTGATCGTCACGAACTCGTCGGACCAGGGCGCAATGGAGGCGCGGCGCAAGGAGGCCGAGGCGCTGCGCGCGCGGGTTCAGACCTGCGCCGAAGCCAACAATGTCTTCAAGACGACCGCGAGTGCCGTCATCAAGGAGATCGTCGTCAAGACCTCGGCCGACATTCCGCCCAATCTGCGCAAGCTGCTCGACGACACGCCAATCGGTCACCTGACCCCGCCCGAGGCGACCAAGCAGGGCGTTCAGATGGTCGCGCTGTGCTCGCGCAGTCCGACCACCATCGATACGCCGAAGAAGCGCCAGATCCGCGAAGAGATGTACACCAAGAAGTATGAAGCGACGTCGAAGGCCTATCTGCAGGAAGTCCGCAAGGCTGCGATGATCGAATATCGCTGATGAGCAAGCCCCTCGCGCTCACGCTGGGCGAACCTGCAGGCATCGGACCCGACATCACCCTGCAGGCGTGGCTGCGCCGGACTGAGCTGGACCTCCCGGCGTTCTACCTGCGCGGCGACCCCAGCTTCTTCGCGCAGCGCGCGGAACTGCTCGGCCTCGAGGTTCCCGTTGCGGAGGTGGATCCGGCCGACACGGTCCAGACATTCGCCAAGGCATTGCCCGTCGTACCCACCGGCCATCGCGTGACGTCCCAGCCCGGGCGTCCCGATGTGACCAGCGCCGAGGCGGTCATCGGCTCGATCCGTGAAGCCGTCGCCGACGTCAAGGCCGGACGTGCCGGGGCCGTCGTGACCAATCCGATCGCGAAGGCCGTGCTGTATCGGGCCGGCTTCTCCCATCCCGGTCATACCGAGTTTCTCGCCGAGCTCGCGGCCGATAACGGCAGCGTTCCGCAGCCGGTGATGATGCTGTGGTCGCCCGTGCTGGCCGTCGTGCCGGTGACCATCCACGTGTCACTACGCGAGGCGATCGAGCAGCTCACCAGCCCGCTCATCACCTCCACGACCCGCATCGTTGCTGCCAGCCTGCGGCGTTATTTCGGCGTGTCACGGCCACGCATCGCCATGTCAGGACTCAATCCGCATGCCGGGGAAGACGGCGCGCTGGGCAGCGAAGAGGATGCGATCATTGCGCCGGCGATCGCCAATCTGCGCAATGCCGGCCTCGACGTGCAGGGTCCGCTGCCAGCCGACACCATGTTTCATGACGCCGCGCGCAAGACCTACGACTGCGCCGTCTGCATGTACCACGACCAGGCGCTGATCCCGATCAAGACGCTGGCGTTCGATGAGGGCGTCAACGTCACGCTGGGCCTGCCCTTCATCCGCACCTCGCCCGATCACGGCACGGCTTTCGCGATCGCCGGCAAAGGCACGGCCAATCCGGCCAGCCTGGTGGCGGCGCTGCGTCTGGCCGCGCGCATGGCCAGCCGAGCCGCATGAGCGCGATCGACGACCTGCCGCCGCTGCGCGAAGTCATTCGCGAGCATCAGCTGTCGGCGCGCAAGGCGCTCGGCCAGAACTTTTTGCTCGATCTCAATCTCACAGCCCGCATCGCGCGCGCGGCGGGCCCGCTCGAGGACGTCACGGTCGTGGAGATCGGTCCCGGTCCGGGCGGCCTCACGCGCGCGCTGCTGGCGCTCGGCGCCCGCCACGTGATCGCGGTCGAGCACGACGAGCGCGCGATTCCGGCGCTGCAGGCGATCGCCGAGCGCTATCCCGGCCGTCTCGAGATCGTCTGCGGCGACGCTCGCACGTTCGATCCGCGTCCCTACCTCGGCAGCAACAGGGCCAAGATCGTCGCCAATCTGCCCTACAACATCGCGACGGCGCTGCTGGTCGGCTGGCTTTCCACCGAGCCGTGGCCGCCCTGGTACGACATGATGGTGCTGATGTTCCAGCGCGAGGTCGCCGAGCGCATCGTGGCAACCGAGGACGAGGAGGCCTATGGCCGGCTCGGCGTGCTCGCGAACTGGCGCTGCGAGACCAAGATCCTGTTCGACATCTCGCCGTCGGCCTTCGTGCCGCCGCCGAAGGTGACGTCGTCGGTGGTGCGGCTGGTGCCGCGCGCCGCGCCCGAACCGTGCGACCGCCGCGCGCTCGAGCAGGTCGCCGCCGCGGCCTTCGGCCAGCGTCGCAAGATGCTGCGGCAGAGCCTGAAATCGCTGCCCGCCGATCCCGCGCGTCTGGCCGCTGCCGCAGGCGTCGATCCGACCCGCCGCGCCGAGACCATCCCGGTGTCCGGCTTTGCTGCCATGGCCCGCGAATTGACCAATAGTCGCGCCGACAACAAATCGTAATCGACAAGCATTTCAGGGAGATGTCTCATGGCGTTGATGCGCCGCCAGTCGCTCGTCAAGTTCGACGCTCCGCTCTGCGAAACCATCGTCGAGACGCCGAAGCCGGCGGGACGCGAGGTTCTCGTCCGGATCGAGCGCTGCGGCCTGTGTCATTCCGACCTTCACATCCAGGACGGCTATGCCGATCTCGGCGGCGGCAAGCGTCTCGACACCACCCGCGGCATGACGCTGCCCTTCACCCTGGGACATGAGATCGCCGGCGTGGTCGACGAGGTCGGGCCCGACGTGCCGAAGGAGCTGATCGGCGCGCGGCGCGCGGTGTTTCCGTGGATCGGCTGCGGCCAGTGCCGCGACTGCGCCAATGGCGACGAGAATCTGTGCGCTCGGCAGCGCTTCCTCGGCGTCTCGATCGATGGCGGCTTCGCCACGCACGTGCTGGTGCCCGACGCGAAATATCTGCTCGAATATGATCCGCTGCCGGTCAACCAGGCGGCGACCTTGATGTGCTCGGGCGTCACCGCCTATGGCGCGCTCAAGCGCCTCGTCGACCGGCCGCGGCAGCGCAATCTGCTGCTGATCGGTCTCGGCGGCGTCGGCATGATGGGATTGTCGTTCGCGCAGGCGATGTTCAAGCAGCCGATTTCGGTCGCCGATCTCTCCGCCGCCGCACGCGAGACGGCGCTGAAGAACGGCGCCGCCACGGCCTACGACCCCGCCGAGCCGGACGTGATCAAGCGTATCCTCAAGGAGACCGACGGCGGCTTCGACGAAATCGTCGATTTCGCCGGCAACGAGAAATCGATGGCGTTTGCAGTGGCGGTCGCCGCGCGCGGCGGCAAGATCGTCGTCTCCGGACTGATGGGCGGCCAGTTCACCCTGCCGATGGTTCAATGGGTGTACAAGCGCATGACCATCGAGGGCTTCATGGTCGGCACGCTCGCCGAGGCGCACGAACTGATGGCACTGGCGCGCGCCGGCAAGATCAAGCCGCCGCCGATGCGCGAGGAGCCGATGGGCGACGTGCAGAAATGGATCGATGCGCTGCGCGCCGGACACGTGGTCGGACGCGTCGTGCTGACGAACTGATTAGTTCACTCCCTGAACATGGCAGGCGGCCGCGGCACTTGCGCCACGGCCGTCTGCTGCTACTCTGCCCCATCGCTTGATAGGACGTGGCGACGGGGCCTGAGGTGATGCAACGATGCGCGTATGAAGGTAGCCGCCTGCTGCTCGCGGCCTTTCTGGTACTATGCTGCATCCTGCCTGCGCACGCCGAGAAGCGCGTCGCGCTCGTCGTCGGCAACTCCGCCTATCGCAACATCGCAAGCCTCGACAATCCGGCCAAGGATGCCGCGCTGATGGCGGAGACCTTGAAGCGGCTCGGCTTCACGCTGACCGGCGGCCGCGCCCAGCTCGATCTCGACAAGCCGGCGATCGACGGCGCGGTCCAGAGCTTCGGCCGTGAGGTCCAGGGTGCCGATGTCGCGCTGTTCTACTACGCCGGGCACGGCGTGCAGGTCGCCGGCGCCAACTATCTGGTGCCGGTCGGCGCCAATCCGACGCGCGAGGCCGATGTCGATTTCCAGATGATGGACGTCAACCTGGTGCTGCGGCAGATGCAGGGCTCGGGCACGCGGCTCAACGTCGTCATCCTCGATGCCTGCCGCAACAATCCATTCGGCACGCGCAGCCTGCGTGCGGCCGACGGCGGCCTTGCGCAGATGCGTGCGCCGGACGGCACCTTGATCTCCTATGCGACGCAGCCGGGAAACGTCGCGCAAGATGGCGACGACGGTCATAGCCCGTATACGAAGGCCCTGGCAGCGACCTTGACGCAGCCGGGCCTCGACATCTTCCAGACCTTCAACCAGGTCGGCCTGGCCGTGAAGCGCGCCACCAGCGGCGCGCAGCAGCCCTGGGTGTCGTCGTCGCCGATCGACGGCGCGTTCTACTTCGTGCCGCCGGTGCCGCAGAGCGGACCACAGGTCGCGGCGATGCCCGCGCAGGAAGCGCCGGCCACGACGCTGCGGCCCGACCCCGACCGCATCCCGCTCAAGGATGCCGCGCTGATCGGCGAAGTCCGCGACCGTCTCTATGAGCGCAATTTCGATCCGCAGTCCGGCGATGGCCGCGATACGCTCGCGCGCGCGATCAGCCGGTTTCAGGAGAAGAGCAGCATCACACCGACCGGTGAAGCCACCGAGGGCCTGCTGAGCCGGCTGCGCAAGCTCGACGATCTCAAGCCGTGGGGCTCGATCGTCTACGGCGTCGACAACAACAAATGGGGCATGTCGTGGAATCACGCCTCGCGCCGCGCCGCCGTCGCCGATGCGCGGTCGAACTGCGGATCGGCGAAATGTCCCGTCGAACTCAGCTTCTACGGCGCCCATTGCGGCGCTTTCGCCATCTCGGACAAATCATGGTCGCTGATACAGCGGGATACCATCAAGGCCGCGCGCGACGCCGCTCTTGACGACTGCGGCAAGGCTGGAAAATCCTGTCGCATCGTCGGCGCGGTATGCGCCGACGGCTCCGGCCGGTGAGCGAACCCATGTTCAGCCAAGTGATCGAACTAAATGATCGAACTAACAGGATGCGAGGATAACGAATGATGCCGATGCGAGTTGCGCGCTGGGCAGGTGGAGGCATCCTGGCCTTCCTGATGATGGCGCTACCGGTCACCACGCTCCGGGCGCAATCGGGCAGTGCAGGCGGCAGTATCGGCAACGATGACAAGGCGATCTCGGGCTCGCGCTCCGAGCCGCGTGCGGTCGAGCGCGAACGGCCGTCGCCGCGCCGCAGCTCGTCCGAAACGCCCCGCGCACGGCCTTCCGGCGGCGCCAACAGCTTCGACGGAGCCTGGGTCGTCACCAATATCGGAGGCGCCGCCTGCCCGGGAACACTGAGCTCGGCCGTGGTCGTCACCAGCGGCAAGATCATCGCTCAAGGCGTGACGTCGGGGACGGTCTCCCCGAGCGGCGCGGTCAATTCATCCGGCAGCGACAACGGCGTCCGCTTCACCACGTCGGGCCGGGCCAGCGGCCGCACCGCCTCCGGCACCTTCCGCCGCAGCGACGGCTGCTCGGGAACCTGGACCGGCGTCAAGCAGTAGCGGACGCACTGGCTGGCGGCGGTCAGCAGCAGAGATCGTTCGTCCCCAAGCGCAGCGCTCGTCAGCGCCGCAGCCCTGCTCGCACGCGGACAATCGATCTTTACTGATGTGGCGGATTTGCCGCGACATCGCGGCCGAATGTGCTGGGCGTGACGCGGGTCCCGTTGTGGGAAAAAAGCCGCACCTTGCGGTGAAAGGAGCGGGCCAGAATTAATCCGGAATTGCGGCTCATTGCCACCCAACTTGTTTCCGAGAACGCACCGTTGCGTCGCGTATCCGGAGTCATCAATGGCAAGCCGAACGGCAGGAGTTGCAATCGCCATTGCAGCCGGCATTGCTGGACTTGCCTTGATCGTGATGCCGCGCGTGGTGATGGCCGCGGAAGACTGCCTGACCGAGCCGAGCGGAGAGAAATCCGACGCGCAGCGTTGGTATTACCGTTTCGATCGCGGCACCAACCGACGTTGCTGGTATCTCAAGGATGCCAACGGCAACACCCGGGACATCGCGGCACCGGCGCGCACGCCGCAACAGCCCGCCCCCTGGGATTTCGGTCAGCCCACGCCGCCCAAACTGACCGCCAAGCGCGGCGACGGGCCTGCACCGCGCACCGCCGCCGATGCCCTCGCAGAAGCACCCGCGCCACGGCTGCGCACCGACCTTGCGGTGAGAGGCACGCCCAAACCGCAGAACGTCGCGATCACGCCGACGACT
Organism: Bradyrhizobium sp. HKCCYLS20291; assembly: GCF_051167715.1. Lineage (NCBI taxonomy): Bacteria > Pseudomonadati > Pseudomonadota > Alphaproteobacteria > Hyphomicrobiales > Nitrobacteraceae > Bradyrhizobium > Bradyrhizobium sp. HKCCYLS20291. The sequence continues at coordinate 317,942 of NZ_JBNPTO010000001.1, read as the reverse complement.
TTGACGGCGTCGGACGCCAGCCTGCCACGCAGCCTCGATAGCTCGCCCTGGCCGTCCGCCGCGCCGCAACGCGTCGAGCCGACGACGAGTGACGTATCACCTGCCGCCATGGCCGATGAAGGCAATGCCGAGGCGGATGCCAACGCGACGCCACCGGCCGACGGGTCGGCGATGGGTCCGCCGAAGACGACCAAGCCCGGGGCCCCGATTCCCATTCTGATGCTCGTGGTGGTGGGAGCGCTTGCAATCTCCGGCTTGCTGGCCAGCGCGCTCTATCGTCTCAGCCGGGTCGGACGGAAGCGCCGGCGCGGGACTGACTGGCACGCGACGGAACAAACGCGCCGCTCGCGCGCGAAGCCGCGCGGCAAGGTCCAGGCCACCGCGAACAATTCGGGCTTCGGTCAGTTCAATGCGCGCGGTGCGTCCGCCGGCTCGGCCGGTTTTCGCACACCAGAGCCGGCTTCGGCGCTCGACGTCGCCAGCGCACGTCTGTCCGCGTCGATGCCCGAGCAGGTCCCACCACGGCCAACCCGCGCTACGGCCCCCGCAGCCTATCAGGATGCAGCCTATCAGGACCGTGCGAGCGCGATGGCGGGCCGACGCGAGCGCGACGAGGCGGCCGAAGTGCCGCGGTTGCAGCCGGCCGCCGACGCTGCTGTGTGGCAGGCTGCCGACCAGCTCGCCGATCAGGCCGCCGTCCGGCACGCCGCAATGACGGCTGCAGCGGCCACGGCGCAAGGCGACCCACGATCGCCCGTCTCGCAAGCCGCCCCTGGCATGCAGCAGGCTCAGTTGGCGGCAGCTCAACGCGCTGCCGCTCACGCGGCTGCGGCCAAGCTCGCGGCTGCCCAGGCCGCTGCCCGCGAACAGGCCGTGCCTCAGAACGCGGCCGCCCCCGGCGCGCCAGCTGCAACCTGGCCGGCCACGCCGCAGATGCCGCCGGCCCAGGCCGTTGCAACGATGGCGGCGCCCCAACCAGCCGCCCCGTCACAACCGACCCCCGCGAACGCGACCGCTCCCGTCGATGTGGGCGAGATCGTCTCCGCCCTGCGAAGGGCGCGGAGCGGCGCTGGCGCAACCGCGGGTGCGGCGCCGATGGATGCTGCAAAGGTCATCGCTGCGCTGCTGGTGTCCCGGGCGGCCAAGCGACGCGATTCGCAGCCAACGCCTGGCGATCAGGGCGCGGCCGCGCCTGCAGTGCCGATGGCCGCAGCGGCTGCGACTCAGGCCTTCGCATCCCAGGCCTTTACACCCCAGACCCTTCAATCCCCACAGCAGCAACAATCCCCACAGCAGCAACCCGATCGCGCATATGACGGTCAGGCGGCTGCGCAACGCGCTGCCACGATGGCCCCTTCCGCGGGCTCCTCGGCGCCGCCGTCAAGTGACCCGGCCGCGGCGCTGATCGAGACCCTTCGCGCCCATGCGGCGCGGCAGCCCACGCGCCAGCCGGACGACGAACAGGCTCGGCTCCCCGCAGCGGCCATGGAGTCGCCGAGCGACGACTCCGATCTGGATGATCCAGCGGCGGCGTTGATCAACCTGCTGCAATCGCGCTTTGCGCTGCCCGAGGACGAGATGGAGGCCGAGGCGCCCCAGGACGACGACCGCGAGGCTTACGCGACGGAGGCGTTCGTCGCCGAGGCACCGCGGCGCAATCCGCCCGTTCAGGGCGATCCGGCCGCACAGCTGATGAGCTTGCTCGAGTCGCGCTCCTCGCTTCCGCCGGTGCCCGCAGCTCCCGAGCGACCACGCCCCCAACCGCAGCAGCAGCGGCCCCAACCGCATCAGCATCAACCGCCGCAGCAGCAGCGTCCGCTGTTCGTGCCGCCGCCGTATGAGGACCCGGCGACCCCGCCGCTCGACTTCATCCCGCGGCCCCAGGCGCTGCGACCGCGGCCGCGCAACATTCATCAACAGGACGATGAGCTCGACGGCATCCAGGACATCCTGGCGCGCCTCGGCCGCCGCGCGTAAGCGGATCTCAGCCCTCGAGCTGGCGCTGCAGCTCGCGCACGAACGTCGTCAGCCCGGTCCGGCGCTCGCGCCTCAGGCGCTCCGCCTTGAGGATCGACTGCACCTCGGCGAAGGCGTCGTCGACGTTGCGGTTGATGACGATGTAGTCGTACTCCGCCCAGTGGCTCATCTCGTGGCTGGCACGGCTCATGCGGCCGCGGATGACCTCGTCGGAATCCTGCGCACGGGTGTGAAGCCGCTTCTCCAGATCGGCGGCCGACGGTGGCAGGATGAACACGCTGACGACGTCCTGCCGAGCCTTCTCGCGCAATTGCTGCGTGCCCTGCCAGTCGATATCGAACAGCACGTCCTGCCCTGCGGACAGCGCCGCTTCGACCGGCGGGCGCGGCGTGCCATAGCGGTTGTCGAACACGGTCGCCCATTCGAGCAGCTCGTTGCGCTTCACCATGTCTTCGAAGCGCGCGCGGTCGACGAAGTGATAGTCGCGGCCGTCGACCTCGCCGGGACGCATCGGGCGCGTCGTTGCCGACACCGACATCTGCAGTCCCGGCATGCGCTCGATCAGCATGCGCGACAGCGTCGTCTTGCCCGCCCCCGACGGCGACGACAGCACGAACATCAGGCCGCGCCGCTCGACTCCATCAAAGCTTCCGTCGTGAGCCGCCATGGATCACTCCAGATTCTGGACCTGTTCGCGAAACTGCTCGACCACGGTCTTCATCTCGAGTCCCGTGTTCGTCAGCTCGATGTCGTTCGATTTCGAGCAGGTGGTGTTGACCTCGCGATGGAATTCCTGGGCGAGGAAGTCGAGCCGGCGGCCGACCGGCCCGCCCTTGCCGAGCATCTCGCGCGCTTGGCTGACGTGTGAGGCGATGCGATCGAGCTCCTCGCGGATGTCGGCCTTGGCAGCGATCAGCAGCGCCTCCTGCGCTAGGCGATCGGGATCGAAGCGATCGGACGTCTCGAGCAGCGCTGCGACCTGCTCCGCGAGCCGCGCCTTGATGGCCTCGGGCTTGCGGCCCGGCGACGCCTCAGCCTTTTTCGCCAAGGTCTCGATCTCGTCGACGCGCTGGTTGAGGATCTGTCCGAGCGTGTCGCCTTCGCGCCGGCGCATCTCGACCAGGTGTTTCAGCGCCGTTTCGAACGCCGCGATCGCAGCATCCTTCGCCGCCTTCTCCTCGGTCTCGTCGCTCTCCGGCTCGACCACCTCGATCACGCCCTTGATCGACAGCAGGCCGTCGATGCTCGGCGCGACGGCGTCGATCCGGCCGGACAGCGAGCTCGCCACCTTCACGATGGCAGCCAGGACGTCCTCGTTGATGCGCACCGCAGAGCCGGCTTCGGAACGTTTGACGGTGAGGTTTGCATAGACGGTCCCGCGCGACAGTTGCTCGGACGCGCGCTTCTTGGCGTAAGCCTCGACCTCGTCCCAACCCTGCGGCAGCCGCACCCGGACGTCCAATCCCTTGGCGTTGACCGACTTCAACTCCCACTCGAACGAGTAGGGACCGCTTGCCCCGTGACTACGGGCAAAGCCGGTCATGCTCGACAGCGCCATTTCAGCAATATCTCCGGCACATCAGGAACGGGCGACAGACTCGCCCCACCAAAAGTGCGCGAACCTTACGGCCTTTTGGCCAAATGTTAAGCCCGGTTCTGCGCGGCCGGCATGCGTGGGAAATTATTGCTGAACGACCGGCGGGCTCGGTTGGGCCGCCCCCTGCCGCGCCCCGTTACCGGGGTTTGCGGGCGCTGCGCCAGTCGCACGATTGGCAGGCGGCCTCTTGGCGCCCACGGGAGGTGTCCTGGGGGCTGCGCCCGCAGGATCCACCACTGATCCGCCGGCCACCGCCGGCGGCGCCTCGTCGGGCTCGACCGTGTCGTTCTGGGTCTGCCGCTCCATCGCCCTGAGCTTGGCGACGTTCTTCTGGTGCAGATCGTAGGTCTCGGTGAAGGCATGACCGCCGGACCCGTCGGCGACGAAATACAGGTCGCGCGTCCGCGCCGGATTCGCGGTCGCTTCGAGCGAGGCGCGGCCCGGGTTGGAAATCGGCCCTGGCGGCAGGCCCTCGATCACATAGGTATTGTAGGGCGAGGGCTGCGTGATCTCGCTGCGCTTGATCGGACGCCCCAAGGTGCCTTTGCCGCCGACCAGGCCGTAGATGATGGTCGGATCCGACTGCAGCTTGATCCGCTGCTTCAGCCGGTTGACGAACACGGCAGCGACGCGGCTGCGCTCGTCGGGCTTGCCGGTTTCCTTCTCGACGATCGAGGCCAGGGTCACCAGTTGCTCCGGCGACTTGACCGGCAGGTCGGGGCTGCGGCGCTCCCAGATCTCGGCCAGCACACGCTTCTGCGCCTGCTGCATGCGCTGGATCACCTGGTCGCGGCTGGTGCCGCGCGGGAACTTGTAGGTCTCCGGCAACAGCGTTCCCTCGCGCGGAATCTCACGGACGCTGCCGGTGAAGATCTCATTGTCCGACAGACGGGCGACGATCTGCTCCGACGTCAGCCCTTCGGGAATCGTGACGCCATGCTGCACGACCTTGCCTTCGACGATCACGCCGATGACGTCGCGCAGCGACGCGTTCTTCTGGAACGCATACTCGCCCGGCTTCAGGTCGGAGCTTGCCTTGAGTGCGTAGACGCCGCCGATGAAGATCCACGGATTGACGTCGATCACGCCTTCGCGCGCCAGCACGTCGGCGATGTCACGCTTGCCGGCGCGCTGCGGAATGTTGACGATCTTGTCTTCCTGCAGCGGCCCGGCGGCTTCGAGAATCTGGCGGCCATAGTAGTAGGCGGCCCCCGCTCCGATCATCGCCAGCAGCAGCAGCGTGATGATCGCATTGCCCACGACGACGAACGGATTGCGCGCCCGGTCGGAGCGACGTGGCGGGGGCGGCACCCGTTCGGGCTCCAGCGCTGCGCGCGGACTACGGGGCGAGATGGGCGGCCGTTCACTCATCGATGCAACCTTCAGTGCTGTCGCTCTCGTCGTGGCCGTGCGCACCCCACGCAAGCGACCTGAAGTTCACGCCCATCCTCACGCTTTATCGTCGAATACGGCGAAAAGGTGTTTCGCCGGGTCTCATGGCCATGGCCGCCCGTTCCGCGCCTGATCGTCCTGCGAAGGACACGCGAACTCTTAGGTTCTAGTGTGGCTGTGGTCGGAAATCCACGTGACGAAACCGCAACGGTTCGCAGCGGTATTCCAACCTTCCTCACTAGCTCACCACGCGCCGCAGAATCACCGACGCATTGGTGCCGCCGAAACCGAACGAGTTCGACAGCGCCACGTTGATCTCCCGCTTGCGTGGCGTGTGCGGCACCAAGTCGATCGCGGTCTCGACCGACGGGGTCTCCAGATTGATCGTCGGCGGCGCGATGTTATCCCGAATCGCGAGAATGCTGAAGATCGCTTCGACGGCGCCGGCGGCGCCGAGCAGATGGCCGATCGACGACTTGGTCGACGACATCGAGATCTTCGAGGCGGCGTTGCCGAGCAGGCGCTCGACCGCGCCGAGCTCGATCTCGTCGCCGACCTGTGTCGAGGTGCCATGGGCGTTGATGTAGTCGATGTCGGCAGCCGTGATGCCGGCGCGCTTCATCGCCGCGCTCATGCTGCGGAAGCCGCCATCGCCATCCGGCGAGGGCGACGTGATGTGATAGGCGTCGCCCGACAGCCCGTAACCAACGACCTCGGCATAAATGCGCGCACCGCGCGCCTTCGCGTGCTCGTATTCTTCCAGCACCAAGACACCGGAGCCTTCGCCCATCACGAAGCCGTCGCGATCCTTGTCGTAGGGACGCGACCCCCGTTCCGGCGTGTCGTTGAATCCGGTCGACAAGGCGCGCGCCGCACAGAAGCCGGCCATGCCGATCCGGCAGATCGGCGATTCGGTTCCGCCGGCGACCATGACGTCGGCATCGCCGAGAGCGATCAGCCGACTCGCATCACCGATCGCATGGGCGCCCGTCGAGCAGGCCGTGACCACGGAATGATTGGGACCCTTCAGGCCGTGCTCGATCGAGACGTAGCCCGACGCCAGATTGATCAGTCGTCCCGGAATGAAGAACGGCGACACCTTTCGTGCGCCACGCTCCTTGAGCAGAATCGCCGTGTCGGCGATGCCCGAGAGGCCACCGATGCCAGAGCCGATCATTGTGCCGGTGGCGCAGCGGTCCTCTTCGGTCGCAGGATGCCAGTTGGCATCGTCGAGTGCCTGGCGCGCGGCGGCCATCGCGAAGATGATGAAGTCGTCGACCTTGCGCTGGTCCTTCGGCTCCATCCACTGGTCGGCATTGAAGGTGCCGTCGCTGCCGTCGCCTCGCGGCACCTGACAGGCGATCTTGGCCGTCAGATCGGACACGTCGAATGTCTCGATCCTGCGCGCGCCGCTCTTGCCCTCGAGGATGCGCTGCCAGGTCGTTTCCACACCACAGCCGAGCGGCGAAACCATGCCAAGGCCCGTGACAACAACCCGCCTCATGTTCGTTTCTCCAGACCCGACCTTGAGCGCGTGTGGTTCGGCTGACGGCCGTCGCTACCCATGGGGTCAGTTGTTTTGATCAACACGATCTAGCCGGGCAGCGCATCCGCATCGTGCACCCCGGCCCTTCATGCGACGGCGCATCGCGACGCCGCCAATAGCAAGAAACCGGTCGACCGCACGACGCGGACCGGCCGGTTTCGCACAACTCTCGCCCGGAGCCTCAGCTCTTGGCGTTCTTCTCGAGGAACTTGGTGGCGTCGCCGACGGTCAGGATCGTCTCCGCGGCATCGTCCGGAATCTCGCAACCGAACTCTTCCTCGAAGGCCATGACGAGCTCGACCGTGTCGAGGCTGTCGGCACCGAGGTCGTCAATGAAGCTCGCGTTGTCGACCACTTTCTCGGGCTCGACACCAAGGTGTTCGACCACGATCTTCTTAACCCGCTCGCCAATCTCACTCATCGTTCAACCTCGTGCTTGTTCCTTTAAGACCAGACCCCCGGATGATCCGCGTCACCCCGGCCGTGAAACTTCCTTCGCGATCGCGCAAAACCAGATTTGCCCCGCAGCGCCCCTTTACCGAAATTGACGGACACACGTGCGGTCCGAAAACTTCGGAAACGGGGCCACTCACAAACTCCAATCCACACTCCCTGAGGCCGGTACGCCTCCGATCCAGGGGGTTCTAAAAGGAACCCGGACCAGCAGCACCAGCCGACGGAGGCCCGGCGAACGATGGTAGCTCGCCCCGCCAATATACAGGGTTTGGACATCCTGCAATGGCGTTCTTCGTGCCCCCATGAGCGGCCCGGTTACCATACACGCAAATCATTGCCCACACGGCCCCGGCAGCTCGGCACGACGTCTTTTCGCCGCATTCCCAACCGCCGCGGCTGCCTAGATCATGGCCATGCCGCCGTTGACGTGAATGGTCTGTCCGGTGACGTAGCCCGCCTCGTTGGAGGCGAGGTACACCGCAGCTGCAGCAATATCCTCGGGCGTGCCCAACCGCGCCGCGGGCACCTTGGCCAGGATGCTCTCGCGCTGCTTGTCGTTCAGCGCGTCGGTCATCGGTGTCTTGATGAAGCCGGGTGCGATGCAATTGGCGGTCACACCGCGCTTGGCATATTCGGCGCCGAGCGTCTTGATCATGCCGATGATGCCAGCCTTGGAGGCCGTGTAATTGCCCTGCCCCGGATTGCCGGTGACGCCGACGATCGAGGTGATCGCGATGATGCGACCGAAGCGCTTGCGCATCATCAGCTTGGTGGCGGCGCGCGAGAGGCGGAAGGTCGCCGTCAGGTTGACCCTGATGACTTCGTCCCAGTCCTCGTCGCGCAACTGCACGAACAGGTTGTCACGGGTGATACCGGCGTTGGCGACGAGAATGTCGACCTGCCCCATCGCCTGCTCCGCAGCCGGCACGAGTGCCTCGACCTCGGCCGCATCCGACAGGTTGCAGGGCAGCACGTGCACGCGGCTGCCCAGCTCGCCGGCCAGCGTCTCCAGCACCTCGCGCCGCGTGCCGGACACGGCAACGGTCGCGCCCTGGGCATGCAAGGCCTTGGCGATCGCATTACCGATACCGCCGGTCGCGCCGGTCACCAGCGCGGTCCTGCCAGTCAGATCGAACATCTTCAACTCTCCTCAATGCCGCTGTGCGCGGCGCATTACGCCTTCGCCGCAGCGAGCGCATCCTTCGCAGCCGCAATATCCGCCGGCCCGCCGACCGCTACGCCGACCGCGCCATCCGCGATCCGCTTGACGAGACCGCTCAGCACCTTGCCCGCGCCGATCTCGAAGAACCGGGTCACGCCCTGGCCTGCCATATAGGCGATCGATTCGCGCCAGCGCACGGTACCCGTGACCTGCTCGACAAGGCGGCGACGAATCTCGTCGGGATCGCTGATCGGCGCGGCGAGCACGTTCGACACCAGCGGCGCGGCCGGCGCCTTGATCGTGACCTTGGACAGGGCCTCGGCCATCACGTCGGCGGCCGGCTGCATCAGCTGGCAGTGAAACGGCGCGGAGACCGGCAGCAGCATCGCGCGCTTGGCGCCCTTGCCGCGCGCGATCTCGACGGCGCGATCCACGGCGGCCTTGTTGCCGGACACCACGACCTGGCCACCGCCATTGTCGTTGGCGGCCTGACAGACCTCGCCCTGGGCGGCTTCTTCGGCCACGGCGACCGCCGTCTCGTAGTCGAGCCCCAGCAGCGCGGCCATCGCACCGACGCCCACGGGGACGGCCTTCTGCATGGCAAGGCCGCGGGTCCTCAGCAGGCGGGCGGTATCAGCAATCGTCAGGCTGCCGGCGGCAGCCAGCGCGGAATATTCGCCGAGCGAGTGCCCGGCGACGAACGCTGCGTCCCGCCCGACCGCGAACCCCGCTTCGGCCTCGAGCACCCGCAAGGTGGCCATCGAGACGGCCATCAGGGCCGGCTGCGCGTTCTCCGTCAGCTGGAGGGTTTCGGCCGGACCTTCCCAGATGATGGCGGTGAGCTTCTCGCCGAGGGCCGCATCGACCTCCTCGAACACGGCGCGCGCCGCCGGAAACGCGTCGGCGAGCGCCTTGCCCATGCCGACGGCCTGGGACCCCTGCCCCGGAAAAGTGAATGCTGCCGTCATGGCCGCTCCCTGAACGTTCCAAAATCCCTGGAATTGAGTAACTTTGGCCGGAAAGACACTGGCCAAGGCCGGGATGTCAAGCGCGGGACAGGCGCAATTCGACCACTTTCCCTTGCCTCGGCTGCGAAAATCGGTATAAGGCCCGCCATCCGTGGATCCCGAGCCGGGAGCTGAACGGACGGTCCCAGCAAATTCGCCTTGCTCATTCTTGGGGATTTACCTCTCCAAGCGGTCCAGGCGGCTTTGATGTGGCAGGGCCAGTCGGCCCGTCGTCCCGTGTTCCCGCCTTCTGAGCTGACGTCTGCGAGTCCTTTCCAAAAAGGTCTCGAAGGGCTTGACGCCGGGATTTACGCCAACTTGGAAAGGACAGCCATGCCGCTTTACGAGCATGTTTTCCTCGCGCGTCAGGACGCGAGCACCCAGCAGGTGGAAGAACTGACGACTCAGATGACCGGTATCGTCGAAGGTCTCGGCGGTAAGGTCACTAAGACCGAGAATTGGGGCGTTCGCTCCCTCACCTACCGCATGAACAAGAACCGCAAGGCGCACTTCGTGCTGCTCAACATCGACGCGCCGTCCGCGGCGATCGCCGAGATCGAGCGCCAGGAGCGGATCAGCGAGGACGTCATCCGTTACCTCAGCGTCCGCGTCGAGGAGCTCGAGGAAGGCCCGTCTGCGATGATGCGCAAGGCCGATCGCGACCGTGAGCGCGACGACCGCGGCGGCGGCTTCCGTGGTGAACGCGAAGGCGGTGGTTTCCGTGGTGATCGCGAAGGCGGCGGCGGATTCCGCGGTGATCGCGGCCCGCGCCGGCCGCGCGAAGAAGAAACGACGGAAGAGGAGTGAGATCAATGGCTGAAGCCCCTGCACGCCGCCCGTTCTTCCGCCGCCGCAAGACCTGCCCGTTCTCCGGCCCGAATGCGCCGAAGATCGACTACAAGGATTCCAAGCTCTTGATGCGCTACGTCTCCGAGCGCGGCAAGATCGTGCCGAGCCGCATCACGGCGGTGTCCGCCAAGAAGCAGCGCGAGCTGGCCCGCGCCATCAAGCGCGCCCGCTTCCTCGGCCTGCTGCCCTACGTCATCCGCTAAGCGCGGACCTCGGACCGGCGGCCTCGCGCCGCCGGCTCCTTTCGTTGAATTCTCATAAGGCTTCCGGGTCGTCCGGTCGCCGATAGTTGGGGCCAAGAGGCCTCTAACCGCTCGAAGGGAGCGGGACAGCTGATGATCGGACAGATACTCATCGCGCTCGCGGCAGGCGCCGCCTCCGCCGTCATGTTTGCCTCGACCAAGTCGGGCGTGATGATGTCGCTCGTCCTCGCCCTGTGCGCTCCCGTTCCGCTGATGGTCGCCGGCATCGCCTGGGGCCGCCTTTGTGCGGCGATTGCCGGCTTGGTGGCAACGCTTGGCGTGCTCGCCATCTTCGGTTTCGAGCGCGGTCTGGCCTTTGCCTTGTCGGCGACGCTGCCCGCCTGGTGGCTCGGCCATCTGGTCCTGCTCGGCCGGACGACGACCGCCCCCTCCGGCCAGGACACGGTCGAATGGTATCCTGCCGGCAACATCCTGCTCTGGATTGCTGTCATCACGGCGCTGATCGTCGCGTTTGCCTTCGGCACGGATATGTCGGCCACGAACCAGGAACTTCGGCGGCTGCTGGGGCGCGTCCTCGCCAACACCGTGACCCCCGATGTCGTCGACATTCCGCGGCTGGTCGAATTCCTGATCTTCATGGCGCCGCTGCTGGCCGCGATGATGACGACCACGGTGCTGGCCCTGAACGTCGTGATCGCCGCGAAGATCACGGCGATCTCCGGCCGGCTGATGCGTCCCTGGCCGCGCCTGCGCGACACCAAGCTGCCGCTGATGACCCTGCCGGCGCTGTTCGCGATCATCGCCTTCTGCTTCCCCGACGGCTTGGTCGGCATGCTCGCGCGAATCGCCGCTGCGGCGCTGCTGACCGCCTATGCGCTCACCGGCCTGGCGGTCCTGCATACGCTTACTTTGCCGATGCGGACGCGACCGCTGTGGCTTGGCCTCGCCTACGCGATGCTGGTCACCTTCATCTGGCCGATACCCATGCTGGCGATGACCGCCCTCGGCCTCGCCGACGCCGCCTTCGACCTCCGTCACCGCTTCGGCCCCAGGCGGCCGCCGCCGTTGCCGGTGCCATAAAAGTTCAACCACACACCAACCGCTTCCGAACATCTTGAAGGAGAACATCGATGGAAGTCATTCTGCTGGAACGTGTCGCCAAGCTCGGCCAGATGGGCGAGATCGTGAAGGTCAAGGACGGGTTCGCCCGCAATTTCCTGCTCAAGCGCAAGAAGGCGCTGCGGGCGACCGCCGAGAACAAGGCCAAGTACGAGGGCATGAAGGCCGAGCTCGAGGCCAACAACATCAAGGCCAAGGGCGAGGCGTCCAAGGTCGCCGAGAAGATCGACGGCCGCGACATCATCATCATCCGCCAGGCCTCCGAATCCGGCCAGCTGTTCGGCTCGGTCTCGGTCCGTGACATCGTCATCGCGCTCGCCGCCGACGGCATCACCGTCAGCCGTCCGCAGGTCTGGCTCGATGCGCCGATCAAGGCGATCGGCAAGCAGACGATCACCATCGCGATCCACCCGGAGGTCGAGACCTCGGTGACCGTGACGGTGGCCCGCAGCGCCGACGAGGCCGAGCGCATCAAGCGCGGCGAGGACATCTCGACCCGCCAGGAGGACCGCGACGCCGCCGCCGAAGCCATCGCCGCCGCCGGCGAGTTCTTCGATCCGGAGGCCCAGGACGAGGGTGCTGCCGAAGCGCCGGCGCAGCAGTAAGAACCCAAGTCAGCGACATCTGTAGAAAAGCCCGGCTCAGCGAGCCGGGCTTTTTTCATCTCTCATCGCGCAGGCGCCGACGGATCCGGCGCGGGCGTCACCGGCGGCACCGGGTCGGCGCGCAGCGCCGGGGCGGCATCGCTCGATTTGGGCGTCTCGACCCGCGGCGGCTCGGCACGGACGGCATTGTCGTCGCGAGCCACCGCCGGCCGGGTCGCTCCGGTCGACTCGCTGCGCGTGTCGTCCGATGCGGCGCCCTCCTGGGCCGGCTTCTTGCGCTTGCCGCGCTTGCTCTTCGCGCCGGACCCGCTGCCCTCGCCGTCGGCGGGCGCAACGACCTGATCCTTGTTGTCAGACGCCGCATCCGGCTTCGGCTCGGACCGCCGGGAGTGGTGTCCCGAGCGGCGGCGCGGCTCGGCCGCGCCTGCAGCAGCATTATCAGCCGCCGCCGGCTTCGCCTCGGCCGGCTCGGTGGCTGCGCGCGACCGGCGCTCGGACCGCGTCTCCTTGCCGTCCCGGTGGCCCGAGGCGCGGACATCGGTGCCGCCGTTGGCAAGCACGTAATTGGCGAGCACGCCGGCCATTTCGGGGCTGGTCGTATAATGCTGCCGCAGGAAGCCGGGCAGCGATCCCGGCGACGTATTCTTGACGAGACCCCGCGGCGACTTGTGGCAGGCCACGCAGGTGCCGTTGTAGATCTGCGCCGGGCTCTTGCCCGCATCGAGGTTCTCCTGCGCCATGGCGGCGCCCGCCAGGCCCATGCAGACCACCGCCACCACCGCCGCCAAATTGAGCGCTCGGCCCACCATCGTCATTCTCCGCCTATGGTTTTGCCCGCACGGCTCGGCCCGCGACACGAGCTGCCGTGCTCCCGCTCGCCATCCGGCGAGACGTGACCCGATCCAGGCCGCGGCCCCTCCGCGATTGCGATGTCTCGCGGCCTCGTCCGACAAAAGCGCCGAACACCGGCTGGGAGCCGGCGGCCGCGGCCTTTTTAACGGATCGGAGGGGGAAAGAAAGCGCACAGATGCCCCAGCTCACAGCTCTGACTCCTTCGATGTCACGTCGAAATAACTGCATCGTGTTCGCTAGAGGAGCAACATCTATGCCCGTCAAGCAGCATAGGTAAGGTTTGAAGAGGAACCATTCGGGTCGCCAAGCGTCGGATTGCGTGTGCGGGGACCAGCATCTCACGAGATAGCTCGTCGGGTGGTGTCGATGGACCGTTTGTTGCGTCGTCTTCTCGATCACTTCATTTGCCGCGGATCGATCAGTTTCACGACCGCCGACGGAGCCACCTTCCGCTGCGGCGATGGCACCGGCGTTCCGGTCGCGGTCAGGTTCCTGACCCGCGAGGCCGAGCGCCGCATCCTGACCAACCCCGAGCTGGCGCTCGGCGAGATCTACATGGACGGCAGCTTCGTGGTCGAGCAGGGCTCGATCGCCGACTTTCTGGCCATCATCATGAGCCAGCCGGCGGCCCTTCCCGACTGGGCCAAGCCGCAATGGTGTCTGCGCTACCTGATCCGCCGTTTGCGCCAGCTCAACATCCGCGCCCGCGCGCGCCGCAACGTCGCCCATCACTACGATCTCGATGGCCGGCTGTACGCGCTGTTCCTCGACGCCGACCGGCAATATTCCTGCGCCTATTTCGAGACACAAGGCAGCACGCTGGACGATGCCCAGCTCGCCAAGAAGCGGCACCTCGCCGCGAAGCTCCTGATCACCCCGAACCATCGCGTCCTCGACATTGGCTGCGGCTGGGGCGGCCTTGGGCTTTATCTTGCTGAAATGACCGCGGCCGAAATCACCGGCGTGACGCTGTCGGCCGAGCAGCTGCAGGTCGCCAATACGCGCGCAGCCGAACAAAACCTGTCGGCCTCCGCCCGCTTCCTGCTGCAGGACTATCGCGACGTGCCCGGCAGCTTCGACCGCATCGTCTCGGTCGGCATGTTCGAGCACGTCGGCGTCGCCTTCTACGACACGTTCTTCCGCCGCTGCGCCGAGCTGCTCGACGAGAACGGCGTCATGGTGCTGCATTCGATCGCCCGGTCGGAAGGGCCGGACGCCACCAATCCGTGGATCGCCAAATACATCTTTCCCGGCGGCTACATCCCGGCGCTGTCGGAGGTGCTGCCGGCGATCGAGCGCGCAGGCCTCCTGGTCTGCGACATCGAGATCCTGCGGCTGCATTATGCGGAGACGCTGAAGGCCTGGCGCGAGCGCTTCATGGCGCGCCGCGAGGAAGCGGTGCAGCTCTACGACGCGCGGTTTGCCCGGATGTGGGAGTTCTATCTGGCGGTGTCCGAGCTGGCGTTCCGCCAGCAGAACATGATGAACGTCCAGATCCAGCTCGCCAGGCGTCAGGGCGTCGTGCCGATGACCCGCGACTACATCCATCGCGAGGAAGCCCGGCTGCGAACGCGCGAACGCCGAAGCAGTCCGACGTTGCGGATGGCGGGGGAATAGAAGGCGTTGCAGACGCAGAGCCGTGGCTGGACACCCGGGCAGATTGGAGCTTTGTGGCGCCGCCTGGCCCTGAGGGCCAGCGCAGTATCCACACGCTCCGCTGTCGTCCCTGCGAACGCAGGGACCCATAACCACAGGGGGGCGTTGATGCGCGAAGCTCGGCCGGCATCGTGCGCCATCATGTCTCCCTGTGGTTATGGGTCCCGGGTCGGCGCCACGAGCCCGCTGGCGCGGCCTCGTGGCTTGCCCGGGACGACGGCTGAGTGTGGAGCGGCGATCTCGAGTGCGGCGATCTCGAGTGATGGGCCGCTCGCTCTCGCCCGATTTGAGGTCGATCTGAAGCTGCGCACGGTGCGAGTTTCGATTGGAGCACGAGATCGCGCTCCGCCCTCGCAGATCTCCAAACAAATCGTCCGGTCTGTGAACTGGCTCACAGATCCCGGGGTCTTCCGGCCGTAGTGTCCCGGCATGACCCAGAGCCCCATCCGAGCCATGCTGGAACCCAAGACCGACCTCAGCACCGATTATGCGCTGATCGCCGCCGGTGTGGGCGCTTCGCTCATTGCCCTGCTGTATCTGCTGCTGGTCTGACGCATCGCGTGAAAAACACCAAAGCCGCAGCGCCGCCGGTCGTGACCGCTGCGGCGTGATTTTGCATGACGCCGCTCTCGCGGCGTGATTGCACCGCAGTTCCGCTTCTCCCCCCGCGGCGCCGAGTCCGCCTGTTCCCGTCAAGCACGGCATCTGGCGAGTCCGGATTCATCCACCAAATTTAGCAGACGGTGAATAGAGGCCACGTTTCGCTTTCGCTTCGCGTGCGACTGGCGCTTTATCCCCTCCCCTTCAAAGCTGCTAAACACGCATCCATGGCATTGACCGATTCGAACGTTCACAAGCTGGCTCCCACGGACGCCGCTGCGCCGGCCTATCGCAGCGCGCCTCACAACATCGAGGCGGAGCAGGGTCTGCTCGGCGCCATTCTCGTCAACAATGATGCGTTCTATCGCGTCTCGGACTTCCTCGAGCCGAAGCATTTCTTCGAGCCGCTGCACCAGACCATCTTCGAGACCGCCTCGAGCCTGATCCGGATGGGCAAGATCGCGACGCCCGTCACGCTGAAAACCTTCCTGCCCGCCGACGTCGATCTCGGCGGCATGACCGTCGGCCAGTATCTGGCGCGACTCGCTGCCGAAGCGACCACGATCATCAACGCGCAGGACTATGGCCGCACCATCTACGATCTGTCGTTGCGCCGCGACCTGATCGGCATCGGCGAGGACATGGTCAACGTCGCCTATGACGCGCCGGTCGACTTCGCCCCGCGCAACCAGATCGAGGACGCCGAGCGCAGGCTGTACGAGCTCGCCGAGTCCGGCCGCTACGATGGCGGGTTCCAGAAATTCTCGCAGGCGCTGACTGTCGCGCTCGACATGGCCGCCAAGGCGTTCCAGCGCGACGGCAAGCTGTCCGGCATCTCGACCGGCCTGCGCGACCTCGACGCCAAGATGGGCGGCCTGCAGCACTCCGACTTGATCATCCTCGCCGGCCGTCCCGGCATGGGCAAGACCTCGCTCGCCACCAACATCGCCTACAATGTCGCCCAGGCCTATGTCCCCGAATTGCAGCCTGACGGCACCTATCGGGCCGCGCAGGGCGGCGTGGTCGGGTTCTTCTCGTGCGAAATGAGCGGCGAGCAGCTCGCCACCCGTATCGTTGCCGAGCGCAGCGGCATTCCGTCGAGCATGATCCGCCGCGGCGGCATCACGGAAGCCGATTTCGAGAAGCTGCGCGAGTGCTCGATCGAGCTGCAATCGCTGCCGTTCTATGTCGACGAAACCGGCGGCATCTCGATCTCGCAGGTGATGGCGCGCGCCCGCCGCCTGAAGCGCCAGAAGGGCCTCGACCTGCTGGTGATCGACTACATCCAGCTGCTGTCGGGTTCGGGCAAGCGCGGCAACGACAACCGCGTGCAGGAAATCACCGAGATCACCACCAGCCTGAAGGCGCTGGCCAAGGAGCTCAGTGTTCCCATCATCGCGCTGTCGCAGCTGTCGCGCCAGGTCGAAAACCGCGAGGACAAGCGGCCGCAGCTGTCGGACCTGCGTGAATCCGGCTCGATCGAGCAGGACGCCGACGTCGTGCTGTTCGTGTACCGCGGCGAATACTACCTCGCTGCCAAGGAGCCGCGCCCCGGCACCGAGGAGCACCAGAAGTGGCAGATGGAAATGGATCTGGCGCTCGGCAAGGCCGAGGTGATCATCGGCAAGCAGCGTCACGGTCCGACCGGCACGGTCGAGCTGCACTTCGACGCCTCGGTGACGCGCTTCGGCGATCTCGCCCATGACGGCCTGCCGCCGCAGCATCACGACTATTGACCGTGTGCGGTTGAACCGGCGCGCTCCGGCGCGTACAACCGCCACATGAGTGTTCCCGAACAGAAACCTGCCGAGACGCCCGTCGCAGGGCAGACCATCTCGGCAGCCGATGATGCGATCCCCGCCAGCGCCACCGGCGTGCTCACGATCGATCTCGATGCGCTCGCCGCCAATTGGCGCAAGCTGGAAAAGACCGCAGTCCCCGCCGAATGCGCCGGCGTGATCAAGGCCGACGCCTATGGCTGCGGCATCCCGCAGGTGGCGCGCACGCTCGCGGCCGCCGGCTGCAAGACCTTCTTCGTCGCCACCCTCGCCGAGGCCAAGGTCGCCCGCAGCGCCCTGCCCGACACCGCCGCGCTGTACGTGCTCGACGGCTTCTTCCAGAACACCGGCGACGACTACGCCGCGATCAACTGCCGCCCCGTGATCGGCGATCTCAACGAGCTCGCCGAATGGGACATGTTCTGCCGCCGCACCGGCTGGAAGGGCGGCGCCGCCATTCATGTCGACACCGGCATGAACCGGCTCGGCCTCAGCCCGATCGACGCGCAAGGCATGATCCCGCGCATCCAGAGCGGTGATCACGGCATCACGCTGGTGATGAGTCACCTCGCCTCGGCCGAGCAGATCAACAGCCCGTCGAATGCCCGCCAGCTTGCGACCTTTCGCGAGGTCGCCAGCGTCTTCACCGGCGTGCCGGCCGCGCTCGCGGCGTCCTCCGGCATCTTCCTCGGCGCCTCCTTCCAGTTCGACATGGTGCGGCCCGGTGCGGCGCTCTACGGCGTCAATCCGACGCCGGAAGCCGACAACCCGATGCAGCCGGTCGCCGAGATCAAGGCCCGTATCGTGCAGCTGCGCGACGTCGCGCGCGGCGATGCCGTCGGCTATGGCGGCACCTGGACGGCGCGCCGGCCAACAAAGATCGCGATCCTCTCGGCCGGCTATGCCGACGGCTATTTCCGCGCCGCCTCGTCCAACGACGGCACCCGCGGCGCCGACGTCATCATCGCCGGCCAGCGCTGCCCCGTCGCGGGCCGCATCTCGATGGACCTGATCGCGGTCGATGTCACCGAGCTGCCGCCGAAAGCCGCCCGCCGCGGCCACTTCGCGACCCTGCTCGGCGAAGGCATCACCGTCGACGAGCTCGCGCATCATTTCGGCACCATCGGCTACGAAGTCCTGACCAATTTGGGACGGCGCTATCACCGCATCTACAAGGGCGGCGCCGCGCCCGCAGAGAGCTGATCGTCGGCCGGCGGCAGCCGCCGCACGCAGTGACACGGGATGCTGCCTTCGCATCGTCATTGCGAGCGAAGCGAAGCAATCCAGGGTGGTGTGCGGGACTCTGGATTGCTTCGCTTCGCTCGCAATGACGGGCTGATGGATATCGGCAAACATGCGCAGCAACACCCGCTGCCATCACCTGGATGAGCGCTGGCGAGGCACCAGCGGTGTTCGGACGCGCACCATCGTTCTCGCGGCAGGAAACGCCCGAGGCTTGCATCTCGTTCTCACCCTCTTCTCAGAACGAGGGTGCAGGGAATGCCGGGTGCTGGCCGCAACCCATGGCCCGCCTGCAGAAAAAAAGCAGGCGGCAGTCACCACAGGTCCAGCCGGTCAACCGGCATTCCCTGCGCGATGGCCTTACGCCTTATGCGTACTCTCCCCGGGGATCGGCTGTCTTGCCCCCGTGACCGGCGGATCATCATCACCACCAGCGTAGCATCAGCGTCGAGATGCCAGGACCATACGTTTTCGACGTGCACCCGAGCCGTTCGTCCGCACGGCCAAGCCATGCTGCGACCCAAAGCGCCCACCGCATCCCACCCCGCGTGTCATGACGATCGCGATACGCCCCTCGTGCCGAGGCGGGACGGAGGGAGTGAAGCATGATTTTCTGATAAACGGAAGTTGAATATTTTTGGCGGCAGGACTGGACAGAGTGAGTCGCGTTGAGATCGCTAGCAAATTCTGTCTTTTGGTGCAGCTGCCCGCGCCCGTGACTTGCTCTTGCAACGATCAAGCCTACCCTCCAAATCAAACGAGCCCGGCGAAAGACTCCGTCGGATCGGCCAGACCAGGCAGCTTCACCCAGCGGCTCAGGAGATATCGCGCATGTGGCGTCCTTCACTGGCACAGGTCGAGGCTGCCGCGCGGGTTCTGCACCGCGAGGGACTTCACCACCACTGGTGGGAGCCTTACCGAAAATCATACGACGAAATGGCTGCAACCGATGCAATTGCAAAGGAAGAGTTCGATGCGATTGTCGAGCGGATGCTGATGGCGGCCCACGGGGCAGCATCGTTACAATAGCCCTGCCGGACGTTCACCGAAGGGATGAGGCGTGTTCTCCAAACTCAAAGACATCGCGACAGGCGCTGCGAAAAGCGTCAGCGGGCAGTTTGCGCGAGCGTCCAGCGCCATTGCCGATCTCGCTGCCAGTCTGGCGACGCGCGCAGCCGCGGCGGCCGATCTCGGCAGGATTCTCGATATCATCGAAATGGTCCCAGGCGTCACCTTCGACCGACCCGACGTGAATGCCGATTTTCTCGAAACCTTGCTGGCCGCGGTGCAGATGGGCGAGCTCACGATTGCCGTGCATTACCGCAAGGAGACCGAAGCCAGCGTGGTGCGGCTGCATCCCGCCGCTCCGACAGCGCCATGTGAACCGCTGAAGCTCCTCCTTGCGCGCAACGTCTGCTATCAGCATCCGCCAGCACGGTGCGCCCCCTCTCCCCGTTCTTCACGGGGAGAGGGTTGGGGGGGGCGGCGGCACGGGAAGTGCTGATCTGGGGCAGTTGGATCGATCGATGGAGCGACGGTCAGCACGTCGAGCGAATCTGCGAATCCGATGGACCTGTGACTTGGATTCCTATGTGCCATGCCCCTCACCCGGATTGCTGCGCAATCCGACCTCTCCCCGCAAAGGCCGGGGAGAGGTTGCGCCGTCCGCGTTGAGCAGACTGAGCCGGCAATGATCAAGGCAGCGCCTTTTCTCAAAACTATCAGCATCCGCGAGCACGGTGCGCTCCCTCTCCCCGTTCTTCACGGGGAGAGGGTTGGGGTGAGGGGCAGCCTCACGGGAAGTGGCAATTTGGTGTACTCAAACCTACGGTTGATCGACGGGTTCACATCCACGTCGAGCCATTTTGCGAGTCCGATAGACCTGCGATTTGGCCCCGTATGTGCCATGCCCCTCACCCGGATTGCTGCGCAATCCGACCTCTCCCCGCAGAAGAGCGGGGAGAGGTTGCACCGTCGGTGTTGAGATGTCTGCATCAACAATATTGAGGCAATGCCCCCTATCTTCCAACTATCAGGATTCGGTGACACAAAACTCGCCAAGAGTTTTATGCCCCGTCACCAAAATCCCCGGCCACCTCCTTGAGATGAGCACCTCGCCAATGAACCGTATGATGGCCCTTTTCGCGACTGTCATGCTCGCCAGCACGGCAGCTATCGCGCATCAAGACGTTATCCTTTCTCTCGGCACCGACGGCACGATCCCGGGGCTGCCGCCTGCCTATCAGGCGACGCGTCTACACCTTGAATTCTCGGAGGGCGACGCGGGCTCCTTGCAGGAATTGAGATTCCTCTCGTCTGACCGAGAAACCCGCGTCAAACCATGTCTGCTGCGGCTGGTCTCCAAGGGCTCGCGCCGCGAATTGTTTCTGACGGGCTCCTGGTATCATGAGGAGACGATCGTGCCCCACTACGTTCACGTCGAATTCCGCGATCCACCGTCGTCACAACAGGCACCCGATCATATCAGCATCAGCTTCCTGTTCAGCCTGCGCGACTCGACGCTCCTCGGAGTGTGGCGGCAGTTTCAACCGCTACAACTGCGGGACGGCTGTCCAGAGCTACCCTGACATTGCAGCAAGCGTGGCCCGGATGAGCGCAGCGACAATCGGCATAAGTGCGCTGTCACCAACTCTAGGGCACAGAACTCCCCAGGGGCAGCGCCTCGGCTGAGGCTACGACGGAAAGCATTTCCCGAACGCCGCCATCAGGCGGACCGGCCCCTTCAGCCGCAGCGATCGGGTGAGGATCAGCCGCGCAACCGAGAGCTCCTTAAATTCGGTGACGGTGCACAAAACTCGCCAAGAGTTTTGTGCACCGTCACCAAAATCTCGGCAAGATCTCCTCGGAGCTGCAAATTTCTCTTTGCGCTGCGGCGAAGTCGTGCCGATGGATGAAGCTGTGGCGAACTGCGAAGCAGTCCGTTCAGGCGAACTTCGGCGCGGGATCCGATGCGGTCACGATCCTGGTCAAGCACCGCTCCAAGCCCGCGCGCATGGCGCGATCGGCCGCGGCATCGTTCCGCCTGAGGTCTTGATCTCGCGCGAACTCGCGCAGCGCCACATACGCTTCGTTAAGTGCCGTTTCGAGGTCGCCCTCCGCCTCGAACCCCAGCTCGTCCAGCTCCTGTTGCGAGGTCTCCCCGCCGTCCAGGATGTGCATCAGCAGTCCGATGACGTCCTTGATATCGCGGTCCATTGGAGCTTCTCCACACGCACGCTCGCTCGCGATCCGTTTGATTCCAACCCGATCATTCCGGAGCCGCAGGCGTCGGGGCCGCTGAAGCCGCGGTGCACCGCCTCGACGTCTCGATCGTGATCCTGGCGCAGCCGCCGACGGGGGGCGAGCGCATCGGATGCGGGATCGGCGGCTTGGCCGTGGCGGGGCTCGCGGAACGTCCATGAGCCTAGCAGAAAAGGCGGGCCGTTGTCTCTCCCGCACCGATCGCTGGCCTCGTCCCCTGCCCGCGCTCAGGACGGAAAGCACTTCCCGAACGCCGCCATCAGGCGCACCGGCCCCTTCAGCCGCAGCGCGCGCGTCAGGATCAGACGCGCCACCGAGATCTCCTTGGCGAGGAAGCGCAGCCAGGCCTTGCTGTCGGCGATGATACGGAGATCGGCCTTGCCGACATGGCCGGGCTGTACGGTCAGCCGGCGGTCGCGGATGGTGACGGTGGCTTCGGCTGTCTCCTGGCCGGTGAAGGTGAAGTGATAGATCGCCGCCAGCCCCTTGGATTTGCCGGGCTGGAAAGCCAGGCGCATGCCGTCGAGGAAGCCGCGGATCGAGGTCGCCCGCGCGCTCGAGCGAACGAAGCGGACTTTTTTGTGCGGAAAGCGCCGCGCGACATAGTCGGCGGCGTCGCTGCCGGGCACGACATAGACCGGCTCGGTCTTGCGCGTCAGCGGCTCGAGCACGTCCGTCACGTGCTGCTTGCGGTCGGCGAGATAGGGTCCGATGACGTCATGGCCGGCCGGGCAGACGGCAAGGCAATAGGCGGCGTTGTAGTTCGGCCCGTAGGACAGACTCTGCCAGCGCGTCACCGTTTCGGCGTAGCTCACCCGGCTGCGCAGATCCTTGGCCGAGCGCGACTCGGCGATGTCCTCGACGAAGTTGACGAAGCCGCCCATGAACTGCTGATAATTGTGGGTCAGGCAGGCGGAGAAGTCGAAGGCCCCGTCGGGCTTGATCGCGCCGACCGGACAGGCGGCGACGCACAGCTTGCATTCGAGGCATGGATTATGGTCGAGCGGTGCAGCGACCGCATCGACCTCGGCGGCGATCAGCACCGTGCCGAGCAGGATGAAGCTGCCGAAGCGCGGATGAATGACGCTGCGATGGATGCCCATCCGGCCGAGGCCTGCGGCCTCGGCGGCGCGCTTGTGCGAGACGATCCAGGCGCGGTCCGGGAAACGGTCCATCTCCATCGGGAACGCCATCGCCGGATTGAGCGCGCGGATGCCGCGATCCTCGAGCGCGCGGACGATGCCGCGCGCGACCTCGTCGACGTGGTCGCCCGAACGATGAAACTCGAGGTTGGCGACCGAGCGCGCCGGCGAGCGAACCGGCTCGCGATGCATCCGTTCGACCAGCACCAGCAGCGTGCGCGTCCTGGGGAAGGCCGCGAGAATATGCGGCCGATCCTCGGCAAGGCCGGGATCGTCGATCGAGGCAAGGCCGCAATCATCGGCGCCGCAGGCGCGCGCGAGATCGAGCAGCTCCGAGGCCGAAAGCCGCGGTGATGCGACGGCAACGGAGGACAGCGTGTCGGTCGTCATGGCATCGCACTCCGGGCTTTGGAAAGGATCGGCTCACGCCGTCTGCGTCATGCCGGCCATCACCCGCGCCAGCATCGCGGCGCGGGCCGACCGCGGCAGCAGCATCAGGCTCGCCTCCAGCGCCTTGGCGAGGAAGCCGGGCCGCACCGTGGTGCGCCGTCCGAGCATGTTGAGCGTGCCGACGGCGACCTCGTCCGGGGTCTGGCCGCTGCGGATCGTCATATGGGCGCGCTGGCCGAAGCCGCTCATGACCGGCCCCGGCGCCGAGGCCAGCACGTCGACACCGAAAGGCTTGAGCTCCGGCGCGAGGCCCTCGGCGAGGCTCTGCACGAAGGCCTTGGTCGCCGCGTAGTTGGCGACGCGCGCCACGCCCTGGAACGCGACCAGCGAGCTCATCAGGACGATGCCGCCGCGCCGTCGCGCAGCGAAGCGGCGGCCGAACAGATGCGTGAGCTGTGCCAGCGCGCGGCAATTGACATCGATCATGTTCAGCTCGGCTGCGAGATCGCCTTCGACGAACGGCCCCGAAGTGCCGAAGCCGGCGGCGGCGACCAAGAGGCCGACATCGAGATCCGCGGTCTCCCGCTCGATCCGGGCGACGTCCTCCGGCACCGAGAGATCGGCTGTGATCACGACTGGCCGGAGGGACGTACGCGGTTCGAGCTCGGCGGCGAGCGCATCCAGCATGGCCTTGCGACGTGCGACCAGCACGAGACCGAAGCCGGCCTCCGCCAGCCGCATTGCCAAGGCACGGCCGATCCCATCGGAGGCGCCGGTGACGACTGCATAGGCGCCGTAGGCCCGCTTCAGGCGCTCGGCCTGCGCGAGCGGTCGCTGCAATGGGTGGGTCATGGGTCACGTCCTATTTAGATTACGATCGAACTCTAATTGCAAAGATGTCGAACGACCGCTAAAATGTCAAGCGACACGAGGCAGGTTCGATCAGATGCGCAAAACCCGGGAACAAACCGCTGAAAGCAAAGCGAAAATCGTCGATACGGCGGCGCGGCTGCTGCGCGAGCGCGGGATCGCCGGGGCGAGCATCGCCGACGTGATGGGCGCCGCCGGCATGACGCAGGGCGGCTTCTACCGGCACTTCGCCTCCAAGGACGACCTGCTCGCGGCCGCCACGCGGCACGCCTTCGCCACCATGGCCGACGGCATCGACAGCGACACGGACAAAGGCGGGGCCGAAGCGGCGCTGGCGGCCTATGTGGCGCGCTATCTGTCGGCGGAGCACATCGCCCACCCCGGCATCGGCTGCCCGGCGGCAGGCTTCGGCGCGGATGCCGGGCGGATTCCGGACGTGCTCGGTGGCGAATTCGCCGACGGCGCCGAGCAGTTGATCACGCGTGTCGCGGCCGGCCTGGCGGCGCGTGGCGTGGCGAAGCGCGGGGCGCGCGGCGAAGCGATCCGGACGCTGACGATGCTGATCGGCACCGTGGTGATGGCCCGCGCGCTCGGCCCCTCGGCGCTGCAGAACGAGATCGTCGCGGCCGCACAGGACAAGCTCGCGGCTGAGTGAGCGGCGGCCGTCCCCGTTTGGCTTGTCAGTTGCGAAACGCGCGCAGCGTTGAGCGCGCTACGCGCCCTGCTCTCCACCACGCAGATCGGTCGCCAACAGCGCATACAGCATGTCGTCGCGCCATTCCTCGCCGACGCGCAGATGGTCGCGCAGCTGGCCCTCGCAGCGGAAGCCGAGCTTTTCGGCGAGGCGACGCGAGGCGGCGTTGTCGGGGTGGATCAACGCCTGCACGCGGTGCAGGCCGAGGTCGCCGAAGCAATGGTCGATCATTGCCGACACCGCTTCCATGGCGATGCCCTCGCGCTGCCGGGCGGGATCGATGATATAGCCGATCGCGGCGCGCCGGCTGCGGATGTGGCCGTCGTGATAGTTGACCATGCCGATGCAGCGGTTGGTCTTCGCCTCCGTCACCGCCCAGAACCGGTAGTAGGACGGCGTGCAGTCGATGAAGCGGCGCACGGCGCGCTCGCTCTCGATCGGCTTGGTATGCACCGGATGATTCCAGAACCGCATCGCAGCCGGGTCGCTGAAGCAGCGGTGCATGGCCTCGGTGTCGTCAGGATGAAACTGACGCAGCCGCAGCCGGGTGGTCGACAGGATCGGATGAGGGACCGGTGCTTTGGACATGACGGATCTCACGCTTGCGCGGCGCTGCTTCTGAAGATGAAGTTGTTGCAGTAGTCCTTGCTCTTCCAGAACCACTCGCCGTCGGTGCGCTGGTGGCGCTCGGGGTCGAAGCTCGAAAGCGGGAGCAGGCGGCCGCGGTGGATGAAGCTGCCGGAATAGCCGAGGCCGCGCAGCAGCTCGAACGTCTCGTACACCTTGTCGAGCGTGGCGAGGCGGCGGTCGCATTCGAGCACGATCAGCGGGTGGCAGCGGCGCAGCGTGTTCACGGCGCCGCTGAGCACGTCGAGCTCCGCGCCTTCGACATCGATCTTCATCGCCGAGACGTTGCGATCGGCGGGCAGATAGTCGTCGAGCGAAATGGTCTGCACCTCGATCGGCCGGTTGGGCTCGGCGGGCTCGAGCAGCGACGCGCCGGGCTGGTGGCCGTCCGGGATGAACAGCGTCCGCGTGCCCGACGCAGCATCGACGGCGCGGCGCTCGACCACCACGTTGTCGAGGGAGAAGGTCGTGCACAACCGCGACAGCTGCTCGGCGAGATCCGGCTGCGGCTCGAACGCGATCGCGCGACCCGGAGCCGACCATCGCGCCAGCCAATACAGGAAGCTGCCCTTGTTGGCGCCGATGTCGCAAACGACGTCGCCGGGCCGAATGTGCCGTCGCAACTCGCGCAGTTCCGTCCGGTGATCGCGATATCTGGATCGGATCACCCTGACCAGAAATCGCGCCGCCTCTCGATCGATCATTCGCTTCTCAACACAGACATGGACGGGACACCCGGATCGGCCGCGTGTTCTAGTCTGGGCTGCCGTCGGTTGGCAATCCGGCCAGCCCCACCGCCGCTCCCGGGCCGGAGGCGCGCCATTCCTCAGTCCTTCTTCACGGCGGCGTCCATCACCTTCTTGCAGGCCTCGGAAAGCTGGGCGTATTGCCGCATCATGCAGGCGATGATGCGGCCGCCACCGGGCAGGACGTCGGGGCAGAACCTGTTGTAATCGGCGAGGCAGGCGACGCGCTGTTCGTCGGTCGGCAATTGCTGGGCGCGGGCTGCAGCGGCGAGGCCGAACGACAGCGTGAACGAAATGGCGATTGCGAGCTTGAACATCCGGCCCTTTCCTCTTGCAGCGGCATCATGAAGATCGCGACCTTCAACATCAACAATGTCCGGCGCCGTCTCCCCAACCTGCTGGGCTGGCTCGGTGCCGCTAAGCCGGACATCGTCTGCCTGCAGGAGCTGAAATGCACCCAGGCCGAGTTTCCTGCCGATGCCCTGCAGAAGGCGGGCTATGCCGCGGTGTGGCAGGGCCAGAAGACCTGGAACGGCGTCGCGATTCTCGCCCGCAAGGCCGAGCCGGTGCTGACGCGCACCGCCCTGCCCGGCGATGCCGGCGATCACGAGGCCCGCTACATCGAGGCGGCGGTGCGCGGCATCGTCGTCGGCTGTCTCTATCTGCCGAACGGCAATCCGCAGCCGGGACCGAAATTCGACACCAAACTCGCCTGGTTCAAGCGGCTGCACAAGCACGCGGCCGGTTTCATCAAGGACGATCTGCCGGTCGTGCTCGCCGGCGACTACAACGTCGCGCCGACGCCTGAGGACATCTACCCGACGCGGTCGTGGGACAAGGATGCGCTGATTCAGCCGAAGAGCCGCGCCGCCTTCAAGGCGCTGCTCGACCAGGGCTGGTGTGACGCGATCCGCACCCTGCATCCGGAGCAGCCGATGTTCACGTTCTGGGACTACAAGCGCAACCGCTGGCCGCGCGATGCCGGACTCCGGCTCGACCATCTGCTGCTGAGCCCGGCGCTGGCGCCGCGCCTGAAGAAGGCCGGCGTCGATCGCGCCGTCCGCGGCGAGGACGGCGCCAGCGATCATGCGCCGGCCTGGATCGTGCTGACATGATTCGGCACGGTCGAACCTGATCGGGTCAGCCGCGATCGGGCCAGATCTGCTCGAGATTGGTCGAACGCTCCGGCAGCCCTTCGGTCAGCACCGCCATGCCGCCGCACACCGGCAGATGCACGACCAGGCTCGCGGCATCCGGCACGTTCGGGCGCGGCGTCACGTTCCACAGCATGATCTCCTGGCGCGTGCGGCGAATCTCCTTGAACTCGTAGCTGAACGTCTCCGATCCGCGCGGATATTCGCGCCACAGATCGCCTTCCTTGCGAAAGCTGCTCTGGGTGCCGCCGAAGCGGTCGGCGTAGGTCAGACAGGCCGGCAGGCCCAGCGTATCGAGCACGGTGGCGCCGACGTTCGCGGCGGCGGGAATGACGCTGTTCACGGCGCCGATCGCCGCGAACACGGTGGTGATCGCGCCGGCCGCCATCGCGAGCCAGCCGGTCTTGGACACGCCCTTCTGCGCGGGCGCTTTGGGATTGAGAACTTTGGACGACAGATGGAACTGGGCCATGACTGCGATCTCCGATGCTTGGGCAGGGATTGCTGACCAACCGGGTCCGTTCATCGGAGGTTAATCTGTCAGGTCTCGGCCCCAGCGGATGTGAGGTGGATCACAACCAGGAATTTGCACCTCCCTTCTTTGCACGGCTGACGGTCAGCGCCCCTGCCCCCGATCAGTCCCGCCCCGCATCCATGATCGCCTGTGCGAGCCTCGCCGGATCGGAGAAGCACAGCTCGTGGCTGCCGGGCACCTGGATCAGGCGGAACAGGCCGAGCTTGCCGGAGAGCCGCGGATGCCACGGCAGGCTGTGCGGCAAGGCCGTGTCCTCGGTGCAATTGATGTAGGATTTGGCGATGGCCATCTCAGCCGGATTGGTCTTCAGCTTGATCGCATCCGTGAAGGTCTTGTTCGGATGCGGATTGAGGATCTCATAGGTGCGCGTCGCGGTGGCGAGATCGGCGTCGTTGATGAAGGCCTCGCGCCAGACCGGGAACGGCAGCACCACCGAGCCGTCGCCGCGCTCGGCCGCGACCGCGTCGAACAGCGCGACGTAATGCGGCGGCACCATGTCGTTGAGGCACTCGCCATCGTTGGGCACGAACGCATTCCAGTAGACGAGCCGGCGGATGCGCTCCGGCATCCGGTCGGCGACGCCGGTGATGACCATGCCGCCATAGGAATGCCCCATCAGCACGGCGTCGGTGATGTCGTGCGCGGTGAAGTAGTCGCAGATCGAGCTGATGGCCTCGTCGAGGCCTGATGTCTTGGCGTCGCCGGGACGGTTGCCGCGGATGGTCGGCAGATGCACGGTGTGGCCGGCGGCGCGGATGGGCGCCGCAACGGGCTCGAGCTCGGCGCCGGTATGCCAGGCGCCATGGACCAGGACGTAGGTTGACATCGATCACTTCCTTTGCACGATGACGGACGGTGCAAGGACAATGGCCGCACGGCGCTCTCAGCGCTTGGCCACAACTGAACCCAAATGGTCTCGGAGTGAACCGATGCCGGGCGCGGAGCCGGAACGTCAGCGGAGCTGGAATACGGCCATGGTGCGGCCGGAGGAGCAGTTCTCCTATTACCGCGAGGCGATCTGTCAGGCCTTCATGAACCTGACGCCGGAGCCGGCGCGCGGCACGGGCTTTGCGGCGGAGGTGCAGCACATCGGCCTCGGCCGCGGCGCCATCAACCGCGTCAGCTTCCCCGAGCACATCGTGCGCCGCTCGCGCATGGACATCGCCGCCTCCGACCAGCGCTGCTTCTATTTGAATCTCAAGCTCGCCGGGCGCTGCACGATTTTGCAGGACGATGGCGAGGTCAGCCTGTCCGCCGGACAGGTCGGCATCTTCGACAGCGACCGGACCTTCGAGCTGCGGCACGATCGCGGGCCGTCGCTCGGCGTCATCTCGTTTCGTGTCCCGGCCGATGCACTGTTCGCGCGCCTGCCGACGGTTCAGGACATCACGCCGACGCGGCTGTCCGACGATCCCTGTCTCGGCGCGCTGATCGTCGAGACCGCACGCTCGCTCAACGCCAATGCGCTGCGGCTCGCACCTGACGATGCCACCGCGCTGTTCGACGTGCTGCTCGATCTGGTCGCGCTGAGCGTCTCGCGCCGCGGCCGCCGCGAGGCGCAGGCGACCACCTCATTCGCCGATGCCACCACATTGGCGCTGCGCCGCGCCATTCACGAGCGGCTGCGCGAGCCCGGCCTGACGGTGGCGGCGATTGCCGCCGCCGTCGGAATCAGCGAGCGCTACGTGCACAAGCTGTTGGCGCGTGCCGGCACCAGCTTTTCCGAGCTGGTGATGGCGCGACGGCTCGACGGCGTCGCGCGCGACTTGCGCGATCCCGCCCGCGCGGGCCACGACATCGGCCGCATCGCCTTCGACTGGGGCTTTTCCGATTTGTCGCATTTCACGCGCCGCTTCAAGCAGCGCTTCGGCACGCGCCCGCGCGACTGGCGTGCGCAGGTGGAAGACCTGTCAGGCTGACAGCCGCCGGGCATTGGCTGCGACGTGCTCGCGGTAGCGGCCGACGATGGCTTCGGCGGAGGCGCCGGCGCACAGGCTGGCGGCGGCCTCGAACGCGGCCACAATCTTCTCGCCGACCATCAGTTGCGCTTCGTAGGACGAATCCTGATCGCCGCGCGCGAACTTTTCCAGCCGCAGCCGGATCACCTCGCTGGCCTCGACCGCCAGCATCGCGCCGGCGAGCCACGGGAAGTCGGCGGTGGCAGCCGCATGCGGCTGCACGTTCGGGGATGTCGGCCGTCTGCTCATCGTCGCCTCGCTGCGGAACTTCGGCAGGTGATGCGACGAATACGCTTCAACTTTTAAAGGTGCAGACGCACAATCATTGCTGATTTCGATTCCCGTCGAACCACCTGTTAACCACCGACGCAGCTCTTTCCGCCGTCATTGCGAGGAGCCAACGGGTCCGCGCGAAGCGCGGCCCGATGACAGGCTCAGCGACGAAGCAATCCAGAGTCCCGCCCGGAGCCCTGGATTGCTTCGCTTCGCTCGCAATGACGTGAAGAGAAAGCTTGCCTCAATTGCGGAGGACGACAATCTTGGGCTTCCTGTTCGTCCTCGCCGTCGGCCTCGTCGCCGGCACCTTGTCAGGCATCGTCGGCACCGGATCGTCGATCATGCTGATGCCGGTGCTGGTGTACGAATATGGGCCGAAGGAAGCCGTGCCGATCATGGCGGTGGCGGCCGTGATGGCGAACCTGTCGCGCATCCTGGCGTGGTGGCGCGAGGTCGACTGGCGCGCCTGCGCGGCCTATTCCGTAACCGGCATTCCGGCGGCGGCGCTCGGCGCCCGCACCCTGCTGATCCTGCCGCCACAGGCTGTCGACATCACCATCGGGCTGTTCCTAATCGCGATGGTGCCGGCGCGCCATTGGCTGGCGCGGCACGAGATCAAGGCCAACCTCTGGCATCTCGCGCTCGGCGGTGCGGTCATCGGATTTCTGACCGGCATCGTGGTCTCGACCGGGCCGCTCAGCGTGCCGCTGTTCCTGTTCTACGGCCTCTCGAAGGGCGCGTTCCTCGCTACGGAGGCGGCGAGTTCGCTCGGGCTCTATGTCTCGAAGTCGATCACCTTCCAGCGCTTCGGCGCGCTGACGCCGGACATCCTGCTCAAGGGCCTGATCGCGGGCGGCTCGCTGATGGCCGGCGCCTTCGTCGCCAAGCGTTTCGTTCTGCACATGAAGCCGGACGTGTTCCGCCTGGTCATGGATGGCATCATGCTGGCCGCGGGCCTAAGTATGTTATGGAACGCCACCCACTCCTGACCGCATCGATTCTCCCGACATGGCCAAGTCCACGCTCTCTTTCGTCTGCCAGAATTGCGGCGCGGCCTATTCGCGCTGGCAGGGCAAATGCGAAGCCTGCGGCGAGTGGAACACGCTGGCCGAGGAGGACACGACCGGCGCGACCTCGGCGCCGGTGTCGCTGCGCTCCAAGCGCAAGGGCCGCACGTTCCAGCTGGAATCGTTGACCGGCAAGAGCATCGACGCGCCCAGGCTGTCGTCGGGCATGACCGAACTCGACCGCGTCACCGGCGGCGGTTTTGTGCGCGGCTCCATTCTGCTGGTCGGCGGCGATCCCGGCATCGGCAAGTCGACCCTGCTGACGCAGGCCACCGCGATGATGGCACGTGCCGGCCATCGCGCCGTCTACATCTCCGGCGAAGAAGCCGTCGCCCAGGTGCGGCTGCGCGCCGAACGGCTGGGGCTCGCAGATGCGCCGGTGCAGCTGGCGGCCGAGACCTCGGTCGAGGACATCATCTCGACGCTGTCCGAGGGTGCCGTGCCCCGGCTGATCGTGATCGATTCGATCCAGACGATGTGGACCGACACGGTCGAATCGGCCCCGGGCACGGTGACCCAGGTGCGCGCCTCGGCGCAGAAGCTGATTCGCTTTGCAAAAAAATCCGGTGCGGCCATCATCCTGGTCGGCCACGTCACCAAGGACGGCCAGATCGCCGGCCCCCGCGTGGTCGAGCACATGGTCGACGCGGTGCTGTCGTTCGAAGGCGAAGGATCGCAGCAGTTCCGCATCCTGCGCGCGGTGAAGAACCGGTTCGGACCGACCGACGAGATCGGCGTGTTCGAGATGACCGGCCTCGGCCTGCGTGAGGTCACCAATCCCTCCGAGCTGTTTTTATCCGAGCGCGATCTCGGCAGCCCGGGCACGGCCGTTTTTGCCGGCATCGAGGGCACGCGTCCGGTGCTGGTCGAGATGCAGGCCCTGGTGGCGCCGACCTCGCTCGGCACACCGCGCCGCGCCGTGGTCGGCTGGGATCCGAGCCGGCTGTCGATGGTGCTGGCGGTGCTGGAGGCGCATTGTGGCGTCAAGCTGTCCGGCCATGACGTCTATCTCAACGTCGCCGGAGGCCTGCGCATCCACGAGCCGGCGGCGGATCTCGCCGCGGCCGCGGCGCTGGTCTCGTCGCTGGTGAATGCGCCACTGCCGCCGGACGCGGTGTATTTCGGCGAAATCTCGCTGTCGGGCGCGGTGCGGCCGGTGGCGCAGACCTCGGCGCGGCTGAAAGAGGCCGCGAAGCTCGGCTTTCTGCGCGTGGTGCTGCCGGAGCGCGCCCGCGGCGAGGCCGGCGGCGACGCCGGCCTCAACCTCAATACCGTCGGCGGGCTGACCTCGCTGGTGGCGGACATTGCCGCCCGCGGCACGCCGCGTGCGCGCCACACGAGCGGCCGGGACGATGCCGAGGCGCCCGAACAGGGCCGCCGCGGCCCGAGCCATGCCGAAAAAAATGCCACACCAGCGAGATTCCGCCGCCAGGACGGCTAGCCGGACCGTGACGTTCGCGTGACTCGCCGCTATACAACGCCGCAACCGGGTGCGCGCAGGACCATCTCACGCGCATCCGGACTTGACCGGGGAACCCTGCTCTCCTCCGATCTGGAGGATCGGTCCTCCGTCGATTCGCGAACCTTGGACCTGTCGAAGTGGACCTGAGCAGCCGATGCCGATAACGCTCCTCGATCTCATCCTGCTCGGTGTCATGCTGATCTCGGGGCTGCTCGCGATGGTCCGCGGCTTCATGCGCGAGGTCCTGTCGATCGCAGCCTGGGGCGCGGCCGCCCTCGTCACACTTTATTCATTCTCCAAGCTGCTGCCGACCGCGAAGACCTATTTCAACAACGATACCGTCGCGAGCGTCGTCGTCGTCGCCGGTACTTTCGTGGGCACGCTCCTGATCGTTTCGGTGATCACGGTCAAGATCTCCGACATGATCCTCGATTCGCGCATCGGCGCGCTCGACCGCACCCTCGGTTTCCTGTTCGGCCTGGGACGCGGCCTCCTGATCGTCGTGGTCGCCTTCCTGTTCTTCAGCTGGCTGGTGCCGGACAAGCAGCGCCCGGACTGGGTTACTGCCGCAAAATCCCGGGTCGTCCTGCAGGGAACCGGGGATTGGATGATGTCGCTCTTGCCTGACGATCCCGAGAACACCATTTTAAAGAAATTCAAGAAGAACAAGCCGGACGACGACCAGACTGACACCGAGTCGCCCGCAGCGGGCGGCGATGGGTACAGCAAGCCTGCCCGCGACAGCTTGAAGAAGCTGATCGAGAAACCCGCGGCCAAGTGAGCCAAGCCCAGAAGAGAGGCGCGATGGACCAGCACCACGATTCTTCCGGCGGAGCCCACATGGATATCCACGCAGATCTGGACTTCGGACCTCAAGCCTACACGAGAGACCCTGACCTGGACGGAGACACGCTGCGCGAGGAGTGCGGCGTGTTTGGCATTTATGGGCACAATGATTCCGCTGCAATCACCGCGCTCGGCCTGCACGCCCTGCAGCATCGTGGCCAGGAAGCCGCCGGCATCGTCTCCTATGACGGCACGCGCTTCCACAGCGAGCGCCGCCTCGGCCTGGTCGGCGATACCTTCTCCCGCCGCGAGGTGATCGAGCGGCTGCCCGGCAGCGCCGCGGTCGGCCATGTGCGCTACGCGACGACGGGCGCCACGATCCTGCGCAACGTGCAGCCACTGTTCGCAGAGCTGAACGCCGGCGGCTTCGCGGTCGGCCACAACGGCAACCTCACCAACGGTCTCACCCTGCGCCGCGAGCTGGTGCGCGCCGGCGCGATCATGCAGTCGACCACCGACACCGAGGTGATCCTGCATCTGGTCGCGCATTCCCGCCGCACCAATTTCATCGACCGCTTCATCGAGGCGCTGCGCGCGCTCGAGGGCGCTTACTCGCTGGTCTGCCTGACCAACAAGAAGCTGATCGGCGCGCGCGATCCGCTGGGCATCCGCCCGCTGGTCTATGGCGAGCTCGACGGCTGCCCGATCCTGGCGTCCGAGACCTGCGCGCTCGACATGATCGGCGCCCGCTACATCCGCGACATCGAGCCGGGCGAGGTCGTGATCTTCGACGAAGCCGGCATGCACAGCCACAAGCCGTTCCCGCCGAAGCCGGCGCGTCCTTGCGTGTTCGAATACATCTACTTTGCGCGTCCCGACTCGATCGTCGGCGGCCGCTCGGTCTACGAGGTCCGCAAGGCGTTCGGCGCACAGCTCGCGCGTGAGAGCCATGCCGAGGTCGACGTCGTCGTGCCGGTGCCGGACTCCGGCGTGCCCGCCGCGATCGGCTACAGCCAGCATTCCGGCGTGCCGTTCGAGCTCGGCATCATCCGCAACCACTATGTCGGCCGCACCTTCATTCAGCCGACCCAGGCGATCCGCGAATCCGGCGTGCGCATGAAGCACTCCGCCAACCGCGCCGCGATCGAGGGCAAGCGCATCATCCTGATCGACGATTCGCTGGTGCGCGGCACCACCTCGCGCAAGATCGTGCGCATGATGCGCGACGCCGGCGCCACCGAGGTGCACTTCCGCCTGGCGTCGCCGCCGATCCTCTATCCCGACTATTACGGCATCGATCTGCCGGATCGCGGCGGGCTCTTGGCGGCGACGCATTCCCTCGAGGAAATGCGCGAGCTGATCGGCGCGGATTCGCTGGCGTTCCTGTCGATCGACGGCATGTACCGCGCCATGGGCGAGCCGGCCCGCGACCCCGCGGCACCGAAATACGCCGACCATTGCTTCACCGGCACCTACCCGACCCACCTCACCGACCAGTCGCTGGTCGAGCCGACCCAGCAGCAACTGTCGCTGCTGGCGGAAGCGAGCTGAGGCTTAAACCGTGAGCATGCTCCAGCCGGTCGTTGCAGCGATCGGCGGCGTGCTCCTGGTTGCGTTCATCGTGTACGCGTTCCGCCAGGGCCTGAAGGTCACGCCGGACGATCGGCCAGATCGGAGCGGCCAGACCAACTACGGCGGTGGTGGCGGCGATACGTGACAGTCTTGTGCGCCATTCTGGCCGTCGTCCCGGCGAACGCCGGGACCCATAGCCACCGAATCCTGTTTGACGGGCAGGACTAGCCACAACCAGCCAACTCCCTCATAACCGCCGCGGAGTATGGGTCCCGGCGTTCGCCGGGACGACGGCCTAGAGATCATCCTGATGACCCTTCCCCTCGCCAACCGCATCGCCCTCGTCACCGGCGCCTCGCGCGGCATCGGCCATGCGACCGCGCGGGCGCTCGCCCGTGCCGGTGCGCATGTCGTGGCCGTCGCCCGCACCCAAGGCGGGCTGGAGGAGCTCGACGACGAGATCCGCAAGGAGACCGGCAACGGTGCCACCTTGGTGCCGCTCAGCATGACCGACAGCGACGGCATTGCCCGGCTCGGCGCGGCGCTGCACGAGCGCCACGGCAAGCTCGACATCCTCGTCGGCAACGCCGCCGTGCCCGGCCCTTCCTCGCCGCTCGGCCATATCGATCTCAAGCCGTGGAACGACGCGGTCGCAGTCAACCTCACCGCCAACTTCCAACTGATCCGCTGCATGGAGCCGCTGCTGAAGGTCTCGGATGCCGGCCGCGCCGTGTTCGTCACCTCGGGCGCCGCCGCCAAGGCTCCGGCCTATCTCGGTCCCTATGCCGCGACCAAGGCCGCGATGGAAACGCTGGCGCGCGTCTGGGCGCACGAAACCGAGCGCACACCGTTGCGCGTCAATCTGTTCAGCCCCGGCCCGATCCGCACCCGCATGCGCGCCACGGTGTTTCCGGGCGAAGACCCGATGACGCTCGACACGCCCGAGCAGGTCGCCGAATTCATCGTGCCGATGTGCGCGCCCGCCTGGACCGAGACCGGCAAACTCTACGACTACAAGACCCGCACGCTGAAGAGCTTTCAGCCGCCGGCGTGAGGCGACGCTACCGCAGACCTAGCTTGCCCGCCGCGACCTCGACCAGAGAGATGGCGCGCTCGGGACAGGCGACCACGCACAGGCCGCAGGCGAGGCAGAGCTCACTCCGCGGCGTGGTGGCCGTCTTCATGCCGTGGAAGCGGACGCGCATCCTGCCGAGGAAGGACAGCGCGCGGAAATCGTCATCGCTGATCGGCGCGACGTCGAACACGTCGTAGGGGCAGACCTCGATGCAGTCGCCCTTGGCCTCGCATCTGTTGCGGTCGACCACCGGCACGAAGCGGCCCGGCTCCGCCGAGCAGCCGACACCCGGCCGCTTCGGATGCTGCGCGGCCTTGCGGACCTTGGCGGCATTGGTGCGCTTGGAAAGTGTCGGCTGGGTCTGGTCGGTCACGCGGTCGGCTCCTGGTTCATGCACGTCAGGCGCCAGCCGTGACGACTGTATATCGCCGGCGTGATCGCGCAGCGACGATCGTTGGCAGCGACGGTCGCGGCGGCGACATCGCTGGTAGTGGACATCCGCCTTGATGCCCAGCGTCTAACGACACCCACAGGTGTCATCCCGGCGAACGCCGGGATCCATAACCACAGGCGGTCGTGTTTGCAGATGATGGCAACTCAGACCTTTGTCCCCACGCACATCACGCGGTATGGGTCCCGGCGTTCGCCGGGACGACGGCGGAGGATATGGTCGGCACTGCCCACTCTCCTGCTTGCTCCATCACGCTTCTGACTCATCAACGTCGTAGCTCATCGGCACCAACTACTTTGGCGCAGGACTCGCGGCCGCTGGCTTTGCCGCCGCCGGCTTTGCCGGCGTGCCCTTCAATGCTGCCGGCAGCTGGCGGTCGCGGGCGGCCTCGAGCTCCTTGCGCGTCTTCTCCTGCTGCTCCACCGAGAGCACCGGCCGCTGGTCGTCATGCGGCACGTCGTTCACGGGCAGATAATTGTAGGTGTTGTGAAAATCCGAGGCCGCTTCCGGTGCGGGCGTGCTGGACGTCGCGCAGCCGCCGAGCGACAGGATCATCAGCAGCGCCCCGCCGGCCAGCACCGCGCGCGCAGAGGCTCTCACGCCGGAACGGCCCTGCGTGCTCATCATCGCGCCGCCGCCATCGTGCGCGCGGGCAGCTGCGCGGTGATGCCGTGTTCATCGGACTGCAGGCCCGGCAGGCTCCGCACCCACGGATAGCCGCGGCGGCCCATCTCGAAACCGCGATCGAACAGCGCGGTCATGTAGGTGCGGTCGAACGGACCATCGGATTTCGCCTGGAAATCCGTCGGCACGCTGGCAAGGTTGAAGTCGATGCCGTTGAACTTCGCCACCGAGTAGATGCGGTAGATGTCGCCGATGCCCTGGTTCTTGATCAGCGTCGACAGCGAGCGCTGCGTCACCGACAGCACGTCGGCACCGACGCTGTCCCATTGCGGATCGATGCGGGCGTTGCGGATGACATAGAGATGCGCGCCATTCACGCTGCGCCGCGGACCGCGGCCGGAGACGAGGCGCAGCACCGAGGGTCCGATGAACACCTGCCGCGTCACGCCGCCGTCGACATGCAGCTCGTCGTAGTCCTTGTCGCCGATCCGGACCTTGATGCGCACGGGCGCGAACGCGCCAGGAACGGTCGCGGAGGCGAGCAGCACCTGACGGAACAGATCGATCGCCTCCGGCGTGTCGGCGGCGGCGATGCGGCCCATGTCCCACAGCACCGGGCGCTGCGCATCGAGATTGGTGGTGCCGACCAGCAGCACCCTGCCCTTCGCGCTCTCGCGCGCGACGTCGCGCAGGAATTCGCGGTCGACATACTTCTCGATCAGCCGCGACAGCGGCGTGTTGTCGGCCAGCGCCGAGCCCTGCAGCAGGCCTGGAATGTTGACGGTGAAGATGTCCTTGCGCTCATAGGCGGTGAAGATCTCGCGCAGCTTGTCGTCGTGTGCGCGGCCGAGAAAGACGAACGGCGCGATCAGCGCGCCGGAGCTGACGCCCGTCACCATGTCGAAGCTCGGCCGGCTGCCGCCCTCGCTCCAGCCGGCCAGGAGACCGGCGCCGAACGCGCCGTTCTCGGCACCGCCTGATATCGCCAGGAAGTTCAGCGGACGCGAGGCGGCCATTTCTGCCGAGGCACGCTGCATCGAGGCCTCCGCCATCCGCGGCGACGGCTCGTCGCCCCAATAGCGCACGTCACGAAAGCCGACCGGCTCGGCACGAATGGCCGCCATCTCGGGCGCCGCGTTGCGCGGCAAGATGGCGGCGCAGCCGGCCAGCTGCAGCGACGCCAGCAGCGCGACGGCAAAACGCGAGACAATGGCGCGGAAAGTCACGGCGGGCTTCATCGCGTCGGCTGCTGCTCCATGCTCGCGACTTCCGGCGTGGGCGGCGGCGACGAGGTTTTGGCCTCGTCCGCGCCCTTGTCGGTCCAGCCCGGCGGCAGGCCGAGGCCCGCGCCGACGAATCCCTTCAGACCCGGGAAGCGACCAAACTGCTCACATGCGGCATATTTAGGGGCGCCGCCGAGCTTGGCCGGCACGCTCGACACCGATGGCAAAGACGTGAACGAGGCGACGGATGAAAACGGCGACTCGCCGGTCGATACGAGCTTGGCGAAATCGGCGCCGAACTCGCCGGCGAGATCGTAGGCGTCGCCATCCTTGGCCATGCGTGCCGTCGACGCCGAATTGGCGCCGCGCGCCCACACCATGGCGGCCTTCTGGAAGCCGGCGAAGTCGCGCGCCTCGGCCTCGACCGACAGAGTGCCGAGACCGACCGGCAGCCGCGGCACCGGTACGGGAACGCCCGGCAACGCGACGCTCTTGGCAATGGAGGCAGCCCGCGAGGCGGCGGACGCGGTCGCGTTGGTCGGCGTTGCATGGGTGACGGTCGCCTTGACGATCAGATCGGCGTCCTCGTCCGGCGCGACCACACGAAAACGCTCGCTGAGCCGCAGGCACATTTCGCGGCTGATGGCGTTGGCCACCAGCTTCCGCTCGGTCTCGTCGAAGGCGACGTCGCCTAGCGGTGAAAACGCGGTCGGCTCGATCCGGACCGTCTTGGCCTCGAGCAGCTCCTTCTTGTTGGCCTTGATCTGGGCGCGCGTCACCAGGCCGTTGGCGTCGGCCAGGCGATCGTAATTCTTCAGCGAGCCGGCGCGCTCCAGCGGCGCGGTCGCGCAGCCGGCGGTCGCGGACGACAGCAACAGCAGCGCCGTCCATTGCAGCGGGGCGAGACGCGACATCTGCGGGAGACCCATTGATAGATAACTCACTCTAACTAAGGCCACGTGCTTCAGGACTTGTCCATCCAAAATAGATCAAATTCTCTAGATTAGAGCGGCGAGAAATATTATTTTATATTACAATGAGTTGCCGGGGCTTGATGAAGTGCGGCGGAAAATGGACGGGCAGAGTTCGAGGCGATGAGGAAGGTCGATCCGGTCAGGCACGAGCAGAAGCGGCGGGAGATTCTCCAGGCCGCACTGACCTGCTTCGTCAGGGACGGGTTTCACGGCGCCAGCACCACCGACATCTGTACCGAAGCCGGGATCAGCCCGGGCCACCTCTATCACTACTTCCCCAGCAAGGAGACGATGATCCAGGCGCTGGTGGAGCAGAATCTCGGCCACGCCGCCTCGCGGCTGCAGGTGATCCTGGCGGCGCCCGATGTCATCGAGGCGCTGGTGCAGGAGCTCGAGAGCACCAGCATCCACCAGCCGCAGGCGCAGGTGCTCACCGCCGAGGCGCTGGCCGAGGCCTGCCGCAATCCGGACTTCGCGGCCATCGTCCACGCCCATGCGCGCGCGATGCGGGCGTTGCTGGTCGACTTCATCGTCAAGGCGCAGCGCCGTGGCGAGGTCGATACGGGGCTCGATCCCGAGGCGACTGCCAATATCCTGTTCGCTGTCGTGGACGGCGCTCGGGCGCTGCCGATCCGCAATCCGGCCGTCGATATCCAGCAGAGCTCGCAGCATCTGCGGCTCATGCTGAGGCGCTTCCTCAAGCCCGCGGCGGCGCCCGCGGTCAAGACAATTGCCGCGCAGACGGTCGATTGAGATGGCGCGTCGCCACCTGAGATTGACACCCTGCCCTGCCCGAGATTGACTGCGCTCAACTAAGCGGATGACCGCAAGCAATCGATCGGGAGGATGCCATGACGCGAGCACGACGCGGAGGCGCGAGCGGTGTTGTCCGAACGTTGCTGCTGGCCATCGTCGCGACCGCCGGTGCCCTGCTTCCGCGGGCCGTCAGCGCCGGCGAAATCCCGACCTTCGCCGTCGAGCCGTCCTGGCCGAAACAACTGCCCAACAACTGGATCCTCGGTCAGGTCGGCGGCATCACCGTCGACAGCCAAGGCCATGTCTGGGTCATCCATCGCCCGCGCTCGCTGACCGACGACGAGAAGGGCGCGGCGCTGAATCCGCCGCGCTCGAAATGCTGCATCCCGGCGCCGCCGGTGCTGGAGTTCGATGCCGACGGCAATCTGCTGCGCGCCTGGGGTGGTCCCGGACCGGGCTACGAATGGGTCGGCCGCGAGCACGGCATCGAGGTCGACGAGCGCGGCTTCGTGTGGATCGGCGGCAATGCCGACAACGACAATGCGATCCTGAAATTCACCGTCGACGGCAAGTTCGTCGCGCAGATCGGCTCGATCGCGCCGAGCAAGGGCTCCAACGACACCACGCAGCTCGGCAAGCCGGCGGAGACCGCGATCGACAAGGAGGCCAACGAGATCTACGTCGCCGACGGCTACGGCAACCGGCGTGTCATCGTGTTCGATGCCACCACCCTGGCCTACAAGCGCCATTGGGGCGCCTACGGCCACGTCCCTGATGACACCAAGCAGCCGCCCTATGATCCCAAGGCGCCGGTGTCACAGCAGTTCGGCAATCCGGTGCATTGCGTGAAGATAACCGACGACGGCCTCGTCTATGTCTGCGACCGCATCAACGACCGCATCCAGGTGTTCAAGAAGGACGGCACGTTCGTGACCGAATGGTTCTTCGAGAAGGCCACGCTCGGCAACGGCGCGGTCTGGGATATCGCGATCTGGCCCGATCCCAGGCAGAGCTACCTGCTGTCCGCGGACGGCGAGAACAACGAGATCCGCATCATCAAGCGGGCGGATGGCAGCGTGGTCGGAAGCTTCGGCCACAATGGCCGCAATGCCGGCCAATTTCACTGGGTGCATGCGATGGCGGTCGACAAGCAGGGTAACGTCTATACCGCCGAGGTCGACACCGGTAAGCGCATTCAGAAATTCAGGCTGACCTCGGACGCGCTGCGTTAACGCTAAGCTGGCCGCACAAAGCTTAGGCGAGCCTCCCCCCTTTTGGCGCATTGCCGCAACTGACGAGACCGGCTATCCAGGGAGACCATCGGCAAAGGGCACCCAAGAAAGCCCTGCCGTGACACGACACCAGGGAGGACTTTGATGACGACGTCTCATGCGCGGCGAATGGCCGCGCTGCTTGCCGCCACCACGCTGAGCTTTGCCGGCTCCGCCTTCGCCGACGACAAGGTCGTCAAGATCGGCGTGCTCAACGACATGTCGAGCCTCTATGCCGACATCGGCGGGCCGAACTCCGTCGCCGCCGCGAACATGGCGGTCGAGGACTCCGGCCTCAAGGCCAAGGGCTGGACCATCGAGGTCATCAGCGGCGATCACCAGAACAAGCCCGACGTCGGCGTCAATATCGGCCGGCAGTGGATCGACACCCAGAAGGTCGACGTGATCATGGACACGCCCAACTCCGGCGTGGCGCTCGCCGTCTCCAATCTCGTCAAGGAGAAGAACTCGATCCTGCTGAACTCCGGCGCCGCCACCGCGGACCTCACCGGCAAGGCCTGCAACGCCAACACGGTCTCCTACACCTACGACACCTACATGCTCGCCAACGGCACCGGCAAGGCGCTGACCAAGGCGGGCGGCGACAGCTGGTTCTTCCTCACCGCCGACTACGCGTTCGGCCACGCGCTCGAGCGCGACACCTCCGCGGTGGTGACCGCCAATGGCGGCAAGGTGCTCGGCGCGGTCAAGCACCCGCTCAACACCGCCGATTTCTCGTCCTTCCTGCTGCAGGCGCAGTCGTCGAAGGCCAAGGTCATCGGCCTCGCCAATGCCGGCGGCGACACCACCAACTCGATCAAGCAGGCGTCCGAGTTCGGCATCGTCCAGGGCGGCCAGAAGCTCGCCGCGCTCTTGCTGTTCGTCAACGACGTGCATGCGCTCGGGCTCAAGGTCGCGCAGGGCTTGACCTTCACCGAGTCGTTCTACTGGGATCTGAACGACAACACCCGCGAATGGTCGAAGCGCTTCCAGAAGGTGTCGCCGAAGGGCACGATGCCGTCGATGACAGTGGCCGGCGTGTACGCCGGCACGCTGCATTATCTCAAGACGCTGGACGCGATGGGCGGCAATCCGCATGACGGCGCCAAGGTCGTCGCCAAGATGAAGGAGCTCCCGACCGACGACCCGCTGTTCGGCAAGGGCCCGCTGCGCGCCGACGGCCGCCGCCTGATCCCGGCCTATCTGTTCGAGGTCAAGAAGCCGGAAGAGTCCAAATATCCTTGGGACTACTACAAGCT
Organism: Bradyrhizobium sp. HKCCYLS20291; assembly: GCF_051167715.1. NCBI lineage: Bacteria > Pseudomonadati > Pseudomonadota > Alphaproteobacteria > Hyphomicrobiales > Nitrobacteraceae > Bradyrhizobium > Bradyrhizobium sp. HKCCYLS20291. The sequence goes on along the minus strand of NZ_JBNPTO010000001.1, from coordinate 275,728 downwards.
GGTGTCGACCATTCCGGCCGAGGACGCCGCCAAGCCGCTCGAAGCCAGCGAGTGCCCGCTGGTGAAGAAGTAACGGCGTAAATACGAGGCGGCGCGCAGCGTCGTCTCGCCCCCAAGCGAGACCCTCATCCGTTCAGGATGAGGGTTTTTCTTTGCCTGCGCGCAGCGTCCGCACCGCGATCACCAACGCTCCTATCAGCAGCACCGAGGCCAGCAGGAACGGCGCACCCGGCAGATGCAGCGGCGCGGTCGCGCCGATGAAATAGGCAAACGTCAGCGTGAACAGGAAGGGACCCGCCAGCTGGGCCATGCTCTGGACGCTCGACGTGGCGCCCTGCAGCTGGCCCTGGCGGTCGGACGGCACCAGCCGCGTCATCAGCGCCTGGATCGCCGCACCCGAGACACCCCACAGCGCCATCGCGGGAATGCCGAGCCAGCTCAGCTGGCCCGTGGGTGCGAGGCCGAAGATCAGGAAGCCCAGGGTTCCCGAACCAAGCCCGAGCATCAGCGCGCCGCGCTCGCCGAGCGAGCGCACGATCAAGCCGACCGCCCCGCCCTGCACCACCATCGCGCAGACGCCCACGATCGCCAGAGTGAGGCCGACCGTGCGCGTGTCCCAGCCGTAGCGGTAGGTTGCATACAGCACAAAGGTCGACGGCAGCACCACATGGGCGAGCTGGGTGATGAAGTTGACGATCGACAATCCGAACAGCGTCTCGTCCGAGCGCAGCAATTGCAGCGCGCCGAGCGGGTTCGCCGTCCGCCATCGGAACGGATTGCGCCGCTCCGAGGGCAGCGATTCCGGCAGCACCAGGAGTCCGTACAGCGCATTGGCGAAGCTGAGCCCAGCCGCGGCCCAGAATGGCAGCCGCTGATCGATGTCGCCGAGCAGCCCGCCGGTGGCGGGCCCGAGCACGAAGCCGGCACCGAACGCCGCCCCGATGCGGCCGAACACCGCCGCGCGGCGGTCCGGCGGCGTCAGGTCGGAGATATAGGCGAACGCGGTGGAGACACTCGCCGACGTGACGCCCGAGATCAGCCGCCCGACAAACAGCCAGGCCAGCGATGGCGCCAGCGCCATCAGCACGTAGTCGGCAGCCAGGCCGAAGTTCGACATCAGGATCACCGGGCGGCGGCCGAACCGGTCCGACAGGCTGCCCAGCACCGGCGCGAACACGAACTGCATCAGCGCCCAGGCGGTGCCGAACACGCCGAAGATGCGCGCGGCCTGCGCGGTGTCGTTGGCGACGAAGCTCTCGATCAGCTTCGGCAGGATCGGCATGATCAGCCCGAGCGCGAGCATATCGAGCAGGATGGTGACGAAGATGAAAGCGACGGCGCCGCGGCGTGGCGCCGTCTGCACGCCGCCAGATGTCGGAACCTCGGAATCGACCATGAGCTGCCATCGGATGACCGTCCGCGCCAACCGCAAGACGGGCGGCGACTTATACACGCACCGTCGAGGTCAGCAATCCGGGCGGATCAGCGCGATCCGTGGCGAAGCCTGCGGCGATCCTGACGAGGTGCGCTTGCCGCGCCGCTCTGATCCTGCTGGGACGCGGCGAAGATGCTCCTGATCGTAGTCCCGTCGATCGCCAAGAGCGAGCGCCAGTTCGCAACACCACGCGTTGCTGCGCAGGATCGAAGGTCGACCGCATCAACGATGAACAGGAGGCATCCTTACGATGACACTCATGCGGCCTTGATATCGGCGAGGAAGCTTTCAACCCCCTCGCGCAACATCTCCGACTGCTTCGATAATTCACCAGAGGCGGTCAGCACCTGCTGCGCAGCGCCGCCGGTATCGGTGGCCGCCTGACGAACGCCGGTCACGTTCGAAGAGATCTCGCCGGTGCCTGCGGCGGCCTGCTGCACGTTTCGCGCAATCTCCTGGGTTGCCGAACCCTGCTCCTCCACGGCGCTTGCAATCGCGCCGGCGATCTCGTTCATTCGCCGGATGGTCGCGCCGATGCCGCTGATCGCACCGACCACCTGATCGGACGATGCCTGGATCGAAGCAACTTGGCTGGAGATCTGATCGGTGGCCTTGGCGGTCTGCTCGGCAAGATTCTTGACCTCCGCCGCCACCACCGCAAAGCCGCGACCGGCGTCACCGGCGCGCGCGGCCTCGATGGTGGCATTGAGCGCCAGGAGGTTGGTCTGGCTCGCGATCTCACTGATAAGCTTGACGACGTCGCCGATGCCGGCCGCGTCATTCTGCAGGCTCTGCACCGTCGAGTTGGTACGATCAACGTCAGCCACCGCCTTCTGAGCAATACTGGCCGATTGCGTGACCTGGCGACCGATCTCCGCGACCGAACTCGCCAATTCCTCAGACGCGGCTGCCACCGTTTGAACATTGACGGAAGCTTCTTCGGTCGCCGCCGCTACGGCGGTGGCCTGCGCGCTCGTCTCCTCGGCGGTCGCCGTCATCTGCGAGGCCGTGGCCTGCAACTCGGTCGATGCTGCCGCAACCGACCGCAGCATTCCGGAGATGCCGGCTTCGAACGTGTCAGTCAGCTCGTTGACCCGCGTGGCGCGTGCCATGCGCTGCTTGATGGCCTCCGCCTCCTTGGCTGCAAGCTCCTTTGCCTTGATCATGTTCTCCTTGAATACCGTGACGGCGCGCGCCATCCGGCCGATCTCGTCCTGCTGCTCGATTCCGGGAATTTCCACCGAGTGATCGCCGGACGCGAGCGTGCCCATGGCACCGACCATCTTCAGGATTGGAGGTACGATCGAGCGATTGGTGAAGTAGACGACCGCTCCGGCGACACCGATGGCGACACCCAGCAATGTCCACAGCAAGATGACAAGAAATCCGGTCTCGGCCAGGACAGCGTTGCCGTCGTTGGTCAGCATGGTCTGCTGGCGAGCCACCATGCCGCCGGAGCGCGTACCATCGGCCGATTTTGCGCCTGCAAAGATGTCGAGCAGTTTGTTGGCACGGGGAGCCGCTTCGTTTGTCAGGAACCATTGCGCCATGTTCCAGCGGTCAGAGGCCCGGATGTCGAACATCTGCTGCGGCATTGGCGAGAACTTGCCGCGGGCTTCGGCTAGCGCCGCGAACGCCTTTTGCTGCTCCGGGGTCATGTCGGAGCGGCGCTTCGACAAGGCATCGAACTTCTTCTGATTGAGCGCCCAGAGCTCCTCATACTCCTTCTTGAAGTTCACGTCGGCGGTCAGGAGGTAGGCACGGATTGCGCCGATGGCCATCGCCATGCTGCCGCGCAGGTCGGCAAACTCCAGCAGCAAGGCCTTGCGTACATCGTTGGACGGAAGACTCCCTTCCTCGTTGATGATCGACGTCATCGTCTGCAGCATGATCTTGGCCAGCGGTGCCGCTTCGGCGGCCAGCATCTTCGTCGCAGGCTGCTCATCGATCGAGTGCGCAATGGTCTCGGCTTTGTCCTGTGCACTGCGCAGTTCGTCGAGCAGCGGCTTGGCTGCTTTCCAATCCTGCTTGTTGAGCGGGTTGCTCCACTGTGTCGACAGGCGGTCCATCTCCGCGCCATGTGTCTCGATCGCGCGCCAAAGCCCGGCCCGCTCGGTCTTGAACACATCGTTGCCGGAGATCAACCAGCCCCTCAGCGAAGCCAGCGTGGCATAGACGTCGACGACCAGGTTGCTAGCCGACATCGCGGTCGGAACGCGGAGATTGACGTTGCGCGCCGTCGAGTCGTTGACGGTACGGACTTTGATGATCGTGATACCCACGACCGCTGCCATCAGCAGGCACAGCCCCCCGAATCCAGCGATCAATCGCCCCCGAATGCCGAGACTGAGTGCCATGACGAGCCTCGCTTGCGCAGCTAATAATCAATTGCACAAATTTTCGGCGATCATCATGAAAAATTCACTAAGCTGCGACTCCGGGAAATCACGGGCATCCGATAGGTTTCTGATCCATGCACCACGCCGAGCATTGGATAGAGCCGGCAGAACAAACAGCGGTCCTGATCAGTTCGGCCGCTTGCGCTTGTGCGCGAACGGGTTGGCCTTCTCGCGCAGGGTGATGCGCACCGGCGTGCCCGGCAGCTCGAAGGTCTCGCGCATCGAGTTGGTGAGATAGCGCAAGTAAGATTGCGGGATCGCATCCGCGCGCGAGCAGAACAGCACGAAGCTCGGCGGCCGCGCCTTGGTCTGCGTGATGTAGTTCAGCTTGAGGCGGCGGCCGGAGACGGCCGGCGGCGGATTGTTGGCGATCGCCCCTTCGAACCAGCGGTTCAGGGCAGCCGTGGGCACGCGCCGGTTCCAGACCGCGTAGGCCTGGACGATCGCCTGCATCAGGCGGTCGATGCCCTCGCCCATCAGGCCGGACACTGCGACGATCGGCGCGCCTGCGACCTGCGGCAGCCAATGGTCGGCATCCCTGCGAAGCGCCGAGATCTGGCCCGGCTGAGCTTCGATCAGGTCCCATTTGTTGACGGCGAGGATCAGCGCACGACCTTCGCGCTCAATCAGGTCGGCGATGCGCAGGTCCTGCTCCTCGAAGCGGTGCTGCGCATCCATCATCAGCACGACGACTTCGGCGAAGCGCACGGCGCGGAGCGCGTCGGCCACCGACAGCTTCTCCAGCTTCTCCTCGATGCGCGACCGGCGGCGCAGGCCGGCGGTGTCGAAGATGCGGAAGCCGCGGCCCTTGTATTCGATCTCGACCGCGATCGAATCGCGCGTCGTGCCGGCCTCGGGGCTGGTGAGCAGCCGCTCCTCGCCGAGCAGGTGGTTGATGAGCGTCGACTTGCCGGCATTTGGGCGGCCGACGATGGCGACACGGATCGGGCGTGCGGCGCGCTCCTCGTCGGTCTCCTCGCGCTCGTCCTCCTCGTCCTCGGTGGGCGGCACGAGCTTGCTGACGGCGTCATAGAGCTCGCCCATGCCCTCGCCATGCTCGGCCGAGATCTGGATCGGATCGCCGAGCCCGAGCGCATAGGATTCCATCGCGCCGAGCTCGCCATGCTTGCCCTCGCTCTTGTTGGCGAGCAGCAGCACCGGCTTGTCGGCGCGGCGGGCGAAATCGGCAAAAGCGCGGTCGGACGGCGTCAGTCCGATGCGGGCGTCGATGACGAAGAACAGCGCGTCGGCGAGCGCGATCGCGGTCTCCGTCTGCTCCTGCATGCGCGCCGTCAGCGAACCCTTGGGGCCCTCGTCGAGACCGGCGGTGTCGATGATCGTAAAGTGGAGATCGCCGAGCTTGGCCTCGCCCTCGCGGCGATCCCGGGTCACGCCGGGCATGTCGTCGACGAGCGCCAGCTTCTGCCCGACCAGGCGGTTGAACAGGGTCGATTTGCCGACATTGGGCCGGCCGATGATGGCGATGGTGAAAGGCATGATGATCCGTGCGCGTGTGCGCGCAGCTTTAGCGCATTCGGCCACAAAACCGAAACGGGGGTGCGGCCGATCCGCCGCGCGTCCTTAACGGCTGAACGAGCCGCTCGGCACCGGGGCCGGGAAGGTGCCGCCGGACTGGCGCATCGGCTGCTGCGCCGGCGCGGCGTCATCCGCAGGCGGTGCGGTGGTGCGGCGGCGCACGATCTTTTTGGGCTTCGGCGCGGGCGGCACAGCGGCTGCGCCCTCCTCGACGGCTGCAGCTTCGCCGTCCTGGGGATCGGCGGGCGCCGCGCTCGGTGCGGCGGCCTGCTGCCGGCCCTTGGCGCCCTTCTTGCCTTTGGTGGGCTCCTCCATCGCAGCAGGCGGCGGTGCCGCGGCCTGGGCGCCGGGATCGGCCATCTGCTGCTGCTGCGCGCCCTTGTACATGTCCTTGGGCACGCCCTGCTCGAGACCGGGCACGCCCTCGGGGAAGACCGCCCTGCGGTCGCCCGGCAGCTTCTTCTTGGTGTCGAGGAAGTCGAGCAGATCCGATGGATCGAAGCTGCCGCCACCCGCGCATCCGCCGAGCACGCCGGTGAGGGCGACGAGCACGGTCAAGGCAATGAGACGTTGGGAGCGCATGGTCGTCGTTCCGATCGGTTCAGGTTTCGCCGAGAGCTGACGAATCAGCTCTTGGCCACCGCAGGCAGCAGCGCTTGCATCGCTTCGGCGCGCGAGCGCAGGCCCGGCGGCGTCTCACCATCCAGCGCAATCATGTCGAGCCATTGGCGGGCCGCGCCGGCATCATTGGCCTTCCAGGCCGACAGCGCCAGCAATTCGCGGGCGGCGTGGCGGAATGGTGCATCGGCCACGGTTTCGCCCTCGAGGCGCTTCTTGAGATCGGCGTAAGGCGCCGTATCGACCAGCAATCCGGCGGCGCGCAGCCGCGCCAGCGACTGCTGCTCGGGCCCGATGCTGCGATCCGCGGCCAGTTCGTCGAACAGCTTCACGCCCGCTGCCTTGTCGCGCGCCGCGGCTTCGGCGGCCTGGTGGAACCGCGCCAGCAACCGGTATCCGAACGGCGCTGACGCCGCGACCTCGGCGAACGCCTTCTCGGCCTCGGCGGGCTTGTTCTGCTCGGACAGCTCCAGGGCCTTGTTGAAGGCCGAGCCCGCCTCGGCGGCCTTGTTGGCCTCGACATACTGGTAGCCGCGCCAGCCGCCGACGCCGGCAATGATCAGCACCGCAGCTGCAATGATAAAGATCGAATACCGGTCCCACAGCTTCTTGAGCTGTTCCCGACGGACCTCTTCGTCTACTTCATCATAAAATTCAGACACTTAAGAACATCCCATGAGATCCGCCGCGAGCTGCAGGACGGATGGTATTGAAGTGCCGCGCGAACAGGCCCTGCCCGCTTGCGGCGCGGATACCGCGCCGTTATGGCGGTGGCAAGGCACGCCCCTGCCAATCAAGGCGTTGCTCCCAGCTTCCGCCACCGTGCCGAAAGGCGGCTATCACGCCGTCAAGGCCTCGCGCAACTGCCGTTTCATCACCTTGCCGTTCGCATTGCGCGGCAAAGGGTCCGAAGTGACGACCAGGGTCTCCGGGACCTTATAGTCAGACAGCCGCTCGGCGCACCAGCTGCGCAGGGTCTCGCTGCTGGCGGGCGAACGGGTCACGACCACGGCGTGCACCCGCTCGCCCAGCACCGGACAGGGACGGGCGATGATCGCACTTTCGACCACCGCCGGATGGCTCGCCAGCACCGATTCGACCTCGGCCGAATAGATCTTGAGGCCGCCGCGGTTGATCATGTCCTTCTGCCGGTCGAACACCCGGACGAAATTGTCGGCGTCGATCGAGCCGAGGTCGCCGGAATGCCAGTAGCCGGCCGTGAAGCTTTCGGCTGTCGCGTCAGGCCTGTTCCAATAGCCCTTGATGACCTGGCCGCCGCCGATCCAGATCTCGCCGATTTCACCGCGCGGCAGCTCGCGGCCCTGCGCGTCCATCACCAGGATGCTGGCGCCCGGACAGGGCAGCCCGACGCTGTCGATATGACGAGCGGTCAGCGCCGGCGGCATCAGCGTCGACGGCGAGGTGGTCTCGGTCGAGCCATAGGCATTGACCAGCCGCAGCCCCGGGATCTTGGCCGCGAGCTTCTCGATGGTGGCGACCGGCATCGGCGCGCCGCCGAAACCGCCGATGCGCCAGGATGCCAGATCATGGCTGTCGAAATCCGGCTGCAGCAGGCAGAGATTGTACATCGCCGGCACCATCACGGTGTAGGTGACCCGTTCGCGCGCGGCGAGCTTCAGGTACTCGGCGGCCTTGAACTCCGGCATGATGATCAAGGTGCCGGCGCAGCGTGCCATGCTGGTGACGTTGGCGACGACGCCGGTGACATGGCCGAGCGGCACCGCGGCGATCGAGCGATCAGCCGGGGTCAGCCCGAGACAGGCCTCGTAGATCAACGAGGAGTGCACGATGTTGCAATGGGAGAGCATCGCCCCCTTCGGCCGCCCGGTGGTGCCGGAGGTGTAGAGGATCATCGCGATGTCCTCTTCGGCCACGTCCTCGGCAGCTTCGAGCGGCGCGCGGTCGGCAAGACGCGCGAGGTCGGATCGGCCGCTATCGTCATCGACGGCGATCCGATGCAGCAGATCAGGAACGTCGGCCGCGTCCGGCAGCCGTTCGGCCAAGGCCGCCTCGTGCAGCAGCAGCTTGGCGCCGCAATCGTTCAGTACATAGGCGATCTCCGGCTTCTGCTGGCGCGTCGAGAGCAGCACCGTGATCAGGCCGAGTTGCGCTGCTGCAAACAGCGTCAGGACGAATTCGATGCGGTTGCCGAGCAGGACCGCGACGCGATCGCCGCGTTGCAGCCCCTTGTCGCGCAGCAGCGCGGCAATCTTTCCGGACTGAAGGACCACGTCTCGCCAGCTCAGCCGCCGATCGCCGCACACCAGCGCCTCGCCGCCGCCGTTGCGCGCGGCCGCCTGCTCGACCATGGCCCAGATGCTGGCCGGACGCTCCGTGAACAACGGCACCACGCGATCGCCGAAACGCTGCTCGCAGCGCATCGGCGCGATGGCGGCATGTTTCGACCACTCCATCCGATCGCCCTCCCCGATTGTTGTTCTTGCTGACCGGTCATGCCGGCAGGTGATGCCGCTCATCACGAACGGCATCGAAAGTGTCCTGCAGATTTTGCAGTCAGACCAGCGCTAATTGCCGATGACGGGAATGCCCAGCACGACGGGATGGAACGCGAAGGCCAGCGCCAGATAAACGACGATACCGACCACAACGGCAATGACATCGTTGCCGACGCCGCCGACCGGAATCGGCGGGCCCCCGGCATCGGCGCGGCGCTTGAGCGAGATGCGATCGAACACCGCCCATGCCAGGATGGAGCCGAACAGGATGATGCCGCCGAGATCGCCATTGGCGAGCAGATGGCCGAACGCCCATAGCTTCACGCCGGCCAGCATCGGGTGCTTCAGCGCCGTGTAGATGCGACCGCGAAGATAGGCGGCGACGATCATGATGACGGCCGGCAGCATCAAGGCGAGGTTGATGTGCTTGAACGCCTTCGGCGGCGTCCAGACCTGGATCCAGCCGCCGCCATTGCGGTACTCGGCAAAGCCCCAGACGATCAGCGCGAGGCCCGCGAGCGCGACCACCGTGTAGGCGAGTTTATAGGTGCCCTCGCCCATCCGCGCGATCACCTGCGCCCGGGCGTCGCGCCGCGTCGTGAACACATGCGCGCCGAGAAACAGCACCAGCCCCACCACCATCACCAGAAGTCCCACGGCATCCCCCTCACGTGCACGCAAAGTCGTGGGACCTGGGTATCATTTTCGGGGGCGCTCCCGCAACGTGACCGGCATTTCCAGGTGAGGCACCAGGCGCCTCAGCCGTCATTCCGTCGCGGCTCGCAGCGCCGAACCCGGAATGACGGTAGAGAGACGAGGGATGGGATGCAAGGCCGACGCTATTGCCGTTCCGACGTGCTCTTCAGGTCGCGATTGTCGACATAGCGGATCGCGATCGGGCGGCCGGCCAGCGCGCCGCCGAGCCCCGAGGTGAGCTTCAGCGGCAGGCAGGTGCCGAGCGAGTCGTTGATCGCCTTCAGATAGGCGTCGCGGGTCTCAGCCGATACGCCCGATGTGGCGAAGGTCAGCCGCGGCGGTGCCACCATCTCGCCGGTGCGCTTGAAACTGAAGCGCACCGTCATCTGCATGCCCGCTTGCGCGGTCTGCTCCGGTGGCGGCGTCCAGCACGACCTGAGTTCGGCGAACAGATCGCCGATCGTGTCGAGATCGTGATCGGGTCGCTGATACCTGGCTTCCTCGTCCTTGGACGGGCGGCTCTTGATCGTCAGCTGCAGGTTCTGGCCGTAGGGATAGTCCATCTCGGGAATGCACGGCCACGGACCAAAGATGCTGCAGGACGGCGTGCACGGCTGATTGTCGAGCACGCTGCACGGCGTGTGCGCGAACGGGACCGGATTGACACGGTCGCGCGCGTCGGCCGCAACCGGCACGGCGAACCACAGGGCAAGGAGCAGCAGGACACGCAGCATGGCGACACTTCGCAGGCGGTGGTCTCAAAGCTGGTTCGCGGCAAAACGCGATACAAGCTCAATCGCGTTCACATCTGCGCGTTCCCCGCGCCCGCGAACACCTCTCGACCCTGCGCCCGGAACTCGGCTACAACACGGCGAGCCCTCTCCAACGGATGCCACGATGAGCCGCGACAGCCAGACCGTCATCAACGTCATCAATCCCAACATGACGGTCACGATGACCGAGCTGATCGCCAAGGCCGCCCAGGCCAGCGCGAGCCCGATGACACGGATCGTCGGCCGCACCGCGCGGTTCGGCGCCGCCTCGATCGAGGGGCATTATGACGAGGCGATCGCCGCGGTCGGCATGCTCCAGGAGGTCCAGGCGGGCGACGCCGAAGGCTGCCATGCGCATGTGATCGCCTGCTTCGGCGATCCCGGCCTGCTCGCCGCGCGCGAAGTGTCGGCCGCGCCGGTGCTCGGCATCGCCGAAGCGGCGATGCATGCGGCAAGCTTCGTCGCCACCCGTTTCAGCATCGTCACGACGCTGTCGCGCACCAAGGTCATCGCAGAGCATCTCGTGCGCAATTACGGCATGGAGCACCATTGCCGGAAGGTGCGTGCGGTCGACGTCGCCGTGCTCGATCTTGACAAGCCCGAGGCCAATGTGCGCGGCACCCTGCTCGGCGAGTGTCGCGCGGCGCGCGATCAGGATGGCATCGGCGCGATCGTGCTGGGCTGCGCCGGCATGGCGGATCTGGCCCACGACCTCTCGTCCGAACTGGGTATCCCGGTGATCGACGGCGTTGCCGCCGCGGTGCGCTTCGCCGAGGCGCTGGTCGGCCTGGGGCTCAAGACCTCCAAGCATGGCGATCTTGCCTTCCCCTTGCCGAAGGCGCGAACGACGCTCTGAGAGCGGTCAGGCGGCGCCGACCACCGCGGCGCCGGTCCGCTTCTTGACCGCCGCGCCGAACGCCTCGAACAGCTTGCGATTGATCGGGTTGCGCTGCGGGTCGTACTCGGCATGCCACTGCACCCCGAGCGCGAAGCTCGGCGCATCGGCGATGCGAATGGCCTCGATGGTGCCATCCTCGGCGATGCCCTCGATGACGACACGGGCGCCGGGGTCGAGGATGCCCTGGCCATGCAGCGAATTCACCTTGATGGTGTCGCAGCCGAGAATCCCGGCGAAGGCGCCGCCCGGCGTCAGCTTGACCTCGTGACGGTCCGCGAACACGACAGTGGGATCGGGATGGATCTCACCGTTCTCCAGCCGCGGCATGCGGTGGTTCATGCGGCCGGGGATCTCGCGGATCTCCGGGTGCAGCGAGCCGCCGAAGGCGACGTTCATCTCCTGCAGGCCGCGGCAGATGCCGAACAGCGGGATGCCGCGCGCGACGCACGCCTGCGAGAGCTGCAGCGCGACCTCGTCGCGGTGGACGTCGTAGGGCTCGTGCTTGAGGCTCGGCTGGGTGTTGAAGCGGGTCGGATGCACATTGGCGCGCGCGCCGGTCAGCACCACCCCATCCACGACGTCGAGCAGCGCGCCGATGTCGGTGATCTCGGGGACGCCGGCAAACATCAGCGGCAGCGCGCCCGCGACCTCGGCCACGGCGCTCAGGTTGCGCTCGCCCACCATCTGCACGGTGAACCTGTTCTCGACACGATGGCTGTTGCCGATCACGCCGACCACGGGACGTCTCATTGCCCTCGTTCGTCTCCCTGCTGTGCCGGCGCGATCCGCGGATCTGCCGGCTGGAACAAATCATGCCTGCGTCGCCGCACCGGATCAACATGAGAAGGCGCGGGTCCCCAATGCCGATTCCGGAGACCGGGCCCGGTGGGCGCCCTGCGCGATGGTCTGCCGCGCAACAGCCGGCAAGCTCGCGCTTGATCCGCCAGCGGTTTTGGCCAATGTGTGCGGGCCGAGCAGCACAGAGGATGAGCCATGACCGCCCCCGCCGACCCGCGCCTCCAGGACCGCAGCGACCTGGCCTGGGCGATCGCCGTGGGCGGCATCGGAGTGATCCTGTTCACCGCGGGGCTGGCCTTCAGCTGGTACTACGCTGCGGCACTGTTCCTGTTGTTCTCGGGCATGCTCCTCGGCGTCGCGCTCAACGCCATGACCAACCTGCTCGGGCGCGTGGTGCCCTGGCCGCATCCGGTGCGGCTGGTCATCGTCTGCGTGGCGCTCGCGGCGGTGCTGGTCGGCATCGTCTTCCTCGGCGGCACCACCATCGCCGAGCAGGCCAAGGTGCTGAGCGACACGATCAAGTCGCAGCTCGGCACCATCAAGGGCTTCCTCGACCGCAACGGCATCGACACCAGCTTCTTCGACTTCAACACCGCAGCGCAGGTCACCGCCGCACCGGACGGCGGCACCACCACCCCGACACAACCGGCATCGCATGGCCTGCCGGGCGGCCTGCCCTCGCCGAGCGCGCTGGCGTCTTCCGGCGGCGCCATCGTCAGCCAGACCTTCAAGCTGCTGCTGGGCACGGTGAGCGCCGTGGGCAACTTCTTCATCGTGCTGTTCCTGGGCCTCGCCTTCGCGGCGCAGCCCTCGGTCTATCGCACCGGGCTGCTGTTCCTGGCGCCGGCCAAATATCGCGACCAGGCCACGGTGATCATCGACCGCATCAGCTACACGCTGGAGCGCTGGCTGATCGCGCAGATCACCACGATGTTCGCGGTGTTCGCTGTCACCTGGATCGGGCTCGCCATCATCGGCGTGCAGAGCTCGTTCATCCTCGGCATCCAGGCTGGCCTCTTGGCCTTCATCCCGACCGTCGGCGCGATCATCGCCGGCGTCATCGTGGTGCTGGCGAGCCTGGCCTCGGGCTGGGTCGCTGCCGTCTCCGCCTTCGTGCTGTTCCTCGGCGTGCACGCGATGGAGAGCTACGTGTTGACGCCCTTGATCCAGCGCCAGGCGCTCGACATCCCGCCGGCGACGCTGTTCGCGGTCCAGATCCTGCTCGGCATCGTGTTCGGCGTCTGGGGCCTGACCCTGGCGCTGCCGCTGATGGCGATCGCCAAGGTCATGATCGACTACTTCAAGAGCGACCGCAGCACCGAGGACGCGGCCGCCGCGATCTGAGCGCGCGCTCAGCCCGCCGGCATCGCGGTCTCGACGAGCTTGGCCCAATAGCTGATGCCGTGCGGGATCACCTCGTCGTTGAAGTCGTATTCGGGGTGATGCACGCCGGCGCCGGGGCCGATGCCCATGAACACGAACGCGCCGGGCCGCGCCTGCAGCATGTAGGCGAAATCCTCGCCGCCGAGCCGGGGCGGCATGTCGGTGATCACCTGATCCGGCCCGACGACCTTGCGCGCGACGTCGGCCGCGAACGCGGTCTGCTCGGCGTGATTGATCACGACCGGATAGCCCCATTCGTAGTCGATCTCGGCCTCGACGCCCATGCCGCTCGCGAGCGCCGTCACGAGGTCCTTGAAGCGCTTGTCCATCAGGCGGCGGACGCCCTCGTCGAGCGTGCGCACGGTGCCGCCGATCACAGCGGTCTGCGGAATGATGTTGTCGGCCGACGTCCCCGCATGGAAGCGCGTGATCGACAGCACCGCGCTTTCGACGGGATCGACGTTGCGCGCCACGATCGACTGCAGCGCCGTGACGATCTGCGCGCCGGCGATGATCGGATCCACGCACTGGTTCGGCCGCGCGGCGTGTCCGCCGAGACCCTTGAGGCGCACCTCGAAAGTGTCGGCCGCCGCCATCACGGCGCCGACGCGTGTCGACACGCTGCCGAGCGGCTGGCCCGGCGCGTTGTGCAGGCCGTACACCTCCTCGATGCCGAAGCGCTCCATCAACCCGTCCTCGACCATGGCCCGGCCGCCGGCGCCGCCCTCCTCGGCCGGCTGGAAGATCACGATCGCGGTGCCGGCGAAGTTGCGCGTCTCGGCGAGATAGCGCGCCGCGCCGAGCAGCATCGCGGTGTGGCCGTCATGGCCGCAGGCGTGCATCCGGCCGGGAATGGTGGACTTGTGCGGGAGGTCGCTGACTTCCTGCAGCGGCAGCGCATCCATGTCGGCGCGCAGCCCGATCACGCGCGGCGACGCCGCGCGGCCACGGATGACGCCGACCACGCCGGTGCGGCCGATGCCGGTGACGACCTCGTCGACCCCAAATGAGTCCAGCAGTTCGGCGACGCGCGCGGCCGTCCGATGCACCTCGTACTGCAGCTCGGGATGCTGGTGGAAATCGCGGCGCCAGACCTTGGCGTCCTCCGCCAGCTCGGCGGCACGGTTGATGATCGGCATGGTGTCGAGGTTCCGAATTTAGGGAAATGGCCGGCCTGAGGCCGACAAGCGCTTGGGCTCATTGCATGACGCGCGACAGCAAAAGACAAGTCACATTCGCACATGCGACGCTGCGCGGGCTGCATCCCAGCTAGGATCGCAGCTGCTTCAGCTCGCGCGCGAGATTGGCCCGCGCCTGCGCATCGAGCGCGGCGGCGAACACGGGATCAGGATAGATCACGGGCCGGCTTGCGAAGCGCTCGAGCACGGCAGCTCGACCGGCGCGGTAAGCCTCGTCCGGAACATGAGCATATTCGCGCCGGATCGCGCTCGCATAGGCATCGTAGGCGACGTCGTCGGCTCCGAGGATGGCGAGATCGATCGAGATCAGCAGCGCGCCGCGCTGGTCGCCAGACGCAACGTCATGCGTCCGCGTCAACCGGATCAGGCGCGCGACCTCGTCGCGCAAGTCGGGCGCGACATGGCGCTCAGCAAGCAGCGCGCTCTGCTCCTCGTTGTCGGAGCGCTGGGGATCGTAGACGACATCGTGCCACCAGATCGCCTGCGTCAGGATCTCGCGATCGCGGGCATCGAGGCCGGCGACGCGATCGAGCCGCGCCAGGCAGTCCTCGATGTGACTGAGATCATGATAGTGCCGCCCCGGCGCAGAATAGGCCGCGACCAGCTCCTCATGGGTCATGATCGCGGCCCGCGCGGTTCAGCCGGCGGAGGTCAGCACCGTCGCGGTGTGCTCGACCTCAGGCGGCGCGGCGAAATACTGCCCGACCAGGCCGCGCCATTCGGTGAAATTCTCCGAGCCGCGGAAATCCACCGTGTGGTTCTCGAGCGTCTCCCACTTCACCACCAGCCGGTAGCGCTGCGGCTTCTCAATCGACTTGTGCAGCTCGAAGCCGTGGAAACCCTTGGAGCGGCCGAATGCGGCGCGCGCCTTGGCGACCGCGGCCTCGAAATCCTTCTCCGTTCCCGGCTTGACGTCGATCTGGGCGATTTCGGTGATCATCTCGTGCGGCCTCCCTGGGTGTTTGACCGCCTGTCTAGCCCAGCGAAGCAGCGAGAGAAAGCCGCGTCAGTTGGAAATGGCCGCCTGGCCGGATGGCGGCGCAGGGGCGGCCGCGACGGCGGCGGCGCGCTGGCGGCGATAACGCTCCAGCGATAGCGGCAGCTCGGCGGAGGCTTCGACGCGGTTGCGGCCCGAGCGCTTGGCCTTGTAGAGCGCGGTATCGGCGGCCGCGAGCAGCACGTCGAGCTCGATGCCGGCCGGCCCGCCGGCCACGCCGATGCTGACGGTGGTGTCGACCGGCTTGTCCTCGCAGACCACGCCCGAGGCCGCGAAGGCCTGGCGCACGCGCTCGGCGGCGACCATCGCTTCATCCATCGCGCACGGCAGCAGCGCTGCAAACTCCTCGCCGCCGATCCGCCCCGACAGATCGGTCAGGCGCAGATTGTCGACCACGACATTGGCGAAGACCTTGAGGACGTCGTCGCCCTCGGCGTGGCCGAAACGATCGTTGATCGACTTGAAATGATCGATGTCGAAGATCAGCACGCTGACCGGCCGCTGCGCCCGCGCCTCGCGCTCGATCAGCTGCGCGCAGGCATCGGCGAAGCCGCGGCGGTTGAGCAGCCCGGTCAGCGGATCCGTGGTCGCGGCGCGCTTGTGGGCGCTGACGATGCGCTCGGACACCAGCATGAAGATCACGAACACGGTGCCGACGGCATAGAGCACGAGCTCGATCGAGAAGATCGTGACCCAGGCGGCGGCGAAGGCTCCGTCGGCGTCGCGCAGCATGTTGCCGAGCAGGATCGGCAGCATCAGGACGAAGCCGTGCATCACCGGAACGATCAGCGCGGGCCAGCGCCGGTGCAGCGTCCGCCGCCGCTCCTGCCAGAGCTCGGCCGCGGTCAGCATGGCATAGATCACAACCAGGGCGGCGCCGATGGTGAGCCGCAGGGATTGCGCCGAGGGATCGAGCAGCATGCCGCTCGCGATCCAGACGATGGCGCCGAGCACGAGTCCCGGCACGCTCGGCGGCTTGCCATGGAAGACGCGCGCGGCGTTCCAGACCATGGCGGTGGCGATCAGCCCGATGGCGCTGAGGAACAGCGACACCGGATCGCCATAGACCTCGCCGATCAGGGTCCACAGCGCGATCGCGACCGCGCCAAGAATGTAGGCCGCGCCCCACCAGCGCAGCGCCGGGGTGTTCTCCTGCCGTCCGAAATAAAGCAACATGGCGCCAAGCAGCGCCGCGACCATGGTCGCTACGATGTCGAGCGTCATGCTGTCGAGAACCATCCGTCACCTCGATTGCTGCGGCGGCGCCGGACCTCAGGGTTAGCGCCGCCTTATCGCGATCAAGCTACGGCCAGTCTGTTCGAAAGACGTTTGCCTGGGATGCCAAGTTTTCTCGAAAAGCCCGCCGCAAACGATCGGCAAATTTGCTGCGCAAAAATCTGCAAACAGGATTCAAAACCGACTGTGCGATCCGCGAGGCGCGCTCGCCGTGATTGCACGTTACCAACTAGCCGTCATTGGTAGTTGCGGGGCGCAGCCTTGGGAATCAATGGTTTCCCGTCTTGCGGCGAACACGCGCCGGGATCCCGAGAAATCCGCTCAAATTTGAGCTCATCTGTCTCCACACAAACAAAACGGGCGCCCGAGGGCGCCCGTTGTAATGCGAAGCTGAGGATATCCGGTAATTCCCGGACTCCAGCAGATCAGCGCTTCGAGAACTGGAAGGAGCGGCGGGCCTTGGCCTTGCCGTACTTCTTACGCTCGACGACGCGCGAGTCGCGGGTCAGGAAGCCGCCCTTCTTGAGGACGCTGCGCAGCTCCGGCTCGAAGTTCGTCAGCGCCTTGGACAGGCCGTGACGGACCGCGCCGGCCTGGCCGGACAGACCGCCGCCGGCGACCGTGCAGATGACGTCGTACTGGCCCTTACGGGCGGCGACGACCATCGGCTGCTCGATCATCATGCGCAGCACCGGACGGGCGAAGTACACTTCGATGTCGCGGGTGTTGACGGTGACCTTGCCGGAGCCCGGCTTGATCCAGACGCGGGCGACCGCGTCCTTGCGCTTGCCGGTGGCATAGGCGCGGCCGAACTTGTCGACCTTCTTCTCATACTTCGGAGCGTCGGGAGCGGTGACCGCGCCCTTGAGCTGCGACAGCTGATCGAGAGACTGGATGCTTTCGGCCATCTTATGCGGCCCTCGTGTTCTTGCGGTTCAACTTCGCGATGTCGATCTTCTCGGGGTTCTGCGCCTCGTGCGGATGATCAGGTCCGCCATAGACACGCAGATTGCCCATCTGCACGCGGCCGAGCGGACCACGCGGGATCATGCGCTCGACGGCCTTCTCGAGCACGCGCTCCGGGAAGCGACCCTCGAGGATCTGGCGCGCAGTGTGCTCCTTGACGTGACCGACGAAGCCGGTGTGCTTGTAGTACGTCTTCTGCTCGCGCTTGCGGCCGGTGAACACGGCGTGCTTGGCGTTGACGATGATGACGTTGTCGCCGCAATCGACATGCGGGGTGTAGATCGGGAGGTGCTTGCCGCGCAGCCGCATGGCGACCAGCGTAGCGAGACGACCGACGACCAGACCCTTGGCGTCGATCACGACCCACTTCTTCTGGACCTCGGCCGGCTTTGCCGAAAAGGTTTTCATGAGAGATATCCGTGACAGGGAGAATGCGGCGCGATCGGCGCGCCGAACTGGTGGCAGCTTCTAGAGAAGCGGCCTGCGTTCGTCAACGCCATCAACGCAAAATTACACCAATGAAAACAGCATCTTATAAATAAGGTGCAATAATACCCTCGAAAACCCTACGCATTCGGAATGGAATAGGTGGCCGTGACGTGGGCGATGGGATCGGGCGATTCCCCTGACAACAGAGTGACTTCGCCCACCGCGAGCCGCTTGCCGAGCTTGAGCAGCTTCGCCTCCGCCAGCACGTCGGCGCCGGCTGCGCCCTTGCGCAGGAAGTTGATGTTGAGATTCGTGGTCACCGCGAGCCCGACCGGGCCGATCGCCGACAGCAGCACGACGTACATCGCGAAATCGGCCAGCGCCATCAGGGTCGGCCCGGACACGGTGCCGCCGGGGCGCAGCATGCGCTCGCTGAAGCGCTGGCGCATCCGGCAGCTCTTGCCATCGGCGCTCTCGATCGAAATGTCGCCGCCGGTGCGGAACGCCTGCGGAAATTCCGCGTGCAGGAACGCTTCGAGTTCCGCAATGGTCATCTTCGCCGCCGTCATGTCTCCCCCTGCTCTGTCTCGTTGCCTTCTGTTACATTAGCCGCCAACACGCGCCCATATGGAAATCGCAATGTCCGCCCCTGCTCTCGCCAACGCGACCGACGCGCCGATCTTGTTGCGCGAGATGGCCGGCCCCGTCGCTGTGCTGACGCTGAACCGGCCGGCGCAGCGCAACAGCCTGTCGGAGGCGCTGATCGCCGAGCTGCATCACGCGCTCGCCGAAATCAGCGCCGACAAGGCGGTGCGGGCCGTGGTCATCGCAGCGAATGGCCCCGCCTTCTGCGCCGGCCACGACCTGAAGGAGCTCGCCGCGCATCGCGCCGACGCCGATCGCGGCCGCGCCTTCTTTGCCAGGCTGATGCACGCCTGCAGCGCGATGATGCAGGCGATCGTGCAGCTGCCGAAGCCGGTCGTTGCCTCGGTGCAGGGCATCGCCACCGCCGCCGGCTGCCAGCTGGTCGCGAGCTGCGATATTGCGGTGGCCTCCGAGCGCGCCGCCTTCGCGACGCCCGGGGTCGACATCGGCCTGTTCTGCTCGACCCCGATGGTGGCGCTGTCGCGCAACGTCACGCGCAAGCAGGCAATGGAGATGCTGCTCACCGGCGAGCCGGTTCCCGCGCTACGCGCCCGCGAGATCGGACTGATCAACCGCGTGGTCACGGCCGGCGCCGAACGTGACGCAGCGATTGCGCTGGCCCAGCAGGTCGCGCGCAAGTCGGCCCATACGATCAAGCTCGGCAAGGAGGCGTTCTATCGCCAGGCCGAGATGAGCCTTGCCGACGCCTATCGTTATGCGGCAGAGGTGATGACCGAAAACATGCTCGCCCGCGACGCGGAAGAAGGCATCGGCGCCTTCATCGAGAAGCGTGAACCGACGTGGCGGGATGAGTAACCGCTCTCTCCGCCGTCATTGCGAGCGCAGCGAAGCAATCCAGAGTCCCACCCGAGCCCCTGGATTGCTTCGTCGCAAGTGCTCCTCGCAATGACGGTCTCACTAACTTCGTCATTCCGGGCTCGTGCTGCGCACGCCCCGGAATGACACTAATTAACAGATTGCTCCGCCCATGAATCACGACACCTATCCCGACGACTACATCCGCGGCATCCTCAACGGCGTAAAGGTGATCGCGATGGTCGGCGCCTCGCCGTCCGAGATCCGGCCGAGCTTCTTCGCCTTCAAATACCTGGTGCAGCGCGGCTATGACATGATCCCGGTGAACCCCGGCCATGTCGGCAAGAGCCTGATGGGCCGTCCCTTCGTCGCCTCGCTCGCCGACATCGGCCGCCCGCTCGACATGGTCGACATTTTCAGAAGCTCCCAGCACATCATGCCCGTCGTCGACGAGGCGCTGAAGCTATCGCCATTGCCGAAGGTGATCTGGATGCAGCTCGGCGCCCGTGACGATGCCGCGGCCGAGAAGGCCGAGGCAGCCGGGGTGCAGGTCGTGATGAACCGCTGCCCCAAGATCGAATACGGCCGGCTGTCGTCGGAGATCTCCTGGATGGGCGTCAACTCGCGCACCATCAGCGCCAAACGCGCGCCGATCCCGACCCAGGGCATGCGGCTGTCGCTCAATCGCACCAGCGTCGGCGGCGGCACGACGGCGGCGGCCGACCGCGCCGCGAAGGACAGAAGCGATCCGACCTGACGCATCTGCGAAAGGAACGTGTCGCGGCCGTGGCGCGACACAGCAACGCATTTCAAATCGAAGCGATTGCCGCAGCCGACCTTGACGCCACCATGGCCGCTGGCAAATGTCCTCCGCCGGGATGACGCGGAGGCGCAAGAAAAGCGCGCTATTGAAACCGTCTCCCATCATCGACCCCCGCGCCCGCCGGCGCCGCGGTGGGATCAAGCCCAAGAGGAAACACCATGACCGATCGTGCCCCGGGATTTGCCACCCTCGCCATTCACGCCGGCGCCCAGCCCGACCCGACCACGGGCGCGCGGGCGACGCCGATCTATCAGACGACGTCGTTCGTCTTCAACGATGCCGACCACGCCGCCTCGCTGTTCGGCCTGCAGGCGTTCGGCAACATCTACACCCGCATCGGCAACCCGACCAACGCGGTGCTCGAGGAGCGCGTCGCAGCCCTCGAGGGCGGCACCGCCGCGCTCGCCGTGGCCTCGGGCCATGCCGCGCAGGTCGTGGCCTTGCAGCAGCTGTTGTCTCCCGGCGACGAATTCATCGCCGCGCGAAAACTGTATGGCGGCTCGATCAACCAGTTCACCCACTCTTTCAAAAGCTTCGGCTGGAACGTGGTGTGGGCCGACACCGATGACGTCGCGAGCTTCGAGGCCGCGGTAAGCCCCCGCACCAAGGCGATCTTCATCGAGTCGATCGCCAATCCCGGCGGCACCATCACCGACATCGAAGCGATCGCGCAGGTCGCGCGCAAGGCCGGCGTGCCGCTGATCGTCGACAACACGCTCGCCTCGCCCTACCTGATCCGCCCGATCGACCACGGCGCCGACATCGTGCTGCACTCGCTGACCAAGTTCCTGGGCGGCCACGGCAACTCGATCGGCGGCATCATCGTCGATGCCGGCACGTTCGACTGGGCCGGCAGCGGCGACAAATATCCGATGCTGACGCAGCCGCGTCCCGAATATCATGGCATCCGGCTGCACGAGACGTTCGGCAATTTTGCCTTCGCGATCGCCTGCCGCGTGCTCGGCCTGCGCGACCTCGGCCCCGCGCTGTCGCCGTTCAACGCGTTCATGATCCTCACGGGCATCGAGACCCTGCCGCTGCGCGTGCAGAAGCACAGCGACAATGCCAAAGCGGTCGCGGAATATCTCAGCAAGCATCCCGCCGTCGCATCCGTGAACTATGCCGGCCTGCCCGAGGACAAGTATCACACGCTGGCCCGCAAATACTGCCCGAAGGGCGCGGGCGCGGTGTTCACCTTCTCGCTCAAGGGCGGCTATGACGCCGGCGTCAAGCTGGTGTCAAACCTGAAGCTGTTCTCGCATCTCGCCAATGTCGGCGACACCCGCTCGCTGGTCATCCACCCCGCCTCGACCACGCACAGCCAGCTCGACGACGCCGCGAAGATCAAGGCCGGCGCCGGACCGGACATCGTCCGCATCTCCGTCGGCATCGAGGATAAGGAAGATCTGATCGCCGACCTCGAGCAGGCGCTCAGCGCGTAAGCCGACGAGCGGCTTCGCAGCCGCTCGTTCCCCCTCACCGCACAAGCAGCGGGCTATCGCGTCTGACAATCGAAGTATCGCGCGCTCATCTGTCTCCACATCGTCATGGCCGGGCTTGTCCCGGCCATCCACGTCGTTCGGCACGCTGAGAACGACGTGGATGCCCGGGACGAGCCCGGGCATGACGGAGTAACTAACTGGCGGGATGGCTCGTCGCGATGACCCCGCAGTTCCGTGTGCGATAGCCACACCGCAAGCGCAGCGAGGAAGCGCACCGCCGGATATGGCACGAGTTTGCGTGACCGGTCGCGGCGTCTTTGGATAATCAGTCCAAAAACAAAGAGAGCGCGGGCGGCCCGCTGGGCTTCCGCGCTCTCCTTCGTCCCACGGTCGGGCCGTTGCCGGCTTCTCGGACCGCGCCCTCGTTAACCCGTCATCGTCATGTCATCAGGTGCAGCACGTCCTCACAGGCGTCGCCCGTCAGCGCCTGCGCCGACGTGGCCATCCGCCACCGCACCGCGATCGCCTGCAGGCAGGCGATATCCTCGTCGATATCAGTGCGATCAGGGTTCGACTTGCCGGTTCGTGACAGCAATTGTTGGCGCGCCGACGCGGAAACCCTAATGACCGACATGCTCGAACCCTTCTGGTCTGAGACTCCACTGAAATGCAGCAGAGATTTACCCCCTCCGACGCGGCTTCGCCGCTGCGTCAGGCCGGCCTTCAAAATCGCCAGCGGCCGTAAGCTTGCACCAGCACAACTTAACAAAAGCTGAAAAAGCCCGTCCTTCTACGGGTGATTGTAGCCGCCGGGCAACGGCTGGAAGGTTTTCGTTAACCATAAACGGCCCATCCTGCCGCCCATGGAATCGCCTTCGGGAATCAGGCGCGAACGCAGCCGTCGACGCAATGGTTGGCGAAGCGTGCGCACGCCGCCCGAACAGACGTCGAGGAGAGCAGAATGCGAATGATGGTGATCATGATGCTGCTGGCGGCGACCGCGGCAAACGGCGTCGTGCTCGCAGCCGACCTGCCCGCCCTGCACGACAAGGTCGTCCACTACAAAGCCCGCCGTGCCGTGAAGGCACTGCCTCCGGCAGTCGCGGTCGTCAAGGACCCGGACTCGCTGATCTCCCCGATGCTGCCCTCGACGCCCATTCTGCTGGGACGCCAGGACCTGCCCGGCTACTACGGCCGCGCCTTCTCCTACGACTATCAAGGCGCCTATTACGGCGGCGAAGGCACCACGAGCTACATCTTCCGCCTGCCCTATGCTTGTGGCGTGACGGGGTATTGCTGAGCAGACCTGGACTTAGCTTTGAACGCGCGCTGACAAGACAATTCGGCTCATACCGCTTGTGCACCCCTTGCTTCCAGGGCACGATATCGCTCGACTGCCCGCGACTAGATCGGATGGAGCGCGCGAGACCGCCATGTCGCCGACACTGCAATCCGTCGTGATTCCGCTCGCGGTGCTGAGCATCATCTGCGCTTCCCTCCACAGTTGCGCGACGATGGCCAGGAAACGGGTTTCCACTTGGAAGAGCGGCGCGACCTTCTGGTTCTGGCGGACAGTTTCACTGACCGGCCTTGAAAGGCGAGCAAAGACAATCTGGATGGACAGGCTGGGCTATGATGAAGCAGATGCTCTCGTCATCGCAGACTATCAATCGCTCGCCTACTTCCTGGCGGGCTTTGGGGGGTGGTCCGTGCTGGTCGCTGCCTGGTAATTCTTTGGCCAGCACTGAAGCTCCTTCACGCCGCTGCGACAGCGCGCACTTCGAGCTGCACGCCCGTTTCGGCTTGTAGTACATTGATCACTCCGAGAAGGTTCTCGGCCGTAGGATTGCCTGCGGGACCAAACATGCGCATCAGGCTCTTCGGCGGCCGACCGAGCGCCTTGCTCAAGGAGTCGAAGCCGATCGTTGCGTTGATATAGGCACGCAGGCCGGCGCGCCCATTGTCGACCTCTCCGCGCAGCAGAGCGCTCACGGCCTCCTGGAACATCGCCTCGCGAAAAACCGGATCGCGTTCTGCGCGCGCTCTAACCGTCTCTTGGAAATCTCTCGTCAAAGCCATCTCCGGCTCCTGTCAGCTGCGCGCCTTGTAGTCCCGCCATCGTCTCAGCGCGGCTTCGATATCGACCTGTTGCCGCCGTTTGGTGCCTCCGCCCAACAGGATCACGAGCGTTCTGCCTCGCCATCCGACATACACGCGATAACCCGGCCCTCGATCGATGCGAAGCTCGGCAGCGCCTTCTCCGATCGGCTTCACGTTGGATGTGTTGCCATCGGCAACGCGACCGATCGCGATCGTCACGACGGCAGCAGTTCGCGCATCGAGAGCATCGAACCACCGGCGAAAAGGACTGACGCCATGCTCGTCGAGATATTCTTGGATCTCGATCATGGTACCCTATACGTTACCAAAAATGAACACCGAAAAGCCGGCCAATAAAAGTATTGCTTCGCCACCCAACTCAGCTTATGTTCTTGTTATGTTCATGTCCAGCCAAGGGGCGCTTCCGGGTCGTCCAGTTGCGTGGGATTGGGAATGCGGTGGACGTGACGGGCCGTGCGCGGGCGGATGCTTGCGCGGACGAGCGGCTGGTCACGGACGGCGAAATCGCGTGGTCCTGGCGCCCCGATGCTGGCGCCAAGTCTCGTGCCGGTGCTCACTGCATCGCATGAGGTGACGGGGGCAAGACAGCCGGTCCCCGGGGAGATCGCGTATAAGCGTTAAAACCATCGCGCGGGGAAGTCCGGGTGTTCTCGGCCGTACCTGTGGTGACCGCCGCGTGCTTTTTTCTTTGCACGCGGGCCATGGGTGCCGGCCAGGCATCCGGCCTTCCCTGCGCCCTCGCGTGTTTCGAGGGTGAGACGATCGGCATAGCTCGGCGCAAAAGGCGCGCGAGGATGAGAGCGCATTTCTTGAAGGTAATCCGCGTGTCAGATCCTGATGGTTTGCCCGTATCTTCCACGCGTCATTCCGGGGCGTGCGCAGCACGAGCCCGGAATCCATTGGCCCACGGAATCTGCTGCGCGATGGATTCCGGGCTCGCCCTGCGGGCGCCCCGGAATGACGGCGGAGGTCGTTTGCGACAGCGAGCGCGAAAAACGCCCTACCCCGCCGCCACCGCGGCCTGCGGCACCGCGACCGCAGTGACACGCCGCCCCGACAGCCGCTCCGCCTGCAGTACGGCAAACGTCAGCACGATGATCGCCGTGCCCTGATGCAGCAGCGCCAGCGAGATCGGCACGACCATCAAGAGCGTCGCGATGCCCAGCACGGCCTGCACCAGGATCGCCGCGAGCAGCCGATGCGCGCCGCGCACGATCGCGCGGCCGGCGCCGGCGCGCATCACGTCGAAGGCGTGCCAGGCTGCCAGCACGAACAGCGTATAGGCAGTCATACGATGCAGGAACTGCACCGTCAGATCGTTCTCGAACAGATTGATCCACCACGGCGATTGCATCCACAGGCTGGCCGCCTTCGGGATCAGGCCGCCGTCGATGTCGGGCCAGGTGTTGTAGACGAGCCCGGCGCGCAGGCCCGCGACCAGCGCGCCGAGATAGAGTTGCACGAAGGTGACGCCGACCAGCACCCAGGCCGTCAGCCGCAACCGCGCCGGTGCCTCGCCCTCCTCGCTCGGCTTGAGCCGCCGCAGCGTCCAGACGATGGCGGCATAGATCAGCAGCGCCAGCGACAGATGCGTCGCCAGCCGCACCGGCGCCACCTCGGTGCGCTCGGTCAGGCCCGAGGCCACCATCCACCAGCCGACCGCGCCCTGCAGCGCGCCCAGGCCGAAGATCAGCCACAACCGCCGGCCGAGTGGCCCCGACACGGCGCCGCGCCACAGGAACCACAGGAACGGCAGCAGATAGACCATGCCGATGACGCGGCCGAGCAGCCGGTGGCTCCATTCCCACCAGAAGATCGTCTTGAACTCGTGCAGGGTCATGCCGGCATTCATCTGCCGGTACTGCGGAATGGTCTTGTAGGCCTCGAATGCGTCGTTCCAGGCCGGTTCGGACAGCGGCGGCAGCGTGCCGGTGACCGGCTTCCACTCGACGATCGAGAGGCCGGATTCGGTCAGCCTCGTCGCGCCGCCGACCAGCACCATCAGCGCGATCAGACCGGCGACCACCATCAGCCAGATGCGGATCGCGGCGAGATCTCGGGTGCGGGGAACCGTGGTCATGAAGCTTCAGGGCTCGATTGAACTGGGGCGTTCCGGCCCTTATAATCTCAGCGAAATTCCGTGCAACCCGCAGCACGTCCAGCCAGAGCCGACACAGCCGTCATGACCATCCGCACCCGAAAGCTCATCGGCGCCGTCGCGCTGCTCCTGCTCGCCTTCGCCTGGTCGATGATGGGCATGGTGATGGCGCAATTCCCCCTGATCGCCAATTCCGGCTGGATGCAGGCGGTCTATTACGTCGTGGTCGGCATGGGCTGGGTGCTGCCGGCGATGCCGATCGTTAGCTGGATGCTGCGACCCGATCCGGAGCAGCAACAGGGCTGATCAGCCGAGGTCGAGCCTGGGCTGCGAGACCAATTTTTCGCGCGGCAGGGTGACGCCGGCCATCAGCACCTTGAGCGCGCGCAGCGAGCGCGAGCGGCCGTCCCAGGCGATGCGCGGCAGCATGTGCAGGTTGGTGCGGCCCTCGCTCTGCACGACACCAGGGATCGCCGAGGCCGCGCTGACGAACCCGGCCTGCTCGGCAAGCACGACGTCGCTGCGGCGGAACGCGTCGCGATCGCCGAACGGATAGGCCATGTGCCGGACCGGGCGGCGTAGCGCCGTCTCCAACACCGCCTTGCCCATCGCGATCTCGCGCTGGGCATCCGCGTCCCTGAGATTGGCGAGCAGGTGATGATGCACGGTGGCGCTGCCGATCGTGACGTTCGGATCGGCGGCGAGGCGTGCGATGTCGCTCCAGTCCATCGCGGACTGGCGGCTCAGGGCTGCGAGGTCGATCGAATGACGCGAGCAGAGGTCGCGGATCGCCAGCGACAGCTCGGACGGCGGCAGCTTGCTCAGCCAGCCCGCGAGATAGGCGAACAGCTCGTATTTTTCCGCCGGCTTGAACACGGTGAAGCGCTGCTCGCGATGATCGATCACCAGGCTGATGCGGGACTCGCGGGCGATCACCGCTTCCAGGCCGAGCCACCACGCTTCGCCGAGACCATCCGGAAACGCGCTGGGCACATAGACCGTGAACGGCACGCCATGCCGGGCGAGGACGGGATAAGCGTGCGTGATCAGGTCCTTCGAAGCGCCGTCGAAGGTCAGGCAGGCAAAGCGCCCGCTTTCCGGCAGCCGTACGGCGCGGCTGCAGGCCTCGTCGAGTGTGACGATGTCATAACCCCAGCGCTTCAGGGCGCGGATGATCCTGTCGAGGAAAGCGGGTGTGATCTCCGCGCGCTTCAGCGGCTGAAACGCAGCCTTGCGGCGCGGCAGCACCCGCTCGAAACGCAGGATGGCGCCAGCGCCCGCATTGGCCCGCGACGCGAGCAGCGTACGGCCGCTGAAATACGCCAGCTCCAGCCGCGCGCTGCGCAGCCACCTGTTGTCGGACGACAATTGCCGCGCCCCTTCAGACACGTTCGACTTGAAACGGGACCATCCACGCCCATCTGATGGGAGCAGAGGGTGGCGCGATCGCGTCATCGTCGCCGCCCGCGTCGAATCAAGATCATTGCGCCTTAAGATCGCGTGGCCGAGACGGATTTGAACAGGTTTTTCTGGTGATATTCCCGATTTGGGACGCTGTCATTGCCATTACCCTTTGTTGAGACTTCTTTGCGAGGGTCTGACGGCCCAGAGCAGCAAATTCCCACACCAACGCAGGTTGCGCGATGACCATGGCCGCCGTGATCGATAGCCGGACGGCGCGGGCGCCCGCGCCGCAACTGGCGTCGGGAATCGCGCGCGTCGACATCGTGTCCGATCTCGCGGTCGCCGAACCGGTCTGGCGCGCGCTCGAGGCGCCCGATCATGTCTCGACGCCCTATCAGCGCTTCGACCTGCTCGGCGCCTGGCAGCGCGCCGTCGGCGCAAGCGAGCATGCGGACCCGTTCATCGTCGTGGCGCGTGACGCCGACCAGCGCCCGCTGCTGCTGCTGCCGCTGAGCTTGCGTCACGCCTTCGGCGTCCGCGTCGCCGCCTTCATGGGCGGCAAGCATACCACCTTCAACATGCCGCTGATGGACCGCGACTTCGCCGCGCGCGCCGATGCGTCCGATCTCGGCGCACTGCTCGCGGCCCTGCGTGATCATGGTGGCGTCGATGTGCTGGCGTTGACGCAGCAGCCCGAGCGCTGGCGCGATCTCGCCAACCCCTTCGCGCAATGGCCGCACCAGCCATCGGTGAACGACTGCCCCGTGCTTTCGATGCCGGCGGGTGCGGCACCCACGGCGCTGTTGTCGAATTCGTTTCGCAAGCGGCTGAAGAGCAAGGAAAAGAAGCTGCAGGCCTTGCCCGGCTATCGCTACATGGTCGCAAGCAGCGATGCCGAGATTGGGGAGCTGCTCGACTGGTTCTTCCGCGTGAAGCCGGTGCGCATGGCCGAGCAGAAGCTGCCGAACGTGTTCGCCGAGCCCGGCATCGAAGCGTTCGTGCGGCACGCATGCATGGCGAAGCTCGGCTGCGGCCGGCGCGTCATCGAGATTCATGCGCTGCGCTGCGACGCCGAGATCATCGCGCTGTTCGCGGGCGTCGCTGACGGCACGCGCTTCTCGATGATGTTCAACACCTACACGCTGTCGGAAAATGCCCGCTGGAGCCCCGGGCTGATCCTGATGCGCTCGATCATCGATTATTACGCGCGGGAGAATTTTCGCGCGCTCGATCTCGGCATCGGCTCGGACGACTACAAGCGGATGTTCTGCAAGGACGACGAGCCGATCTTCGACAGCTTCGTGCCGGTCAGCGCGCGCGGTCGCCTGGCGGCGACGGCGATGGCTGCGGCCGGGCGCGCCAAGCACGCCGTCAAGCACAGCCCGGCGCTGTTTCGGCTGGCACAGCAGCTCCGCGGCGTAATGCAGCCGCGCGCAGGTGCAGCGAAGAGTGAGGAAAAGACCGACGACTAGGCGGCGACGCCGCGCGGTCCCGGCTGGTTGCGATTGGCGCTGCCGACCGGCGCTTTCAGCATGTAGACCGCGCCGAAGCCGACCTCGCGCAGCTGCTCGCTCATCTGGCTGCGGGCATCGGCGGACATCGCGGGATCGGGCACGACGACCGCACGCGCGCCCGTCGTCAGGAGCTCGGCCGGAAGGTCCGACGCATTGCCGGCGTCGAGCAGCACGTGGTCGTAGACGCGCAGCAGCGCGTCGATCGCCAGCGCCAGCCGCGGCGACTGCAGCTGCTGTCGATCGGCACCGGGACGCCCTGCATTGACGAGATGCAGCCGCGAGGCCTGGTCCTTGGTGATGATGGACGCGAACGACGCCTCGCCCAGCATCAGCTCGATCAGGCCCGGCGCGGCCGGGTCGACGGAGATGCCGGAAAGCCGTTGCGGGCTGCCGGCGAGGTCGACCAGCACAACGCGGGCCTGTGCGGCCATGGCGCGAGCGATCGACAGCGCCGCGTTGCTGACAGTCTCGCCGCCGGCGGTGCCGAGCACGGTGACCTTGTGGGCGCGCGCGCCTGCAGCGATCAGCCCAGCCGCAAGCTGCTCGAGTTCGTTGAGCGGCGGCACGGGCTTCGCCGGCTCGGGGACCGGCGCGACTGGCGGTGGCACCGCGGCGTGTGCTGGCGCAACGGAGATCGGCGTGGGGGGAGCGACATGAACCGCGACAGGCGGCGGGGCTACGACGGGCTCGGCGACCGGTTCGGGGGCGGACGGCGGCGGCGCGGGCGCAGCCATCGTCGGCTCGACGCGGGCCGCAGGCCGGGCTGCGACGGCCACGGGCGCGACCGGCGTCGCGGCGACCGCGCGCGGCGCAGTCAGGCGCAGCAACTCGCCGGTGATGACGACGCCCGATGTCAGCATCAGGGTCGCCAGGGTCGCGATCAGCACGATCGGCAGCTTCTTCGGATAGGCCGGCGTGTTGGAGACCACGGCCCGCGAGATGATCCGCCCCTCCGCCGGCGGGGTATCGAGCGACTCGCGGGTGTTCGCCTCGCGGTACTTGGCGAGATAGGATTCCAAGAGGTCGCGCTGCGCCTTGGCCTCGCGCTCGAGCGCGCGGAGCTTGACGTCCTCGCCGTTGGTCGAGGAGGCCTGCTTCTTGGCCTGATCGAGGCTCTGGCTGAGCATCTGCACCCGCCCCTCGGCGATGCGCGCGTCGCTGTCGAGCGAGCGCGAGATCTTGCCGGCCTCGTCACGGATCTGGCGATCGAGATCGCCCAGTTGCGCCTTCAGCTCCTTGATGCGCGGGTGATTGTCGAGCAGCGTCGACGACTGCTCGGCAAGCTGCGCGCGCAGGTTAACGCGCTGCTCGGACAGCCGCCGCATCAGTTCGGAATTCAGCACCTCGGACGCCTCGATCGGCTGGCCGCTCTGCAGCATCTCGCGGATCAGCCGCGCCTTGGTCTCCGCATCGGACTTCAAGGCGCGCGCATTGTTGAGCTGGGTGTTGACCTCGCCCATCTGCTGGTTGGAGAGCGAGGTGTTGTTGGTGCCCATGAACGAGTTCGACTTGGCACGGAACTCCTCGACCCGCGATTCCGCCTCCTCGACCTTCTTGCGCAGGCTCTGAATCTCTCCCGACAACCACTGGCTCGCCGACTTGGCCTGAGCCTGACGGGCATTCTGCTGCAGCACCAGATAGCCGTCCGCGATAGCATTGGCGATCTGCGCGGCAAGCGCAGGATTTTGCGACTGGAACTCGACGACGAGGACGCGCGACTTGTCGACGGCGTACACCGTCAGCCGCTCATAATAGGCGTCCATGACCCGCTCTTCCGGCGTCATGGACAGCGGGTCCTTCACCAGCCCGACCAGGGCCGCGATCGACTTCAGCGGCGAGACGCCGCGCAGCACGGAATCGAACTCCGGCAGCTCCGCCAGCTTGTTCCTGGTGATGACGTCACGCGCCAGGTCGCGCGACAGGACCAATTGCACCTGGCTGGCCACCGCCTCGGGGTCGAGCGCCGTCCGCTCCTCGTTGCGCTCGCTGCTCGGCCGCAGGAATACGTTCTCCCGGCCGTCGATCAGGATGCGCGCTTCGGACTTGTAGCGCGGCGTGATCATGTTGACGGCTGTGACGGCCAAGACCAGCGCAAGGAAAGTCGCGCTCAGAATGAAGATGCGCTTGCGAGCGAGCGCACGTCCCACCATGCGCACGTCAAGATCGCCGGCGACGCCGGTTGGCTCCGCTGCCTGCAGCGTGCTCGCCGGCTCCCGGACGGGAGCCTTTTCGACCCGCGCCGTCTTGTCGTTCCTGTCAGCACGCCAGAACGCCAACCGCATCATCCACTCCCGCGAGACACACGCCACGCCGCCACCATACGTGGTACGATCACACTCTATTAAGGTTGCTGCCCGGTTAATCCCGACCACATCCCTCGTCATCAGCAGGCAGATTGTTGGTCATCACTGAGCGACTGATCGTTAAGACGACGCCGGATCGTCGCAATAATTCACCGAAGCCGATCTGCGGGGATGTGAGCCGTTTGTTAACCATCAAGGATCTATCCAGATGAGACCCACACGAGATTCAGTGACGAGAGGCACCCGTGCTTCCTCTTTCAACCAGTCGTCAGGTTCGTTCGCCCAACGACGGTTGGCGTAGTCGCGCTCAGGCCGAGGAGTCGAGCGGTCTCGATGCAGCCTCGTCGCCGAACAAGCCGCTGAGAATCCTGCACGCCGTGCGCGCCCCGGTCGGCGGCATCTTTCGACACATCCTCGACCTCGCCAACGGCCAAGCCGACCGTGGACATCACGTCGGGATCATCGCGGACAGCCTGACCGGCGGCGAGCGCGCGGATGCGGCGCTCGCGCAGATCGCACCGCGCCTGGCGCTTGGCGTCCATCGCGTTGCGATCCATCGCGAGCCTTGGCCCACCGACGTCCTGGCGCTGGGCCGCTTCCATACGATCTTCGGCAGGCTTGCCCCCGATGTGCTGCACGGCCACGGCGCCAAGGCAGGCGCCTTCGTCCGCATGCTGCCGCATCGGCCCGGCACGATCCGCATCTACACGCCGCATGGTGGATCGCTGCACTATCCGCGCAACACGCTCAAAGGGACTTTGTACGGACGCCTCGAGCGGGCGCTGATGAACCGGACCGAACTCTTCCTGTTCGAAAGCGTCTTCGCCCGCGACACCTACGAACGCATGATCGGCCATCCGCAGGGCCTCGTTCAATGCGTGTTCAACGGCGTGACGGCAGGTGAATTCGATCCGGTGACGCCGGCCGATGACCAGACAGACCTCGCTTACGTCGGGGAGTTCAGACATATCAAGGGCGCCGATCTCCTGATCGATGCCGTCGCGCAACTGCGCGCCGCCGGCAGGACGCTGACGCTGACGCTCGGCGGCGACGGCGAAGAGATGGCCCGACTTAAGGCGCAAGTGGAGCGGCTCGGCCTGACATCTTCCATCCGCTTCGTCGGGCACGTAAAGGCTCGCGACGGCTTTTCGAAGGGACGCCTGCTCGTCGTCCCCTCGCGCGGCGACTCCATGCCCTACGTCGTCATCGAGGCCGGGGCTGCCGGAATTCCGATGATCGCAGCCCGGATCGGCGGGATCCCCGAGATCTTCGGGCCGCACGGCGAGGCGCTGTTCACGCCGAGCAACGTCGACGCACTCGCCAACGCGATCGCGGCCGCGCTCGATGATCCCGCTACCGCGCAGCTTCGCGCCAAGGCGCTGCGCGAGCGGGTTTTCCAGCATTTTTCGCAGAAGGCGATGGTCGAGGGCGTGCTCGCTGCCTACCGCGAAGCATTTACCAAGACCTGACGTCATATACCATCGCTAACCGTTTCTTCCGATTTGCCATTTAATCACGCCGGTGGGGAATTTCCTCCGGCGCTATCCGCGCTTACGTGACCAAGAATACTAACAAACATAATCCGGGCTTGTACGACTGTGGAACCGATCAACGCTCGCTCGATGTTGGATGCTGCTGCCGCGACGGCAGCGACCGCGACCGCCGGCGGTCAGCCCGCCGTTGAACGGCGCCGCCGCTTGTCGCCTGCGGCGCTCGCCGTCGCCAATCAGAAGGTTCACCGCGCCTACTCTCCGATCGTCCTCGCCGGCGTCGTCCGCATCGCGGATTTCGTGCTGCTGAGCATCGTCGGCAGCATCATCTATTTCGGCTATGTCGTCCCGCTCAGCGGCTTCCATTGGGAGTACCTCGTTGCCATCGTCGGCTTGGCGATCAGCGCCGTGATCTGCTTCCAGGCAGCCGACATCTATCAGGTCCAGGTCTTCCGCGCCCAGGTGCGGCAGATGACCCGGATGATCTCCTCTTACTGCTTCGTGTTCCTGCTGTTCATCGGCCTGTCGTTCTTCGCCAAGATCGGCAGCGAAGTGTCTCGTCTCTGGCTCGCCGCCTTCTTCTTCATCGGCCTGGGAGCGCTGATCGCAAGCCGCGTCGTGCTTCGCAGCCTGATCCGCAGCTGGGCCAGACAGGGCCGCCTCGATCGGCGAACCATCATCGTCGGCGCCGACCAGAGCGGCGAGGATCTGGTGCGCGCGCTCAAGGAGCAGGACGATTCCGAGATCGAGATTCTCGGCGTGTTCGACGACCGCAATGATTCCCGGTCGCTCGAGACCTGCGCCGGCGCACCCAAGCTCGGCAAGGTCGACGATATCGTCGAGTTCGCCCGCCGTACCCGCGTCGACCTCGTGCTGTTCGCGCTGCCGATTTCGGCGGAGACCCGCATACTCGACATGCTGAAGAAGCTGTGGGTGCTGCCGGTCGACATCCGCCTCTCGGCTCATACCAACAAGCTCCGCTTCCGCCCCCGCTCCTACTCCTATCTCGGTGCCGTGCCGACGCTCGACGTGTTCGAGGCGCCGATCACCGACTGGGATCTGGTGATGAAGCAGCTGTTCGACCGTGTCGTCGGCGGCCTGATCCTCCTGCTGGCCCTGCCAGTGATGGCGCTGGTCGCGCTCGCGATCAAGCTCGACAGCCCGGGTCCGGTGCTGTTCCGGCAGAAGCGGTTCGGCTTCAACAACGAGCGCATCGACGTCTTCAAGTTCCGCTCGCTCTACCACCACCAGGCCGATCCGACCGCGTCGAAGGTCGTCACCAAGAATGATCCGCGAGTGACCCGCGTCGGCCGCTTCATTCGCAAGACCAGTCTCGACGAGCTGCCGCAGCTGTTCAACGTCGTGTTCAAGGCCAATCTGTCGCTCGTCGGTCCCAGGCCGCATGCCGTGCAGGGCAAGCTGCAGAACCGGATGTTCGACGAGGCCGTCGACGGCTACTTCGCCCGCCACCGCGTCAAGCCCGGGATCACCGGATGGGCGCAGATCAACGGCTGGCGCGGCGAGATCGACAACGAAGAGAAGATCCAGAAGCGCGTCGAGTTCGACCTCTACTACATCGAGAACTGGTCCGTGCTGTTCGACCTCTACATCCTGCTCAGGACGCCGCTGGCGCTGATGACCAAGAGCGAGAACGCCTACTGATTTCGGGGATCCGGAGCGGGCGCGCGCCCGCTTCGTCTGTCTGGTTGGCCGGTCCCGCCACGCGTTGCGTATGAGTTAAGAGTTCGTGATGGCCACCGCGGCGACAGCCGGAGAGTTCGCGTTGAAGCCGATCGCCCCTCCGGGCGTGCTGGCGCTGCAACGCGCGCTCGTCTGGCTGGTCGGCGCCTCCGGCGCCATCGTGTTCATCGAACCCAGCCCCTACGAGCTCGCGACGCTGGCCTCGGCCGCCGTGTTCATCGCCACCGGGATGCGGCTGCGCGCCGTCTTTCTTCCCCTCCTGCTGCTGCTCTTCCTGGTCAATCTCGGCTACACGATCAGCGCCATTCCGCTGCTCGACGATTCCAAAATCGCGAGCTGGATCGCGACCTCCTGGTACATGGCCTTCACGGCGATCTTTCTTGCCATGGTGACCGCGGAGGACACGCAGGCGCGGCTCGACATGCTCCGCCGCGGCCTGGTGCTGGGCGGCGCCCTGGCCGGTCTCGCCGGCGTCGCCGGCTATTTCCATCTCGTGCCCGGCGGCTACGACCTCCTCACGCTGTATGGACGGGCGCGCGGCACCTTCAAGGATCCGAACGTGCTCGGCGCGTTCCTCATCCTGCCGGCGCTGCTCGCGCTGCAGAATGTCGTGACCGCCCGCCTCGCCGCGACGCTGCGCGCCAGCTTTGCGCTGGGCGTCATGTCGCTGGCCATCCTGCTCGCCTTCTCGCGCGCCGCCTGGGGCGGGCTGGTACTGACCGCCGCCTTCATGCTGGCGCTGATGGTCCTGACCAGCAGCTCGCCGCGCGAACGCTCCCGCATCATCATCATGACGCTCGCGGCCGCGGTCGCTGGCGTCGTCCTTATCGGCGTTCTGCTCTCCATCGACTCTATCGCCGACATGTTCAAGCAGCGGGCGAGCTTCGACCAGAGCTACGACGAAGGACGCTTTGGCCGGTTCGGACGGCACATCCTCGGCGCCGACATGGCGCTCGACCTGCCGTTCGGGATCGGACCGCTGCAGTTTCACAACTACTTTCCCGAGGACACCCACAACTCCTATCTGAACGCCTTCATGTCGGGCGGCTGGCTGTCCGGCATCTGCTATCCTGCGCTCGTCTTCACCACCGTCATTCTCGGCTTCCGCTATCTGCTCGTCCGCGCACCGTGGCAGCGCACCTACATCGCGGTGTTCTCGGCGTTTCTCGGCACCGTCGGCGAAAGCTTCATCATCGACACCGACCACTGGCGGCACTTCTTCCTGATGCTCGGCACGATGTGGGGCATGATCGCCGCCAACCGCCTGCACCAGATCGAAACCGGCCGATCCGCCGACATCGGCCCACTCCCTTCCTAATCCTCCACCGCAAACGTCAGCCCTGCATGGTCGACCAGCCGCTTGATCAGGCTGTCGCCAAGCGCTGCGCCCGGCGTCCAGAAGCCGCCCGTCACGCCCGCGCCATCACGCAGCAGGCCGATGGCGCATTCACTGATCATCTTCGCCGTGAGCCCGTAGCCCGGGATCGCCCCGGCCCTTCACCGACGCGCGAACGCGCCGGCCGTCGGGAGCGATCGCCACATACAGCAGATCAAAATGGCCGTTCTCGCGCATCTCCTTCGACGGCCCCTCGCCGGCCTTGGGCGCATTCGGGCCGGTCTTCTCGGCATTGGCCGCCATCACCAGCCTCGCATTCGCCTGGCCCTGCTCGCCGTCGCCGGTCAGCACCATCTCGTCGTAGACGAAGTCCTGGCCGTACGGAAACCCGGTCAGCATGTTGGCACGATGGACGTTGCGCGTGTTGACGAGCGCCATCGCGAACGGCGCCGCCCAGGACTGCAGGTCCTCCTCGTAGAGCGGCCGGTTGGCCGGCGGCTGCTTCGGTCCGCGGAATCCCGGCGTCAGCGCGAACGGGTCCTTCATGACCGCGACCAGGCTCAGATCGCGCGCCAACGCGGTCGCCGTCGCCTTGGCACTCGCAGCGGTGCCGCCCGATAGTGAACCGCTCATGCTGCGAATGCGGCCCTTGACGCGGGGCGCGGCGGCGCCGAGCACGCGCCTGGCCTGCTGCTGCACGTAGTGCACGCCGAGTTCGAACGGCACCGAATCGAAGCCGCACGAAAACAGGATGCGTGCGCCGCTCGCCTCGGCTTCGGCCTGATGGCTGTTGATCATCTGATGCATCCACAGCGGCTCGCCGCAGAGATCGACATAGTCGGTGCCCGTCGCCACGCAGGCGGCGAGCACGTCGGTCCCATACAGCTGATACGGCCCGACCGTCGTGAGCACGAGCTTCGCCTGCTCGACCATCGCGCGGATCGAGGCGGGATCGCTGGAATCGGCGACGATCAGCGGCAAATCGTCCGGCGCTCCGATCGCATCGCGGACGGCGGCAAGCTTCTCGCGGCTGCGCCCGGCGATCGCCCAGCTCAGCTCGGAGTCTCCGCGATCATGCGTGGCGATGTACTCGGCGACGAGCTGGCCGGTGAAGCCGGTCGCACCATAGACCACGATGTCGAATGTCGCAGACGTCATTCGTGCTCCCGAATGGATGCGGATCGGTTGCGCGCCCGTCGCGTCTCAGCTCTCCACCGCAAACGTCAGCCCGGCATTGTCGACCAGCCGCTTGATCAGGCTGTCGCGCAGCGCTGCGCCCGGCGTCCAGAAGCCACCCTTCACGCTGTCGCCATCACGCAGCAGGCCGATGGCGCATTCGCTGATCATCTTGGAGGTCGAGCCGTAGCCGGGGTCGCAGTCACCCTTGACGGAGGCTCGGACCTGGCGGCCGTCGGGCGCGAGGGCGACAAACAGCAGATTGTAGTACCCCTTTTCGCGCTCCTCCTTCGACGGCCCTTCGCCCGGCTTCGGCGCGCTCGGGCCGGTCTTCTCGGCGTTGGCCGCCATCACCTTCTTGGCGATGGCTTCGCCCTTCTCGCCAGGGCCGGTCAGCACCATCTCGTCGTAGACGAAGTCCTGGCCGTACGGAAAGCCCATCAGCATGTTGGAACGATGCACGTTGCGGGTGTTGATCAGCGCCATCATGAACGGCGCGGTCCAGGACTGCAGGTCTTCCTCATAGGCGGGCTTGTTGCCGGACGGCTGCTTCGGCCCCTTGAAGCCCGGCGTCAGCGCGAACGAATCCTTCAGGATCGCCACGAGGCTCAGATCCTTGGCGACCGCATCGAACGTCGCCTTGGCGCTCGCCGCCGTGCCGCCCGACAGCGTGCCGCTCATGCCGCGGACGCGGCCCTTCACGCGCGATGCAGCAGCGCCGAGCACCTTTTGAGCCTGCTGCTGCACGAAGTAGACGCCGAGCTCGAACGGCACGGAATCAAAGCCGCAGGAGAACACGATGCGGGCGCCGCTCTTTTCGGCGGCGGCCTGATGCTTGTCGATCATCTGCCGCATCCACACCGGCTCGCCGCAGAGATCGATGTAGTCGGTACCGGTTTCGGCGCAGGCGGCAACGAGTTCGTTGCCGTAGAACTGATACGGGCCGACCGTGGTGAGCACCAGCCGGGTCTGTGCCACCATGGCCTTGAGTGACTCGGCGTTCGATGCATCCGCGACGATCAAGGGCGTGTCGGCCGGCGCGCCGATCTCATCGCGCACGGACGCAAGCTTATCGAGGCTCCGGCCAGCCATCGCCCAGCGCAGCGATGTGTCGCCACGATAGCGCGTCGCGAGATATTCAGCGACGAGCTTGCCGGTGAAGCCGGTGGCGCCGTAGACGACGAGGTCGAATTTGGAAGAGGTCATGCTTGTTCCTTGGAGATCAGCTGCAAAACGGTTGCTCCGTCATTGCGAGCGAAGCGAAGCAATCCAGGGCTGGGGACGGGACTCTGGATTGCTTCGCTTCGCTCGCAATGACGTCGCATGTCATTTCTTGCCATAAGATACGCCCATGCCGGCGCGCACGTCGTTCTGAATGCCATATGGCGCGATCGGATAGCGCAGACCGTTCCTGGCCAGCTGCTTCATGCCGGCGATCGCCTTGGCAAGATCGGCCGGCTTTAGCGCCATCAACATCTCTTCATCCGGCACGCCGCCATAGCGGCGCTCGGCGAAACACGGCAGCGACAGGCTCGGCTCGCCGGTCTTCAGCGCGCGGCCCCAGGAGTCGGCGCAGGCGGTCTCGCCGACCACGCCCCATTCGAACTTCTTGTAGCCGACATATTGCAGGCCGTTGATCAGGATGATCATCTGTCCCGGCGTCGCGTAGACGAGACAAATGTCGGGCGGATCGAGCCTGCCGCTCGCGAGCGGGCTTACCGCCATCGCCTGGTAGCGGCCGAAAGGCACCACATCGAGCGCCTCCTGCCGCTTGCGGGCGTCTTCCGCCGTGCCATGCCAGACGCCGACATAATTCTCGCCCTTGAGCCAAGTGTCGTCCTGCGGGCCGAGACCGATCACGGCGCGGCACTGCGCGCCGACGAGATCATCGCCGGTCACGCCGACGGTCCAGCCGAGCCGTGCGGCCATGCTGACGATCTGATCGGTGGTGTGCACCGCGTTGGGCCGGCGGATCTTCTCCACCGCCGCCATGTCTTCGACGCGGGCGAACATCTTGATGCCGATCACGGTGGTCTTCAGCCGCAGCAGGCTGTTGAGGTCGGCGACCGTGGCCACCAGGTCCAGCCTGTCCGGGGTCGGCTGTTGCATGTCGCGCTCCCTCCCTGCCGCGTCGTCTGCGCACATCGTGCGTGGTTCGGCTTCGGGGCGCTTGTTAGACCCTCGCTTGGCGCGATGCCAGTATTTCCGCCCCCAAAGGCTCCCTCGAGGCTCGCCCGCCATACCATGATCCTTCTCGATCCCCCAGGAATCACTTATGAATTTCGTCTCCTCGGACAGGACCATGCAATGAGCCGCAGCGACCGGAAGGAAGGCGCCACGAGCGCGACGGCCGGCCCGGGCGGACCAGCGGTGCTGTCGCCCGCGGCGCTCTACGAGGCCGGCCTCGCCCATCTCGGCGGCGGACGTCTGCTCGACGCCCAGATGTGCTGCGAGCAGGCCTTGGCCGCCGATCCGAACCACGCCGACAGCCTGGCGCTGATGGGCATCATCGCGCTGCAGAGCGGCCAGCTCGACCACGCGGTGGCGTGGTTTTCGCGCGCCATCCGGCAGACCCCGAAGATCGACTATCTCACCAGCCTCGGCTTCACCTTGAAGCAGACGGGCCGGCTCGACGATGCGCTGGCGGTGTTCGACAAGGCGATCCAGCTCAAGTCCGACGATGCCGAATTGTGGAAGCACATGGGCAGCGTGCTGCTGGCGCAGAATCGCGGTGCCGAGGCGCTGCTGAGCTATCAGCAGGCGCTCACGATCAATCCCGGCCATCGCGACGCCGCCTGGCAATGCGGGCTGCTGCTGCGACAGCAGCAGCGCCTCGAAGAGGCCGTGCAGGCGTTCACCGTCTGCCTGACACAGCAGCCGGACGATCTGCCGGCACTGCAGATGCGGGCCAGGTGCTTTGCCGATTTGAAGCGCTACGACGATTATCTGGCGGACGCCGAACGGGCGCAGGCGCTCGCGCCGGGCGATCCGATCACCTGCAACAATGTCGGTGACGCGCTGGTCCGGCTCGGCCGCAGCGCCGAGGCGCTGCGATGGTTCGATCAGGCGCTGGCGGCGCGGCCGGATTTCGTCGAGGTGCTGCTGAACAAGGGCTTTGCCCTGCTGCAATCGTTGCGGTTCGAGGAGGCGGCCGAGGTCTATCGCCGGATCCTCGTCGTGGAGCCCGGCAACGCCAAGGCCGAATGGCAGCTCGCCCATGTCGAGCTGCAATGCGGTGACTTCGCCTCCGGCTGGGCGCACCGCGAGGCACGCTGGAACGTGCCCGGTTTTTCGCCGGAATATCCGCGCTTCGTTCAGCCGAAATGGCTCGGCAAGGAGGACATCGCCGGCAAGACCATCCTGATCGAAGAGGACGAGGGGTTCGGCGACAACATCCAGTTCGCGCGCTACCTGCCGATGGTCGCGGCGCGCGGCGCCAAGGTGATCCTCGTCGTGCGCGAGGCGCTGCGGCCGCTGATGGCCGGTGTCCAGGGCGTGTCGCAGTGCCTCACCTTCGCGCCGGACCTGCAGCGGCCGGCCTTCGACATGCACTGCCCGATCATGAGCCTGCCGCTCGCCTTCGGCACCACGCTGGACAGTATTCCGCCCGCCAACTATCTGCCTCCCCTGCCCGCCGATCGTATTGCCGCCTGGGAGCAGCGGCTCGGCGCGCATGACCGGCTGCGCGTCGGCCTGGTCTGGGCCGGCAATCCGCACCAGGCCAACGACGGCAACCGCTCGATGCCGTTGTCGACCCTGCTGCCGCTGCTCGATGTCGACGCCGACTTCATCAGCCTGCAAAAAGAGCTGCGGCCCGCGGACAATGCGCTGCTCGCGCAGCAGAGCCGGATCCGCGACCTGACGACCGAGCTGACCAACTTCGCCGAGACGGCTGCGCTGATGTCCTGCCTCGACGTGGTCGTGACGGTCTGCACCAGCGCGGCGCATCTCGCGGCAACAGTGGGACGGCCAACCTGGATCATGCTGCCGCATCTCGCCGACTGGCGCTGGCTGAGGGATCGCGACGACAGCCCATGGTATCCGAGCGCGCGGCTGTTCCGGCAGGATGCCAGCCGTCGCTTCGAGCCGGTCGTTGCCCGCGTGCGCGACGAGCTCGCGGCGAAAGCGGCAGGCTTCAGCAGAACGGCCGACTAGGCCGGGCCGGGAAACAGATCGTCGATGCGGCCGCGCAGGCGGTAGGCCAACAGCCCGATCCATTCGCGTACCGCGATGTCGGTGCGCCGCAGGCCCAGCAGCGAGACGCCGTCGAAATCGAGCACGCGGCCGACGCGCCAATCCACCGGATAGGGCTCGACCGGAAAACCTGCCTTGCGGAACAGGCCGACCGAACGCGGCATGTGATAGGCCGAGGTCACCAGCAGCCAGCGCTCGCCCGGCTTCGGCGCCAGCATGGCCTTGGAGAAGATCGCGTTCTCGTAGGTGTTGCGTGACTGCCGCTCGAGCAGCAGCCGCTCCTTGGCGACGCCGAGGCTGAGCAGGATCTCGGCGCCGACATCGGCTTCCTTGGCCTCGGTCGCGATCAAATTGGCGCTGCCGCCGGTGAACAGCACGCGCGCATTCGGATAACGCCGCGCCAGCGCTGCCGCCTGGATCACCCGGTCGGCGCCCGCCACCGTCACCGGCATGCCGTACATTACGGAGAGATCGGAATCCACGGGACCGCCGAGCACGATGATGCCGTCCGGCGCACCACTGGCCGGGTCCCATTTCGGAAACCGGCTCTCCAGCGGGTAGAGCATCAGGCTGCCGAGCGGCGACAGCCCGGCGATGGCCAGCAGCAGCATGGCCGACACCACCAGCCGGCGGCCAAGCACGGCAAAGCGGGTCAGCATCAGGATGGCGCCGGCGAGACCGAGCGCGATCATGAAATTGGTCGGCAGCGCCAGCAGGCCGAGCGTCTTCGACAGGACGAAAAACATTCCGGGCTCCGGCGCGGGGTGAGGTGTCTCGGCCGCCCTCATACACGACAGCGGCCATGCGCCGCCATCTCTCTGCGAACGCCGTGTGATGCGCTATGCTTGGATCAGAACCGGTAACAATGAGAGCATCATGGCCCATCACCATCTGCACGCCAGCCCCGAGACCTGCCATTGGGGCTTCTTCGAATCCCGGCTGAAGCCGGTGCTCACGGTCGACAGCGGCGACGAGGTCACCATCGACACCATCAGCGGCGGGCCAGACGTGCTGCCGGACACCAGCAAATTCCACGTGCCGCCGGAATTGTTCGACGTCCATGCGAGGTCCGAGCGCATGGTGCCGGGCCACATCCTGACCGGCCCGATCGCGGTCAGGGGCGCTGAGGTCGGCGACGTGCTCGAGGTCGACATCCTCGACGTGCAGCTGCGCCAGGATTGGGGCTACAATTTCATCCGGCCGCTGGCCGGCACCCTGCCCGACGACTTCCACGACAGCCGGCTGTTGAACATCCCACTCGACAAGGAGCGCATGGTCGGCAAGCTGCCCTGGGGGCTGGAGCTGCCGCTGGCGCCGTTCTTCGGCGTGATGGGCGTAGCACCGCCGCCGGCCTGGGGCCGCATCACCTCGCTGATCCCGCGCGCGATGGGCGGCAATCTCGACAACAAGGAGCTCGGCGCCGGCGCGAAGCTGTACCTGCCGGTGTTTGTGCAGGGCGCGCTGTTCTCCTGCGGCGACGGCCATGGCGTGCAGGGCGACGGCGAGGTCTGCGTCACCGCGATCGAGACCGCGCTGCAGGGGCGCTTCCGGCTCACGGTGCGCAAGGACCTGAAGTTCGACTATCCGCGCGCCGAGACCGCTACACACTACATGACGATGGCGATGGACCCGGATCTCGACCAGTGCGTGGTCAAGGCGCTGCGCGACATGATCGTGCTGCTCGGCGAGAAGCGCAATCTGTCGCGCGAGGACGCCTACACGCTGTGCAGCCTGGCCGCCGATCTCCGGGTGACGCAGACCGTCAACGGCTCGAAGGGCATTCATTGCATGATCGCGAAGGCGGTGGTGCACGGGTGAGGTCTGCGCACGCTGTCGCAGCGCGCTCCGCTGTCGTCCCGGGCTTGACCCGGGATCCATAACCACCGGCGGGCGTGTGACACGAGATGGTTGGACTTGCGCAAGCCAACCGCTCCCTGGGGTTATGGATCCCGGGTCGGCGCCACGCCGCCGCTGACGCGGCGTCGCGGCTTGCCCGGGACGACAGCGGAGAATGAGGCGCGGACAGAGCAACTCATAGACACACGCGGACACACGTCCGCTGCCTCGCGACGGTTCTGCCCGAGTCATGCTGCAGATCTCACCCTCTCAAATCGGAGGGCGCAGGGAAGGCCAGGCGTCGGCTGACGCCTGCGGCCCGCCTGCGAGAAAAAATGCAGGCGGCAGAACCACAGGTACAGCCGAGAACGCCCGGCCCTCCCTGCGCGATGGTTTTCACGCTTATGGCGCGCTCTCCCCGGTGTCCGGCTTGATAGCCACCGTCGTCAGCGGGATCATCATCACCCGCGGACTTGGCGCCAGCTTCGGGGCGCCAGGACCACACGCTTTTGCGTCCGCAACGAGCCGTTCGTCCGCGCATCCCATAGGGACACGCTGCGGCTCCTTGCAGCCATCGCATCCTCGCCTCGCGTGTCGTGACGATCGCGCGCTACGCCCCTACCGAGTGAGGCGGGATGCGTGCAATAGAACACGTTTTCCGGAAAAGCGAAAGCGTTATTTTCTGGATAATCGAAATTGCGATCGAGGACGCTGCCGTCGCACGATCGCCGTCCTGGTCGGCGGCCGCTATGCGCCCTCGGGCCTGAGCGCCACCGATCGGCCGGGGAACCGCCGCGGAAGGAGTCCCGCCAGTTGCGGCGCGAATCCTCTCCACTCGCTCGTGTACCGTACCAATCCGGGCCCGGACTCGCCGAGCGGGCGGAGAGTCACCGCCACGACCGCCCTGATTCGTCATATTTGTTTGAAATTCAATATCTTAACCACTTATCCCCAGGCCGCTGTACAACCTCCTGGATTCCTAATAGAGTCTAAAAAGTTACTTTTCTGTACCCCGGTTACGGACTAGCTTTTAGGCATGGCGACGGAAAAAGCCGAGACTGACCGCATCCCCGTAACCCTGGCCCTGGCAACCATTGGCTATCTCGAAAAGCTCGTGAAACAGGGCACCCATGGCACCAGCGTTCCGGGTGTCTGCAGAACGTTGATCGAGGAAGGCATCCGGCTCGCCATCAAGGATGGGCTGCTGTCGATTCGCGACAACGGACGGGCGTAACAGGGACATCAGCGGAAAGTTTCGGACGACCGTCGGCCAGGACGATCCAGGACGGATCAAACTTGGAAGCGACACAATGCCCGCCGAACGACAGACCCAACCCACCTGGACCGAGGAACGGCTCCAGGCCCTGAAGCAGCACTTTGAGGCCGGGCTGACCTGCCGAGAGATCGCCGCCGAGCTCGGCGTCAGCCGCAATGCCGTGATCGGCAAGATCTCCCGCCTCGCGCTGACGCGCGACAATGGCGGCGACTCCAGGCGCGTGGTCCGCGCCGAGACTGCCCGCGACGGTTCACGCCGTCCCGTGCCAAAGCTGCGCCGCCGCATCCTGCGCGCGGTGACCAACGATCCGCCGCCGATCCTGATCGAGGAACCGCCGGCCGGTCCCGTCGAAAACGGCTGCTCGCTGTTCGAGCTCTCCAAGGAACGCTGCCGCTGGCCGATCTCGACGCCGGGAGCGGATGATTTCTGCTTCTGCGGCTCGAAGCCGATCGACGGCCTGCCGTATTGCCCGAGCCACACCCGGATGGCGTATCGCGTGGCATCGTCGCGGTAGGAGGAAGCGGCGAGGCGAAGATCCTGCGGGCCTATGCTCTCGACCTTCACGCTTTGCCCAGTCTCCGCGTTCTGCGGGGACGGCGCGGCGATCTCGTCTCCCCTCCCCCGGTCGCCAATCGCCCCAGCGATTGGCGACTGCGGGGAGGGGTCGGGGGTGGGGGCAGCGCGTACGGAACTCTGTGAAGCACGCCTTCGATCTTGCCTGGCGCGATCGCGACGAACAGCAAGAGTGTGCCGTGTGGTGCCCCACCCCCGCCCCCTCCCCGCTGCCGGCGATCGCTGACGCGATCGCGGCATGAGGAGGGGAGCGCACCGTCGCGGCGGTGAGAGATCCCGCCCAACTAACAACAGCCCCTACCCCAGCTTCCAGCCCGCCTCCTGCACGAAGCGCTGGAAGAACTCCGGTTCATACGCCTGCTCCGGTGATTGCCGCA
The DNA here is from genome assembly GCF_051167715.1 of Bradyrhizobium sp. HKCCYLS20291. Taxonomy (NCBI): domain Bacteria; kingdom Pseudomonadati; phylum Pseudomonadota; class Alphaproteobacteria; order Hyphomicrobiales; family Nitrobacteraceae; genus Bradyrhizobium; species Bradyrhizobium sp. HKCCYLS20291. Next base: position 230,763 of record NZ_JBNPTO010000001.1, on the reverse strand, counting down.
CGCGCATGTCCAGCATCTTGGCGTCCTCGCCGACGAGGATGCGCCATTGCTCGGCTTTCACGCCGTCGAGGATGATCTTCGCGGCCTGCGCGGCCGTCGTCGGCGCATCTTCGAGGAAGCTGCGGGCGCGCTCGCGGGCGGCAGCCTGGATGTCCTGGTCGCTCATGGCGGCGACGTCGATACCCATGCCCTTCATGCGCTGGCGCGCCTGGGCGATCTCGGTCTCGCTCAGTTCGTCCGAGGCGCCTCCGCTCTGCATCTTGCGCGAGTTCGACACGATCGAGGTGCCGATATGGCCGGGCATCACCACCGAGCACTTGATGTGCGGGGCGTTGAGGCGGAGGTCGTTGATCAGCGCTTCGGTAAAGCCCTTCACGGCGAATTTCGCGGCGCTGTAAGCGGTGTGCGACACGCCCATGCCGACCGAGGCCCAGAAGCCGTTGACGCTGGAGGTGTTGACGATGTGGGCTTCATCCGCCTTGAGCAGCATCGGCAGGAAGGTGCGGACGCCGAGATAGACGCCGCCCCAGCAGATGTTGAAGGTGCGCTCCCACTGCTCGCGGCTGTTGGTGAACAGGCTACCGCCGCCGCCGATGCCGGCATTGTTGAACAACAGATGGATCCTGTCGGTGGCCTGCTGCTCGACGAGCTCGTCGCGGAAGCGCTGCAGCTGGGCTTCGATCGAGACGTCGGCGACATGAGCGGTGACCCGCAGTCCCTGCGGCAGCTTCTCCGCCTCGCACAGCCGCTTGGTCTCGGCCATGGCCTCGGCCGAGACGTCGCACATCGCGACGTTGCAGCCCTCGGCGACGAGCTGACGGGCGAGCTCGCGGCCCATGCCCGTGCCGCCCCCGGTGATGACGGCGATCTTGCCGGCGAAATCCTTCATCGGACGCACTTCCTTCCCTGCTCTGCCGCGTGACGGCCGATGCCGCCGCGGCGACTTCCTCGTACTCTCGTACGTTCTCTTGCACGTTCTCTTGGCGGAACGCGCCGCGAGCTTAGGGCGTCTGGGGTCAATGACCAGAGCAGATGTCGGTGCGCCCCTTGCCCCCCTCGACGCGAAAACGTCAGCGCACTCGCACAACGCCGACGCACCATCGCGCCGGCTTCGCGAGATCGAGCGCGTTGCATACAATTGAAGTCGATTGCTCAATAATTGAGCTTATTTCTGACGGTCAAAGATTTCGCCCAACATATCGCCAACTGCAAATCGCAGTGATTTCCGTAACTTACCAAGGCTACGGAGCTCCGCGACCCTGGCACAAAGCTTGAAAGGTTCCTCCGCGAGGCTCCGCCGTGCCGGTGAAGCCGAGATGACAGGGCGCGGGCCAAGAGCTCGCCGAGGGAGCACAGCAATGGACTTTGGCAGGATTTCGCGACGGCATCTGTTGCAGGGTGGCGCGGCGCTGACGCTGGGCGCAGCCGCGGGCCTGCGGCCGGCCTTCGCCGCGGACACGACGATCGGCTTCATCTATGTCGGCTCGCGCGACGACTACGGCTACAACCAGGCGCATGCGCAAGGCGCGGCCGCGCTGAAGAAGCTGCCCGGGCTGAAGGTCATTGAAGAGGAGAAGGTGCCGGAGACCGACGCGGTCGAGAAGACGATCGAGTCGATGATCAATCTCGATGGCGCCACTCTGCTGTTCCCGACCTCGTTCGGCTACTACAATCCGCACATGATCAAGATGGCCAACAAGTACCCGAAGCTGCGCTTCGAGCACTGCGGCGGGCTCTGGAGCGACAAGGACCCGAAGAACGCCGGCTCCTATTTCGGCTACATCGACGAGGCCCAGTACATCGCCGGCATCGTCGCCGGCTATACGAGCAAGAGCAGCAAGCTCGGCTTCGTCGCCGCCAAGCCGATCCCGCAGGTCCTGCGCAACATCAACGCCTTCACGCTCGGCGCACGGCTCGCCAACCCCAAGGCGACCACGCAGGCGATCTTCACCGGCGACTGGTCGATGCCGGTCAAGGAAGCCGAGGCGACGAACAGCCTGATCGACCAGGGCGTGGACGTGCTGACCTGCCATGTCGACGGTCCGAAGACGATGGTCGAGAACGCGGCGCGCCGCGGCGCCTTCGTCACCGGCTATCATGTCAACCAGTCGCCGCTGGCGCCGAAAGCCTATCTGACCGGTGCCGAGTGGAACTGGGAGGCGTTGTATCCGAAGTTCGTCAAGATGCTCGCCGCCGGTGAGAGCATTCCGAACTTCTATCGCGGCGGTCTCAAGGAAGAAGTGGTCAAGATCTCCGCCTATGGCGAGGCGGTCTCCGAGCAGGCGCGCAAGCATGCCGACGAGATCAAGGCCAAATTCCTCGGCGACGGCTATACGATCTTCAAGGGGCCGATCAAGGATAACAAGGGCAACACCGTGATCACCGCGGGCACCGAGCGCGGCCAGAAGGATCCCGAGCTCGAGAAGATGGACTACCTGGTCGAGGGCGTGATCGGAGCGACGTCGTGACCACGGAGGCGGCCGATCCGGTTGATGCGGCCGCCATCGCGCCAGCCGCGGAGGCGGGCTTTCTGCAGCGTCATGGCGCGAGCATTGAGTACATTCTCATTCCGGGCGCGGCGCTGGTCGCCGCGCTCATCCTGTTCGGCATCTTCGTCGCGCTGTTCGGCAAGAACCCGCTCGACCTCTACTGGTACATGTATTACGGCGCATTCGGCACCTGGTTCTCCTGGCAGAACACGCTGAGCCGCGCCGCCCCCCTGATCCTCACCGCGCTGTGCACCGCCCTGCCCGCGCAATTGGGCATGGTGATCATCGGCGGCGAAGGCGCGCTCCTGATCGGCGCGCTGTCGGCCACGTCGGCCGCACTGGCGCTGCAGGGGATGCCGCCGCTCGTCGTGCAGACCGCGATGGTGATCGCCGGCATGACCGGCGGCGGATTGTGGATCCTGCTGTCGGGCGGCCTGCGGCAGTATCGCGGGGTCAACGAGACCATCTCCAGCCTGCTGCTGGTCTACATCGCGCTGGCGATCCTCAATCATCTCGTCGAGGGCGTGATGCGCGACCCGGCGAGCCTCAACAAGCCATCGACGCGCGAGATCGGCGCAGCCAACATGATCGGCACCATTCCCGGCACCGACGTGCATTGGGGCCTGGTGTTCGGGCTGATCCTGGCGATCGCGTCCTATGTGCTGATCTACCACACTACCTTCGGCTTCGCCGCGCGCGTCGCCGGCGGCAACATCCGCGCCGCCAAGATCGTCGGCCTGTCCGTCGGCAAGCTGATCCTGACGGTGTGCTTCCTTGCGGGAGCCTGTGCAGGGCTGGCCGGCATGGTCGAGGTCGCCGCGGTGCAGGGCCGCACCAACGCCAATCTCGCGGTCGGCTACGGCTTCACCGGCATTCTGGTCGCGTTCCTGGCGCGGCAGAATCCGCTGGCGATCATTCCGGTGGCGATCCTGCTCGGCGGCATCAATGCGTCCGGCGGCCTGTTGCAGCGCCGGCTCGGCCTGCCCGACGCCTCGGTGCAGGTGCTGCAGGGCATCATCTTCATCTCGGTGCTGGCGAGCGACGCGCTGTATGGGCGCATCGGCTTCCTCAAGGGAAAGTCGTGAGACATGGCTGACGGCAACATCGGACTCTGGACGGTGCCGCTCGCGGTGCTCGGCGGCGCCATCCGCGTCTCCACGCCGTTCCTGTTCGTCAGTCTCGGCGAATGCATCACCGAGCGCTCCGGCCGCATCAATCTCGGCCTCGAGGGCACGCTGGTGATGGGCGCGATGAGCGCCTATGGCATCTCCTATCTCTCGGGCTCGCCCTGGCTCGGCGTGCTCGCCGCCGGCCTGACCGGTGCGCTGCTCGGCGCCCTGCATGCCGGCATCTGCTCGCTGCCGCGCGTCAACGACGTCGCGGTGGGAATTTCGCTGATGCTGTTCGGCACCGGGCTGGCCTTCTTCCTCGGCAAGCCCTTGATCGAGCCGACCGCCGCGCGGCTGCCGGCGATCGATTTCGGCTGGTGGAGCGACGTGCCGCAGGTCCGCGCCGCGTTGCGCATCAACGTGCTGTTCCTGCTCGGCGTGGCGCTCGCGCCAATCCTGTTGTGGGCGTTCAAGACCACGCGCTGGGGCCTCCTGATCCGCACTGCCGGCGAGAGCGCCGACGCGGCGCGCGCGATGGGCCATTCGGTGCTGATGATCCGGCTGCGTGCCACCATGGCCGGCGGCTTCCTCGCCGGCATCGGCGGCTCGTTCCTGTCGCTGTTCTATCCCGGCAGCTGGAACGAGGGCCTGTCGTCGGGACAGGGCATCACCGCGGTGGCGCTCGTCATCTTCGCGCGCTGGGACCCGATGCTGTGCCTGTGGGCCTCGCTGGCCTTCGGCGGCGCCGCCGCGCTCGGGCCGGCGCTGCAATCCGTCGGCGTCACCTCCGGCTATCATCTGTTCAACGCCGCGCCCTACATCCTGACGCTGCTGATCATGATCATCACCTGCTCGCCGAAGCGCACCCTGAGCGGCGCGCCGGCCGAGCTGTCCATTACCCGCTGATTTTCCGGAGGGCCATCATGACCGCGCGCACCATCCGCTCCGAGCCCTATGCCTGGCCGTACAACGGCGATCTCAGGCCTGAGAACACCGCGCTGATCGTGATCGACATGCAGACCGATTTCTGCGGCGTCGGCGGCTATGTCGACAAGATGGGCTATGACCTCTCGCTCACCCGTGCGCCCATCGAGCCGATCAAGAAGCTGCTCACCGTGATGCGCGCGCAGGGCTTCCTGATCATCCACACCCGCGAAGGCCACCGCACCGATCTTTCCGACCTGCCCGCCAACAAGCGCTGGCGCTCGCAGCAGATCGGCGCCGGGATCGGCGATCCCGGCCCGTGCGGCCGCATCCTGGTGCGCGGCGAGCCGGGCTGGGAGATCATCCCGGAGCTCGCGCCCCTGCCCGGCGAGATCGTCATCGACAAGCCCGGCAAGGGCTCGTTCTGCGCCACCGACCTCGAGCTGATCCTGCGCCTCAAGGGCATCCAGAACATCGTGCTGACCGGCATCACCACCGACGTCTGCGTCCACACCACGATGCGCGAGGGCAACGACCGCGGCTTCGAGTGCGTGCTGCTGTCGGACTGCTGCGGCGCCACCGATCAAAGCAACCACGACCACGCGCTGAAGATGATCAAGATGCAGGGCGGCGTGTTCGGCGCAGTCGCGACCTCCTCCGCGCTGATCGAGGCGCTGTCGTGATCGGCGACGATCCGACACCAACGGCTGCGTTCGGCGTCGAGGCCATCGCCATGACGATGCGCTTCGGCGCGTTCACCGCGCTCGACAATGTCGAGTTGAAGGTGAAGCCCGGCTCGTTCCACGCGCTGCTGGGCGAAAACGGCGCCGGCAAGTCGACGCTCGTCAAATGCATCATGGGCTACTACCGCCCGACCGAGGGCGACGTGCTGATCGCCGAGCGCGAACGCGCCATCAGCAATCCCAGGGATGCCCACGCGCTCGGCCTCGGCATGGTCTACCAGCACTTCACGCTGGTGCCGGCGATGACGGTCGCGGAGAACCTGGTGCTGGCGCGCGACGACGTGCCGGCGGTGGTCAACTGGGCCAAGGAGAAGCAGGAGCTGGAGGCATTCCTGTCGCGCATGCCGTTCCGCGTGCCGCTCGACGCAAAGGTGTCCGACATCTCCGCCGGCGAGCGGCAGAAATGCGAGATCCTCAAGCAGCTGTATCTGAAGCGCCGCTTCCTGATCCTGGACGAGCCGACCTCGGTGCTGACGCCCGGCGAAGCCGACGAGGTGCTTGGCATGCTGCGCAAGATGGTCGAGGCCGGCGAACTGACCATCCTGATGATCACCCACAAATTCCGCGAGGTGATGGCGTTCGCCGATGAGGTCACCATCCTCCGCCGCGGCAAGCTCGCCGGCCGTGGTAAGGTCAATGAGCTGACGCCCGACGACATGGCGCGGATGATGATCGGCGCCGAGCAGCTCACGGTGCAGCCCTCCCGCACGGGCGAGGCTGGCAAGGTCAGGCTCGAAGTCGAGAAGCTTGTCGCGCGCGACGATGCCGGCGGCCTCGCCGTGCATGATCTTTCGCTCACCGTGCGCGCCGGCGAGATCGTCGGCATCGCCGGCGTCTCCGGCAACGGCCAGCGCCAGCTGGTCGAGGTGCTCGCCGGCCAGCGCGAGGCCGAAAGCGGCGCCGTCAGGGTCTCGGGCGCGCCCTATTCCGCGCGCCGCGAGGAGATGCGGCGGCACAAGATGTCGCTCTTGCCCGAGGAGCCGCTGAAGAACGCCTGCGTCGGTGCCATGAGCGTCGCCGACAACATCGCGCTGCGCGAGTTCGACCGCGCCCCGTTCGCCAGCGGCGGCTGGTGGCTCAACAAGTCGGCCTTCCGCAAGGACGCAACGACCAAGATCAACCGTTACAAGATCAAGACCCGCACGCCGGATACGCCGATCTCGGCGCTGTCGGGCGGCAACGTGCAGCGCGCCGTGCTGGCCCGCGAGCTCGGCCACGACGTCGAGGTCTTGATCGCCGCCAATCCCTGCTTCGGCCTCGACTTCGCAGCGGTCGCGCAGATCCACGCCGAGATCATGGCCGCCCGCAACCGCGGCGCCGCCGTGCTGTTGGTGAGCGAGGATCTCGACGAGCTGCTCGAGCTGTCCGACCGTCTCGTCGTGATGTTCCACGGCCAACTGGTCTACGAGACCGTCGCAGGCGAGGCCGACCTCACCGAGATCGGCCGGCACATGGCAGGACATTGAGGCGGAGGTTGCTGCGGCCATTCGATCGAACGGCAAGGGACTAATCGAAGACGAGCTTTGGTGTCTTGCCCGAAAGATCATGGATCAGTGTGGTCGAAAAAGAGTCGCTCTCGCAGATCGACGCGTAGCTCACGACATGCGGTCGCTCCGATAGCGCGAACGCGAACTCGATCCCGCCACAGACGTGCTCAACCGAGTTGACTTCCTTGGAGCGGATCGAAGCAAACAGATCGATCGGGGGCTCACCGACCAGCGCCGGCACAACATCGCAATACTCACAGTCGCGTGGCGGCCGACCCTTCACAGTCGCCGCATAGTCGGCGTTGGCGAGGAATGTCTGCGACAACAGGATTGTCGGCGACATCCGGTACAGGCGCGTGCCAAGCATTTGGATGTCGGGCGCCAGATTAAGCTTTGCCTTCTTGACGTATGCCCCGATGCGCCGGATGACAGCGTCGTCCTTGGTATCCTGGAGGGGGATGTCGCTGACCAACTCCGAGGGCGCGAATACGGCAATCATGAAGGCGTCCTTTGGCGACGCCGCGGGAAGCTCGATCTGCGTGAACGTCTTGTAGTTGTTTTCAAACTCCGTGTTTGGAAAGACGCGCTGTGGTGTGCCCGAGCTCTTCCAGCCCTTGGCCAGCAGCGTGACGGTGGTCGCTTTCGCAACCGTGCCCCACACGCACACCGACGACTTTCCTTTTCCAGGGCAGTTGAACACTTTCCCGAAAAGCGTGTTCTGGGCGGCAGCCGAACATGACCCCGCCAAAGTTAGAAGTGCGGCCGCGACCAGACACAGATGTGTGACGACGAGCGAGAGCGCGCTTCTGCAATTGTAAAACATCGCCCCCTCAACCTGCTCCGAGCCTACACAGGCAGGATTTGGACCGGCGCGTGCTTTCCCTGGCACACATCTACACGTCGGCGGGCCCTGCAGGAATAGCCCCTGCTCTGATCGTCTCATCCTGCGGCTTACAGGGCACAGCTCGACAAGCCGCCCTGCCGGAGCCGCCCCTCCGAACATGGCGGGACATTGCACCGCACCCGCGGGGACGAGCACCGCTACGATAGAGGCGTCCTTCGGCGGCGCCTTTCGGGCAAGCTGAAGCCACGTGAAGCTCTCGCCGGCCCTCCACAGCTTCGGCCGACATTGCAGTGCAAGATCGAAAGATATCATCTGGAGGTTGAACCTTGCGTTGGCGCCTCCGACCTAATCTTGGGGAGGCAGGCTCGAGGAGGTTCGCATGGCGTACCAACAGGGGCACTGGCAGGAGAAGCACTGGCACACGCCGATCCCAGATCCGGTCATGCAGGACGACGGTGCCTATCTGACCGGCTGGACGATCAGCGGAATCGCGGTCATCGGCACCATCGTCGCGGTCTGGCTGCTCGGGATCTGATTGCCCGGGCCGCGGCGACCGACGCAACGAGGCCCCGTGCCCGGTGGGCACGAGGCCTCGCAAGATGGTTCGCGCGCCGCTCGCTGTCAGCGGCCGGTACCGGTGCCGCCGCTCGATGGCGTCAGGGTCGAGCCGCTCGGCGACGGATTGATCAGGCTGTTGCCAGACGGGTTGAGAGTGCTGTTCGCGCCGGCCGCAGCGCCGCCGGCATTGTAGTTCGGGCTGCCGGCCCCGAGACCGGTGGTGGTGCCTGGCGTGGTCGTGCTGCCGGTCGCCGAGCCCGGCGTCGTCGTACTGCCGGCCCCGGCCGAGCCGCCCGCGGTCGCGCCGCTGCCTGTGCTCTGGGCCATCGCCACGCTGCCGGTCAACGCCATCGCCGTCGCCAGTCCAATCGTCATGAGCTTCATGAAGTCTCCTCCTGTGACATCCCCGAAGGCTTGATCCAGAGGATCGAAGCCTCACGTCAAACCGTTGAGCGGGTTGACGTTCCGGGAACCGTCCTGAGCCGGACGCGGAGCAGGTGCCGGCGTGGCGCTCGTCTTGCCGGTGACGTCCGATACAGCGTTTCCCAGACGAGGACGACCTGGGCGCCCGCGATCGACGCGGTCTGCCAAGCGCGCAACCGCGTCGACTACTTCAACGCGTTCGGGACAAATCCACCACTTTGAGCTAACCTGCCCAGGTCGGTCCTTGAGCGATCGTCAGTTGCGATCTCTCGCCGATTTTTCTGTTCTTTTTTCATTCTTTTTCATCAACGGATCGATCTCATGAAAGCGTATTTCATCGGCGGCGGCATCGGCTCTCTCTCAGGCGCAGCATTCATGATCCGCGACGGCGGCGTGGCCGGGCGCGACATCACCATCTACGAGAAGCGTCTGCCCTATGGCGGCAGCCTCGACGGCGCCAGACTTGCGGACGGCTCCTACTCGATGCGCGGCGGCCGCATGCTGACGACCGAACAATACGAGTGCACCTGGGACCTGCTGTCGACCATTCCCAGCGCGTCGCAGCCGGCCGAGGACATCCTCAGCGAGACCAAGGCGTTCAACGAGCTGCATGTGACGCACGCGCAGGCCCGGCTGGTCGACATCAACCGGCACAAGGTCGACGTCTCCACCATGGGCTTCTCGATGCAGGACCGCATCGAGATGACCAGGCTCACCGAAGCCTCGGAGGAAAAGCTCGGCAATGCGCTGATCTCCGACTGGCTGTCGCCGCCGTTCTTCACCACGAACTTCTGGTACATGTGGCAGACGACGTTCGCGTTTCAGCCGTGGCACAGCGCGGTCGAGTTCAGGCGCTATCTGCGGCGCTTCATGAACGAATTCCCGATGATGGATACGCTCGGCGGCGTCAAGCGCACCGTCTACAATCAGAACGACTCGATCGTGAAGCCGCTGCTGCGCTGGCTGGAGGGCCAAGGCGTCAACTTCGTCGGCGGCACCGATGTCACCGACATCGCGCTGGCAACGGAGAACGGCCGGCATCGCGCCACCCGTCTGGTGCTGACGCAGAACGGCGCGCCCAGCACGATCGAGCTCGCCCGCGACGACCTCGTGTTCTACACCGCCGGCTCGATGACCGACGCCACCAGCCTCGGCAGCCATGACAGCCCGCCGAAGCAGCTCACCAAGGAGGACAGCCACGGCTGGACCTTGTGGGAGAAGCTCGCCGCCGGCCGGCCCGAATTCGGCAACCCGGCGATCTTCAACGCGAACATCCCGGAATCCAGCTTCGAGTCCTTCACCGTGACCTGCCGCAACGCGCGCTTCTTCGACGCGATGCAGGCGTTCAGCGGCAACGTCGCCGGCACCGGCGGCCTCGTCACGTTCAAGGATTCGAACTGGCGGATGTCGATCGTGCTGTACACGCAACCGTATTTTCCGGACCAGCCCGCCAACATCAAGATCTTCTGGGGCTATGGGCTGTATCCCGACCGCGTCGGCAATTTCGTCGGAAAGCCGATGGCCGAATGCAGCGGCGCGGAGATCCTGAAAGAACTGTGCGGGCATCTGCGCTTCCCGCTTTCGGTGTTCGAGGACGCGACCTGCGTGCCGTGCTGGATGCCCTACATCATGAGCATGTTCATGCCGCGCAGCTATGGCGACCGGCCGCTGCCGGTGCCGCTGACCTCGCAAAACCTCGCCTTCATCGGACAGTTCGTCGAGCTGCCGGAGGACGCGGTGTTCACCATCGAATATTCGGTGCGCGCGGCGATGCACGCGGTCTATCAACTGCTCAAGATCGACCGCGCCATTCCGCCGGTCACGCCCTATGACAAATCGCTGAAGGTTTTGCTGCAGTCGGCGATCAAATCGTTCGCCTAGACCAACGCAAATCGCATCTCGGCAATGACATCCGCTCCACATCGCTGTTTTTGTCAGAATGGCGGCAGAGCCTCGCGCGCGAGATCGTGATCACGCGCCACAAGCTCGTTTGACCTGGATCAGTTCCAGGCAGGAACCCCGCGGCTAATCCCGGATCGCAATGAACGATCCGGGTAAAGCATCATGAAGTCCTATTTCATCGGCAGCGGCGTCGGCGCACTCGCCGGCGCGGCATTCCTGATCCGCGACGGCGGCGTCGCGGGAGGAGACATCACCATCTTCGAGAAGCATCTGCCGTTCGGCGGCAGTCTCGACGGCGCACGGCTGCCCGACGGCTCCTACTCGCTACGCGGCGGGCGCATGCTGACCACCGATCACTATGAATGCACCTGGGACCTGCTCTCGAGCATTCCCGGCGGGGCAGATCCCAGCCGCAGCGTGCGCGACGAGACGCTGGCCTTCAACAAGGCGCATGTCGCGCATTCGCAGGCGCGCCTCGTCGACCGCAACCGGCACAAGGTCGACGTCTCGACCATGGGCTTCTCCGTTCAGGACCGGCTCGAGCTCGGCCGGCTGACCGAAGCCCCCGAAGAGAAGCTCGGCAACTCCCGCATCACCGACTGGCTATCGCCGCCGTTCTTCACCACGAACTTCTGGTTCATGTGGCAGACGACGTTCGCGTTTCAGCCCTGGCACAGCGCGGTCGAGTTCAAGCGCTATCTGCATCGCTTCATGAACGAGTTTCCGCGCATCGAGACGCTGGCCGGCGTCAAGCGCACGGTGTTCAATCAGTACGACGCGATCGTGGTGCCGCTCGTCACATGGCTCGAAGGCCATGGCGTGAACTTCGCCGGCGGCGTCGATGTCACCGATATCGAGATCGCGAGCGAAGGCGGCAAGCATGTCGTCAAGCGCTTGCTGCTGGATCGCAGCGGAAAGCCGGAGAAGATTGCGCTTTCGAGCGACGATCTCGTGTTCCTGCAGAACGGCTCGATGACCGATGCGACCAGCCTGGGCACGCAGGATGCGCCGCCGCCGCGGCTCACCAAGCAGGACAGCCAGGGCTGGGCTCTGTGGGAGAAGATCGCGAACGGCCGTCCCGAGTTCGGCAATCCCGCCGCCTTCAACTCATCGATTCCGGAATCCTGCTGGGAGTCCTTCACCGTCACCTGCCGGAACGCGCGCTTCTTCGACGCGATGCAGGCGTTCAGCGGCAATGCCGCCGGTACCGGCGGGCTCGTCACCTTCACCGAGTCGAACTGGCTGATGTCGGTCGTGCTGTATCACCAGCCGCACTTCACCGATCAGCCGGACAACGTGCAGGTGTTCTGGGGCTACGCGCTGCACCCTGACCGCATCGGCAATTTCGTGCCCAAGGCGATGGCCGATTGCGGTGGCGCCGAGATCCTGAAGGAGCTGTGCGGGCATCTCAACTTCGACCTGTCGGTGTTCGACGACGCGACCTGCGTGCCGTGCCGCCTGCCCTACATCACCAGCATGTTCATGCCGCGCAACCGAACGGACCGGCCGTTGCCGGTGCCGGCGAATTCGAAGAACCTCGCCTTCGTCAGCCAGTTCGTCGAGATCCCCGACGACGTCGTATTCACGGTGGAATACTCGGTGCGCGCGGCGCAAATGGCGGTGTATCAGCTGCTCGGTATCACCAGGGCGATCCCGCCGATCACGCGCCACGACAAATCGTTCCGCGTGCTGATCGAGACAGTGGAGAAGGCCTTCGCCTGACTTGGGCAGCGCCGACACGCATTTGCCAAAACGAGTACGCCCGGATCGATGATCCGGGCGCACTCGTTTGTCGCTATGTAGCTTGACGTGAATTTATCAGTAGCCCAACAATGCGAGACCGACCCAGCTGACGGCAAACAGCGACACCACGGATGTTGCAGCGGCAAAAACAGACAATGAGACCTTCAAAGTCTTGAGGACCATACGCGCCTCCTTCAACGATAAAAGCTGCCTTCGGGACAACCCCGAGACCGATCCAAAATTCCTAAAAAGCGACTCGTCCCCGAGCCGAATATCAGGTTGGTCCGCGCATCCGCGCGCAGGTTCAATGCAAGGGTGTGGCTCCCTTGTTTTGGATCACAGCATCAACGTTCAGGCGTGAATGCGGTTCCGGCGGGGAACTGGAACCACTCTAAGTGCACGTCAACATTCGTAGGAACCGCAACTACACTCCACCGCCGGTTGCGGCGACTATTTCAACGGCAGGAACAGATCGGCGGCCGTCTCGTGCTCCGGTACCTCGGGAAAGAAGCTGAGCCGCTGGCAGTAGATCGGGAAGTCGCGCGCCTCCTCGCCGCTGGCAGGGAGCCAGTCGCGATACAGATGCAGCGCGGCTGGCTCCAGATTGTGGGTGTGGCCGACCACACGCAGCACCGCGCAGCGCCCGCCGGGAATTTCGCCGGCCGTGACCTGCTCACCATTCGTCTCGATCGGCCCGTTAGTGCCGACGCAGAGGTCCACGCTGTAGTCGGCGGGCGATGCCGGACGGCGTTCGGAGCGCCAGACGTTGAACGTCGGGCTCGTGCTGGGGTGCAGGCCGGCGACCTTGCGCCAACAGATGAAGCGCTGGATCGTGGCGCCGAGCGTCGCGGGGTCGCCGCGATGCGCGATGATGGCCACGCGTGTGGTCGGCACGTCGCGTATCGTCACGTCGTCAGGGGTGAAGGTGGTCTGCATCAGCTTGCTCCTCGCATCGTCGAGTGGCCCGAAGGCCGCAAGCCACGGCTCCCAGTCGGGAGATTTCCGGAACGATGACGGCGACTGCTTGAACCTCTGCCGAAAGGCGCGGGCGAAAGCATCCGGCGCATCGTAGCCGGCCTCCATTGCGACATCGGTGATGCTCTGCGCATCGCTGGACGCCAGCAGGTATGACGCCCGCTTCATGCGGGCGAGCTGGACGTAGCGATGCACCGACAGACCGAAGGTCGCGGTGAACTGGCGGTGGAAATGATACTTCGAATAGGCGGCGATGCTGCTCAGCGCGTCCAGATCCAGATCATCGTCGAGATGCCGGTCGATGTGATCGAGCACCCGTTGCATCCGGGCATGGTAGGTCTGCAGCGCCGCCTTCATCGTTCTCTGCTCCGTGGCGGCCCCAGCTAAGCGGACTCAGCTCGGAGACGCTCGACCGATCTTGCGGCTTTGTCGGGACGGGCAGAACTTGCTGATCGGTCTCTGTGCCCGGCCTATGGATCGACCGCGGTCGCAATCCAGAACGCGGCGGGCATCGTGACGCCGGGCCCCTTGGCGTAGCGCGCGAGCACCTTCTTCACCGCCGCGGTCGCGGCCTCGACCTGCTCCGGCGGCTGCCCGGCCAGTGCGCGGCCGGCAGGGCCGATCGCGAGCGCCGTCTGCACCGCGCCATCGACGCCGGCGCCGCCGCCGAGGTCGAGACTCACCTCGCAACGCTCCAGCCGGACGCGTCGCAGCCCCGCCTCCGTCATCACCTTGTCGACCCATTCGCTCGCACCGAACGCGAAATCGTCCGGCGCGTGCGGCGCCAGCCCCGGCAGCTTCGGCACGTGGTCATAGGCCGCCTGCAACGGCTCGAGCGCCCACGGGTTGTCGCGCAACTCGCCCCAGCAGGCGAAGACGACGCGGCCCTCGGAGCGCAGCGCGTTGCGGATGTTGAGCACGGCACGCACCGGGTTGGCGAAGTACATCACGCCGAGCCTGGAGATGACGACATCGGCGCTCGCAGCCTTGAAGTGATGCACCATCGCGTCGCCCTGCACGAAGCTGACGGGAGCATCCGATGGCGCGAGCGCATGGGCCGCGGTCAGCATGGCCGCGGAGACATCGAGGCCCAGCACGCTGCCGCCGGCGCCGACCTTCTCGGCGGCGGCAATCACCGTCGCACCGCAGCCGCAGCCGACGTCGAGCACGCGCTCGCCCGGCGCGATCGCCGCCCGCGCGAGCAGCGCCTCCTGCACCGGCGCCAGCATCGCATCGAGCTCCGCCCGCCGCGCCACCCAGCGCTCGCCGCCCGCGCCGTTCCAGAAGGCGATCTGCTCGGCATTCTCGAAGTGGCCAAAGGAGGTGTCGGTGACGGCGGCGTCCATCAGGGAACTCGGCAGGATGGCAGAAATGAAAACGAGCTCCGGGCGACTGGACGACCGGCAGCTCGATGGGGAGTTTAGGAGGTGGCTCGCGGGTTGGAAAGACGTCGCCGCAGAACGCCGCCGCGCCGCTCATGGCGGCCTGCGGTCTCTCGTTCCGTCAAGCGCCGCCGTTGCCGCTCTCGCCGTCGATGTCGCGCAGTTGCAGTAAATGTCGAACCCGCCGAAATCTCGAAGAACATTGACGACCTAAAAAAAGTAGCGTATACGCTACACATGCCCGCCATTAAGAGAACCGACGGGTTTTCCGGTTGGATCAAGCGTTTGCGGGATGCCCGAGCAAAAGTGAAGATCCTTGCCCGGATTGATCGCCTTGCCCTTGGCAACCCAGGCGATGTCGCACCGGTCGGCGAAGGCGTCAGTGAAATGCGGATACACTATGGCCCGGGTTATCGGGTCTATTTCGTTCAACGGGGCGAAGAAGTCGTAGTTCTGCTCTGTGGCGGCGACAAAGCGTCGCAAAATGCAGACATCGCGGAGGCCAAGAAATTGGCAGCCAATCTGGAGGACTGAGCGATGACCAAAATCAAACCGTACGACGCGGCCGAGTATCTCGATAGCCCCGAGACGATTGCCGCCTATATCACCGAAGCTCTGGAATCCGGCGATCCCTCTCTCGTCGCGATGGCGATCGGTACCGTCGCTCGCGCAAAGGGTATGGGCGAAGTCGCGGAGAAGGCCGGCCTGTCGCGCGAAAATCTGTATCGGTCGCTCGGTGGCGAAGCAAAGCCGGAATTCGGTACGATCCTGAAGGTGCTTCAAGCCATGGAAATCAGCCTGATCGCTCAGCCGACTCAAAACCAAGCCGCGTGAGCACTGAAAACAGCGCAAATACGCAACTGAACGGCTGAACTAGATTTGTGGTATGGGCATCGCCGTTTTCCCGAGAGCAACAGTACGAGCACCCTTGGCAAGAGATTGATACAGGCCGCAAAGGAAGGCCGTGCGATCGCCCGTGGCGAAGCAGCCCCTGCGACTTACGAAACGTTTGTCCCTGCAGAGATCGATGTAAGGCGATAGGCGCTCGGTGCGGATTGACTCAGGAGGAGTTCTGCCTCCGCTACGCTCTCAGCTTGGCCAGCCTCCGCGATTGGGAACAGCGGCGATACTCCCCAGATCCCACAGCCCGCGCATATCGATTCTCGACCGGGCGCCTGAGGCGGTTGAGCAGGCCCTCACGCAAAAGCCGGAGGCGGCCTAATTGCCCGCCGCGATATTTCTGCAACGTGAGAAAATGGTCGGAGCGGCGGGATTCGAACCCACGACCCCTAGTCCCCCAGACTAGTGCGCTAACCGGGCTGCGCCACGCTCCGATGGCCGTTCCTCTAGCCGTGATCCGGGCGCGATGCAAGGCACGGCGGCCGGGTTTCATGGGGGGATGCTGACCGGGAGGTCTTCAAGGTCCCCTCGCCGCCCGCCTCCACATGCCGTCCCGCCTCAGACCTCCTTCATCGCCCGGTCCAGCAGAGCGCGGCAGTCGAGCAGCGCCTTGAGCACGCCTTCGAGCCGTTCGCGCTCTTCCGGCCTGATGCCGGCGCGCTGCGGCGGGCCGACGCGGAAGGTGTCGAGAATGTCGTCCTCGGTCTCGACGAAGCGGAAATCGATGCCCTCCTCGTCGGAGGCCTCCTCCTCCTCGTCCTCCGATTCGACCTCGGCCTCCTCGACCGGCTCCTCCTCCATGAGGGCCGCGCCGAGCGTCTCCTCCAGCGCGCCGAACGAGACCGCGGCGGAGCTGTCGGCGAGCCCCTGCACCGACTTGACGCCGTGCTCCTTGAGGATCCGCTGCACACCCTTGATGGTGTAGCCTTCGCCGTACAGCAGGCGGCGGATGCCCTTGAGCAGGTCGACGTCGTCGGGCCGGTAGTAGCGGCGACCGCCGCTGCGCTTCATCGGCTTGATCTGGGCGAACCGGGTCTCCCAGAACCGCAGCACGTGCTGCGGAATGTCGAGCTCCTGAGCGACCTCGCTGATGGTCCGAAACGCGTCCGGCGCCTTGTCCAAATGCCCGATCCCCGTGCTGGCGAGTTGAGGAGACTACGCTGAACGCGTCGAATGCAACACGACCGTCCTGATCAGGCGGTCAAGCTCAGCGGCCGCTGTCGGCCGCGCCACCCTATTCGGGTTCGGCGCTGAGCTCGTGGGTGGCCTCGCCGTTCATCTTGCCGACGCTCTGGCCGTTGATGCGCTGCTTGAGGATGGCCGACGGCTTGAACACCATCACCCGGCGCGGCGAGATCGGCACTTCGGTGCCGGTCTTCGGATTGCGTCCGATCCGCTGACCCTTCTTGCGCACCATGAAGGAGCCGAACGAGGACAGCTTCACCGTCTCGCCCCGCTCGAGGCAATCGGTGATCTCCTTCAATACGAGCTCGACGAAGGCGGACGACTCCGTCCGCGATAGGCCAACCTTCTGGTAGACCGCTTCGCAGAGATCAACGCGTGTGACTGTCTTGCCGGTTCCCGTCATCGCCTGCCCCAACTCACGGCGAATAATTCGCTTCGGAAATTAAGAGGTTAAGGGGCGGTGGTCAACAGGAGCGTGAAGCCGGAACCGACCGATTCGCCGCTTTTCGTCCCACCGCCACCCGCCCAGCATACCGTCTACCAGCGGACCAGCGCCGATCCCCAGGTGAATCCGCCGCCCATCGCCTCGAGCAGCACCACATCGCCCTTCTTGATGCGGCCGTCCTTGACTGCGACGTCGAGTGCCAGCGGGATCGATGCCGCGGAGGTATTCCCGTGCCGATCGACCGTCAGCACCACCTTTTCCGGCGCGATGTGCAGCTTGTGCGCCGAGGCGTCGATGATTCGCTTGTTGGCCTGGTGCGGCACGAACCAGTCGATGCTCTCGGCCGACTGGCCGGTCGCCTCGAAGGCGTCCACGATCACGTCGGTGATCATGCCGACCGCGTGCTTGAACACCTCGCGGCCCTCCATGCGGAGATGGCCGACGGTCTGCGTCGACGACGGACCGCCATCGACATAGAGCTTGGCCTTGTGGCGGCCGTCGGAGCGCAGATGCGTGGTCAGCACGCCGCGGTCGGCCGCGCTGCCGCCCTGCTCCTGGGCATCCAGCACCAGCGCGCCGGCGCCGTCGCCGAACAGCACGCAGGTGGTGCGGTCGTTCCAGTCGAGGATGCGCGAGAAGGTCTCGGCGCCGATCACCAGCGCCCGCTTGAACGAGCCGCTGCGCAGGAAATTGTCGGCCGTCGCCAGCGCAAAGACGAAGCCGGAGCACACCGCCTGCAGATCGAACGCCGCGCCGTGATGGATGCCGAGGCCGTTCTGCACGGCGACGGCGGTCGCCGGAAAGGTGTTGTCCGGCGTCGAGGTGCCCAGCACGATCAGGTCGATCGACTGCGGATCGACATCGGCGGCAGCCAGCGCCGCGCGGGCGGCATTGATCGCGAGATGGGAGGTGAACTCGCCGTCGGCTGCGACATGGCGCTCACGGATGCCGGTGCGCTGGACGATCCATTCGTCCGAGGTCTCGATGCGGCTTGCGAGTTCGGCATTGGTCACGACCCGCTGCGGAAGATAGGAGCCACAGCCGAGCACGACCGAACGAATTGTCACGAGACAGCCTCCTGGGCGACCGGTTCGGACGCCGATGCGCCGCCGTCGCGATTGAGTGTTTGAATGATCTTGGTCAGGAGATCGGTGCGGGCCATCTCATAGCCAACCCTGACAGCCGAGGCAAAGCCCTCGGCATCGGTTCCGCCATGGCTCTTGACCACGAGGCCCTTGAGCCCGAGCACCACGCTGCCGTTGGATTTGCGCGGGTCGAGCCGGGCTCGCAGCGCGGCGAAGGCGCCGTGCGCGAACAGATAGCCGATCCGCGCCAGCCAACTCGCCTGGATGGCGCCGCGCAGAAAGTCCGTCACCTGGCGGACCGTGCCCTCGGCCGTCTTCAACGCAATGTTGCCGCTGAAGCCTTCGGTCACGACCACGTCGGCGGCGCCCTTGCCGATGCCGTCGCCCTCGACGAAGCCGATATAGTCGAGCTGCGGCAGATTCATCGCCCGCAGCTGCTCGGCCGCCTCGCGGATCTCCTCGTGGCCCTTCATCTCCTCGACGCCGATGTTGAGCAGGCCGACGGTCGGCCGCGGCTTGTTGAACAGCACGCTGGCCAGCGCGCCGCCCATCACCGACAGCGCCACGAGATGATTGGCATCGCCGCCGATGGTGGCGCCGAGATCGAGCACGACCGACTCGCCGCGCGCGGTCGGCCAGATCGCCGCCAGCGCCGGCCGGTCGATGCCGTCGAGCGTGCGCAGGCAGAACCGCGCCATCGCCACCAGCGCCCCAGTGTTGCCGGCGGACACCGCGACGTCAGCGTCACCCTTTTTCACCGCCTCCAGCGCGAGCCACATCGATGAGGTCTTGCGCCCGCGCCGCAACGCCTGGCTCGGCTTGTCCTCCATGCTGACCGCAACGTCGGTATGGACGACGCGCGACACGGCCTTCAGGCGCGGATGCTGGTCGAGCTCGGGAGTGATCTTGGCGCTGTCGCCGAACAGCAGGAATTCCACGTCGGGATGGCGGCCGAGCGCGATCGCGGCACCGGGAATCACGACCGCCGCGCCGAAATCTCCGCCCATGGCGTCCAGCGCGATTCGAACCTTTTGAGGCATGACGTCCCGGAAACCTGATCTCTTGCTGGCCGCATCTGGCTCGGCCGTGTTTTGGCGGTCTTGTCTTGGCGGTCTTGGCTTGGCGGTCGTTCAGGGCTCTGCGCCGCCCCCTGGACGGACCAGAGGCCGTCCGAGCCCTTTCGTCGCACCCCCGACCGGGCGCGACAATAGCGTCTCTCCGTGTCGAAACAACCTCCTGGCCCGATCCCTTTTTGCGACCGCGGTTGTCGGGAGTTTCTCGGAGAAGCGGATATTATCGTTTCGAAACAGCCCCTTGTCGTGATTTCACGAGTTTTCCCGCCAGCATCCGCCCGTATCCCGCTGGCAGCAGGCCGCTCTCAATCGTCCTCCGGTATCTTGGGCTGGCCCGCGCGGGGCGGCTCGTCTGCCCCGGGTTTGAGCGCCTTGAGCGCTGCGAAGGGATGATCCTGCGGGTCGGCGGCCGCGGCCGGCTGCTCGAACACTACGCCCGGCTTGCGCGGATAGGGATCGATCGCCAGGAACAGCGCATCGGCCGCGAGGCGGCCGAGGTCGATCTGGCCGCCCATGATCGGCTCCGGCGGATCGGCGGTGTCGACCTCGCTGTTCGGGTCGTCCTCGACGAAGTCGGCCAGCTCGGGAATCTGGTCCGGCGGCGCAAACATCTGGTCGATCGGCTCGTCGATCTCGGTCTCGATCGGATCCAGCGTGACCACGCAGGTCTGGCCGACGCGGGCCCGCACCCGGCCGCCGACATGGACCTTGCCGTCGCGCTTCTGGACCACGTCGAACGACGCATGCGCCGAGATCACCTCGCGCAGCTCGGCAATCGTGGCGAGCGCGGCGCGTGTCGCCGCATCGGCCTCGATCTCGCGATGCAGCCCGGCGTCGGGAATTTGCGCGACGATCACCGGCGGCGCCCGCCAGGGATCCCGGGACGGGTCTCGCGCCGTCTCGCGTGAAGCGTCTTTGTCTCTGCTGCTCATCTCGCTGTGTCCTGCTCAATCGGCTGCGGAAAGCTCCAGGCCGCGCCGAGCAGCCTCGCGTCATCCATGGCCGCCAGCTGTGCTGCGACCCGTCCCGCATAGCCGGCGAGTCGTGCCGCGCTGTCCGGATGCTCTCCGTTCAAGATATTTTTCTGCAAGGCCGCCGCCAGCTGGGCCTCGCTGTCCGACCACGCCAGATCATAGGCCGCGGTGCGGCCATAGAACGCCTCGCCGAACTTCTGCATCCGCTTGGGTACCGTCAGGTCGCCCACCCCCATCTCGCGCAGATTGTCGTCCATGTCGTCGCAGAACCGGTCGAACAGGGCCTGCGACAGGTTCGCACCCACCCCGCGCAGCCGGCGCAGCACCAGCCAGAGATGCAGAATCAGCAGATCGAACCGCCCCTCGACCGTGTCAGGGACATTTAAGTGCCTATAAAACAACGGTTCTCGGGTTTGTGCCACGATCGTGCCATAGATCGGCTCGATGGTCCCGCGCGGGGACGGTCGCGACTTGCTGAAACGGTTGAATGGCCAGAGCATGACGGTTCCGCGGCTGAGTTTCGCTGCCCCTGTTCCGGGGCATGTTGCAATCCGCAAGTTTGCCCGGTACGTCAACGCCCTGCCCGACGCAAGGGGACGGGATCCGATCTGAAGAAGATGACCCAGACAATGCGAACGACTGCCCGCCTGCTTACCCATGGCCTCAGCACCCTGCGCACCGCCGGCGCGATTGCGCTGACCTGCCTGGCGCTCGCCGCCTGCACCGGTGAGCAGTTCCAGAAGGGCTACATCATGCCGCCCGGCGCCCTGGAACAGATCCCGATCGGGGCCAGCCAGGACCAGGTGCTGATCGTGATGGGGACGCCCTCGACGGTCGCCACGCTCGACGGTGAGGTGTTCTATTACATCTCTCAGCGCGCCGAGCGCCCGGTCGCCTTCATGAACCAGAAGATCGTCGATCAGCGGGTCGTGGCGGTCTATTTCGACAAGAACCGCCAGGTCCGCCGTCTGGCCAATTACGGCATGAAGGACGGCAAGATCTTCGACTTCGTCAGCCGCACCACGGCGACCTCGGGCCAGGAGCTCAGCTACCTGACGCCGCTGTTCAAGCTGCTCAGCTTCAACTGATCCAAAGCTGATCACCGTCGCTCGGAATATGCCGTTCCGGGCGACGGCAAAAAGCCATACGCTGCGCTGATTGGCGCAGCTCTTCGGCAACCCGCGCGCTTGCTCTGGCAGTGCAACCTTCCCTAACCTCCCGGCAAAATGAAAGCAGGGAGGAATCAATGGCCCATCGCATCAGGCTGTCGCGCCGCAAGCTGCTGTCCGGAGCGGCGGCGCTGTCGACCGCCGCCATTCTGCCGCGCAGCAGTCTCGCCGACTGGCGCCCGACGGAAACGGTGCGGCTGATCGTGCCGGCCGCGCCCGGCGGCAGCACCGACGTGATGGGCCGGCTGCTGGCTGCCCATCTGCAAACGGCATGGGGCCAATCGGCCGTGGTCGAGAATCGCTCCGGCGGCGGCGGCACGATCGGCACCGCCGAGGTCGCCCGCAACGGCAAGGGCGATGGCACCACCATCCTGATCGGCAATCCCGGACCCAACGCGATCGCCTATTCGATCTTCCGCAGCCTCGCCTACAAGCCGGATCAGCTGCAGGCGGTGTCGAACATGATCCGCATCCCGAACATCGTCTCGGCGCATCCTTCCACCGGGATCAAGTCGATCCCCGAACTGATCGCCTATCTCAAGGCCAATCCCGACAAGCTGAACTACGGCTCCTCCGGCGTCGGCCAGAGTCCGCATCTGACCGGAGCCTGGTTCCTGCAGCTCACCGGGCTGAAGATGACGCACATCCCGTTCCGCGGCGCGGGCCCTGCTCTGCAGGCTGGGCTCGCCGGCGACATCCAGATCCTGTTCGACAACCTGTTTCCGTCGCTGCCGCAGGTCCAGGACGGCAAGCTGACAGGCCTGTGCGTGACGACGCCGGAGCGCAGCGCCAATGCCCCCGACCTGCCGACGATGCGCGAGAGCGCGCCGGAGCTTGCCAAGTTCGACGTGTCGTCCTGGTTCGGCGTGTTCCTGCCGAAGGCCTGCCCGCCCGAGATCGTCAATGCGCTCAATCTCCAGGTCAAGGCGATGCTGGAGCGCGAGGACATCGCAAAAAGCATCGCAACCATGGGAGCCCGGGCCGATTACGGCACGCCCCAGCAGTTCGGCGACTTCGTCCAGGCGGAAACGACCAAATTCGCCGCGATCATCCAGAAGGAAGGACTGCAGATGGACGTGCAGTGAGCGGTACTTCGGGGCTGGTCGTCCCCGTCCCGCTCGAGGGGGCTGGGGGTGTAACGGCACCTTAAGCCGGCCCGTGCGATAGATGACAGCCGCGCGTCTTTGATCTGGTGATCAGATACCGTCAACGGAGGCCGGCCCATTCGCTTCAGGTGAAATGGGCCCGTTCATCGTCCGAAGGGCAGGCCGCGGCGGACATTCATCGCGTGAGCCGTGCCTTGCCCAACAACGTTTTGCATCAGCTCGAAGATATTCTCGCCAGCCGCTACGTGTCCCGGCGCGCCGATATCCTGGAGCGCGTCACCGACCTGTTCGTCGTGGGCTCAGGCAAGTTCAACGACGAGCACGTCGACCTGTTCGACCACGTCCTGTTCAAGCTGCTCGACAACGTCGCCGTCGCGTCGCGCGCGCAGCTCGGCAGCCGGCTCGCGGTGCTGCCCGATGCGCCGCCGCGCCTGATCAAGCTGCTGGCCAGCGACGAGACCATCGCGGTTGCCGGTCCGGTGTTGCGCCAGAGCGACCGGCTCGACGAGAAGACCCTGGTCGCGACCGCACAGAGCCGCAGCCAGGAGCACCTGCTGGCGATCTCCGATCGCAAGGTCCTCACGGAATCCGTCACCGACGTTCTGGTCGATCGCGGCGATCAGGCGGTCGTATCCAACACGGCCAACAATGCCGGCGCGCACTTCTCCGAGCACGGCTTCTCCGGGCTGGTGACGAAGGCTTCCGACGACCCGGGCCTCGCCTTGAAGCTCTGGAGCCGCCCCGACAGCCCGCGCGAAGTGCTGGTCCGGCTGTTCGTCGAAGCCTCGGACGCCGTCCGCAACCAGCTCGCATCTGCCGACACCGCCCGTGCCGAGATCGTCGAACTCGCGGTGGCGCAGGCCTCCGACCATCTGCAGGCCGCGGCGCGCACGCGCTCGGCCGATTTCACCAACGCCAGGGCCTATGTCGAGCAGTTGCACGCCACCGGTCAGCTGAACGAGGCGCAGCTGCACGGCTTCGCCAAGGAAGGCAGCTTCGACAAGGTCACGCTGGCGCTGTCGCTGATGTGCAAGCTGCCGCTCGACATCGTCGAGCGCGCCTTCGTGCGCAAGCAGTCGGATCAGCTGCTGGTGCTGGCCAAGGCGCTCGACCTGTCCTGGGTCACCACGACGACGCTCTTGTTCATGCAGGCCAACGCCAGCGGCAGCGCGCGACCGCAGCTCGATCAGCACCTGGCCAGCTTCTCGCAGATGCAGCCGCGCCTGGCGCAGAGCACGCTGCAGAGCTACCGGACGCGCCAGCGCGCGGCGGAGTAGGCCTCGCGATCGTCGCAGACCTTCCAGACGATTGCGCCGCCTCGGGCGTCCGTTTCGGCTTGGCGCCGTGCCCTCTCCTCCTCGTCATTCCGGGGCGTGCTTGCTGACGAAATTGCGCAGCCATTTTGTCGGCAAGCGCGAGCCCGGAATCCATAGCCACGACTGAGCATGGCAAGGATCGGATGTGCGTGGCGCTCTTCTTCAACTCACGACGGGCCTGGGGTTATGGATTCCGGGCTCATTCGCGCTGCTTCAAAATGGCTACGCCATTTTGCGCGCGAATGCCCCGGAATGACGGCGTGGAGGTGTTACGTCGTCCCGGCCGGCACCGTCTCCGCTCGTCGAGCTGTGCACGCCGTCACGTGGAACAGACACAAACAAAAACCCCGCGGCTCGCGCCGCGGGGTCTTTGTTTGTCGGGACCGTTCTGCTGATCAGTGCGCCAGGATCGCCAGCAGCAGCAGGGCCACGATGTTGGTGATCTTGATCATCGGGTTCACGGCGGGGCCCGCCGTGTCCTTGTAGGGGTCGCCGACGGTGTCACCCGTCACCGCCGCCTTGTGCGCGTCCGAGCCCTTGCCGCCGAAATGGCCGTCCTCGATGTACTTCTTGGCGTTGTCCCAGGCGCCGCCGCCCGAGGTCATCGAGATCGCGACGAACAGGCCGGTGACGATGACGCCGAGCAGCATCGCGCCGACCGCGGAGAATGCCGCCGACTTGCCGGCCGCGCCACCGCCTGCGATCGCGTAGATCAGGAAGTAGACGACGATCGGCGACAGCACCGGCAGCAGCGAGGGGATGATCATCTCCTTGATCGCCGCCCTGGTCAGCAGGTCGACCGCCTTGCCGTAGTCAGGCTTGTCGGTGCCCTGCATGATGCCGGGCTTCTCGCGGAACTGGCGGCGCACCTCCTCGACGATCGCGCCGGCGGCGCGGCCGACCGCGGTCATGCCCATCGCGCCGAACAGATACGGCAGCAGGCCGCCGAACAGCAGGCCGACCACGACGTAGGGATTGTTCAACGAGAAGTCCGGCTTGATCCCCGCAAAGTAAGGGTGCTTGGCGGAGTCGGCGATGAAGAACTGCAGGTCCTGGTTATAGGCCGCGAACAGCACCAGCGCGCCGAGACCGGCCGAGCCGATCGCGTAGCCCTTGGTGACCGCCTTGGTGGTATTGCCCACCGCGTCGAGCGCGTCGGTGGACTTGCGGACCTCCTTGGGCAGGCCCGCCATTTCGGCAATGCCGCCGGCGTTGTCCGTCACCGGGCCGAAGGCATCGAGCGCGACGATCATGCCGGCCAGAGCGAGCATGGTGGTGGTCGCGATCGCGATGCCGAACAGGCCGGCGAGGCTGTAGGTGACCAGGATGCCGGCGATGATCACGATCGCGGGCAGCGCGGTCGATTCCATCGAGATGGCGAGACCCTGGATCACGTTGGTGCCATGGCCGGTCACCGAGGCCGACGCGATTGACTTCACCGGGCGGAAGTCGGTGCCGGTGTAGTATTCGGTGATCCAGATGATCAGGCCGGTGACGACGAGACCGACGACGCCGCACGCGAACAGCGCGGAGCCGGTGTAGTCGACGCCGTCGAGCTTGCCGAAGCCGATCAGCCAGCCGATGGCGATCGCGACACCGGCGAGCGACAGCACGCCGGTCGCGATCAGGCCCTTGTACAGCGCGCCCATGATCGACTGGCTGGCGCCGAGCTTGACGAAGAAGGTGCCGGCAATCGAGGTGATGATGCAGATGCCGCCGATGGCGAGCGGCAAGGTCATCATGTTGGTCAGCAGCGACGACTTGGCGAAGAAGATCGCGGCCAGGACCATGGTGGCAACCGCGGTCACCGCATAGGTCTCGAACAGGTCGGCGGCCATGCCGGCGCAGTCGCCGACGTTGTCGCCGACGTTGTCGGCGATCGTCGCCGGGTTGCGCGGATCATCCTCGGGGATACCGGCTTCGACCTTGCCGACGAGGTCACCGCCGACGTCGGCACCCTTGGTGAAGATGCCGCCGCCGAGACGGGCGAAGATCGAGATCAGCGAGGCGCCGAAGCCGAGCGCAACCAGCGCATCGATCACGGTGCGGCTGTCGGGCGCGAGCTTCATGAAGCCGGTGAGGATGCCGAAGTAGATCGTGACGCCGAGCAGCGCCAGGCCGGCGACGAGCAGGCCGGTGATGGCGCCGGCCTTGAAGGCGAGCTCGAGGCCGCCGGCGAGCGAGGTGGTCGCCGCCTGCGCGGTGCGGACGTTGGCGCGCACCGACACGTTCATGCCGATGAACCCGGCGGCGCCGGAGAGGATCGCGCCGATCGCGAAGCCGACCGCGACGAGCATGCCGAGGAAATACGCAAGAAGCACGAAGATCACGACGCCGACGATTCCGATCGTCGTATATTGGCGGCGGAGATAGGCCTGAGCGCCCTCGGCCACGGCCGCCGCGATTTCCTGCATCCGCGCATTGCCGGCGTCCGCGCTGAGCACGGATTGTGTGGCCCAGATCGCATAGACGATCGACAGCGCTCCGCAGAGCACGATCACCCATAAAGCTGACATTTAGTTTCCTCGGCTCTTTGCTTTTGTAACTACGTCACGCCGCGCTCGCGCGACGTACGCCCCCTTGATCAGGCCGCTCCGGGCGGAGCCGCCTCAAACGGCGGTGACCTTGCCAAAATCGCCATCATGACGCAACGCCGCGACGCCTGAACTGCTCCAAATTCAGACGCTTCTTTGGTCGCATTGTGCACTGCGAATAGATCTCAGAAATGGCTGAACGACATGCGCGTCAGCGTCACTGGACAGCCCTGCTCGTCCAGAAAGCACGGCGGACGCGCGCCTTCGAGGATGGCGCCGATATCGGTGATGGCAACGCCCGCCGTGCGGGCTGCGGCGCCAAACGCATCGCAGTCCGCGGCCGGAACGGTGCAGAGGATCTCGTAGTCGTCCCCCCCGGCGATCAGGCTTTCGATTCGAGTGGATCCCGCAGCCAGCAGCCTTGCGGCGGCCGGTGAGGTCGGCAAACGCGCCAGCGCGATGTCGGCGCTGACCGACGAGGCCGCGCAGAGCTTGGCGAGATCGCCGGCGAGGCCGTCGGAGACATCCATCGACGCCGTCGCAAAGTCTCTCACCGCCGCCGCCAGCGCCTGGCGCGGCTGCGGCACGCGATAGCGGCCGATCAGCATATCCCGTGCGGCGGGATCATCGGCCAGCACAGCAGCGCCTGCTGTGTCCGTCAGGATACGCAGGCCGAGCGCAGCATCCCCGATCGTGCCCGTGACCATGACCCGGTCGCCGGGACGGGCGCCAAAGCGGTGCACCATGCGTCCCCGGGGCACCCGGCCCCAGGCAGTGACCGAGATCATCAGGGGACCCGGCGTCGACACGGTGTCACCGCCGAGCAGCGGGCAGCCGAAGGTCGCCGCGTCCTCGCCGAGGCCGCGCGCGAAAGCGGCAAGCCATGCTTCATCCGTCTGCCGCAGCGCCAGCGTCAGCAGGAAACCGGCGGGGACCGCGCCCTTGGCGGCGAGATCGGACAGGTTCACCCGC
The DNA here is from genome assembly GCF_051167715.1 of Bradyrhizobium sp. HKCCYLS20291. Classification (NCBI taxonomy): domain Bacteria; kingdom Pseudomonadati; phylum Pseudomonadota; class Alphaproteobacteria; order Hyphomicrobiales; family Nitrobacteraceae; genus Bradyrhizobium; species Bradyrhizobium sp. HKCCYLS20291. The sequence goes on along the minus strand of NZ_JBNPTO010000001.1, from coordinate 203,425 downwards.
AGCGCCTTGCGCGCGATGGTGTCGGGCGGATCGTTGGGCAGGTAATGAACGCCCTCGACGATGGCGTCGGTATTGACGACGAGGTCGTCGCCACTGGCCGGAATGATGGCGGCATCGTCGACCAGGCCGAAGGCGCCGGGATCGGTCGCGAGCGGCTTGAAGTAGCGGGCGATCAGGGAGTCTTCGCCGGAGGTGTTGTCTGGGCTGCCCGACATTCTGCGATCCTGCTCCCGCGGGTCGTCATTGCGAGCGCAGCGAAGCAATCCAGAGTCCCGTCCGCAGCCCTGGATTGCTTCGCTGCGCTCGCAATGACGGGAAACCTACTTCGGCCCCATCTCGTCGGCGCGGTACTGCCGCGCAAGCTGCTCGAGCACCGCATTGACCATCCCGGTCTCGTCGCGCTCGACGAAGGCGTGGGCGATGTCGACGTATTCGGACACGACGACGCGGGCCGGAATGTCCTTGCGGCGCTCCAGCTCATAGGCGCCGGCGCGCAGCACCGCGCGCAGGATCGCCTCGATCCGCTGCAGCGGCCAGCCGCGATCGAGCGCGGTGTCGAGCACCGGATCGATCTTGGTCTGGTCGCGCACCACGCCGGAGACGATGTCGCGGAAGAAGGCGGCCTCGGCCGGCAGATACTGCTCGCCCTCGACCTCGGTGCCCAGCCAGTGGCTCTCGAACTCGGCAAGCACGTCGTTGATACCGGCGCCGGCGATGTCCATCTGGTACAGCGCCTGGACGGCCGCGAGCCGCGCGGCGCCGCGACGGTTGGCCTTGCGGTCGTTGGCGCGGACCGGGCCCTTGAAGGGTTTGTTCTCGGCCATCTCAGCCTCGCGCCAGGCGGCGTTTGATGCGCAGCACCGCGAGCGCGGCGCGTGCGGCATCGCCGCCCTTGTTCATTTCGGAGACCCGGGCGCGCGCCCAGGCCTGGTCCTCATTGTTGACGGTGAGGATGCCGTTGCCGAGCGGCAGGCCGCGCGCGACCGACAGATCCATCAGGGCGCGGGAAGATTCCTGCGACACGATCTCGAAATGGATGGTGTCGCCGCGGATCACGCAGCCGAGCGCGATCGCGAGATCATAGGGCTTGCCGTTCTTGGCTGCCGCGTCGAGCGCGATCGCGATCGTCGCAGGAATTTCCAGCGAGCCGGTGACGGTGAGCACATCGTGGCTCACGCCCGCCGCCTTCAGCTCGGCGGTGGCGCCCTCCAGCATCGCGTCCTGGATGTCGTCGTAGAAGCGGGCCTCGACGATCAGCGCCCGGGCGCCGGTGATGTCGGTCTGATCTTTGAGCGGCGCGCGCCGTGCGTCTGCCATGCGTCCAATCCGTTTTTGAAGGTGCCTCACCCTGAGGAGCGGCCCCTTGGCCTGACCTCGAAGGGCCGAGAACGATTAGGGCCTCATGGTTTGAGATGGCGCCTTCGGAGAGCCAGTTCGGCTTCCGGCCTCGCAAATGCTCGGCCTGCTCCGGTGCGTGCGCCTCCTCGCCTTGAGGAGCTTGGCCGGCGTTTTAGGCGCCAGCGTCCGTGATTCCAAGCGACTTCGATTCCAAGCTACTTCATTTCCGTGAGGCGCGCGGCGTAGCGCGCCATCAGGTCGACTTCGATATTGACCTCGCTGCCGGCCTGCCAGGACGACAGCGTGGTCACGCTCAGGGTGTGCGGGATGATCAGGACCGAGAACGTCAGCTCGTCGACGGTGTTCACGGTGAGCGAGACGCCATCGAGGGTGATCGAGCCTTTGGTCGCGATGAAGCGGGCCAGCTCGCGGGTGGTCTTGAACACGAACCGCGCCATGTCCGGCAGGTTCTCGCGGCTGACGATGGTGGCGATGCCGTCGACATGGCCGGAGACGATGTGGCCGCCGAGCTCGTCGCCGATCTTCAGCGCCCGCTCCAGGTTCAGCCTGGTGCCGACGCGCCAGTGTTTTGCAGTCGTCAGCGCCAGCGTCTCAGCCGCGGCATCGACCTCGAACCAGGTCTTACCGTCGGCTTTGCCCGTGTGCACAACGGTCAGGCAGACGCCGTTGTTGGCGATCGACGCGCCATCGGCGATGCCAGCCTGGTCATAATTGCAGGCGATGCGCAAACGGTGCAGCTTGCCTTCGGTCCGCAGCGTCAGGCTGACGATCTCGCCGATGTCGGTGACGATGCCGGTGAACATTACGCGCGCTCGTAAATCGTGAGGTTGTCCTGATCGAGCGTCTCGCTAGCACGGACGCGATAGGCCGGCGACTGCGTGATTGCGGTCAGCGGCAATGCGTCCAGCGCAGCGATGCCGTCGGCGCCGATCTCGCCGGGACCGCGCAGGAGCCAGATTTCATCGACCAGGCCGCTCGCCATGAAAGATGATGCTACGCGGCTGCCGCCTTCGATCATCAGGCGGGTGATGCCCTTCTCAGCGAGCGCCTTGAGCACAGCGGACGGCTCGAGCGCGGATGGATCGGCCTGCGGCGGCACGCGGACCACCTGCGCACCGGCGGCCCCCAGCCGCGTCGCTGTTACCGGCTCGGCAACTTCGGAGGCGACCAGCCAAAGCGGCGTGGTCCGCGCCGACTGCATCAGGCGGCTCGCGGCGGGAAGCCGCAGCATCGGATCGAGCACGACGCGCACCGGCGAGCGGGCCTCCATGCCCGGCAGACGGCAGGTCAGCAACGGATTGTCGGCGATCGCGGTGCGCACCCCGATCAGGATGGCGTCGCTCTGGGCGCGCAGCAGATGGACGCGGGTCCGCGCGGTCTCGCCGGTGATGGCGACCGGCTTGCTGCCTGCCGCCGCGATCTTGCCGTCGGCCGAGACGGCGAGCTTCAGGACCACGTGCGGCCGACCATCGCGGATGCGTCGGAAATGGCCGGCATGATCACGCTTCGCGTCCGCCGAGCACAGGCCGACCTCGACCTGAATGCCGGCAGCCCGCAGCCTGGCATGCCCCTGCCCCGCCACCTCAGGATTGGGATCCTCAATCGCCGAGACGACGCGGCTGATGCCGGCGGCGATGACTGCGTCAGCACACGGCGGCGACTTGCCGACATGCGAGCACGGCTCCAGCGTCACATAGAGCGTCGCGCCCTTGGCCGCCTCGCCAGCGCGCCGGAGCGCCTCCGGCTCGCCATGCGGCCGGCCGCCCGGCTGGGTCCAGCCGCGGCCGACGATGACGCCATCCTTGACCACGACGGCGCCGACGGCCGGGTTCGGCCACGTGCGCCCCTGCCCGCGACGACCGAGCATCAGCGCCAGCTGCATGTAGCGGCGGTCGGCGTCCTTCTGAGCCTTCAGCTTCTCGCCGACCTGATCGACCAGGACCCGGAAGATCATTTGCGGACCGGCGCCAGCCGCGGGGCTTCATCCTCGGCCGAGAGTTCGCCGAGCACGGCCTCGAAATCCTTGGCCTCGCGGAAATTGCGGTAGACCGAGGCGAAGCGGACATAGGCGACGTCGTCGAGATCGCGCAGATGCTCCATCACGATCTCGCCGATCGCCTCCGAGGACACTTCCGATTCGCCGCCGCTCTCGAGCTCCCGCACGATCGCCGACACCATCCTCTCGACCCGCTCCGGATCGACGGAGCGCTTGCGCAGCGAGATCTGCACCGAGCGCATCAGCTTGTCGCGGTCGAACGGCACGCGACGGCCGTTGCGCTTGATGACGGTGAGTTCGCGCAGCTGCACCCGCTCGAAGGTCGTGAAGCGGAAGTTGCAGGTGACGCAGACCCGCCGCCGCCGGATCACCGAGGAGTCCTCGGTGGGGCGGGAGTCCTTCACCTGCGTATCGAGGCTGTTGCAGCTCGGGCAGCGCATGTCGCGTCAAGCCTTACTGATAGATCGGGAACCGGTCGGTCAGCGCCTTCACCTTCTCCTTGACCGCGGCTTCCACCAGCGGCGCGCTGCCTTCCGAGGACTGCGCGATCGCGTTGAGCACCTCGGCGATCAGGCTGCCGACCTGCTGGAATTCAGCGACGCCGAAGCCGCGGGTCGTCGCGGCCGGCGTGCCGAGACGCAGGCCGGAGGTCACGAACGGCTTCTCGGGGTCGAACGGGATGCCGTTCTTGTTGCAGGTGATGCCGGCGCGGACCAGCGCCTTCTCGGAGACGTTGCCCTTCAGCCCCTTCGGCCGAAGATCGACCAGCATCAGATGGTTGTCGGTGCCGCCGGAGACGATGTCGAAGCCCTGGGCGCGCAGCGATTCCGCCAGCGCCTTCGCATTTTCGACGATGTTCTTCGCGTAAGCCTTGAACTCCGGCCGCAGCGCCTCGGCGAACGCCACCGCCTTGGCCGCGATCACGTGCATAAGCGGACCGCCCTGCAGGCCCGGGAAGATCGCCGAGTTGAACTTCTTGGTGAACTGCTCGTCGTTCCACAGGATCAGGCCGCCGCGCGGGCCGCGCAGCGACTTGTGCGTGGTCGTCGTGGTGACGTGGGCGTACGGCACCGGCGAGGCATGGACGCCACCGGCCACGAGACCGGCGAAGTGCGCCATGTCGACCAGCAGGTAGGCGCCGACGCTGTCCGCGATCTCGCGGAAGCGCTTGAAGTCCCACGGGCGCGAATAGGCGCTGCCGCCGGCGATGATCAGCTTCGGCTTGACCTCTTCCGCCTGCTTCGCCACCGCATCCATGTCGATCAGATGGTCCTCGCGCCGCACCGTGTAATGCGAAGCCTTGAACCACTTGCCGGACATGTTGACCGGCGAGCCGTGGGTCAGATGGCCGCCGGCGGCGAGATCCAGGCCCATGAAGGTGTCGCCGGGTTGCAAGAGCGCCAGGAACACCGCCTGGTTCATCTGGCTGCCGGAGTTCGGCTGGACGTTGGCGAAGTTGGCGCCGAACAGCTTCTTGGCACGGTCGATCGCGAGGTTCTCGGCGACGTCGACCCACTCGCAGCCGCCGTAATAGCGCGCGCCCGGATAGCCCTCGGCGTACTTGTTGGTCATCACCGAGCCCTGGGCCTCCAGGACCGCCCGGCTGACGATGTTTTCCGAGGCGATCAGCTCGATTTCGTGCCGTTGCCGACCGAGTTCACCCCTGATGGCGGCGGCGATCTCCGGATCGGCCTCGGCCAGAGTGGCGGAAAAGAAGGAATCGACGGACGTAGCGGGCTTGGCGCTGGAAGCGGTCATCGGCGGAATATCTCCACGTCCGCAAGGCCTTAGGCGGCCTGCGGTCGGTTCAGTGAAGGCGGTCGGAAAAGACCCCTGCCCTTACCATACGGACGGCGGCAGGCCAAGGGAGAGGCCAAGCGGTTGCGGGTCAAACCCGATATTTGCGCCAGATATGGTGGACGGCCGCCGGGGCAAGGCCTCAGGCCCCCCCCCCGCAGAGTGCCAGCTATCCGGCATTTGCCAGGCGGAAGATTGCTCCCCGAAAAGCAGAACAACCTGCCTGAAACCGGATGGTCTCGAGCAGGTTGTCGGTATCATGAGCAATTGGGGCGCGAGACAACCCGCGCCTCAGACAATCACAGGCCGGTGTAGCCCGCCTTGACCGGATCGACGCGACCGTCGAGCTGGCGCAGATAGGTCAGGCCGCACACGGTCAGACGATGCGGATCGCGCTCGCCTGCTTCGAACAGCGTCTGGATATAGGCGCTGACTTTCCGGCGCGCCTCCTCGCTGGCCGCAGCGGTGCGGTTCGCCAGCAGGTCGTACGTGTGCATGATGCGATCGATGGCGGCTTCCATATCATCCCCTCTTGATGATCAGACCGTGAAGGCCATCTCGAACGCCGAGATCGCCTTGTTCGCGAGCCTGAGCTTGTTGAATTCTCCGCGATGGATCAGCTGCACGATGATGTCGATCAGCCGGTCGTCGGGGGTGATCGTCTCCGGCAAGGCCCCCGTCAAACGCAGGTAGTTGGACGCGATGGCATAGGCATCGCTGACCAGCTCCACGTTCATGACCTGCATTCCGTGATCGCGCAGCATGGTCCAACCTCCGGCACAGACAAGTCGGGGCCTTCGGATTAGTTCCAATTCGAATTGGGTTGTTTCTCGCAATCGCGAATGACGAGATGGATGATCAAAGAAAATGGCGCCGGCCTGGAGGGCCGACGCCAAGGTCTGAAGTCGATGATCAACGGCTCTCCGGTCTTGGCTCCGCTGCGCGGAGGCCGGCTCAGCCGGAACGATGTGCGCCTCAGAGGCGATAGAGAATCTGGTCGGTCCAGAACCGCTCGAGACGGTGCAGCGACTTGTTGAGCGTTGAGAACTCCTCGCCCGAGATGCCGCCGACCTGCTCCACGGTCTTGACGTGCTTCTGATACAGCGCATCGACGATGCGGCGGATCTCCTGGCCCTGCGGCGTCAGGCGGATGCGGACCGAACGGCGGTCGACGCGCGAGCGCTGGTGATCGAGGAAGCCGAGTTCGACCAGCTTCTTCAGATTGTAGGAGACGTTGGAGCCGAGATAGTAGCCGCGCGTGCGCAGCTCGCCCGCAGTCAGCTCCTTGTCGCCGATGTTATAGAGCAACAGCGCCTGGACCGAATTGATGTCGGAACGACCACGGCGGTCGAACTCGTCCTTGATGACGTCGAGCAGGCGGCGGTGCAGCCGCTCCACCAGAGTCAGGGCTTCCAGATAGAGCGACTGGACGGTGCCGCCCTGACCCGGCGCAGCAGTCTCCACGGCCGTCGCAACGGCTTTCATCATGACACTTCCCCTGTCGTCGTTTTTGTCGACTTATTCGACGAAACTTTTGTCCCGTCTGATAGATCGAACTTAAGGGGGGTGCTTTGAAGATCGCCTTAAATAAGAGCATAAAGAGAGAATGAATCGCGGAGAGTGAATTCTCTTTTAAGCCTGTAAATACAGCGGCTTTTGCAAGAGTCCGTTGACGGTGGCGACGGGATGTTCGCGTTCTGTTTCACCTGCTGTCGCATTCCAAAACAGGTGAGGTTCCCGCCGCTAAGGTCTGTGTAACAGCTGTGGCAAGCAGTCTTAAGGTGCTCGAAACATTACTTGCATCGCGTAAGAAGGATTTACGGCGAGCAACGATTTGTCAGCACCACCTACGGTGGGCGCTCTCGCGCCGACATCCAGGCCAGCACGAGATAGGCCGCGAGCATGATCGCCTCCCCGGCGACCACCAGCAGGTTGCCGCCATAGATCCCGGGAAACATCAGTTCGATGACGGCCATCGAGACCACCGTGGTGAGCCACACCACCGCGCCCCACGGCGTTGCCAGCCATAACCCGACGGCCGCGACGAGCTCGATTACCGCAAAGTAGACCGTGGCGGCCTGCCAGGCCATCGCCTGGTTCTCGAACGCCTCGTCCTCGCCGCCGATGAAGCCGGTCACCTGGGCCCAGTGGTACAGCCCCTTGGCGATCGAGAGCATCGCCATGACCCGCAGGAATAGCACGAGCCGCCGCGTCCAGACATTCTCGTCACCGTCACGCCGGTCCGACGACAGCGCCGCAACCGACATGGCGACGTTGTCGCGCGCCAGATCTCGCGCCGAGGGGATTTCAGGCATGGCCGTTCGGAGCTTTCGGACGCGTCGTCATTTGGGGCCTCTCAAGACCAGGAGGATGGCGATTCCTGGGCTGGCCGGCACCGTGAGACCAGCCGGGCCGGAAATCAACCGGGCAGCTTGCGTCACGTCAAGTGACGCGCAGGGTGCAAAGTGCTACAGATTGTTGGAATACCAACAATCAAAATCCGGCTCGCCGGCCAGCTCAAGGAGCCAGCACCCCATGGCGATCAAATTCGGGCGCCCGATCGATGTGCGTGACGTCACGCGGACCCCGGCCGCGGGAACACCACCAACGCTCGATCTGACCATCCGCCCGCGCCGCAACCGCAAGGCCGAATGGGCGCGCCGCCTGGTGCGCGAGAACGTGCTGACGACGGATGATCTGATCTGGCCGCTGTTCGTCGTCCAAGGCGACCGGACCCGCAGCACCGTCGCCTCGATGCCGGGCGTGGAACGGCTGAGCGTCGACGAGATCGTCCGCGACGCCGAGCGCGCCGCCAAGCTCGACATCCCCTGCATCGCCCTCTTCCCTTACACCGAGCCGTCGCTGCGCGACGAGCACGGCTCCGAATCCTGCAATCCCGACAATCTGGTCTGCCAGGCGGTGCGTGCGATCAAGCAGGAGTTTCCGGAGATCGGCGTGCTCTGCGACGTCGCGCTCGACCCGTTCACCAGCCATGGCCATGACGGCCTGATCAAGGACGGCCGCATCCTCAACGACGAGACCGTCGCGGTGCTGGTGCGCCAGGCCCTGGTCCAGGCCGAGGCCGGCTGCGACATCATCGCGCCCTCGGACATGATGGACGGCCGAGTCGGCGCGATCCGCCAGGCGCTCGATCAGGCTGGTTTCCTCGATGTGCAGATCATGGCCTATGCGGCCAAATATGCTTCGGCCTTCTACGGCCCGTTCCGCGACGCGATCGGCTCGGCCAAGACGCTGACCGGCGACAAGCGCACCTATCAGATGGACAGCGCCAACACCGACGAGGCGCTGCGCGAGGTCGAGCTCGACATCGCCGAAGGCGCCGACATGGTGATGGTGAAGCCGGGCATGCCCTATCTCGACGTCGTCCGGCGCGTGAAGGACACCTTCGCCATGCCGACCTTTGCCTACCAGGTGTCGGGCGAATACGCGATGATCGCCGCGGCCGCCAACAACGGCTGGATCGACGGCGACCGCGCGATGATGGAAAGCCTGCTCGCCTTCAAGCGCGCCGGCGCCGATGGCGTGCTCACCTACTTCGCGCCGCAGGCTGCCGAGCGGCTGCGCCAGCAGCGCTGAGCCTGCGCACGAACTGCCGACGACCTGGCCGGGGCCCAGCGATTCGCGGCCTCGGTTGAACTGCGCCATCCGACGCAAAATCGTCCGAAATTTGCCGCGGGTCGTCCCAGGACGGCCCCTTGCAAGCGCGTCCGCCGTTCCCATGTCCTGGTTGCCAATGTCGGAGGGTACATCCATGGCGTACACGGGTCCCGGTGGGAACGGCTGGGGCAGCGGCGGAGCCGGCCTGCGGCCGCACGCCTACGATCCCTATCAGCAGCCCGAGCTGTTTCGCGGCGTCGTGATGCGGCGAATGGTTGCGTTCCTGATCGACCTCCTCGTGCTCACGGTCCCGGTGATCCTGGCCGTGATCTTCATCGCGCTGTTCGGCGTGGTCACCCTTGGCCTCGGCTGGGCGCTGTTCTGGCTGGTGTCGCCGGCCTCGGTGATCTGGGCGATCGTCTACTACGGCGCCACCATCGGCGGACCCAACTCGGCGACGATCGGCATGCGGGTGATGGATCTGCAGGTGCGGACCTGGTACGGCGCGCCGGGCTACTTTGTGCTCGGTGCCGTGCATGCGGTGTGCTTCTGGATCTCGGTCTCGGTGCTGTCGCCGTTCGTGCTGCTGATCGGACTGTTCAACGGCCGTCGCCGGCTGCTGCACGATTTCGTTCTCGGCACCGTCGTGATCAACACGTCGGTGCGCGCGCAACTGGCTGAACCGGCTCGCACGTGGTGAGACCGCAGGTGTCGCATCAAAAGCGATTGACCCAAAGCCTTCGGGGCGCAATTCTGTTGATTATCGCCTCGGAGGCTCACGACGTTCCTTGACCCAGCATTCGCGTGACACCCCGCAATTCTACCTGACCGCGCCGTCGCCCTGCCCGTATTTGACCGGGCGACAGGAACGCAAGGTGTTCACGCATCTGGTCGGCGACAAGGCGACCGATCTCAACGATCTGCTCACGCATGGCGGCTTCCGCCGCAGCCAGTCGATCGCCTACCGTCCGGCCTGCGACCAGTGCCGGGCCTGCGTGTCGGTCCGCGTGATCGCCAACGAGTTTCGGCCGTCGCGCAACTTCCGCAAGGTGCTCGCGCGCAATTCCGATCTGGTCGGCGAGCAGCGCAGCGCGGTGCCGACGTCCGAGCAATATTCGATCTTCCGCGGCTATCTCGATCAGCGCCATCGCCATGGCGGCATGGCCGACATGACGGTGCTCGACTACGCGATGATGGTCGAGGACAGCCACGTCGAAACCCGCATCATCGAATACCGTCGCCGCAACCTGAGCAACGGTCCGAACGCCCGCGGCGGCGAACTGGTCGCAGTCGCGCTGACCGACGTGCTCAGCGACGGGCTGTCGATGGTGTACTCGTTCTTCGACCCGTCCGAGACCACCCGCTCGCTCGGCACCTTCATGATCCTCGACCACATCGCACGGGCCCGGCGCCAGGGGCTGCCCTACGTCTATCTCGGCTATTGGATCGAGGGCTCGAAGAAGATGGACTACAAGAGCCGCTATCTGCCGCAGCAGCGACTGGCGGCCGCCGGGTGGCTGCGCATCGATGCCGAGGGCGGCACGGCGCCGGAACCGCAGGAGTGAGAGGGGCGAATGGCGAATAGGGAGTAGCGAATAAGGCTTCTCCTCTTCCACTATTCGCTACTCACCTCCATCATCCCGTCGCCAAATCCCACACCAGCTTGGCATTCAGCCCGATGATCGCGATGGCGATTAGTCCGGCGATCGCAGTCAACCAGCGCGGCGCGACGAACTGCCCCATCTTGGCGCGGCTGGCGGTGATCAGCACCAGCGGCACGATCGCGAATGGCAGCTGCAGGCTGAGCACGACCTGGCTGAGGATCAGGAGCTGACCGGTCGCCTTTTCGCCGGCCCAGATCGTCACCACGACCGCCGGGACGATCGCGATCATCCGAGTGATCAGGCGGCGCAGCCACGGCGCGATGCGCCATTGCAGGAAGCCTTCCATGACGATCTGTCCGGACAGGGTCGCGGTGATCGTCGAATTCAGGCCGCAGCACAACAGCGCGATCGCAAACAGCGTCGGCGCCAGCGTCGATCCGAGCAGCGGCGCCAGGAAAGAGTGCGCCTGGTCGAGCTCGGCCACGTCATGCTGCCCGGTGCGGTGGAACGTCGCCGCCGCCAGGATCAGGATCGAGGCGTTGATGGTCAGGGCCAGGCAGAGCGCGATGGTGGAATCGATGGTCGACAGCGTGATCGCCTCACGCTTCTCGGCAGGGCTGTCGCCATAGCCGCGGGTCTGCACCAACCCCGAATGGAGGTACAGATTGTGCGGCATCACGGTCGCGCCGAGAATGCCGAGCGCGAGATAGAGCATTTCGGGATTGGCGATCAGCTGGCCGCTCGGCACGAAGCCCTTGACCACCTCGGCCCAGTCCGGCTGGGCCATCGCGATCTGGATCGCGAAGCACAGCGCGATGATGCCGAGCAGCGCGACCACGAAAGCCTCGATCCAGCGGAAGCCGAACGCCTGCAGCGCCAGAATGAGGAAGACGTCGAGCGCGGTGACGCAGACGCCGATCGACAGCGGCAGCCCGAACAGCAGGCTGAGCCCGATCGCCGTGCCGATGACCTCGGCGAGGTCGGTCGCCGTGATCGCGATCTCGGCCGACAGCCACAGCGGCACCGAGACCCAGCGAGGCGTCGAATCGCGGCAGGCCTGGGCCAGGTCACGGCCGGTCGCAACCCCGAGGCGCGTGCACAGCGACTGCAGCACGATCGCCATCAGGTTCGACAACAGCGCGACCGAGAGCAGCACGTAGCCGAACTTGGAGCCGCCGGCGAGCGAGGTCGCCCAGTTGCCGGGGTCCATGTAGCCCACGGCGACCAGATAGCCCGGGCCGAGAAAGGCGATCAGCTTGCGCCACAGCGATCCTGTCGCGGTGGTTCGCACCGAGGCGAACATGTCGCCCAGCGACGGCTCTCCGCGCTCGCCGCGCCAGCCCTCACGGCCATCACTCGGCGGCAGCATCACGTGCAACTGCGAAAGGTCTGACGATTTTGCGTCCATCATGGCATCCTGAACGAAACCGACCTTTAATGCAACTTATTTGCAAGTGCATGCATGGTCGTCGCGTTTGGCGCGGTGGAGGCTGTGTCGTTCGTCACATTCATGCTCGCCTCTGCTGGGCGCGCAAATGGCGAGCCCGGTCGTATCGTCATGTGAATGGTAACGGGTCGCACCTGACATGATCCCGTCGCGTCTGCGAAACTCGGCCACCGACCTGTCTGAAACGCTTGTGGCGCCCTGCAAGATTTGTGACGGGTCCAGCCGGCGCGTCGGCGACGGGGTATGTGAAGGCTAGCGGAGCGATCAGAAACCGGGTGGGCCGCAAGGGTCTTGGCGCCGATGATGTCAGCATCATCACCACAGGTTCCGCATCATGCTGCCCTCGCCCACCCTGCCCGCCAGCTTCCAGCGCCTCGCCTGGTCCAACCTTGCAGCACAATCCGCCGAGCAGATCGCGCTCGCTGCCGCGCCCATCGTGGCCGTGCTTGCGCTCGGCGTCGGCGAAGGCGAGACCGGCCTGCTGCAGACCGCGCTGACCGCGCCGTTCGTTTTGTTCGCCATTCCCGCCGGCCTGCTCGCGGACCGCATGCCACGGCGGCGACTGATGGCGGCGGCGGAAGCGGTGCGCGCGCTGGCGCTGCTGGCGATCCTCATCGCCTTCGCGACCGGCGCGCTGACGCTGTCGCTGCTGGCCGCGCTCGGCTTCACCGCGGTGTGCGGCACCGTGGTGTTCAGCGTCGCGGCACCAGCCCTGGTGCCGAGCCTGGTCGACCCGGCGCAGCTGGCCGCGGCGAACGCGCGGATCGAGCTCGCCCGCACGATCGCCTTCGCCGGCGGGCCGGCCTTGGGCGGCATGCTGGTCGGCTGGATCGGCGGGGCGCCCGCCTTTGGCTGCGCCGCTGCGCTCTCACTGGTGGCCGTGCTGTGCCTCGCCGGCATCGCCGAGCCCGCCCGCACGGTCCTGCCGCGCCGCCATCCGCTGGCCGAGATCAAGGAGGGCGCCGCCTTCGTGTTCAGTCACGCGCTGTTGCGGCCGGTGTTCGCGACCCAGTTCATCTTCAACACCGCGCATTTCCTGCTGCTCGCCGTGTTCGTGCCCTATGCCGTCCATCGGCTCGGCCTGTCGGCCGGCGGCGTTGGGACGGTGCTGTCGATGTTCGGCATCGGCATGGTCTGCGGCGCGCTGCTGGCGACGCGGATCATGCGGCGCCTGCCGTTCGGCACCGTGATCGGGCTCGGGCCCGTCACCGGCTTCGCCGCGGCGCTGGTGATGGCGCTGACGACGCTCGTGCCCTCTCCGCTCCTCGCGGCACTGAGCTTCTTCCTGCTCGGCGCCGGCCCGATCCTCTGGGTCATCTCGACCACCACGCTGCGGCAATCGGTGACGCCGGCCGGCCTGCTCGGGCGCGTCTCGGCCATCAACATCCTGAGCTACGGCGCCCGTCCCTTGGGCTCGCTGCTCGGCGCCGCGGTCGGCGCCAGGTACGGCGCGGATATGTGCCTCTATCTTGCATCGGCCATCTTCGGCCTGCAGGCGCTGGTCATCGTCACCTCGCCGGTCGTCGGCATCGCGCGCCAGCCGGTGCCGCAGCCGGCCTAGCGATACACCAGGATCGGCACGGTCGAATGCGTCAGCACCTTCAGGGTCTCGCTGCCGAGAATGGCCGAAACGCCGCGCAGGCCGTGGGAGGCCATCAGCACCAGGTCGCAATCCTCGTTGCGCGCCGTCTCGACGATCGCCTCATAGGGCTTGTCGTGCTCGACGCAGAGCGTTGCGCAGGCGACGCCGGCCTGCTCCGCATCGTCCTTGACGTGGTCGAGATATTTCGCGGTCTGATCGGCGACCAGCGACTTGTACTGTGCCAGCGCCTTGGTGGCGGCATGTGGATCGACGACCAGCGAATGCAGCGGCGTCGACACCACCAGCGCGGTGACCTTCGCTCCGGTCGCTTTCGCCAGCGCGACGCCGTGCCGGACCGCGGCCTTGGACAGATCGGATCCATCGGTTGGTAGCAAGATATGCGTGTACATGAGCTTCGTCTCCCCGTGGGAGAGGCTGGGCAGACTCGCATCGGCGGGCATTGACGTGGGTCAAGCCTGCGACATCTCGTCCGCCAGGTAGTTCTCATAGGCGCGGGTCGCAGGCGCGCTCGCCGCAATCTCCGGATCGAGCGTGAACAGGTCCTGCGCACGGCCGATGCCGCGCAGCGCGTAACGGCCGGTCGACACCAGATAGCGGCGGCCCTCGTCGTCCAACCCTGCGCAGAATTCGGAGGACGCCAGCAGCTCCCGGTCGACAGAGCGGCACATCGAGGCAATGCGGCTGACCTCGTTGACCGCCGGTCCGACGACGGTGAAGTCGAGCCGGTCCTCGCTGCCGATGTTGCCGTAGAACACCTCGCCGACATGCAGACCGACATAGGCCGACGTCACCGGCCGGCCCTCACCGCTCCGTCGTGCATTGAGCTTGGCGATGTTGAGCCTGAAGCGATGCTCGGCGCGCAGCGCGGCCTGACGGGCCGACGCCATGTCGCCGGTGAAGATCGCCAGCACGCCGTCGCCGATCAGCTTCAGCACGTCGCCGCCGGCCTCGTAGATGGCGTCGATCGACGCCTCCGCATAGTCGTTGAGCAGCGGGATGATCTCGTCGGGCGAGATGCTCTCGGAGATCGCGGTCGAGCTGCGCAAATCGGAGAACCACAGCACCGCATTGATGCGCTCGGTGACGCCGCGGGAGATTCGGCCGCGCAGCACCTGCTCGGACGCGTCGCGGCCGAGATAGACCCGGCCGAGCGTGCGCACGATGTCGACCTGCTGCGCGGACTTGATCGTCAGCGCCAGCACCGGCACCAGGTCCCGCAATGCGCCGATCTGCGCGTCGGTGAAACCGCCGTCGCACCGCGTCAGCCAATTCGAATAGAAGCAGTCCATCTGCCCGAGCGTACCGGCGTCGCCGAAGCGGTGCACGAAGGCGACATAGTGCCGATGCCCCTGTCCGGAAAGCTCACCGATGACTGGAAAGTCGAGATGGGCGGCATTGAGCAGGTCGATGCGGAACTCGTCATCTCCGGTCTCCAGCATGTGGTGGAAGACGGAGCGCCGCCAGTTCTGTGCCGCTTCTCCCTCGTTGCTCGAGCCATATTCGAAGCTGTCGGCCTCGTTGGTGTCGAGATCGTTCCAGCGGAAGCCGCGTCCCTCGAAAATCGGATGCAGCGTGTCGATGATCCCCATGCTGCGCGACAATGCGAGTCCGGCCGCGCAGCAGCGCTCACAGAAGCCGCGCAGGATGTCGTTCTCCGGCACGCCGGTCAGGCCCTGAGCCACGAGCCAGTTCATCACATCGAGACGGGTCGCGGTGTCCATTTCAACTCACATCCTCAAACTTCAAGCCGGCCGGCTCACCACCTCGCCGTCCTCCTTGGTGAAGGAAGCGACGGGATGGTCGAGCAGGTCGAGCACCAGCTCGGACGGGCGGCAGAGCCGCGCGCCCTTGCCCGTCACCACGATCGGCCGGTTGATCAGGATCGGATGTGCGAGCATCACCTCGATCAGCTGGTCGTCGCTCCATTTGGCATCGCCGAGCCCGAGCTCGGCATACGGCGTCCCCTTCTCGCGCAGCACGTCGCGGACCTTGATTCCCATCGCGTTGATCAGCGCAATCAGCTGCTCACGGCTGGGCGGTGTCTTCAGGTATTCGATCACGACGGGCTCCTCGCCGGAGGCTCGGATCATCGCCAGCGTGTTGCGCGACGTGCCGCAGGCCGGATTGTGATAGATCGTTACGGTCATGATTGGCTTGAATCTTCTTTGCAGGTGATGATGCGCGCGCCGTGGCGCGGCGGACATCGCGGCCGGTCGGGCGAGCGCCGATCATACCGCGACGCGACGACGATTGACACGACGAACCGGTTTCGCTGTAATGTTCCGCATGGGGACTTCGCGATCTCCCCACGAGGCGACATGCCCAAGTATCGCGTCCCGTCATTTTGACACGAGGACGCATCATGTCATCCTTCGCATCGATTTCTCCTGACAAGCTCGGCCGGCTGATCGGAACACCGCAGTGCCCGGTGCTGATCGAGGTGTGCACGGACGCCGACCGTGCCGCCGATCCACGGTTGATTCCCGGCGCCATCCAGCGGTGCGCCGAGGAGGCTCCGCAATGGGCTCCAGAATTTGCCGGCCGCTCCGTGATCGTGATCTGCAAGCGCGGCGGCAAGCTGGCGCAAGGGACTGCGGCCTGGCTTCGCGTTGCCAAGGCATCGGCCGAAACGCTGGAGGGTGGCTTCGAGGCTTGGGCGGCAGCGAACCTGCCGCTGGTTCCCGCCGCCAAGCTGCCGCCGCGCAATGCCGACGGGCGAACGGTCTGGGTCACCCGCGCCCGGCCGAAGATCGACCGCATCGCCTGCCCGTGGCTGATCCGCCGCTTCGTCGACCCGCACGCCGTGTTTCTCTACGTCGCGCCGTCCGATGTCATGGCCGTCGCCGAGCGTTTCAAGGCTGTGCCATTCGACGTCGAGAACACGTTCTGGAGCCATCGCGGCGAGCTCTGCACGTTCGACGTGATGATCGAGGAGCTCGGCCTGGCGACACCGGCACTGTTGCGGCTTGCCACGATCGTGCGCGCCGCGGACACCGCGCGGCTCGATCTCAGCCCGGAGGCGCCGGGCCTGCTTGCGGCGTCGCTCGGCCTGTCGCGCATTTATGACGACGACCTCGCGCAACTCGAGGCTGGCCTTGGGCTCTATGATGCGTTCTATCGCTGGTGCCGTGATGCAACGGCCGAATCGCACAATTGGCCGACCAACAGAGTGAAGCCATGACCGAGCTGGTCTCATCGACAGCCTCCACCGAAGCTGACGCCACCCATGGCGTCAGCTTCAACGAGGCCTTCAAGGTCTGGCTGCGGGTGGCGCTGCTGTCGTTCGGCGGCCCGGCCGGCCAGATCGCGGTCATGCATCGGATCATCGTCGACGAGAAGCGCTGGGTCTCGGAGAGCCGGTTCCTGCACGCGCTCAACTATTGCATGCTCCTGCCCGGCCCCGAGGCGCAGCAGCTCGCGACCTATATCGGCTGGCTGATGCACCGGACGGCCGGCGGCCTGATGGCCGGCGGCCTGTTCATTCTGCCCGGCATCGTCGCGATCATGGCGCTGAGCTGGATCTACGTCTCCTTCGGCCACGTCTGGTTCGTCGAGGCATTGTTCTTCGGCCTGAAGGCCGTGGTGCTCGCGATCGTCATCCAGGCGGTGGTGCGCGTCGGCAGCCGCGCATTGCGCAACAACGTCATGATCGCCCTCGCGGCGATCGCCTTCATCGCGATCTTCTTCTTCGCGGTGCCGTTTCCGCTCATCATCATTGCCGCCGGCGTGATCGGCTATCTCGGCGCGCGTACCGGTCGCCCCGAGTTCGCCGCGGCGGGCCACGGAGGCGGCAAGAACGGCGACGGCGACAGCGCGCTCGGAGAGGTGCTTCCCGATCACGCCAAGCCGAATGCGCGGCGAACGATCGTCACCGCCCTCGTCTGGCTCGCGCTGTGGCTCATCCCGGTGATCGCGCTGGTTGCCTCGCTGGGCGCAGCGAACACGTTCAGCCAGATCGCGCTGTTCTTCAGCAAGATGGCGATGGTGACGTTCGGCGGCGCCTATGCGGTGCTCGCCTATGTCGGCCAGCAGGCGGTGGAGCACTATCATTGGCTGCAGCCTGCGGAGATGCTCGACGGTCTCGGCATGGCCGAGACCACGCCGGGACCGCTGATCATGGTGCTGCAGTTCGTCGGCTTCATCGCCGCCGCGCGCGATGGCGGATCGCTGTCGCCGCTGATCGCCGGCACGCTGGGCGGCCTGCTCGCCACCTGGGTGACATTCGCGCCGTGCTTCCTGTGGATCTTCGTCGGGGCGCCGTACATCGAGGTTCTGCGCGGCAACAAGGGTCTCTCCGGCGCGCTCGGGGCGATCACCGCGGCGGTGGTCGGCGTGATCCTCAATCTGTCGATCTGGTTCGCGCTGCATACGCTGTTCCGCAAGACCGTTCCGGTGAGCGGCTTCGGCCTCGACTTCGATGCGCCCGTGCTGTCGAGCGTCGATGGCCCAGCGCTGGCGCTGGCGATCGCCGCGGCGGTGGCGATCATCCGCTTCAAGCAGGGCATGCTCACCGTCCTCGCCGCCTCCTGCGCCGCCGGTGTTCTGCTCAGACTGGCGGGCTGGAGCTGAGGCATCGGCGGCCTACACCACGTCGGCCGGCGCCAGCTTGCATGGCTTGCCGTCGGCCTCGATCTGCAGGGTCGGATGCTGGATGTTGAAGCGGCGGGACAGCTCGGCGCAGATCTGATGCAGGAACGCGTCGTCGGTGCCGTCGGGGCACACCAGATGCGCGGTCAGCGCGGTCTCGTTGGTGCTCATCGCCCAGACGTGCAGATCGTGCACCTCGTGGACGCCGTCGAGCGAGGCGAGATAGTCGCGCACCGCCGGCAGCGCGATGTCGCGCGGCACGGCATCGAGCGCGAGGTTGACGCTGTCGCGCGCCAGCTCCCAACCGCTCAGCAGGATGACGATGGCGATGACGATGCTGACCACGGGATCGACCCACAGCCAGCCGGTCCAGATCGTGATGAGCGCCGCAACGACGACGCCGAGCGAAACGGCGGCGTCGGCCGCCATGTGCAGATAGGCGCCGCGGATATTGAGGTCGGTGTCGCGGCCGTGCATGAACAGCATGGCCGTGGCACCATTGATGATGATGCCGAGCGCCGCCACCCACAGCACGGTGACGCCGGCCACCTCGCCCGGATTGCGCAGGCGGTCGAACGCCTCGACCGCGATGCCGCCGACGACGAGCAGCAGCAGGCCGGCATTGATCAGCGCGGCCAGGATCGAGGCGCGCCGATAACCGTAGGTGTGGCGATCGGTCGGCCGCCGCGCCGACAGCCACAGCGCGCCCCAGGCCAGCAGCAGCGACATCACGTCGGAGAGATTGTGGACGGCGTCCGAGATCAGCGCCAGTGAATGCGCGGCATAGCCGAAGATCAGCTCGGCGACGACGAAGGCGGAGTTGAGCGAGACGCCGATCGCAAACGCCATGCCGAAGCTGGCGGGGGCATGGCTGTGGCCGGCGTGGCCGTGGGAATGCGAATGACCGTGGGCGTGACCATCGGAATGATCATGATCGTGGTCGTCGTGATGCGAATGGGAGTGCGCCATGAGACCACTTAACAGGTGCTGATAACGGAATGAGATGTCGTCCCGGCGAACGCCGGGACCCATAACCACCGGCGGCAATCGGTTGGCACGCGCGTCGTTCCAGCTTGCCCCATCCCGCGTCCCTGTGGCTATGGGTCCCGGGTCGGCGCCCCACGCGCTATGCGCGCGGGGCTTGCCCGGGACGACGACCTTCTTTGTCGGTCCGGCTGTTGCCAAATCGGACCATCGGAAGATCGCCGAGCTTCGCTCATCTCACGCCCGCCCGCCTCACTCGATCGGCCGGTTGAACTTGTTCGACTTCGGAAGGCCCGCCGCGATGCGGCCGGCGTCGGCGCGGTTGCCGCGGAAGTCGGCCAGCTCCTTCCAGCTCAGGCCCTGGTCGCGGCCGGCGGAGTCCTTCCAGGCCAGCCCCTGCTTCTGCTCGAACGTGGTGACGTCGGACAGCTGCGCGCTGGTGTACTTCTGCAGCCGCACGCCGCGGCCGCGCGCCATCTCCGGCACCTGGTCGAGCCCGAACACCACCATCTTGTGGTTGGTGCCGATGACCGCGACCTGATCGCCCGTGACGGTCGTGATCGCGCGCGCCTCGGCCGGCGCGGTGACGTTCAGCACCTGCTTGCCCTTTCGGGTGTTGCTGAGGCAATCCTCTTCCTTGACCACGAATCCCTGGCCGTCGGAGGCCGCGACCAGGAACTTGCGTTCCCCCTTGGTGACGAACATCGAGACGATCGAGGCGTCCTGGTCGAGATCGATGAACATGCGGATCGGCTCGCCATGGCCGCGGCCGCCGGGCAGCTTGCCGACGTCGAGCGAGTAGAACTTGCCGTTGGTCGCGAACAGCAGCACCTTCGAGGTGTTCTCGGCAAAGAAGGATTGGCCGAGCTGGTCATCGGTCTTGAACTGCAGGTTCGACAGATCGGCGACGTGGCCCTTGAGCGTGCGCACCCAGCCCTTGTCGGAGACGACCACCGTCACCGGCTCGCGCTCGATGAAGGCTTCCTCGATGGCGGCCAGATCATGCTCAGGCGCATCGGCGAAGTTGGTGCGGCGCTTGCCGAGCGGGGTCTTCGGCCCGAACAGGTCGCGCACCGTCTTGACCTGCTCGCCGACCTTGGCCCACTGCAGCTCCTCCGACCCGAGCAGCGCATTGATGCCCTTCAGCTCGCCGCGCAGGTTCTTGTCCTCGGTGCGGATCTCCATTTCCTCGAGCTTGCGCAGGGAGCGCAGGCGCATGTTGAGGATCGCCTCGGCCTGCACCTCGGTGAGCTTGAAGGTCTTCATCAAGACCGGCTTCGGCTCGTCCTCGGTGCGGATGATCCGGATCACCTCGTCGATGTTGAGGTAGGCGATCAGATAGCCGCCGAGGATCTCGAGCCGATTCTCGATCTGCTTCTTGCGGTAGTTCGAGCGCCGCAGCAGCACGTCGCGCAGATGGTCGAGCCATTCGCGCAGGCACTCGGCGAGGCCGACCACCTTCGGAATCTTGCCCTTGATCAGGACGTTGAGGTTCAGCGGAATCTTGTTCTCGAGATCGGTCAGCCGGAACAGCGATTCCATCATCAGCGCGGGATCGACGTTCTTCGACTTCGGCTCGATGACGAGCCGGACGTCCTCGGCGGATTCGTCGCGGACGTCGCCGACCAGCGGCAGCTTCTTCTCGTTGAGCAGCTCGGCGATCTTCTCGACCAGGCGCGACTTCTGCACCAGATACGGGATCTCGGTGATGACGACGATCCAGGTGCCGCGGTTGCCTTCTTCCTGCTTCCACTTGGCGCGGACGCGGAACGAGCCGCGGCCGGTGGTGTAGGCCTCGATGATCTGTTCCTTGGAATCGATCACGGTGCCGCCGGTCGGGAAGTCCGGGCCCTTCACCCAGCGCAGCAGCGCGCGCGACTTGGCATCCGGCTTCTCGATTAGATGCAGCGCGGCGTCGCACAGCTCGGCCGCGTTGTGCGGCGGGATCGAGGTCGCCATGCCCACCGCGATGCCCTGGGCGCCGTTGGCGAGCAGGTTCGGAAAGCCGCCGGGCAGCACCACCGGTTCTTTCGACTGGCCGTCGTAGTTCGGACGGAACTCGACGCCGTCCTCGTCAATGCCTTCGAGCAGCAGACGCGCGACATCGGTCATGCGCGCTTCGGTATAGCGATAGGCCGCCGGATTATCGCCGTCGATATTGCCGAAATTGCCCTGGCCGTCGACCAGCGGATAGCGCGACGAGAAATCCTGCGCGAGGCGCACCATCGCGTCGTAGATCGCCTGGTCACCGTGCGGATGGAACGAGCCCATCACGTCGCCGACGATCTTGGCGGACTTCTTGAACGCGGTGCCGGGATCGAGCCGCAGCAGCCGCATGCCATACAGGATGCGCCGATGCACCGGCTTGAGGCCGTCACGCGCGTCGGGCAGCGCACGATGCATGATGGTCGAGAGCGCATAGGCGAGATAGCGCTCTTCGAGCGCATCCCGCAGCGTCACCTCGTGGATCTCCGCCGGCTCCGGCGGAATCAGTGATTTTCCCATAAGCGAGAGCTTTCAGTGGGTTAGCCCAAAGACTTGAGCTGAAACGAACGATTTGGGAACACGCTTTATGCGATCGCGGCCGTGGGCGCAACGACGGGCCTGTCCGGTTCCCCGCCGAACGGCGCAAAACGGCCGGAATGGAACCGCATCGCAGCCCGTCAAATATGCAGCCTGCTCGACCCTGCCGCAGCTCCGCGCCCACGAATTGCGCAGGCCGATGCGCTTCGGCGTGCAACGATGTCGCACACTATTCTGTGTAGCTGAGATCGTCATGCTGCACCGCTAAGGTGACCGCGCGCCGCGCCTTGAACGCGGCTAGTCCCATGCAGTGAGAAAGGCAGATTCCCCATGAGCTCAGGATTCGTGACGACATCGGACGGCACGCAGATCTTCTACAAGGATTGGGGCTCGGGCCAGCCGATCGTGTTTCACCATGGCTGGCCGCTGTCGTCGGACGATTGGGACGCACAGATGCTGTTCTTCCTCGGCAAGGGTTTTCGCGTCATCGCCCATGACCGGCGCGGCCACGGCCGCTCCAGCCAGACCGAGCACGGCAACGAGATGGACACCTACGCCGCCGATGTCGCGGCACTCGCCGCCAAGCTCGACCTGAAGGACGCGGTTCACGTCGGCCACTCCACCGGCGGCGGCGAGGTCGCGCGCTACGTGGCGAAGCACGGCAAGGGCCGCGTCGCCAAGGCCGCGCTGCTCGGCGCGGTGCCGCCGATCATGGTGAAGAGCGAGAGCAATCCAGGCGGGTTGCCGATCGAGGTGTTCGACGGCTTCCGCGCGGCGCTCGCCGCCAACCGCGCGCAGTTCTTCCTCGATATCCCGACCGGCCCGTTCTACGGCTTCAACCGCGACGGCGCCAAGGTGTCCGAGGGCGTGATCCGCAACTGGTGGCGCCAGGGCATGATGGGCGGCACCAAGGCGCATTATGATTGCATCAAGGCGTTCTCGGAAACCGACTTCACTGGGGATCTCAAGGCTATCGACGTGCCGGTGCTGCTGATGCATGGCGAGGATGACCAGATCGTACCGATCGACGATTCCGCGCGCATCGGCATCAAGCTCTTGAAGCATGGGACGCTGAAGACCTATCCGGGCTTCCCGCACGGCATGGCCACCACGCATGCCGACGTGATCAACGCGGATCTGCTGGCCTTCATCAAGGGGTAGCTCCAAAACCGCCGTCATCGCGAGCGTAGCGAAGCGATCCAGAGCACCGCGACGACTCTGGATTGCTTCGTCGCCTTCGGCTCCTCGCAATGACGATGGCATGCGTCTCTTCGTTCTCGCGGCGCAATCCGCGCCCGAGCTATCAAGATCGATCCGCCCTCATCTAACAGGAGGGCGCAGGGAAGGCCGGACCTCGACTGAGGCCCGTGGCCCGCCTGCGAAAAAAATGCAGGCGGCAGGAACCACAGGTCAGCCGGACGACCCGGCCCTCCCTGCGCGATGGGCTACCGACTTATACGCAGTCTCCCCGGTGTCCGGCTTGTTAGCCACCGTCATCAGCGCGATGCGCGAAGGCATCCGTCGCCGACTTGGCACCAGCATCGGGGCGCCAGGACGCTGCGATTTCATCGTCCTGCCGGCTTCGTTCGTCCGCACGCCGTGAAGCGCGCTGCGAGCCGACAGGCCACCGCTCCCCGCCTCGCGTGTCGTGACGATCGCGCGCAACGCCCCTCCGACTGAGGCGGGATGCGCGGAAACATCGTCCTGATTTGCCCGACGACACAAGTCGATCGGCTGCGACAGATTGGCTCGACGGGCAATCCGCGCATGGCAGGTCAGCTTGTTCTGTATACCCGAATTTCGGCTGAGCCGGAACCGCTGCCGCCGCCGGCGCGTTGCCAACTGACAATTGTGCCGCGTGATCGATGTCCCCCGAAGCTTCTCGCTGCGGACACTTCTTCCATGAAGGACTTCTCAGACGCCGCCTTTGCACCCGACGTGATCGCGCTGATGACCGAGGCGCTCGATGGGGCGGTCGCCGCCCTCCCCGAGCCGGTCAGTTCCACTCATGTCAACCTGCTCGCCGAATCTGTGCTTCGCACCGCCAAGACCGGCGAACGCGACCCCGCCGTGATGCAGCGACTTGCCCTGCTCGAACTGCAGATCATGCCGCGCGTGTAGGACGGATTCACTTCCAGCGCCCCGCACTGAACTCTGCCACTTCATGGCGGCTGACGTTGTGCGCCGCATTACCGCCATTCGTCATTGACAAATCTATTTGCCATTGCCTAACTTCCCTGCATCACCGCCGACAGAGCGGAGCAACCGGGAGGATCTTCATGCGACGGCAGCTGCTCGCCTGCGCGTTTGTGGCAACGGCATCATTCATTGCGACGAGTGCGTCGGCTCAGGTTTCAGACGACGTGGTGAGGATCGGCGTGCTGACCGACCTGTCGAGCTGGGGACGTGACAACAGCGGTCCGGGCTCGGTTGAAGCGGCGAAGATGGCGGTCGAGGAGTTCGGCCCCACCGTGCTCGGCAAGCCGATCGAGATCATCAGCGCCGATCACCAGATGAAGACCGACGTCGGCACCACCATCGTTCGCGACTGGTTCGACAACGGCAAGGTCGACGCCGTGGTCGACATTCCCAACTCCGGCATCGCGATCGCCGTGCACAACATGGTGCGCGAGCGCAACAAGATCGCGCTGCTGTCGGGGCCCGGCGCGAGCTCGCTGACCGACGAGCTGTGCAGCCCCAACACCGTGCATTTCACCTACGACACCTATGCGCTGTCGAAGGTGACCACCTCGGCCGTGATCGGCCAGGGCGGCAAGTCCTGGTACTTCATCACCGCGGACTATGCGTTCGGCCAGCAGCTGGAAAAGGACGCGACCCGCTTCATCAAGGAGCTCGGCGGCACCATCCTCGGCGGCGTCAAGCATCCGACCAACACCGCCGACTTCTCGTCCTTCGCGCTGCAGGCGCAGAGCTCGAAGGCCGATGTCGTCGCCTTCGCCAACGCCGGCCAGGACACCGACAATGCGATCAAGCAGTCCGGCGAGTTCGGCCTCGTCAAGGGCGGCCAGAAGCTGGTCGGCCTCTTGATGTTCGACACCGACGTGCACGCGATCGGGCTCGAGGCGGCGCAGGGTACTTACATGACCACGGCGTCGTACTGGGCGATGGACGACAAGACCCGCGCCTGGTCGCAAAAATTCTTTGCCCGCACCAAGGTGATGCCGACGATGATCCAGACCGGCGTCTACGGCTCCGTGCTGCATTATCTCAAGGCCATCAAGGCGGCCGGCACCGACGATGCCAAGACGGTCATGGCGAAGATGCGCGAGCTGCCGATCGAGGATACCTTCGTGCACGGTGGCAAGCTGCGCGAGGACGGCCGCGTCATCCGCGACATGTATCTCGCCCGCGTCAAGAAGCCGTCGGAATCGAAGGAGCCGTGGGACTATCTGGAGATCATCAAGACCGTGAAGGGCGAGGATGCGTTCCGGCCGGTCTCGGAATCCAAGTGCCCGCTGTTGAAGAAGTAGGAGCGCACGCATGAGCGGAGCCGATGCCAGAGACGGCGATACCTATGATTGCGACGTGCTGGTGGTCGGCTCCGGCTGTGCCGGGCTGTCGGCAGCGGTCACCGCAGCCCATGCCGGGCTGAAGGTGGTCGTCACCGAAAAGGAGCCGCGGTTCGGCGGCACCACGGCGCGCTCCGGCGGCTGGCTGTGGATCCCGGGCACGTCGCTCGCGAAGGCCTGGGGCATCGACGAGCCGCCGGAACTGGCGCGCACCTATCTGCGCCACGAGGCCGGCAACAGCTTTGATGCGGCGCGCGTCGACGCGTTCCTGACCAAGGGTCCTGAGGCCGTCGATTTCTTCACCGGCAAGACAGCGCTGAAGTTCGACATGCCGCTGACCTTCCCGGACTATCACGCGGAGGCGCCGGGCGGCACGCAGGGCGGCCGCTCGATGGTGACACGGCCGTTCGACGGCCGCGAGCTCGGCGACCACATCAAGGATCTCGGGCAGCCGCTGCCCGAGCTCACCGTGTTCGGCATGATGCTCGGCTCCGGCAAGGAGATCATCCATTTCATGCGCGCGACGAAGTCGCTGACCTCGGCGTTCTACGTCGCCAAGCGGCTGTCGAAACATGCAATGGACGTGCTGCGCCATGGTCGCGGCATGACGCTGACCAACGGCAATGCGCTGGCCGGGCGGCTGGCGAAGTCCGCGTTCGATCTCGGCATTCCCTTGTGGCTGTCCTCGCCCGTGGCCGAGCTGATCCGCGACGGCGAGGCCGTGCGCGGCGCTGTCGTGACGCGGCAGGGCAAGCGGGTCAGGGTCAATGCGCGGCTCGGCGTGGTGCTCGCCTGCGGCGGCTTTCCGCATGATGTCGACAGACGCAAGGCAATGTTCCCGCATGCGCCGACCGGCCAGGAGCATTTTTCGCCCGGCCCCATTGGCAACACCGGCGATGGGCTGCGGCTGGCCGAAGCCGTCGGCGGCCGCGTCGAGGATGGGCTGCCGCATGCGGCCGCATGGGTGCCGGTCTCCGTCACCACCCGCAAGGACGGCAGCAAGGGCGTGATGCCGCACTTCATCGACCGCGCCAAGCCGGGCGTGATCGCGGTCGCCGCGGACGGCGTGCGCTTCGCCAACGAGGGCAATTCCTACCACGACTTCGTGCAGGCGATGGTCAAGGCGGCCAAGCCGGGGCGCGAGATCGCAGCGTATTTGATCACCGACCATCGCTCGCTGCGCCGCTACGGTCTCGGCTGCGTGCCGCCGTTCCCGATGCCGCTCGGGCACCATCTCAGCACGGGCTATCTCAAGCGCGGCGCGACGCTGGCCGAACTGGCGCGCGTCACCGGCATCGATGCGATGTCGCTGGAGGCCACGGTGGCTGCGTTCAATGCCGACGCCGCACTCGGCCAGGACCCGACCTTCGGCAAGGGCTCGCGCGCCTACAACCGCTACCAGGGCGATGCGCTGCACGGGCCGAACCCGTGCGTGGCGCCGATCAAGGACGGGCCGTTCTACGCCATCAAGATGGTGATCGGCGATCTCGGCACCTATGCCGGCATCCGCACCGACGAACATGCCCGCGCGCTCGATGCCCAGGGTCAGCCGATCGAGGGGCTGTATGCCGCCGGCAACGACATGGCGAGCATCATGGGCGGCAACTATCCCGGCGCCGGCATCACGCTGGGGCCGGCGCTCACCTTCGGCTACATTGCCGGCCGGCATCTCGCCGAACGTGCCGCCCAAAGGAGCGCCGCATGAGCGACCATCAGATGTTGGCCGGAAAGCTCGCGCTGGTGACCGGCGCCGGCAATGGCAATGGCCGTGCCATCGCGCTCGGGCTCGCCGACCGCGGCGCCGACGTCGTTATCACCGACATCGACACTGACGGCGCCGAGCGCTGCGCGGCCGAGATCCGCGGGCGCGGCCGCAAGGCGTGGGCGCATCGGCTCGATGTCACCGACGCCGCCGGCTGCACCGCGTTAGCCGCGCAGTTACGGGCTGAGGTCGGCGCCATCGCCATCCTCGTCAACAATGCCGGCATCATCATCCGCGAGAACATCGACTCGCCGCGGGCCGCAGAGAATTGGCAGCGGGTCATCGACGTCAATCTCAACGGCGTATTCAACGTCACCTATGCGTTTCTCGCCGCCTTGCGCGAGACGCGCGGCACGATCGTCAACATCGCCTCGGTCGCCTCCTTCATCGGCATCAGCAACACGCTCGGCTATTCGCCGTCCAAGGGCGGCGTGAAGTCGCTGACCCAGGCGCTGGCGCGCGAGCTTGCCGCCGACGGCATCCGCGTCAATGCGATCGCGCCCGGCGTGATCGCGACCGCGATGACGGAGTCCACGCGCAACGATCCGCAGCGGCTCGCCGGCTTCATGAGCCGCACGCCGCTCGGCCGTGTCGGCCAGCCGGAGGAGCTCGTCGGTCCCGTGGTGTTCCTGGTCTCCGACATGGCGTCCTACGTCAACGGCGTGACCTTGCCGGTCGACGGCGGCTTCCTCGCGGTGTAGGCAGCGGCCGGACCAGGGGCATCACAGCATGGGCAGAGAGAGCCGCGGCATCCAGTCGATCGAGGTTGGCGGCAGCTTGCTGCAGGCCTTGGCGCGCAGCGGCGAGCCGATGATGCTGCGCGACCTCGCGCGCGAGGCCGGGCTGCCGCCGGCCAAGGCGCATCCCTACCTCGTCAGCTTCTCGCGCATCGGCCTGATCGAGCAGGACGAGACCACCGGCCGCTACGAGATCGGCCCGCTCGCGCTCGAGCTCGGCCTGATCAGCCTGCGAAGACTATCAGCGGTGCGGATCGCGACGCCGAAGATCGCCGCGCTCGCGAGTGCGATCGATCACGCGGTGTCGCTCGCGGTGTGGGGCACCAACGGACCGACGGTGGTGCGGCTGGAGGAGCCGAGCCACGCCGTGCACATCGTGATGCGCGTCGGCTCGATCATGGCGCTCTTGGAGACCGCGACGGGACGCGCCTTCGCGGCGTTCCTGCCGCCCAAGACGGTGAAGGCGGCGCTCGACGCCGGCCTCGATCATCTCGGCGTCGGCTACAATCCGAAGCGCGCGCCGAAGAGCCCGAAGGTCGCGGAGATGCTGGACGAGGTGCGCGCGCAAGGCCTCGCCCGCGCCGTCGGTGATCCCCTGCCCGGCGTCAATGCCTTCGCAGCCCCCGTGTTCGACCACGCCGGGCACGTCGCGCTGGTCATCACCGCGATGGGACCCGCCGGCAGCTTCGATGCCGGCTGGCAATCGCCGCTGGCGAACCGGCTGCGCGCCTGCGCCGCCGAGATCTCCAAACAGCTCGGCCACGGCACGGTGCTGCAGCCGTAGAGCCTACGCCGCGGCCGACTGCTTCTCCGGCCATGGCTCGGACCACGCCGGCAGCCGCATCAGTCCATCGATCCAGCGGACGATGTTTGGAAACGACTCCAGCGGCATCTCGGCCTCGCGCCAGTCGGTGGCCATCGAGGCCGCCGCGAAATCGGCGATCGTCAGCCGGTCGCAGGCGACGTGGCTGTGCGCGCGCAGATGCGCGTCGAGCACGGATGCGAACGTCTTGAGCGGCGCGACCTTGTCGACCAGCGCCGCGCGGTTCGGCGCCCCCAGGCCGAAATTCTTGCGCACGATGTGCTCGAAATAGAATGGCGCCACCGCCGGGTTCCAGTGGCTGTCCGTCCACGCCAGCCAGCGCAGCACCTCGACCTGCTCCTGCGGATCGCGCGCCGGCCACATGTCGCAGCTCTCGCGGATGCAGAGGTGGGCCATGATGGCATTGGACTCCCACAGCACCGTCTCGCCGTCGACCAGCACCGGCGCCTTCATGTTGGGATTGAGCGCGGCGAAGTCCGGCGTCTTGAGGCCGCGGCTGATGTCGATGAACTCGGCGGGCACACCGAGATGCTTGACCAGCGCCAGCACGCGCCGCGGGGCCTGGGCCTTGATCCAATAGATCTTCATCGAGGGTCTCCTTGGCTGATGCCTTGAAGACGAACGCGGAGGGGCAGGATCGACAGCCGCTCACGGAAAAAATTGTCGCGGCTAACCCACACTATATCGCCGTCATTCCGGGGCGCCCGCAGGGCGAGCCCGGAATCCATACCCACAGGCCATCATGGCTGGGCAAGATGGCTGTGGGCGTCGATCTCGTTTTACCAAACGCAGTCGTGGTTATGGATTCCGGGCTCGCCCTGCGGGCGCCCCGGAATGACGGGCGGAGAGTTCCTGGCTTCGAACCAACGACGCGTCTGTCTCACCGGGCGTCGCGCGCCGCCGCGCTCCTCACATCGCGCGCGCGGCCGCCCGGGCGGTGAGAATGCAGCCCGGCAGGAAGGTGCCCTCCAGCGAGCGCTTGCCCGAGGCGCCGCCGCCGCCGAAGCCGGCGGCTTCGCCGACGGCATAGAGGCCGCTGATCGGGCTGCCCGCGGCGTCGAGCACCCGGCTCTGCAGATCGGTCTTGAGACCGCCGAGGCTCTTGCGGGTGATCAGCTGCATGTGGATCGCGATGTAAGGCCCTGCCCCGCTCATCTGCAGCGGCTCCGGCTTGCAGGTGCGGAGCTTGTCGGGGCCCCACTGCCGCGCGTGCACAATGCGGCGCAGCTGATCGTCGTTGTGGAGCTTGTCGCCGTTGGCGAAATTGGCGTCGAAGCTGTCAGCCGTCGCCTGGAGCACCTCGGGCTTGACGTCGTCGGTGCCGGTGAGCGCATTCATCTTGGCGGCGAGGCCGGCCAGGGTCTCGTCGACCAGGAAGTGCCGGCTCTCGCGCTGCATCTGGCTGATGAGGCGGTGGTTGCCGAGCAGCGTCTCCTTGAGGAACATCGCCATCTGCCGGTCGCGGATGCGCGGGTTGTGCTCGGCGCCCGAGATCGCGAACTCCTTGGCGGCGATGCGCCAGTTCAAGAGGTGCCACGTATACGGCTTCTCCTGCGCCGCCACGCGCTGACACAGCGTATGCGTATCGAAGCCGGTGACCAGCGGCTCCGGCCCGATGCGCTCGCCGCGATGGTTGAGCCAAAGCGCGGATTTGCATGGCACCAGCGACAGGCCATGGCCCTCGAAGTGCGGAAACGGATGCGGAATGCCGGCCGCGTAGTTCCACATCTCGCCGGCGTGGGTAATCTCGGCGCCAACGGCCTCGACCGCATGGCGATGCAGCCTGCCGTCCGCGAACGGATGCGCGCCGTTGAGCATCGATGCCGGCAGCGGCCGGCCCTTCACCCAATTGGCGCGGACCTCGTCATGGCTGCCATTGATGCCGCCCATCGCCAGCACCACGAGCGGCGCGGCGACCCTGATCTCGGCCCCGGTCTCTTCATCAATGGCGACGACGCCGGACATTGCACCGGCGGCGCGGTCGAGGCCGACGACGCGGTGACGGTGCAGCACGGTGAGCTTGCCACCCTTGTCAGAGGCACGCATCGCCTCGATCATCACGCGCGTCAGCCGCTGCGAGGTGCCCCAGACGATGTGATAGCGCGGCAGCGCATTGCCGTCGCCCTGTAGCCCGCGCTCGACCCAGTTCACCGCCGGCATGAAGGTCACGCCATGCGACGAGAGCCAATCGTAGACCTCGCTCCGCGAATGCTCGACGTAATAGCGCGCCCATTGCAGCGGCCAGTGCTCGGTGTCGTCGAGCTCGCCGAACCTGATCCAGTCGCGTAGCGCGATCTCTGGCGTATCCGGGATCTTCATGCGCGCCTGCAGCGGCGTGCCCACCAGCGCCATGCCGCCGAACGCCCACAGCGCCAGGCCGCCGAAGCGCTCCGGCGTGTCGCGGTCGACGATGGTGACCGACTTGCCGGCCCGCAGCGCCTCGAGCGCGGTGACGATGCCGGCGAGACCGCCGCCGGCGATGACGACATCGGATCGAAGCGTCGTGCTCATGTCAGCCTGCTCCAGCCCGGCGTGTCACGGCGCGATCTTGCGCTTGAGCGCGTGCGCCACCGGCCGCGGCATCCGCTCTAGCGAGCCCAACAGATGCGGCAGCAGCTTCAGCTTCAGCCCGGTGAGCGCCGGCGGCACCATCGCCTCGATCAGATGCGGTCCCGGCCGGTCCAGCGCGCCCTTCAGCGCGCAGGTGAATTCGTCCGGCGTGCTGACGCGGGTCGCGCGCACGCCCATGCCGTCGGCGATCTGCGCCAGCTTCAGGACCGGCCCGTGCAGGTCGAGCTGCGATCGCGCCTTCGGTCCGATCTTCTCGGCGCCGACGCGCTCGAGCTCGACATTGAGCACCGAATAGGACGCGTTGTTGAAGATCACGGCGGTGACGTTGAGCCGCTCGCGCGCAATCGTCCACAGCGACTGGATCGTGTACATCGAGCTGCCGTCGCCGATCAGCGCGATCACCGGCCGGTCGGGACAGGCGATCGCGGCGCCGATCGCATTCGGCAAACCTTGTCCGATGGCGCCGCCGGTCAGCGTGATCAGGTCGTGCCGCGGCGCGCCGGCCGTGAACTTCGACAGCATCAGGCCGGAGCTGATGGCCTCGTCGACGATGATGGCGTTCTCGGGCAGCAGATGCCCGACCGCCTTGCAGACCTTCTCGGCCGTCAGCTTGTTGCCGCGCGGGCGTCCGGGCCGCGAGGCCGGCGCCACGACCGGCGTGGCGTTCTCGGCCTCGAGCGCGGCGGCCAGCCTGGTCAGGCTGCCGGCCGCGTCCTGCGCCGGTGTCGACAGGGTCAGCACCTTGCAGCCGTCATGCGGCAGATAGCTCTTCTTGCCAGGATAGGCGAAGAACGACACCGGCGCCTTGGCGTCGACCAGGACCAGCGTGTCGAACTCCTTGAGCTGCAACGTCGCCATCTCGGCGAGGTAGGCGATGCGCTCCACGCCGGGCAGGCCGGCGCCGCGCTGCATGCGGGTCGGAAAGGTCTCGGCGAAGATCTTGACGCCGCGGGCCGCGGCGATGCGCGCCGCCGCCAGCAGCGATTCCTCGTGCAGTGCCGTGCCGCCGAGCAGAATGGCGCTGCGGCCGCCCGCCTTGATCGCCTCCGCGACCGCCCTGATGGTCGCCTCGTCGGCGGCGGCCGGCGGCGCGATCACCGGCGCCGGCTCGGCCACGCCGCCCTCGCCCCAGGACACGTCGGCCGGCAGGATCAGGGTCGCAACCTGCCCGGGCCACGAGCACGCCGCCTTCACCGCCGCGGCCGCGTCGCGGCCGAGCTCCGACGTCACCTGGGAGGTCCAGACGAATTCGGGCGAGACGTTGCGGGCGACGGTCTCGATGTCGGACTGCAGCTGCGCATCATATTTGACGTGATAGGTGGCGTGGTCGCCGACGATGTTGACCAGGGGCACCTTGCCCTTGCGGGCATTGTGCAGGTTGGCGAGGCCGTTGCCGAGGCCACAGCCGAGATGCAGCAGCGTCGCCGCCGGCATGCCGGTCATGCGGGCGTAGCCGTCGGCCGCACCGGTCGCGACGCCCTCGAACAGGCACAACACGGCGCGCATCTCCGGCGCCGAATCGAGCGCCGCCACGAAATGCATCTCCGAGGTGCCGGGATTGGTGAAGCAGACCCGCACACCACAATTGACGAGGGTCTGGACCAGAGCTTGCGCACCATTGGACATGGAAAAAGCCTGTTTCCGGGGGATACGCCGAAGCACGGGTCGACCTGTCCGGTCCCCGCCGTGGCATTTCCCCTGATGTATTTGCGCCATTTTGGAATTGACCGTCCCAGAAATCCAATGAATTGTCGTGGCTTGATCAATGATCTCGGTTCATCGATGAACACGCCCACCCTGCGCCAGCTGCAGCAGCTGGTCTATCTCGCGGAAGAGCGGCATTTCGCCCGGGCCGCCCAGCGCGCCTATGTCACGCAATCGGCGTTGAGCCGCAGCTTGCAGAATCTGGAGGATACCGCCGGGATGCGGCTATTCGACCGCAACTCGCGCTCGGTGGAGATCACGCCGGTCGGCCAGCGGCTGGTCGCCCGCGCCCGGTCGCTGCTGTCGGGGGCCGACGATCTCGGCCGCGAGATGCGGCTGCTGCGCTCGGGAGATGCTGGCGAGGTGACCGTGGGCTGCGGCGCATTCACCGGGTTGACGCTGCTGCCGGATGCCATGGCTCGGCTGTATTCGGAGCATCCGTCCGTCCGCATCAAATTGGTGCAGGACAATTGGCGAGCCCTGATGGAGGCACTGCAGCAAGGCAAGCTCGATTTCTTCCTGGCGCACATCACCGACATCCGCCCCGATGACAGCCTGGACATCGAGCCGCTCGGCAGCCTGCCCGGCCACTTCTACTGTCGGTCGACGCATCCGCTGGCGCGCCGGCGCGAGGTTTCGGCACGCGATCTCGCCGGCCATCATTTCGCCTCCGTTGCGCTGCCGCCGGATTTCAGCCGGCGCCTGCATGCCCTCATCGCCGGGCCGAGCGGACGCGGCTTCGAGGTCGCACTCGAATCGGAGAATGCCGGCCTGTTGGTACAAATGGCCCTGCGGTCCGATGTCATCCTCGTCGCGGGCGATGCCGTCCTGACCCAGGAGCTTGCCTCCGGGCAGCTGGTTCGGCTCAAGGTGGCCGAGCTGAAGGAGCCCCGCACGCCCGACCTGTTGATCGCGCAGTTTGGCATCTTGCGGCTGAAGGGCCGTACGCTGTCGCCCGCAGCGATGATGCTGGCCGACCTGGTGCGCGCGCAGGCCGAGCGCATTCTGATCGCGCCAGAGCGGCCTCCGGCGTCCCGCGGCACGCGTGACACCAAGCGATCGTCGGCCACGCCGCGCAAGAAGCCGAGCGCGCTCCGGCGCGGCCGGGCGCGTCACGTCGGCAGAGGCAAGGCCTGACCCGGTCGCTCGCCGTCACCGGGAGGCGGTGTGGCGAGACATCTCCTGCAGGAGCAGCACGGCTTCGTCAGCGCGAGCTTCCGGCACGAACAGATGATCGTGGTGAAACGCGGAGACCGCGTTGACGCTGATGCCGGCAGCCGCGAGCGTCGTCGTCACGGCGGCAAGGAAACCCACCGCGTCGAGCGCTGAGTGCACCGAGAGCGTGATCAGGCGCGCGGAGAAATGATAGCTCAGCCCTGCCCGCTCCGCATCCTCACGCCGCACGATCAGGGTGGTCGCTTCTCGCTCACGGAATAGCATCAGCGGCGTCAGCCCGGCTGGCGGGCCGACCTCCGGCGCGACGGTGCAGAACACGAAGACGCCGTCCTGCAGCTCGGGCGACATCGTGCGCAGCAGACAATCGAGATCGCGCTCGGCGGCCATGAGCCCTCGTCAGGCCGATGCGAGATGCGCGCGTCCATGCGGCGCCGTGAAATCCTGCTTCGGCCCGACCGGCACGATTCCGGTTGGATTGATGGTGCGGTGGCTCTCGTAATAATGCCGCTTGATGTGCTCGATGTTCACAGTCGCGGCGATGCCCGGCCACTGGTAGAGATCGCGCGTGTGGGCTGCGAGATGCCGATAGTCGGCGATGCGGCGGATGTTGCACTTGAAGTGGCCGACATAGACGGCATCGAAGCGGATCAGCGTCGTGAACAGCCGGATGTCGGCTTCGGTCATGGCATCGCCGAGCAGGAAGCGGCGTGTGGACAGAATCTCCTCGAGCCAGTCGAGCGTCGCAAACAGCGGCGCGATCGCCTCCTCATAGGCGGCCTGCGTGGTCGCGAAGCCGCATTTGTAGACGCCGTTGTTGAGCGTGTCGTAGACGCGGGCATTGATCGCGTCGATCTCGCCGCGCAGGGTCTCCGGATAGTAGTCGCCGGACAAGGCGCCGACGCCGTCGAAGGCCGAATTGAGCATGCGGATGATCTCGGCCGACTCGTTGTTCACGATCGTCCGCTGCGCCTTGTCCCACAGCACCGGCACCGTGACGCGCCCGGAATAGGTGTTCTCGGCGGCCGTGTAGACCTGGTGCAGATAGTGAGCGTGGTTGACGTCATCGGCCACGACGCCGGGCCCTTCCGCAAACGTCCAGCCCTGCTCGCGCATCAGCCAGTGCACGACGGACACCGAGATCATGTCGCCGAGCCCCTTCAGCGCGCGCATGATCAGAGTGCGGTGCGCCCATGGGCAGGCCAGGCTGACATACAGATGATAGCGTCCAGCCTCCGCCTTGAAGCCGCCGGAACCGGTCGGCCCCGGACGGCCGTCAGCGGTGACGAAGCTGCGGAACGCCGAATCCTTCCGCACGAAGCGGCCGCCGGAGGCCGCCGTATCGTACCAGACATCGTGCCACTGGCCGTCGACCAGAAGTCCCATCACGCTCTCCTCACCCTCCGGCCCGGGGCTGCACGCCTCGCGAACCGCTGGAGAGGAGTACACGGCGTTCAGCCGCCGCGCCAGCAGTCGAGCCCGGGCCACTCGGGCCACGGGCTCGTTCTCCGATGCATCTCAGAGCTGGAACGGGATCGTCCGGCCCGGCTGCGCCGCCTGCTCCCTGGTGTACGACACGCCGTGCACCTTGACGCCCGAGGCATTCAACAGGGTGATGATGCCGCCCTTGTTGGACAGCGCCACGGGCGCCGCGATGGGAACCACCAGGGTGGCGCCGCGCCCGATCGTGCCCTCGAGTCGCATCATGTTCTTCTGTTTGTCCTTGATCTGCCAGCCGTCGAGATCGATGTCGATGTCGGCCGTGTTCAACAGGGTCACGGTCTCGTGCTCCGGCGTGCGCACGTCGTTGACATAGGCGGCGATGATGCGCACCAGCCCGTCGGGGACGTCCAGCGGCGGAATCCGATCGCGGTCCGGCGGCGTATGTGGCGCCTCGGGATGATCGGGATCGCGCGGGATGATGACCTCACCGCTCGTATCGTCCGAATGCCAGGCCTGGGTCTGGAATTTCAGGAAGATGGCGACCCATTGCTGCTGATCGGGAAACTCGAACAGCAGCCCACCGTCCTGCCAAGGGCCGTTGTCCTTGGCGTATTTTCCAGGCGGATTGCCCTGGTTGAAATGGATGTCGTGGATGCCACGGCCGGGCTTGAAGCCGAAGTACCGGTCGGCCTTGTCGGCCTCCGGTCCCCACGCGACGCCGAACGCGTAGATCAAGGCGGCCTCGTCCGACATCGCACGTTGCACGTAGGAGTCGATCTTCTCATTGAGGTCATTGTCGGGACCCGCGGCCGACAGCGGCAGCGGCTTGAGCTCCCAGGGCTGCATCAGATTGCCGCGGATGAAGTCGAGCGCGACGCCGCCCGGCTTGCTCGGCAGCGGATGGAGTCCCTCGGCAAAGCCCTTCAACCCGTCGATGATCGGATGCTCGAAGCGCGAGCGCACCAGGAACTCGACCTCGCTACCGTCCTGCGAGCGGACATTGATGGCGATGCGATAGAGCTCGCCATCGGCCGAGACCAGCACCTGATAATGGGGGCTGCCGCCGGTCGCGAGACGATTGTTGATCGGTCGTCCTTTGAGCAGCGAATAGTCTTTCAGTGGCATCGTTGCCTCCCGTTTTTCTCGGCGATGGTTCTGACGACGACGGCGCTCATGCACCGGTCGGCCGGTCCAGCCCCATGCAGACTACATCACCCTCTCGACGGGTCTGTGAACGAGATCACGCGCAAAGCGTGTTTAGCG
Organism: Bradyrhizobium sp. HKCCYLS20291; assembly: GCF_051167715.1. NCBI lineage: Bacteria > Pseudomonadati > Pseudomonadota > Alphaproteobacteria > Hyphomicrobiales > Nitrobacteraceae > Bradyrhizobium > Bradyrhizobium sp. HKCCYLS20291. Next base: position 166,901 of record NZ_JBNPTO010000001.1, on the reverse strand, counting down.
GGACGCGAGAGCGATCAGCCGGCCGGGCGCGCCTGCCGCGCCCTGGCCCGCGTCACGGCGTTGATGAAGCCCTCGCGGGCATCCGAATGGCCCTGGCCGCGCGGCTCCAGCACGTGGCGCAACAGGAACAGGCCGGTCAGGCGGAAGCCGTCGGCGAGGTCCTGGTCGGACCAGCCATGGTCCTGCTCGCTCTCGCGCAGGAACGGCGGCAACCGTAGCAGCCGATCCGCCCACGGCGCACCGGCCGTGCGCGACACCGCGCCGCCGGATTTCGGCGACACATAGATCAGGTCCGTGGTTTCGCCCGTGGCCGCACAGGATTCCAGGTCGAGGCCGAAGCCGAGCTCGGCCAGGATCGCGAGCTCGAAGCGCACGATGTGGGCAGCGGCCTCGCCGGCGTCGTCAAAATCATCGAGCGCGTTTTCGAGCCGGAGATACATGTCCTCATGCGGATCACGCTCGGGCAACAGCCGCGCCAGCGCCGCCAGATGGGTTACGCCATAGGCGCCGTGCGAGGCGGACATCAGCCCGGCGGCGCGCAGGGTCAGCCCGTCGATGGCGTACATGCCGAGATGTTCGTCGAGCCGCGCGCGCCAGATCGCGCGCACCGTGTTGCCCGGCTGCAGCACCGGCCGCATGCGCTTGCCGCTGGCGCCGCGGACGAGGCCGAGATGGCGGCCGTGTTCGCGCGTCAGCAGCTCGAGCACGGCGGAGGATTCGCCGTGTCGCCGGATGCCGAGCACGATGCCGTCATCGGTCCATTCCATCGGACGAGCGGTCTCCAGGAGCCGAGCAACAGAACGTAGGGTGGGCAAAGCGCAGCGTGCCCACCATGCACAGCAACGCGAGCGTCGCCGTGGGCACGCTGCGCTTTGCCCACCCTACTCGACTTCATCACGCGTTGAACCAGCCGCGCGCGTCACCGGTGAACGAGTAGTACAAGCCCATCGTCGTCAACGCGCAGGAGATCACCTCGATGCCGGCATCGAGCGTCATGCCCTTCTCGCCGACGACCTGGATCAACGAGACGCTCGACAGCACCAGCGCCGCCAGCAGCACCCAGCGCGGCCAGTTCTTGCGCCGCTGCGCCGCCAGGTAGACGAAATAGAACATCAGCAGGATGACGACGCCGTTGAGAATGGTCTGCGCCGTGATCATGTCCTCGGTGATCTCGAACGTCGGCGTCCGATCCGACACGGCGACCGACAGCGCATCCAGCATCAGCGAGATGTAGAGCAGCACTTCGAACCACAACACGTTGCGCGGCACGCTCATCGTCATTCCCTGGGGAACTCAAGCCCCATTTCCCGGTAGCGGTCGGGATCGTCGCCCCAGTTCTCGCGCACTTTCACGAACAGGAACAGATGCACCGGCACGCCGGTGATCTCGGCGATTTCCTTGCGCGATTGCGCGCCGATCGACTTGATGGTCGCGCCGCCCTTGCCGAGCACGATCTTGCGCTGGCTGTCGCGCTCCACGAAGATCGTCTGCTCGATCCGGATCGAACCGTCCTTGCGCTCGGTCCAGCTGTCGGTCTCGACCGTGGACTGGTACGGCAGCTCCTGATGCAGATGCGAATAGATCTTCTCGCGGGTGATCTCGGCCGCGAGGTGACGCATCGGCGCGTCCGACATCTGGTCTTCAGGGTAATGGAACGGACCGGGCGGCACCATCTCCGCCAGTGCCCGCCTGAGGTCGTCGACGCCGTCGCCCGAGATCGCCGAGATCATGAAGGTGCGCGCGAAGGACAGCTTCTCGTTGGCCGCGGCGACCAGCGCCAGCAGCTTTTCGCGCGGCACCAGGTCGACCTTGTTGACCACGAGGATCTTCTCGTGAGCGACCGACGCCGCCTTGTCGATGATGGCCTGCGCCTCGTCGTCGATGCCCTTCTTGGCATCGAGCAGCACGCACACCAGGTCGGCGTCATGCGCCCCGCTCCAGGCGGTCGTGACCATCGCGCGGTCGAGCCGCCGCTTCGGCGAGAAGATGCCGGGCGTGTCGACGAGAATGATCTGCGACTGGCCTTCGATCACGATGCCGCGGATCAGCGCCCGCGTCGTCTGCACCTTGCGCGAGACGATCGTGACCTTGGAGCCGACCAGGGCATTGACGAGCGTCGACTTGCCGACATTGGGCGCGCCGATCAGCGCGACGAAACCGCAGCGGGTCTGCCCCGCTTGTTGTTCAGCCGTCATTGCTGCCGCCGCTCACGCCTTCGCGCTCGATCATGACAGATGCCGCCACCTTCTCGGCCGCACGTTTGGAGCCGCCGACGCCTTCGGCAGGCTCCAGGCCCGGCAGATCGACGGCGACGCGGAATTGCGGATCGTGATGCGGCCCGGTGCGCTCGACCTCGCGATAGACCGGCGTGGGCAGGCCCTTGCCCTGCGCCCATTCCTGCAACACGGTCTTCGGATCGCGCAGCGGGCGCCGCGGCTTGTGCATGCGCTCGGTCCAGTTGCGCTCGACGAAGCCGGCGGCAGCCGTGTAGCCGCCGTCGAGAAAAATGGCGCCGATCACCGCCTCGCAGACGTCACCCAGCACCGACTTGCGCAGCCGCGCGCCGGCGCCGGCGCCGACCGCGCCGAGCTTGATGTCATCGAGCAGGCCGAGCGACTTGGCCACGTCGGCGCAGCTCTCCTTGCGCACGAGATCGGCCAGCCGCTTCGACAGCTCGCCTTCATCGGCGCTCGGGAACGAGCGGTAAAGCATGTCCGAGACGATCAGGCCGAGCACGTGGTCGCCAAGAAACTCCAGCCGCTGATAGCTGTCACCGCGCTTCTTGGACGATTTCAGCGCCGACACATGCGTGAAGGCGGTGCTGAGCAGGGAGGGATCGGCAAAGTGATGCCCGATGCGCGCTTCGATCGCGGCGTTGGCGGCCTTGTCGGCCGCCTTCGCGCCCTTGGCAGCGCTGGTGCCCGCACTCTTGGCGCCGCTTCTGCCCTTCGCCTTGCTCCGCGCCGATTTGGCATCGGGCTGACCATCGGGCGACGCGGACACCGCCTCTGACAGGGGCTCGCGCACGCCGGCAACCGACTCGGATTGCATCTCGGTCAGCTTGGCCTCTTTCGCGTCGGTCTTGGTGTCAGTCTTCGCCTCAGTCTTAGCTTCCGACTTGTCAGACCGGGCCTCGGATTTCGGCCGCGACACAGACTTCGGCTCGGCGTCGAGCGCACCCGTGCCGGGTTGCGGGCTCGCAGCAGCGGCCTGTGTGGTCTGGATCTCGGGTGAATCGTCCGTCATCGCACGAATTTGAAAATACGGTTCCAACGCACCGCCACTGGCCAGCGCCAAATCGCCCAGGCGTGTTCGCCCTCGGCGATCGAGAAGAAGATCAGCTGAGCCCGGCCGACGATGTTCTCGAACGGGACGTAGCCGACCTGCGAGAGGAAGCGGCTGTCGGTCGAGTTGTCGCGGTTGTCGCCCATCATAAAGAAGTGGCCTGGCGGCACGGTGTAGACATTGGTGTTGTCGACATAGCCGTTGTCGACGCAATCCAGCGTCTCGTAGCTCACGCCGTTCGGCAGGGTTTCCTTCCAGCGCTTCACCCGGGCGGTCGAGTCGGGCTGACCGCAGGGATCCTCGCCGACGAAGTCACTGAGACGCTCGCGCTGCACCGGCTTGTCGTTGATGTAGAGCAGCCCTTCGCGCACCTGGATGTGGTCGCCAGGCAGGCCGATCACTCGCTTGATGTAGTCGGTGGTGTCGTCCTTCGGCAGACGGAACACGACGATGTCGCCACGGCTCGGCTCCGAGCCGAAGACACGCCCCGAGAACAGCGGCGGCGACAGCGGGATAGAATAGTGGCTGTAGCCGTAGGAATATTTCGAGACGAACAGGTAATCGCCGACCAGCAGCGTCGCCTTCATCGATCCCGAGGGGATGTTGAAGGGCTGAAACAGGAAGGTGCGGATCACGAGCGCGATGAGAAGCGCATGAACGACGACGCGAACGGTTTCGCCGACGCCGCTCTCAGTCTTGGTTCCGGAGGTCACGCTCATCGCTCTTTCACTGTCCCTTGGCGAACGGTCCGACGATTCGCCAGCCTTTGCAGAACACCCCTCCCGTCCCGCGAACAACCTAACGTTCCGCGGTTTAAGGGATTCTGTCCTGATTCTGGTGGTGAAGGCCAATCCCGGTATGACCCAGGACCCGCCCCTGCTGCAGTCGCTCGATTTGGCGGGTTTTAGACGACTGTTCCGGCCCGCGCAATCAACGGCCGCATCAAAACTCTATAACGTGCTGGAATCGATTGCATTTTTGTTTTTCCGGACCGAAGGCCACGATCGTTCAGGGCGGGTCGCGGCGCACGGCCGAAATTATGACGAAGGCTTGCGCCAGCGGCCAGTCGTCGGTGATCGACAGGTCGATGCGCGCCTCGCAACCTTCGGGGGTCAACGCCTTCAGACGTTCCGCAGCACCACCCGTGAGTTGCATCGTCGGCCGGCCACCCGGCATGTTGACGACGCCCATGTCGCGCCACCACACGCCATGGCGGATCCCGGTGCCGAGCGCCTTGGAGCAGGCCTCCTTGGCGGCGAATCGCTTCGCATAGGTCGCGACCACCATTTTCTCGTTCTTGGCCCGCCGCTCGGCCTTCGCGCGCTCGGCCGGGGTGAAGATGCGGTTAAGGAAGCGCTCGCCATGACGCTCGATCACCTCGCCGACGCGGCGGATGTCGATCAGGTCGGAACCGATGCCGATGATCATGCCGCGCGGCTCCGGCCGCGATCCATCGCCGCGCGCATGGTTCGCACCGATTCGCCGAGGCCAACGAACAGCGCCTCGCCCATCATGAAGTAGCCGATGTTGAGCTCGACGAACTCCGGCAGGGCCGCGATCTGCTCGGCGGTCGCATAATCGAGGCCGTGCCCGGCATGGACCTCGAGGCCGGCCGCATAGGCCTGCCGGGCGCCGGCCACGATCCGCTGCCACTCGGCCTCGGCCTTGTCATGATGACCATCGGTGATGGCATCGCACCAGCCGCCGGTGTGGATCTCGATCACCGGCGCACGCAGCCGCGCCGCCATCTCGATCTGGGCGGGGTCGGCGGCAATGAACAGCGAGACCCGGATCCCGGCCTCGCTCAGCCGGGCAATCGCGGGCGCCAGCGCGTTGTGCTGTCCCACCACGTCGAGGCCGCCCTCCGTCGTCAATTCCTCGCGCCGTTCCGGCACCAGGCAGCAGGCGTGCGGGCGGGTCGCGAGCGCGATGCGCACCATCTCCTCGGTGGCCGCCATCTCGAAGTTCAGCGGCTTGGAGATCTCGGCCTTCAGCCTGATCATGTCGTCGTCGCGGATGTGCCGGCGGTCCTCGCGCAGATGCGCGGTGATGCCATCGGCGCCGGCCTCGATCGCGAGCAGTGCGGCCCGCACCGGATCCGGACTGCGGCCGCCGCGGGCGTTCCGCAGGGTCGCGACGTGGTCGACATTGACGCCGAGGCGGAGCTTCGGAGGGTGTGATTTCGAAGTATCTGACTTCAAAGAATTGGACATGGGCCGGCTCGCAGAACTCTTGAAAACCATGCGCGTGGTTTAGCGCTATCCGGTGACGGAACGAAGCCGCCAAACCGGCAGATTAGCCATTCACGCGGTCGACCTTCGCCACGATGGTCTTGGCGCGCAGCTGGTTGATGATCGCCGAGAGATGCTTGAGGTCGTAGACCTCGAGGTCGATCGTCAGCTCGGTGAAATCGGGCGAGCGGCGGCTCATGCTGATGTTGTCGATGTTGCCGTCGTGCTCGGCGATCACGGTCGCGACCTGCGCCAGGCTGCCGGGCTCGTTGACGTTCTCCACCCGGATGCGCGCCGGAAAACGCTGCGGCGAGGTCTCGTCGACATCCCAGCGGACGTCGAGCCAGCGCTCGGGCTCGTCCTCGAAATCCTTCAGCGCCGGCGACTGGATCGGATAGATCGTGATCCCCTCGCCCGGCGTCACGATGCCGACGATGCGGTCGCCCGGGACGGCACCGCCATTGGGCGCGAACTTGACCGGCAGGCCTGAATTCAAGCCGCTGATCGGAATCGCGAACGGCCCGCGATGCGGCTCGGCCGCGGGCGGCGCCGCTGCCTTGGCCGCGGTCGTCGCCGCGGCAGCCTTCTTGGCGCCGTAGCGCACGACCCGCTCTTCCTTGTAGTCCGGATACATCGCGCGGGCGACGTCGGAGGCCTTGATCTCGCCGCGCCCGACCGCCGCCATGACGTCCTCGATCGAGGCCCGCGCCAGCCGCGGCAACGCGCCCTTGAGCTTGTCGTCGGCATATTCGAGCTTGGTGCGCTCGAACAGGCGTTCGACGATGCGCCGGCCGAGCCCGGCATATTGATCGCGCACGGCGGTCCGCGTCGCCCGCCGGATCGCCGCCCTCGCCTTTCCGGTGATGGCCAGCGTCTCCCAGGCCGACGGCGGCGCCGACTGCGCATCCGAGGTCAGCACTTCGACCTCGTCGCCATTCTGCAGCTCCGACGACAGCGCCGCGAACTTGCCGTTGATCTTGCAGCCGACGGCGCTGTTGCCGACATCGGTGTGCACTGCGTAGGCGAAATCGATCACGTTGGCGTGGCGCGGCAGCGCGATCAACTTGCCCTTCGGCGTGAAGCAGAACACCTGATCGTGAAACAGCTCGAGCTTGGTGTGCTCGAGGAACTCCTCCGGATTGGCGCTTTCCGACAGGATGCCGATGGTGTGCCGCAGCCAGGCGAAAGCGTTCGATTCGCGCTTGAGCAGCTCGGTCGGAGAACCGATGCCGTCCTTGTAGAAGGCGTGGGCGGCGATGCCGAGCTCGGCGATCTGGTCCATGTCCTCGGTGCGGATCTGCAGCTCGACGCGCTGATTGCCGGGACCGATCACCGTGGTGTGAATCGAGCGGTAATCGTTCTGCTTGGGCGTCGAGATGTAGTCCTTGAACCGGCCCGGAACCACCGGCCAGGTCGTGTGCACGATGCCGAGCGCGCGATAGCAGGACTCGACATCCGGCATGATCACGCGGAAGCCGAAGATGTCCGACAGCTGCTCGAAGCCGACCGATTTGCGCTCCATCTTGGTCCAGATCGAGAATGGGCGCTTGCGCCGGCCCGACACGCGCGCGGTCAGGCCATGGTCGCGAAACTTGCGCGCCAGCTGGCTCTCGATCTCGCCGATCAGGTTGCGGTTGCGCTCGGCAAGCGCATCGAGCCGCTGCATCACGACGCCATAGGCCTGCGCGTCCAGCGTCCGGAACGAGAGATCCTCCAGTTCCTCGCGCATCTCCTGCATGCCCATGCGGCCGGCCAGCGGCGCATAGATGTCGAGGGTTTCATCGGCGATGCGGCGCCGCGACGCCTCCGGCACGAATTCCAGCGTGCGCATGTTGTGCAAACGGTCGGCGAGCTTGACCAGCAGCACGCGGACATCGTCGGCGATCGCCAGCAGCAGCTTGCGGAGGTTTTCCGCCTGCTTGGCCTCGCGCGACACCAGCTCCAGCCGCTTCAGCTTGGTCAGGCCCTCGACCAGCGCGCCGATCTCCGGCCCGAAGAAGCGGTCGATCTCGGCGCGCGTCGCCTCGGTGTCCTCGATCGTGTCGTGGAGCAGCGCAGCGACGATGGTGGCGTCATCGAGCTTGAGGTCGGTCAGAATGGCCGCGACCTCGAGCGGATGGGTGAAATAGGGATCGCCGGAAGCCCGGGTCTGCGACCCATGCGCCTTCATGGCGTAGACATAGGCCTGGTTGAGCAGATCCTCGTTCGTGTCCGGATTGTAGGAGCGGACCCGCTCGACGAGATCATACTGCCGCATCATCCGCGAGCGCGGCTTTTGCGATCGCGGCCGCTCGGCCGACGGGGCTGCCACGGCCGGTTCGGCTGCAGCTTGCATCTGCGAAGGAGTGTGGCGCGAGACCACCATGAAAACTGTCTAAACCTTTATCTTTGGGAGCGATTCGGCGGTGCCCGCGCTCGATCCAGTTCTCCTATGGTAATCACGAAATCACGCCCAAATGCAAAGGCCCGGACGTGGTCCGGGCCTTCACAATCCCATAAGTTAATTTGAAGCCGCGAGTCTGACGAGGTTACTCGTCCTCTTCCGGCTGCTCTTCCGGCGGCGCGAGGCCTTCGAGGCCCTTGAGCAGCTCTTCCTCGGTCATGCGCTCGACGGCCACCTCGGTGTCGTCGGCATCGACGCTGGCGCCGGCCGAACCGATCAGCGGCACCGTGTCGGGCTCGGGCTCGTCGACTTCGACGAACTTCTGCAGCGAATGCACCAGTTCTTCCTTCAGATCCTCAGGAGAAATGGTCGAATCCGCAATTTCCCGGAGTGCCACAACGGGATTCTTGTCATTATCTCTATCAATTGTAAGTTGTGATCCAGACGAGATCATACGGGCACGGTGCGCGGCCAGGAGGACCAGGTCGAACCGGTTGTCCACTTTGTCGATGCAATCTTCCACGGTGACGCGCGCCATCGATTGTCGCTCCGGTCGGTTGTGTGCTTAATATGCTGATTATGTTGGGCTAGTTATAGAGGCTGACCGGGTTTCGCAAGGCCAAACTGGCGGTCGGCCTAGGTATCCGGCCGGCAGTGTCAATCCGGGGACTTGAACTGGCGGCCAGCCTGGTCCGCATAATAACGGGCATGGACAAGAAAACGCTTCATTGCGTCGTCACAACTGCGCCTTTGTTGCCCTGATCGCTTCCGTTTGCGGTAACCTCACACCAGACCGACCGCTCGACGCCTGCGCAGTATATCTTGAGATGGAAAGCGCGACCGACTCGAGTCGCGCCAAAAAACAGAAGCTAACTGAACGCGAGACACTGAATGTCATCTTCGACCAACAAGATTGCGCTCTTCATTGATGGCGCCAACCTATATGCAACGGCCAAGACGCTCGGCTTCGACATCGATTATAAGCGCTTGCTCAAGGAATTTCAGAGCCGCGGCACGCTGCTCCGGGCGTTCTATTACACGGCGATCATCGAGGACCAGGAATACTCGTCGATTCGCCCCTTGATCGATTGGCTCGACTACAACGGCTACACCGTCGTCACCAAGGCGACCAAGGAATTCATCGATGCCAGCGGCCGCCGCAAGGTCAAAGGCAACATGGATATCGAGCTCGCCGTCGATGCCATGGAGCTCGCCGAGCACATCGATCAGATGGTGCTGTTTTCGGGCGACGGCGACTTCCGCTCGCTGGTCGAAGCGATGCAGCGCCGCGGCGTTCGCGTGACCGTGATCTCCACGATCTCGAGCCAGCCGCCCATGATCGCCGACGAGCTGCGCCGCCAGGCCGACGTCTTCACCGATCTCGTGGAGCTGCAGTCGAAGCTCGGTCGCGACCCGTCGGAACGTCCCGCCCCGCGCGAGCCGCGCCACCATTCCCCGCAATTCCTGCAGCGCTCGACGACGCCCGCAGCACGGACCCCCACCACAACTCCGAACGATGAAGATTTCGAGGACTAGGCCCGCCAAGGGCGCGGTGCCCGCAAGCGACTCGTCATCGTCGACCGATCCGAATCGAGACTGCCCGTTGTGCCCGCGCCTGGTGGAATTCCGCGAGGCGCAGCGAGCGCGCGAGCCGTCCTGGTTCAATGCGCCGGTGCCATCGTTTGGCACGGCCGACGCCCGCCTGCTGATCGTCGGGCTGGCTCCGGGGCTGCAGGGCGCCAACCGCACGGGACGGCCGTTCACCGGCGATTACGCCGGCGAACTGCTGTATGGGACGCTGCTGCAATACGGCTTCGCCCGGGGGCGATTCGAGGCGCGTCCCGACGACGGGCTGACGCTGCTGGACTGCCGGATCAGCAACGCCGTGCGCTGCGTGCCGCCGCAGAACAAGCCGCTGCCGGCCGAGATCAACCAGTGCCGCACGTTTCTCGGCGCCACGATCGCCGCAATGCCGCGCCTGCGCAGCATCGTCGCGCTCGGCCGCATCTCGCACGACACGCTGCTCAAGCTGCTAGGGCTTCGCGCCGTCGCCGCACCGTTCGCGCATGGCGCCGTACATCAGGCCGGCGGGGTCAAGCTGTACGACAGCTACCACTGCTCACGCTACAACACGAACACCGGCGTGCTCACGACCGAGATGTTTCACGCCGTGTTCGCGCGGGTGAAGGCGGAGCTGGATTAGCTCTCATTGTGTAGTCGTAGGGTGGGCAAAGGCGCGCCCGGATCTTTGTCGTTAGCGTTGCTAGTTCGCGCGCCGTGCCCACCGCGGTCCCTCGCCGGCACCGCCGGTGGGCACGCGCCGCCTGATGGCGCCGCTTTGCCCACCCTACGTTGCCTCACGCGACGCGGTTGTCCTTCAACCACGCCAACACATCGCCTGCATTCCGGTCCGGCGGAAACACCGGATAGAACACGTGCGTGATGCGTGCATCGTCCACGATCAGCGCCAGCCGCTTGATCATGGTCAGCCCGGCGATCTCCATGGTCGGCAGCCGCAGCGCATGGGTCAGCTCGAGCGTCTCGTCGGACAGCACCGGAAACGGCAGATGCAGCCGCGACGCCATTTCGGTCTGGTAGGCATTGCTCTGCGTCGACAGCCCGAACACATGGGCCGCACCGGCCGCCTTCAGCTCGCCGAACAGATCGCGGAAGCTGCAGGTCTGCGGCGTGCAGCCGCGCGCGCCTGGAATCATGTCCCAGTCCTCGACCAGCGACACCTTGCCGGGCTCGCCGGTCCGCGGATAGGCAAACACGACGGTGCGCCCCGGCAGAGCCGACAAATCGACCAGCGTATCGTCGGTCGCGCGCAGGCCGATGGAGGGAACGGTCATCCCGACCAGATGATCAGCGGCGCCATCATCGATCGGCGCCGGAATCGTGCTCCAGTCGACGTGCAACAGATTCTTCTGAGTCATCGGATTGCTTCCCTGGCTCTTGCCTTCAGCGCCCGACCTCGGCGTCCGAGACCGCCTCGAGGCTCCGTCAGCCACGCGCCCGCAACAGCCGGCCCTTCTCACGGCCCCAATCGCGCTTCTTCTCGCTCTCGCGCTTGTCGTGCAGCTTCTTGCCCTTGGCCACCGCGAGCAGCAGCTTGGCGCGGCCGCGCTCGTTGAAATAGAGTTTGAGCGGAATCAGCGTCATGCCTTCGCGCTCGACCGCGCCCATCAGCTTGTGGATCTGCTTGCGATGCAGCAGCAGCTTACGCGGCCGCTTCGGCTCGTGGTTGAAGCGGTTGGCCTGCAGATACTCGGGAATGTTGGCGTTGATCAGCCAGATCTCGCCATCGCGCGAATCCGCATAGGATTCCGCGATGGTCGATTTGCCGCCGCGCACCGATTTCACCTCGGTGCCGGTCAACGCGATGCCGGCCTCGATGGTGTCCTCGATCGCGTAGTTGAACCGCGCCTTGCGGTTCTCGGCGGCGACGGTGATGGCGCGTTCTTTCTTCTCGGCCACGTCAGGCTTTCTTCAGGAGATCCCTGATTTCGGTCAGGAGCTCGACTTCGGCCGAGGGCTTCGGCGGAGCCGCGGGGGCCGCCTCCTGCTTGCGCTTCAGCTGGTTCATGCCGCGGATCACCATGAACAGCACGAAAGCAACGATGAAGAAGTTGAGCGTGATCGTCAGGAAGCTGCCATAGGCGAGGACGGCGCCAAGCTTCTTTGCGTCCGCCAGATTGGTCGCCTCGGCCGCCTTCTTCGACAGCGCGATGAAGTAGTTCGAGAAGTCGAGGCCGCCGGTGACGGCGCCGATGATCGGCATGATGATGTCGCCGACCAGCGAGTTGACGATGGCCCCGAAGGCCGCGCCGATGACGACGCCGACCGCGAGGTCGACGACGTTGCCCTTCATGGCGAATTCACGAAATTCCTTCAACATGTCCGTTTCCCCCTCAGACTTGCAAAGACCTCGGCCGGTTGGCCGTTCAGTTGATCAGCCCGGCGTGAACCATGGCGTCGCGCACGGCAATCCGGGTCGGCTCCGACACCGGCACCATCGGCAGCCGCAGCTTCTCGTCGATCTTGCCGAGCAGCGACAGCGCGTATTTCACCGGCGCCGGGTTGGACTCGATGAACAGGTTGGTGTGCAGCGGCATCAGCTTGTCGTGGATCTTGAGCGCCGCAGCGACGTCGCCCTTCTGCCACGCCGTTTGAAACTCCGAGCACAGCCGCGGCGCGACGTTCGAGGTCACCGAAATGCAGCCGTGGCCGCCATGGGCCATGTAGCCGATGATGGTCGCATCCTCGCCCGACAGCTGGTTGAAATCCTCGCCCATCGCCGCGCGCTGCTGCGAGACGCGCACCATGCTGGCGGTGGCATCCTTGACGCCTGCGATGTTCTTGAGCTCGAACAGGCGCTTCATGGTGTCGACGGACATGTCGATCACCGAGCGCGGCGGGATGTTGTAGATGATGATGGGAATCCCGATCGCGTCGTTGATCGCCTTGAAGTGCTGGTAGAGCCCTTCCTGCGTCGGCTTGTTGTAGTAAGGCGTCACCACCAGCACCGCATTGGCGCCGGCCTTCTCGGCATGCTCGGCGAGTTCGACGGCCTCCTTGGTGGAGTTGGAGCCGGCACCGGCGATCACGGGCACCCGGCCCTTGGCCTCGGCGATGCACCACTCGACGACCCGCTTGTGCTCGTCATGGCTGAGCGTCGGGCTTTCGCCGGTCGTGCCGACCGGCACGAGGCCGTGGGTGCCCTCGTCGATCTGCCAGTTCACAAGGCTGCGAAACGCCGCCTCGTCGACCGCCCCGTTCTTGAAAGGAGTGACCAAGGCGGTAAAAGAGCCTCGGAAATTCGTCTTGGCTGCCATGGAACTCCCTCCCAAACGCGTGCGGCCCTGTCCAAGCGCACTTCATACCGGGTCCAGAGACAGGGCGGAAGGCCCGCCCTCGCCAGAGCTGCCTTCTCAACAAGCACCTCACCCCCGGCGAATCAGCTGCTTCGGGTGTGCACCGTCCGGGGGCGCGTGAAACGACGCCGTTTCCGGCGCCGAGCCATCCAGACCTCGGTTTTGCGTTGCAGTATCGCACCGCCGCCCTTCGGTCGTGATTTTGCCGCGGTGTTGGCGCAGGTTGCAACCGATCCCAGTACATTTAGGATTTGTTCACCTTTTCGATAGACCAAGGTCGTCAGGGATCGAAGTCATCCGCCGCAAAGGAACGCCGTGCCCTTTTTTGCCCGCGCTGCCGCATTGCGATCGACCGCCCTGTCGCTGTCTCTCTCGGTATCACTGGCCGTGGGCCTGACGCTCGGATGCGCAGGCGGAGACGTCGCCCAGGCCAAGGACAAGGTGCCGCTGCCGAAGGCGCGGCCGATCGCCCGCGGCGCAACGCCCAAGAGTCCTGCGAGCCCGACTGATGCTGCGGAGATTCGCAGCAAGTCCGACGCCCGCGCGGAGATCAAGGCCGACACGAAAGGCGCCAAGGGCTCCGGTGAGCCGCCGCGGACGGCTCCCAGGGACCTCACGCCCGGAGCGACCGCGCCGAGCCTGCCCCCGCGCCAGCACGCCGCCCTGCCCGCCTCCCGCAAGCCGGTGATTCCCGCCGCTGTCGCCGCGACGTCCTCGACCTCGGAATCCGACAAGGAGGCGCTCGGTAACGTCATCGAGCTGGTGCGCAAGCGCAAGCCGGACGACGCCACCCAGGTCGAGCAGGCCATCTCCGATCCGGTTGCCCGCAAGCTCGCCGAATGGGTGATCCTGCGCAGCGACAACAACAATGCCAGCGTCGAGCGCTATCGGGCGTTCATCACCGCGAATCCGAGCTGGCCATCGCAGAGCTTCCTGCGCCGCCGCCTCGAAGCCGCGCTATGGGACGACAAGCGCGACGATGCGGTGGTGTGGTCCTGGTTCGAGAACGAGTCGCCACTCTCGGCCAAGGGCCGATTCGCGCTTGCCCGCGTGATGCTCAATCGCGGCGACCGTGCCAATGCCGAACGCCTGGTGCGCGACGCCTGGCGCGGCGATGCAATGTCGGAGGACACCGAGAACAATATTCTCGACCAGTTCGGCCCGCTGATCTCCGGAGGCGATCACAAGGCGCGGATGGACACGCTGCTGTATGGCAGCGAGCACGAGGCGGCGCTGCGCGCGGCCAGGCGCCTCGGTGCCGGCTATGTGGCTTTGGCCAAGGCGAGGATCGCAGCCTATCGGAAGGCCTCCAACAGCCGCCCGCTGCTCGACGCCGTTCCGCACGAGCTGCATGGCGATGCCGGCTACATGTTCAGCCGTATCCAGCTGCTTCGGCGCGACGAGAAGTTTGCCGAGGCGGCGCAGCTGATGCTGAGCGCGCCGAAGGATCCGGGCCGGCTGCACAATCTCGACGAATGGTGGATCGAACGCCGTCTGCTGTCGCGCAAGATGATCGACAGCGGCGACTACCGCAGCGCCTATCTGATCGCGCGGGACGCGGCGCTGCCGAATCGCGACATCTACAAGACCGAGCAGGAATTCACCGCCGGCTGGATCGCGCTGCGGTTCCTCAACGATCCCCAGACCGCCGCGCAGCATTTCGCCCGCATCGGGGTGGGCAGCGTCAATCCGACCACACTGGCGCGGGCCGGCTATTGGCAGGGCCGCGCCGCGGAAGCGATGGGTCGCGCCCAGGAGGCGCGCGCGGCCTATACGTCGGCAGCCGAGCAGTCGACGAGCTATTACGGGCAGCTGGCGCGGGCCAAGCTCGGCCTGCCGCAGCTCGGGCTGAACGGAGCCCCGACCGGCCGCGGCCGTAGTGTCGAGCGGCTCGAAGTCGTACGCGCCGCGCAGCTGCTGTACGAACTCGACGAAGGCGAGGTCGCGATCCCGATGTTCGCCGACATGGGCGACAATGGCGATCCGGATGTGCTGGTCGGTCTTGCCGAGATCGCCGGGCGGCACAGTGACGCCCGCGCGATGCTGCTGGTCGGCAAGGCGGCCCTCAACCGCGGGCTGCCGTTCGACCATTACGCCTATCCGGTCAACGGCATTCCGGCGTTCCGGTCGATCGGGCCCGAGGTCGAGCAGAGCGTGATCTTCTCGATCGCGCGCCAGGAAAGCGCCTTCAACCAGGCCGTGGTGTCCCCGGCGCAAGCCTATGGGTTGATGCAGGTGACGCCGGATGCCGGCCGCTACGTCTGCAAGCGTGCCGGCGTCAGCTTCGACCTGAGCCGGATGAAGACCGACCCGGTCTACAACGCCCAGCTTGGCGCAGCCGAACTCGGCGGCCTGCTCGAGGACTACCGTGGCTCCTACATCATGACGTTCGCGGCCTACAATGCCGGCCGCGGCAGCGTGAAGAAATGGATCGATCGCTACGGCGACCCGCGCGATCCCAAGGTGGACGCGGTCGACTGGGTCGAGCTGATCCCGTTCGCGGAAACCCGCAACTACGTGCAGCGCGTGATGGAGAATCTGCAGGTCTATCGCGCCCGCTTCGGCGGCGGATCACGGCTGCAGATCGAGGCCGATCTGCGCCGTGGGTCCGTTGTCGAGTAGCGAGGAACGAGGCTGACGATCGATTGTCCGTCAGCCCCTATTCGCTACTCCCGATTCGCCGCTCGCCCCCTGATCACCAGTTGCGCTGGGCGCGCAGCAGCATCGAGACCGAATCCTGGTCCTTCAGCTGGTAGGTGGCTGCGGGCTTCGCCACGGCGGCGACGGCCGGAGCGACAGCGGTGCCGGTGAACTTCTGATCCAGCCGGGTCCATGCCACATCGGCCGAGAACGTCAGGTTCTTGACCGGCGTCCAGCGGGTGACCACGCCGAGTGTCGAGATATTGAAGTCCGGATTGCAGTTGGCCGCTGCGATCTTCAGATCGACGATGCCTGCGCCGTTGCAGATCAGAGCCTTGGCCGTGGCGTTGTAACGCACGGCGGCATAGGAGCCGTAGACGGCCGTGTTCCAGAACGGATCCCAATTATGGGTGAACGCGCCGCGGACACCGTAAGTCGTCGTCAGTTGCTGCTGGGTTCCGGTCGCGAACACGGAGTCGGAGACGCCGGCGAAGCCGAGGCTCTGGTAGGCGCCGGCCATGTTGGAGCCGCCGTACATCGCGTAGTTGATCGGCGAGAGGCTCTGGAAATTGTAGCGGCTGGCGCCGTTGGTGTAGACGCCCTGCACATTGATCGTGTCGCCGACACCAGTCGGGATGTTCTTGACCGACAACGCCAGCTGGGCGGCGTAGCCCCACTTGTCGGCCGGATGGCCCGTCACTTCCGTGGCACCGTTGAACCCGGTGTGGTTGTCGTGGGCCGCGACCGACGCCTGGACGAGACCCCAGGCCTGGTCGACGCGCACCATGCCGATGATGTCGGGAGCCACGTTGCCGCCGAACGATGCCGTGCCGTAGTTGCCGGTGAGCACACCGGCCGCAGTCTGTCCCCCCGTGTTGAAGATGTTGGACTGCGAGTACAGCGTCGGATCCTGCGCCGAAATCGCCGCCGTGATCCCGGAGCCGAAATCAGCCGTATAGGTGAACTGGTTGACGCCAGTAATGGTACCGCCGCCGCCGGGCAGGCCGTCGAAAGTGTTGCCGGGATAGTTCGCCCAGGGTGCATCGAATTGCGACAGGGCCCTACCCATGGTGAAACCGGCGAACTGGATGAAGGCGTTGAAGACGCCGAGTGTGCCGCCGCCGATCGCGTCACCGGTGAAGGTCGACGGGTTCGACCCAGTGACGGTACCGCCGGTAAATTGGAACGCACCTTCGAAGAAGGTGCGGACGACGCCGTACTCCGTCGCCGTGCGGGTATCGATGGTCAAGTCGGCGCGCGAGCGGGTCGTGAAGTAGTTGCTGAGGCGGTTGCGGGCACCGCCGGCACCATTGGTCTGGTTCTGGAAGACGTTGTTGGTATTGAACGCGGCTTCGGCTCGAATATAGCCGCCCAACTTGATGCACGTGTCGGTTCCCGGAATGTAGAAGAAGCCGGCGCCGTACAGCGAGCAGACCCGCACATACTCGATCGCCTTCGCCTTGATCGGGAGGTCGGCGGCCTGAGCTCCACCGACAGCGAGCACCGCCGCCGCCGAGCCAAGTACAAGGCTCTTCACCGTCTTCATTCCAACCTCCAAACTGCTGTCTTAGTCACGTTATCTGGATCACGGCCCACATCCCGGCGCCCACCAGCTCCGGTCCGATCACCTATTGGCGGCACCGTGACAGCGATTAGGGTTGGGGTCGCAGCGCTCGCGGGGCACTTTTGGTGTATTCTCGGACCATTCTCGTGGCGGTGCGAAAGAAGAACACGCGTTGTGCCTTATGCTCGGCACGGCGTTGCCCCCGCATGGACGCGAATGCTTCGCGGATTCTTCGCGATGGAACTCGGCAGACGCGACCTGCACCCCGAAAATCAGCAGCCACGAGCGCGCAACAGCGATCGCTGCCCACAAACTGCGAGCGGCTCGCAAGAATAGTCCCTGTTCAGGAAGATGGCGCGCCCCGGGCCTGACCCAGCTTTGGCCAGCGCGAATTTGGGCGTGCCTGCCACAAGTCCACGCCCTACTGGAATCGGTCAGTCGGACGACGAATTTTCGCCGTGCCAGGGTCTTCCGCCGTGCCGGACCTGGGCATGGGTCGGACAGGCTCGTCAGGCGACAGGAGACGCGACCGCCACTGCGACTCGGTTCTTACCGGCGCATACAAAAACCCCCGGCAGTTGCCTGCCGGGGGTCTGTTCGATCACCGTCGGATGACGAGGATCAGAAGTTACGCTGAGCGCGCAGCAGGAAGTTCAGCGAGTTCTGGTCCTTCAGCTCGTACACGTTCGCCGGCTTGCCGAACGCGGCAACCGCCGTGTTCGCGCCCGAAATCGTGCCGGAGTACTTCTGGTCGAGGTTCATCCAGTGCACGTCAGCCGTGAACGCCAGGCCCTTGACCGGGGTCCAGACAACGTTCGCGCCGACAACACCGACGTTGAAGTCAGGGTTACAGACCGCACCAGCGGACGGGCCAAGGGTCGCGAAGTTGTTGCAGATCAGAGCACTACCCGCGGCGCCATAACGCACCTGAGCATAGCCACCGTAGAGGCCGGTCGCCCAGTTCGGGCTCCAGTTGTGGGTGTAGCCACCGCGGAAGCCCCAGGCCTTGGAGGTCTCGATCTGGGTACCAGCGGCACCGAACACGCCGTCAACCAAGCTGGCGAAACCGACGCTCTGGTAGGCCGTGGTCGAACCGCTGTACATGCCGAAGTTCAGCGGCCAAGCGATATTGCCGAGAACAGCGTGGATGTCACCGTCGGCGTACACCGCCTGCATGTTGATCGAGTCACCCGGACCCGTCGGGATGTTCTTGATCGACAGGCCAGCCTGAACTGCCCAGCCCCACTTGTCGCTCGGATGACCAGTGATTTCCGACGCGCCGTAGTAGGTCGGGTGGATGTCGTGCGCCGCAACGCCGAACTGGAAGAGACCCCAAGCCTGGTCGACACGGACCGCGCCGACGATGTCAGGAGAACGCGAACCGCCCCAGCTGTTGGTGCCGTAGATGCCGCTCTGGAACTGACCGGCGGTCGGAACGATCGACGTATTGAAGACGTTCGCCTGGCCGTTACCGGGAGTGGTCGGATCTTCCAGCGCGATCGAAGCAGTGACGCCCTGGCCGAAGTCAGCCGTGTAGGCGACCTGGTTGATACCGGTCACGTGGTTGCTGCCGCCCGGAACGGTGTCGGGACCGCCAGCCGGATAGCCCTGCCACGGCATGTCGAAGATCGAGACCGTGCGACCGAACGTGAATCCAGCGAACTGGATGAACGCATGGTACAAACCGAGGCCCGCTGCAGCGCCAGCACCCGCCGTGCCGCTATCCACCGTGAAGACCATGTCGGCAAAGGTGCGAACCACGCCGTACTCGGTCGCCGTGCGCGTATCGACGTTGAAGTCCATACGAGCGCGGGTGGTCCAGTAGTTGGTCAGGCGATTGTTCGAACCAGCGTTGCTGGTGCCCGAGCTGCCCATGAAACCATAGTCGCCGCCTGCGCCAGTATAGTCGGCGCGAACGTAGCCGCCGAGCTTGATGCAGGTGTCAGTGCCGGGGATGTAGTAGAAACCCGCACCGTACAGGGAGCAAACCTTCACATACTCGACCGCTTTGGCCTTGATCGGAAGGTCGGCCGCCTGGGCTCCGCTCATGGCGAACAGGGCCGCCGCTGAGCCGAGGATAAGGCTCTTAACCGTCTTCATGTTAAACCTCCAAGTTGCTCTCTTGGGAAATTCCGGATCAAGATCCCCCAGGACGATCCGCTTCTCCCATCCCGAAAAACCGCTTCAGCCGCTTCGCGCCATCGGACACTCCCGCATCACGCGAGGGACTTTAGCGAAACCTCTGTAACGGGACGATCGAGTAACCCCCCACCGTCGTCAGGAACTATGCCTTCGCTCGTTTGGTAAGCAAAACGGTTTGTGCATTGGTGCCATCGAATGGACACACGATGTGGCCCGCCAGCAACAGTGGATGTGGGTATGCGGCACCGCAAAATTTCGCCCGCCGATCGAGCCAAGCCACTGTCTGATATCGCTTTTTTAGCAGCCTTGATGACGGCAGAAACCCGGCGCAACGCAATCCCGCGTTCATCGTTGAGCCGGGAGCGGGTCCACTTGAGATTGCGGAAGGGGCACACCGTGGGCCGATATGAGCCGGAATCACGTCGCGCGACAGAATCGCCACGAGGTGACAACGCCCGGCCTTGGGTGCCGTGGTGTTGCTCGCTGGACACGACAGGCGCGCTCCGAAGAGCAGCCCGCAGATTCAAACGTCGATCAAAAAGAGATGGGCCCGCACACAAGACGAGTCGCCCAGCTGTCAGACCATCCTTGCGTAAGGCGGCCATGCGGCGCGACGACTCGAATCGCGGATCGCTTGTCCTGGGCGTCGACAACAACAATGGAGAGACCGCCGGCCTGATCCGCCCGCTCTCCATGTTGGAGAGCCTGAATGTTCGACTGATGAATGTCGGGACGGCCCGCTCGCAGGACAGCCAAAATGTCGTACAGGCTGAAGGTCGGACGATCTCAAAAGTCTGGGGGGGCTAACCGTCCGAGGCGCCCGAGATCTGGCGGAGACGAGATCTGGCGGAGACGGAGGGATTCGAACCCTCGATAGGGCTTTACAACCCTATAACGGTTTAGCAAACCGCCGCCTTCAGCCACTCGGCCACGTCTCCGGCTGTGCTCCGTATGCCCCACTCGGCGCCGCACCGCAAGCGGCAGATGCGCCCAGGATAGCCTGGACCGCAGCCTTCGGCGCAGGCTCGTGCGTTGACCGAGTCTCGAGGTGACGACGGCCGCGCGCCCCATCCGGAGCGAGCCTCAGTCGAACAGGTTCCTGCTGATATTGATCACGAAGGCGGCGGGCACGCCGATCACGGCGCCCACGAAGCCGTAGCCGAGCGCCGCCCACCAGGACGACGTCCCTCCTGCCCCCATCACCGCGCCATACAACGTGCCGAGACCAGCACACAGCGCAGTGATGACGACGAGACGCTGGTCGTTGGTGGCCTCGACCCGCAACCGCCGCAACTCGCGCCGGCTCTGCACCAGAGACCCGGCCGGCTCGGTCGACCCGCAATGCGGGCACGCGGCTGCGCTGAACGACACGCCGTTCCCGCAGTCATGGCAGTCGATCAGTTCCTGCCGTCCCGCCTGTCGCTGCCGTGCCTGCCTCATGTCCATCGATCCCGCCACCGTGAATCACTTGTGCGGACAGATAGGAGATTTGGCGGCGGACGACGAGGCTTGCTCTCGACGCCCCAAGGATTTCAGCCGATCTCAGCCGATCACCCCGCGAACGGATCTCGACGCGGCGTCACGGCTTGGCCGATCTTGCCGCCATTCTCGACGAGGGCTGAGCTGGACCAGATGATCAGTGCGCCGTCATCCAGGCCCGCGCCTCGCGCTGCGCCGCGGCGATCTCGGATTCCGACATCTGCTCGGCGATCTCACGGCGCATCGCGACGGCGTCCGCGCGTCCCCTGAGGGCGGCGAGATTGAACCATTTGTGCGCGGCGATCAGATCGACCACGCCATCGCGGCCGCTCGCATAGAGCATGCCGAGATCGAACAGCACGTCGCCATTGGCGCCCTGCTCCGCGGTGGTCACATCAACGAAATCGAGTTGTCCCTGAAACATCGTCGCTCTCCTTCATTCAAGGAGGCGGCTCGCATCCCGAGCTCTGCCCCCGTCCAACTGTTCAACGCCTGGTTAGTCCCCATGCCGTTTGACGGCTTATGCGCGAAGGATGGCCGATCAAGTTTGAAGGGCAGTTTAAGCATCGTGCTGAAAGAAGCCTGAACGCAAACCGGCCGATCTTTCAGGCCGAGGCGCAAGCGCTTGATCGGGATTGATTTTTCTGAAGCGGTGAGAACCGGTTTACCGTTCTGTTTGGCAAACCTCTAACCATCCGCAAAACGCGATGGCGCCGCCGTTGCAACCGCCGGCACGTACGCGCCGGGACCGCAGGAGGAGCGCAGCCGCCAGCACCAGCCTGCAATCGGGCATGCTCGCGCCGAAGCTCGGGGGCTTCGCTGCCGCAGCGATCATCGCGCGGCGAGCTGATCCGCCGCCTGGCTCTCTGATTGTCGAATGGGAGGAACATGTCAGGCGCGCGGCCATCGGGCGCGGCCAGGATCGAGGGCGTCGGCGAACACGTCAGGACCAGATCTCACACTGGCTGTTAGCCGCTGGGGCTGTTAGCCGATGGTGAGATTGCAGACCGAATGGCGATCTGCACCGAACGAAGAAATCCTGTTTCTTCTGCCGGACCGGATTGTGAGCGAAGCCGCCCTCAAGTTCGATCCGACCGTTGACCTGATGTCTCGCCGACACCCTCTATCGTCTGTTGGAGCTTCAGGAGATCTGCCGGCTCCGGAGGAGCGCTGCCGACCTTCGTTCCAACGACGTGCCGGCATCAGCTGCCGGACTCATCTCGCAGGGACTGCGAGAGTTACTTCTTCTTGGCGACCTTCTTGGTCTTCTTGGCGGTCTTCTTCGCAGCGGTCTTCGCGACCTTCTTCACTGCCTTCTTCGCCTTCTTCGCTTTCTTGGCCATGTTGCCCTCCGATGTGAGATGGCTTAGTCGATGCGTGCACTCGGGAATCGAGATGCACTCCACATCGATACACCAACGAGTGAAAAAAAACAGCTTCCGGCTTAAGGAAGTGTTGACAGCCACGCGCGCGCACGGCTGGCGCAAGGCGCGAAGCAGAGCGGCGCTCGACGACGAATTCGCGATCGTCGATGTCAGCAAGCCAACACCTGCTACTAATAGCCATCGCAAGAAAAGCCTGCGCTACAAGCCATTCCCGAACGACTGCATAAGGCGGCGAGACTCGCGCGATGCGCGGAGCAGCGCGCAGACTCATGCGACAAGAGGGGCGCGCGGACTCTGAGTCGTAAATTTTGGCAACGAAAAAATTTTCATCGTACACGCCCTCGTGTGCGTTCGAGCGCTCGCCAAAGGTGGCTTTTCTGCGAATCGCGTGCGGCGATTCGCGGAACGCGAGCGGCAAACGAAAACGGCGCGCACCATGTGCGCGCCGCCGGAACGAAGACGAACGATCGCCGTTCAGATGCCGAGCTTGCTCTTCAGCAGATCGTTGACCGCCTGCGGGTTGGCCTTGCCGCCAGACGCCTTCATCACCTGACCGACGAACCAGCCGGCGAGCTGCGGCTTGGCGATGGCCTGCGCGACCTTGTCCGGATTGGCCGCGATGATCTCGTCGACCACCTTCTCGATCGCGCCGAGATCGGTCACCTGCTTCATGCCGCGGCTCTCGACCAGCGCGCGCGGATCACCGCCCTCGCTCCAGACGATCTCGAACAGGTCCTTGGCGATCTTGCCGGAGATCGTCCCCTCGCCGATCAGCGCGATGATGCCAGCGAGCTGTTCGGCCGCCACCGGAGAGGACGAGATGTCGCGCCCTTCCTTGTTAAGGCGGGCAGAAAGCTCGTTGAGTACCCAATTGGCGGCAAGCTTGCCGTCACGCCCGGTCGCAACCGTTTCAAAATAGTCCGCGAGAGCCCGTTCTCTCGACAGCAGCTCCGCGTCGTAAAGCGGAAGCCCAAAATCAGTCATGAACCGAGCTCGTTTCTGGTGCGCGAATTCGGGCAGTTCTGCCTTGAGTCTATCGACTTCGACCTGAGTCAAGACCAGTGGCAACAGGTCTGGATCCGGAAAATACCGATAGTCGTGTGCGTCTTCCTTGGAGCGCATCGAGCGCGTTTCGCCAGCCTCTGGATCGTAGAGCCGGGTCTCCTGCTCGATTTCGCCGCCACCCTCCAGGATTCCGATCTGGCGGTTTGCCTCATAGTCGATCGCAAAACCGATGAAATTGATCGAGTTCATGTTCTTTATCTCGCAGCGGGTGCCGAGCGGCTCGCCCGGCCTGCGGACGGAAACGTTCACATCGGCGCGCAAGGAGCCCTTCTCCATGTCGCCATCGCAGGTGCCGAGATAGCGCATAATAGAGCGTAACTTTGTTATAAAGTTCATCGCATCTATGGGTGAACGGATATCCGGCTTGGAGACGATCTCCATTAGCGCAACGCCTGACCGATTGAGGTCCACATAGGACAGGTTCGGGTCTCGATCGTGTATCAATTTGCCTGCATCTTGCTCAAGGTGAATGCGTTCAATGCCGATCTTGACTGTGGTGTTGTCGTCCGAGTCGATCTCTAGCTCCCCCTCGCCGACGATCGGGTCCTTGTACTGGCTGATCTGGTAGCCCTGCGGCAGGTCGGGGTAGAAATAGTTCTTGCGGTCGAACACCGAGCGCAGGTTGATCTTGGCGTTGAGGCCGAGCCCGGTGCGCACGGCTTGGCGGACGCACTCCTCGTTGATGACCGGCAGCATGCCAGGCATCGCCGCGTCGACCAGCGATACGTGGCTGTTGGGATCGCCGCCGAAGGCGGTGGAAGCGCCCGAGAACAGTTTGGACTTCGAGGTGACCTGGGCATGGATCTCCATGCCGATCACGACCTCCCAGTCGCCGGTGGCACCCTTCATCAGCTTGCCGCTGGTTGCCGTCATGGCCCTCAACTCCCCATCAGCGCGGAGACGATCCGCTCGAATTCGATATCCAGCGCATCCGCCGCCACCGGCTGCCCGGCCTGGCGATACCAGTAGCCGGCATTGCCGAGGTCGCCTTCGACGCGATGCAGATGCGCGTGCGCCCAGGCCGCGTCGCGGCCGGTCTCGTCCTGGATGATCCTGTGCGCCCGGTCCCAGTCGCCCTTCGCCAGCCACCACAGGCCGGTCAGCACAGGCGTGAGCCCAGCCGCGGGCGCGTCGCCCGCGAGGCTCGTGTTGAATTCGGCGAGGGTTACCACCACCGGACCGGCGTGAAGCGTCCCGCCGCCTGCTCAATCACCTCGCCGAGCGAGAACAGCGCCTCCTCGTCGAACGGACGGCCGATCAGCTGCAGCCCGAGCGGCAGGCCCTGCGCATCCTTGCCGGCCGGCACCGCGATGCCGGGAAGACCGGCCATGTTCACCGTCACCGTGAAGATGTCGTTGAGATACATCTCGACCGGATCGGCGCCGCCCTTCTCGCCGATGCCGAAGGCGGCCGATGGCGTCGCCGGCGTCAGGATCGCGTTCACACCCTTGGCGAAGCAGTCCTCGAAATCCTTCTTGATGAGGGTACGGACCCTCTGCGCCCGGATGTAATAGGCGTCGTAATAGCCGGCCGACAGCACGTAGGTGCCGATCATGACGCGGCGGCGGACCTCGGCCCCAAAACCCTCGGCGCGGGTGTTCTCGTACAGCTCACCGATCGACTTGCCGGGCACGCGCAGGCCGTAGCGGACGCCGTCGTAGCGGGCGAGGTTCGATGACGCTTCCGCTGGCGCGACGATGTAATACGCCGGCAGCGCGTATTTGGTGTGCGGCAGCGACACCTCGACGGTTTCAGCGCCAGCGGCTTCAAGCCACTTACGACCCTCGCTCCACAGCTTCTCGATCTCGGCCGGCATGCCGTCGAGGCGATACTCCTTGGGAATACCGATCTTCATGCCCTTCACGGACTTGCCGATCGCGGCCTCGTAGTCCGGAACGGGGATGTCGACCGAGGTCGTGTCCTTCTCGTCGTGGCCGGCCATCGAGCGCAAGAGGATCGCGGCGTCGCGGGTCGTGCGCGCGATCGGACCGGCCTGGTCGAGCGACGAAGCGAAGGCGACGATGCCCCAGCGCGAGCAGCGGCCATAGGTCGGCTTGATGCCGACGGTGGCGGTGAACGCCGCGGGCTGGCGGATCGAGCCGCCGGTGTCGGTCGCGGTCGCGCCCATGCACAACAGCGCCGCCACGGCAGAGGCCGAGCCGCCGGACGAGCCGCCCGGCACCAGCGTGGTGTTGGAGCCCTCGCGGCGCCAGGGGTTGCCGACCGGGCCGAAGCAGGAGGTCTCGTTGGACGAGCCCATCGCGAACTCGTCATTGTTGAGCTTGCCGAGCATGACCGCGCCGTCGCGCCACAGCTGCGAGGTCACCGTCGATTCATAAGTCGGCACGAAGTTGCCGAGGATCTTCGAGCACGCCGTGGTGCGGACGTCCTTGGTGGCGAACAGATCCTTGATCCCGAGCGGAATGCCGGCCAGCGGCCCGCCCTCGCCCTTATTGAGCTTGGCGTCGGCGTCGCGCGCCATCGCGCGCGCCTGGTCCGGCGTCTCCAGCACGAAGGCATTGAGCGCCCGTGCCTCCTCGATCGCCTTGAGATGGGCGTCGGTCAGCTCGAGCGACGTGAAGGTCTTGTCCGCGAGGCCCTTGCGGGCATCGGCGAGCGTCAGCGAAGTCAAATCGGTCATTTGTTGATCGGGCTGCAGAAGAACGGGGAGAGCGTCTTGTCGGCGTCGGCGTCGTCGGCGAAGAACTTGTTCTTCTTGGGGGGAGTCTTATTAGCATTGGACGCCTCGAGCTGGTCGAGGATCTCGTTCACGGCCTTGTCGGGATCGGCGGCCTTGCCCTGCCGCTCCATCGCGTCGAGATAATCCATATAGGCCTTGTAGGCCGCTTCATCGTCGCAGAGCAGGCACATGGCGTTGGCTCGCTTGTCGGTTTGAAGGAGCGGACGCGCGACGAACGCACGCCAAACTGCCCCGGGCTATTCCACCACCTTCGGCACAAGGAAGAAGTTGTTCTCGGTCATCGGCGCGTTCTTGACGATGTCGTCGGCGATGTCGCCGTCGGTGACGATGTCCTGGCGCTTCTTCATCGCCATCGGCGTCACCGAGGTCATCGGCTCGACGCCCTCGACATTGACCTCCGAGAGCTGCTCGACGAAGGCCAGCATCGCATTGAGCTCGCCCTGCAGATGCGGGACCTCGGCGTCAGTGACAGCGATCCGCGCCAATTGCGCGATCTTGCGGACGGTGGCGGCATCGACCGACATTATATAGGGCCTCACGGGACACAGTGAACCCGCCCTATAGCAGAGCCCGCTTTCGCGCCGCAACCGGCAGCCTTCAGGCTTTCCCAGGGCACCGCCCTGCCCGCAACGCCGCCTTTGGCGTCAGCCCGCCAGCTTCGCAAGCCGCGCCAGCGCCTGTTCGGCCAGCGTCCGCGTCAGCTCGGCCGCCGGTCTCTCACCCCCGAGTGGCAGCGCCTGCCCGGCCCAGAGATTGGTGAAATCGACCTTGCCCTGCTTCTCCGCGGCCGCCTTGAGCGGTCCGAGTGCGGTCGCGGCATGCGGAAATGCCGGCGCGTCCGGCGAGATCGGCCCGACTTCGCGCATCACCCGGTTGGCGACGCCGCGCGCCAGCCGGCCGGTCATCACGTTGGTGATGACCGTCGATTCGTCATCGGCGGCGGCCAGTGCGGCGCGCGCGGGCACGCTAACCTTGGATTCGGGACAGCGCAGATAGGCACTGCCGATCTGTACGCCGGAGGCACCGAGCGCGAACGCCGCCGCGATGCCGCGCGCATCGGCGATGCCGCCGGCCGCGATCACCGGCACTTTCACCGCATCCACGATCTGCGGCACCAGCGCAAAGGTGCCGACCTGCTCGGCGAGCTTGTCGGTCAGGAACATGCCGCGATGGCCGCCGGCCTCCGCGCCCTGCGCGATGATGATGTCGGCCCCGTTCCGCTCCAGCCACACCGCCTCGCGGACGACGGTCGCGGACGCCATCACGACGGCACCGGTCGCCTTCACGCGCGCGAGCAGCGACGGCTCAGGCAGGCCGAAATGGAAGCTGACGATTTCCGGCTTCAGTTCCTCGACGACGGCGCACATCGCCGCATCGAACGGCGCACGGTTGGCCGCCGTGACCGGAGCTGCCGGATCCACACCGTACTCTTGATAATAGGCGTCGAGACGCTGCTTCCAGCCCGCCTCCCGGGCAGCATCCGCCTCGACAGGCGTGTGGCAGAAAAAGTTCACGTTGATCGGCGCCGAGACGCGCTGGCGGATGATGTTGACCTGCTCGCGGGCCTTGTCCGCCGAGAGCATCGCGCACGGCAGCGAACCGAGCCCGCCGCCTTGCGCGACTGCGATGACGAGATCGGCGTCCATCACGCCGGCCATCGGCGCGAGCACGATCGGGTGCTCGGTCTTGACGAGATCCAGGAAGCGGCGGTCGGGCCACATGGTTCACCTCACTCTTTATTTTATCTCAGTTCCTGAGCGGCACGGATGAGTTGCGCCGCCCTTGCAGGATCTGCTCGGCCTCGCCGACGATCCGCACGACGATCTCGGCAGCCGGCGGGATATCATGGATCAGCCCGACCGCCTCACCGGCGATGACGGCTGCGACATCGAAATTGCCTTCGGCCCGCGCCTTCACATAGTCGGCCGAGACGCGCTCGACCTGCTGCAGCAGTTCGACCTCGCGCCCCATCCAGCGCCGCGCATGATCGTTGATCAGGCAGCGTCCGGTAAACGGCGCCGGCCAGACGTTGTTGCGCGACAGGTCGAAGATGATGCCGCGTACCGTCTCGCCGGCCTTTGCGCCACAGATGCGCCGCTTGGCCTCGTCGGCGCCGGCAGCTTCCTGGCTGGCATAGAAGCGCGTGCCGAGCAGCACACCGTCGGCACCCAGCATCAGCATCGCGGCGAGCCCGCGGCCGTCCGCGAGCCCACCGGCGGCCACCACCGGCACACGGCCAGCCGCGAGATCGACGATCGCCGGCACGATGTCGAGCGTGGTCCGCGAGGCGCCGTGGCCGCCCGCTTCGGTGCCTTGTGCAATCAGGACGTCGGCCCCGGCCGCGAGCGCCTGCTCCGCCATGGCCTCATCCTGCACCTGGCAGATCAGAAGCGCGCCCGCCTGCTTGATCGCGGGCGCAAAGCGCCGGGGATCGCCGAACGACAGCATCACAGCTGCTGGCTTGGCCGCCAGCGCGATGTCGAGCAGATCGGGCTTCTTCGCCAGCGACCACGTGATGAAGCCGATGCCGAACGGCGCACGCAGGCCATCGAGCTTCGCTGTCTCCTGCATGAGCCACGCGCGATTGCCATAGCCGCCGCCGAGAATGCCGAAGCCGCCGGCTTCGCTGACCGCGCGCACCAGCAGCGCATCGGCAACGACATCCATCGGTGCCAGCAGGATCGGATGATCGATGCCGAGCCTCTCGGTCAGCGCTGTTGTCAGCGGCATGAAGACTCTCCTGCGTTCTGGACGCGGAGACTAGGCGCGGCTAGCATTCTCTGAAAATGAATAGTTGAGAACTCTGCCATCGCAGATTCAAAACGGAGAGCGGCCATGGAACTGAGCGACCTCCAGACCTTTGCCGCGGTGGCGCGCGCCGGCGGCATCACGCGCGCCGCGGAGGTGCTCAACACGGTCCAGTCCAACGTCACGCAAAGGATCAAGGCGCTGGAAGCCGAGATCGGCACCGCCTTGTTCGAACGCCATAGCCGCGGCATGACCCTGACCGGCGCCGGACAGCGCCTGTTGCCTTACGCCGATCGCATCGCGGCGCTGTCGCGTGAAGCCGTGCTGGCCGCGCGTGACGACGGCGAGCCGCAGGGACCGCTGATGATCGGCTCGATGGAGACGACCGCCGCCGTCCGCCTGCCGACGCGGCTCGCCGACTTCCACCGGCGCTTTCCGGCCGTGGCCTTGAGCCTGCGCACCGCGCCAACCGCCGATCTCGTTGCCGGCGTGCTCGACGGCACGCTCGATGGCGCCTTCGTCGCCGGTCCGATCGATCATCCCGACCTCACCGGAATCGTCGCGTTCGAAGAGGAGCTGGTGCTGGTCACGGCACGGCGGTTCGAGAGTCTGACCGCGCTGCGCGCCGCGACACCCGGCTCCGGGCCGACCGCGCTGGTGTTCAGGGCCGGCTGCACCTATCGCCAGCGGCTCGAGCAGGTGTTCAACGATTTCGGCTGGCCCGCCGCATCGCGGATCGAGCTCGGCACCCTCGATGGCATGATCGGCTGCGTCGCCGCCGGCATGGGCGTCGCGCTGCTGCCGCGCGCGGTGGTAACGCGGCATGCGATGAGCGGCAGCGTCGCGTTGCACGCGCTCGATCCGTCCCATGCCCAGGTCGAGACGCTCTTCATCCATCGCCGCGCGGCGCATCGCAGCAGCGCGCTGTCGGCCTTCATGGAAGGCCTCGGCCGCCGGGATCGCGACATCGCGGCGTAGCACTATTCGCCCAGAGATTGTGCATCGGCGTTGCCGTCGCAAGCCGCATTCCACGGCACAAAATGACAAGATTCTGCAGTAAAACACGGCCATTTCGACCGATGCGACGTTCGGGCGCTGTGCAGCGCACGCATCCTAAAAACACTTTGTCCGTTGGCGCCGTACTACGTTAGGATGCAGCGCTGGCCAGCGCGAAATACAACAAACATCAACAAGTCGGAGGAAATGCGATGCGCAACGCGTTCGTGTTGTGCTGTTCGATTGCCATGATGGGTGCGATCGGGACGGCGAATGCCCAGGACTGGACGAAATCGAAGTGGGGGCCGAACGACGAGATCGGCGCCGCCAACTACATGACGCCGGAGCTCGTGGTCAAAGCGGCCTCGCTGGTGAAGACCGGCAAGACCTACCCGCTCGGCATGATCATCGACGGCAAGACCCCCGCCTACCCGCCGCGCTCGTTCAAGATCACCGTGGTACAGCCGGGACAGGCGGGCATTCCAGGGCTCGGACCGAACAAGGCGACCTATAATGACGACATCGTCGAGGGCTGGGTCGGCGTCGGCAGCCAGCTCGACGGTCTCGGCCATCTCGGCATCGAGCACGTCTATTACAACGGCAACAAGCTGCTCGACTTCGCCGATCCGACCGGCCTGAAGAAGCTGGGCATCGAGAAGGTGCCGCCGCTGGTGGCGCGCGGCGTGCTGCTCGACATGGCCGCCTATTACGGCACCGACGTCGTCAAGGAAGGCACCGCGTTCAACGTCAAGGAGATCGAGGAGGCCGCCAAGAAACAGGGCGTCGAGATCTGCCAGGGCGACATCGTGATCTTCCATACCGGCTGGCTCGGCCTGATCGGCAAGGACGACAAGCGCTACGGCGCCGGCGAGCCTGGCCTCGGCGTCGAGGGCGCCAAGTACCTGACCTCGAAGGGCGTGGTCGCCGTCGGCGCCGACAATTGGGCGGTGGAAGCGATCCCGTTCGAATCGAAAAACCTGTTCGAGGTGCACCAGATCCTGCTCGCCATGAACGGCACCTACATCCTGGAGAACATGGACACGGCCGAGTTGGCCAAGGACAAGGGCTACGAGTTCCTGTTCGTGCTGGGACAGCCGCGCTGGCGCGGCGGCGTCCAGGGCAACATCAACCCGATCGCGATCCGGTAGAGGTTACGATCCGGCTTTGCCTCGCGGGCGTGGCGCGTGCTAAGCGGCGCGCCATGCCCGCTCCCATCCTCCCCCTCATCGAAGCCGCCGGCCGCTGGCCCGAGCGCGGCGCGCTCGTCGGCCTCGACCTGGGCACCAAGACGATCGGCGTCGCCGTCTCCGATCCCGATCGCCGGCTCGCGACCGGAGTCGAGACCATCCAGCGCAAGGCGTTCAAGGCCGATGCGGCGCGGCTGCTCGCGATCTCGGCGGAGCGCAAGGTGGTCGGTTTCGTGCTCGGCCTGCCCATCAACATGGACGGCAGCGAGGGGCCGCGGGCGCAATCGACCCGGGCATTTGCACGCAATTTCGCCGGCCTCACCGACCTGCCGATCGGTCTGTGGGACGAACGGCTGTCGACGGCCGCCGTGGAACGCGAGCTGATCGGTATGGATGTCAGCCGCGCCAGGCGCGCCGAGGTGATCGACACCCATGCCGCGATCTTCATCCTGCAGGGCGCGCTCGACCGGCTGGCGACGCTGCGCCGGTCGGGGCAGTAGGTCATGACACCGGTCATCGCAGCGCTGGCGCCGGTGTTCCTGCTGATCGTGATCGGCTTCGGCCTGCGGCGCAGCCTGATCCGGCTCGACGCGCAATGGCACGGGCTGGAGCGGCTGACCTACTACGTGCTGTTTCCCGCGCTGCTGCTGCAGAGCCTGGTCAAGGCCGATCTGAGCAAGGTGCCGGTGGCCGGCATCGGCGGCGCGCTGTTCCTGGCGATGCTGGCGATGTCCGCGCTCTGCCTCGCGCTGCGGCCGCTGCTCGCGCGCTCCGGCGTCGATGGACCAGCCTTCACCTCGATCTTCCAGGGCGCGACGCGCTGGCAGACCTACGTCGCGCTCAGCGTCTCCGGCAGCCTGTTCGGCCCGACCGGGCTGGCGGTGGCCTCGGTCGGCATGATCGCGATCATCCCGATGGTCAACGTCTTCAGCGTGGCGGTGCTCGCCCATTACGCCTCGCCGAACCGGCGCTCGCTGGGCGAGATCGCCGCGACGATCATCCGCAATCCGCTGATCTGGGCCTGCGCCGTCGGGCTTGCCCTCAACCTCGCGCATGTGCCGCTGCCAAAGCTCTGGCACGACGCCGCCGACGCGCTCGGCCAGGCCTCGCTGCCGATCGGCCTGCTGGTGACCGGAGCGGGGCTGCATTTCGAAGTACTGCGGCGCGCCGGGACGGCTGCCGCGCTCGGCGTCGTGCTCAAGCTGGTGCTGATGCCGATCCTCGCGATCGGGCTCGCCGGATGGTTCGGCGTCACCGGCCCGAGCCTCGTGGTGGTCGCGATCTGCGCCGCGGTGCCGACGTCACCGAGCGCCTATGTGCTGGCGAAACAGATGGGCGGCGATGCGCCGCTGCTGGCGCAGATCATCTCGCTGCAGACCGTGCTGGCGGCGATCACCATGCCGTTGGCGATCGCCTGGGCCGGCTGAGGACGTTCAGGAAGAGCCGCCGCCGGCGAGCCACATCGTCTGCAGCGTGGCGGCGAGGTTGTTGAGGCCGTGCAGCACGATGGTCAGCCAGGTCGAATGGCTGACCGAGCGCAGATAGCCGAACCACACGCCGAGCGCGAACACCTCGAGGAAGAAGTACCAGTCGTATTGCAGATGCATGGCCGTCCAGACCAGCGACGACAGCACGATCGCGCCGGGCACCCGGAGGAACGAATCCGACCAGCCGCGATACAGGAAGCCACGGGCAAACAGCTCCTCGGACAGCGGGGCCGCCACGCAGAACGCGATCACCATCAGCCAGACCGTGCCGTCGCCGCGCGCTGTCTTCAGCACGTCCATCATGAAGCCGGGCGAGACCTCGCGTCCCGTCGCGCGCGACATCAGGTCCCACGCGACCACGATCACGATCATGCCGCCGATGCCGATCCAGACATACTTCCAGGACGTCCAGCGCAGGCCGAGATACTCCGCGAACGGCGTGCGGGTGTGGCGGACGGCGAAATAAGTCGCGAGCAGCACGGCCGGAAGTCCCATCATCACGGACAGCGACAGCGTCAGTCCCCGCCCCGCGGCGCGGGCGAGCGCCGACAGATCCAAGGCGCTGTCGGCGAGAACGAGAACGGCGACGGATTGTCCGATCAGCATCGCGATGAAGATCACGACACCCCACAGCAACGTCCACCAGAAGCCGAGCGTGCGCGGCTGGTGCTGCGCCGGTCCCACCTGCTGCGGGGGATTGGCCGGATCGAGAGAATCCATGACGGCGGCTTCGGGCGTATCGGTCAAGGCAGGGCGCGCTCCAGCAAGCCACGGATGGCGGTGGGATCGAGATCGACGGCGCCGTACATGCTCGGATGGGTGGCGGCAAGCCGCGTCGTTGCGAACAGCTCGGCACGATCGGGGGACACGACGTTCAGCGCGGCGGCGGCCGCCAGCAGGGCCAGCTTCTCCACCGCAAGACGCGCAACGCGCTCGCTGTCGCCGCGGCGGAACGCCTGGCTGATCATGGCCAGGGCTTCAGTGGCTCCGGGCAGCCCGCGCGCATCAGCGGCAAGCGTTGTCATCACCGCGGCCGCCGCCTCCGCCTCGCGCGACAATGCGCGCAGCACGTCGAGGCACATCACGTTGCCCGAGCCTTCCCAGATCGCGTTGACCGGCGACTCCCGATAGTGGCGCGCGAGAAGGCCGTCCTCGACATAGCCGTTGCCGCCGAGGCACTCCATCGCCTCATAGAGGAACGGCGGCGCGCTCTTGCACACCCAGTATTTGATCGCGGGCGTCAGCAGCCGCATGTAGGCGGCCTCGCTGGCGTCGGCCGCCATGCGGTCGAACGCCCGGCACAGCCGCATCACCAGCGCCACCGTCGCCTCGACATGAAGCGCCATGTCGGCGAGCACCGACTGCATCAGCGGCTGGTCGGCCAGATGCTTCTGGAACACGCTGCGATGGCGCGCATGATGCAGCGCATGCGAAAGCCCCGAGCGCATCAGCCCGGCGGAGGAGATCGCGCAATCCTGCCGCGTCAGCTGCACCATCTGGATGATGGTGCTGATGCCCCTGCCCTCCTCGCCGATCCGCTCGGCGTAGGCGCCGGCGAACTCCACCTCCGACGAGGCATTGGAGCGGTTGCCGAGCTTGTCCTTGAGACGCTGAAAGCGCAGCGCATTGACCGCGCCATCCGGCGTGAAGCGCGGCATGAAGAAGCAGGTCAGGCCTTTGTCAGCCTGCGCCAGCACCAGGAAGGCGTCGCACATCGGCGCCGACATGAACCATTTGTGCCCGGTGATGCGGTAGCCGTCGGCGGTACTCTCGGCTGTTGTCATGTTGGCGCGGACGTCGGTGCCGCCCTGCTTCTCGGTCATGCCCATGCCGAGCGTCATGCCGCGCTTGCCCCACCACGGTGCAAACGCCGGATCGTAGTCGCGGGTGGCGATCACCGGCATCGTCCGCGCGAGCAGATCGGGCTGCGCCGCCAGCGCCGCGACCGACGCACGCGTCATCGTGATCGGACAGAGGTGACCACTCTCGACCTGCGAGGCGATGTAGAACTTCGCTGCGCGAACGACCTCCGAACGGCCGCCAACGGGCTCGCCTTGAGCCGTCCAAGTCGAATTGTGCAGCCCGGCCGCGATCGAGCGCGCCATCATCTGATGGTACGCCGGATGAAACTCGACGACGTCGCGGCGAAAGCCCTTGGCGTCGAAGCTGCGCAGCTTCGGCGTGTTCTCGTTGGCGAGCCGACCCTGCTCGGCCATCTCGGCCGAGCCCCAATCCGCGCCGAATGCCATCAGGTCCTGCTCGGCGCCCGCCCCGCCATTCGCCTTGACGGCCGCCATCAGCGGCCGGTCGGCCGTGAACAGGTTGACGTCCTCGAACGGCGGCGACTGGTTGAAGACCTCATGGGTCTCGAACGATGGCTGGGTCATGGCCGGGCTCCGAACATCTGCTTCATCGGCACGGCCGAATGCTGAATTCTTACGTGGGCGGCCCCGCGCCGGGCAGCGAAAACAGCCGGCATTCCCGGGCATAGTTCACAAAACCTTGCGGCATCGCCCACCCGGCGCCTGCCCGCGCCGGACGGAACGGGGGATAACTCGGAACCCCGGCTTTCGGCCTTGCCCCTCGCGGAAACCGCCCCTATAGCTCTGGCTTTAATGGCAACCTCACCGAAATCGAGTTTCGTCCTCGGGCACCGGCATTTGCTGGGAATCGAGGGCCTTTCCGCTCACGACATCACCGGTCTCCTCGACCTGTCCGAGGAATATGTCGAACTGAATCGTCAGGTCGACAAGAAGCGCACCGTGCTGCGCGGCCGGACCCAGGTCAACCTGTTCTTCGAGGCCTCGACCCGGACGCAATCCTCGTTCGAGCTTGCCGGCAAGCGGCTCGGCGCCGACGTCATGAACATGTCGGTGTCGTCCTCGTCCATCAAGAAGGGCGAGACGCTGATCGACACCGCGGTCACGCTCAACGCCATGCACCCCGACATCCTGGTGGTCCGCCACCACGCCTCCGGCGCCGTGGAACTGCTGGCGCGCAAGGTCGACGGTTCCGTGATCAACGCCGGCGACGGCGCGCATGAGCATCCCACGCAGGCGCTGCTCGATGCGCTGACCATCCGCCGCAACAAGGGCCGTCTCGAGGGCCTGGTCATCGCGATCTGCGGCGACGTGCTGCATTCGCGCGTGGCGCGCTCCAACATTCTCCTGCTCAACACGATGGGCGCCCGCGTCCGCGTCGTCGCGCCCTCCACTCTGCTGCCGCCGGGCATCGAGCGGATGGGCGTCGAGGTCGCACGCGATATGCGCGAGGGCCTCAACGGCGCCGACATCGTGATGATGCTCCGCCTGCAGCGCGAGCGCATGAACGGCTCCTTCGTGCCGTCGTCGTCGGAGTACTTCCAGTATTTCGGCCTCGACCAGAAGAAGCTTGCCTACGCCAAGCCGGACGCGCTGGTGATGCATCCGGGGCCGATGAATCGCGGCGTCGAGATCGACTCCATCGTCGCCGACGGCGCGCAATCGCTGATCCGGGAACAGGTCGAAATGGGTGTCGCCGTGCGCATGGCCGTGCTCGAGGCGCTGGCCCGCAACCTGCCGAATGCTTGAGAGAGAAGTCGGGACGAAACGCATGCTGACCGATCGCCGACCGATCCTGCTCGCCAACGCGCGCGTCATCGATCCCTCCCGCGACATCGACGGTCCCGGTGACGTGCTGATCGCCGACGGTGTGATCCGCGACCTCAAGCGCGGCATCGGCGCGGCCGGCGTGCCGGAAGGAACCGACGTCATCAACTGCGCCGGCAAGATCGTCGCGCCCGGCCTGATCGACATGTGCGCCTTCGTCGGCGAGCCCGGCCTGGGCCATCGCGAGACCTTTGCCAGCGCCAGCCAGGCCGCGGCCACCGGCGGCATCACCACCATCATCTGCCAGCCCGGCACCGAGCCTGTCATCGAGAACTCGGCCACCGTCGACTTCGTGCTGCGCCGCGCCCGCGACACCGCGATCGTCAACATCCAGCCGATGGCGGCGCTGACCAAGGGCCTGCGCGGCGACGAGATGACCGAGATCGGGCTGCTGCGCGCCGCCGGTGCGGTCGCCTTTTCCAACGGCCACACCAGCGTGATGAACGCCCAGGTGATGCGCCGCGCCCTGACCTACGCGCGCGACTTCGACGCGCTGATCGTGCATCACACCGAAGACCCGAACCTCGTCGGCGAAGGCGTCATGAACGAAGGCGAGTTCGCCTCGCGCCTCGGCCTCTACGGCATTCCAGCCGCGGCAGAGGCCGTCGTGCTCGAGCGCGACATGCGCCTCGTTGCCCTCACCAGGGGGCGCTACCATGCCGCGGCGCTGAGCTCGGTCGACTCGCTCGACGTCCTGAAGCGCGCGCGCGACGCCGGCCTTGCCGTCAGCGCCTCGGTGTCGATCAACCATGTCACGCTCAACGAGAACGACATCGGTCCCTACCGTACCTTCCTCAAGCTCACCCCGCCACTGCGCACCGAGGTCGACCGCCGCGCTTTGGTCGAGGCGCTCGCCTCCGGCCTGATCGACGTCATCATGTCCGACCACAATCCGCAGGACGTCGAGGTCAAGCGGCTGCCGTTCGCGGAAGCCGCCAGCGGCGCGGTCGGCCTGGAGACGATGCTGCCGGCGGCGTTGCGGCTCGTGCACAGTGGCGAATTGAGCTGGACGAGCCTGATCCGCGCGATGTCGACCCGCCCGGCGGAACTGCTCGGCCTGCCCGGTGGCACCTTGCGCGCTGGCGCGCCGGCCGACGTCATCGTGATCGATCCGGACGTGCCCTGGATTCTCGATCCGGCAGACCTCAAATCGCTGTGCAAGAACACGCCGTTCGACGAGGCCCGCTTCACCGGCCGCGTGGTCCGCACCATCGTCGGCGGCCGCACCGTGTTCGAACATGTCTGACGCGCCTGCCTCGCAAGGAGTTGTGTGATGGGATCCGAAGCCTTCCTGCCGGTCGCCCTGATCATCGGCTATCTCTTCGGATCCATTCCGTTCGGCCTGATCCTGACCAGGCTCGCCGGCACGCAGGATCTGCGCAGCATCGGCTCCGGCAACATCGGCGCCACCAACGTGCTGCGCACCGGCCGCAAGGGGCTGGCCGCCGCCACCCTGCTCGGCGATGCGCTGAAGGGCACGGCGGCCGTGATCATCTCCGGCTATCTCGGCGGCCCGAATGCGGCGATGATCGCCGGCCTCGGCGCCTTCCTCGGCCATCTATTTCCGGTGTGGCTGAAGTTCCGCGGCGGCAAGGGCGTCGCGGTCTACATCGGTATCCTGATCGGCCTGCTCTGGCCGTTCGCGATCTTCTTCTGCCTCGTGTGGCTCGCGACTGCATTCGCGTTCCGCTACTCATCAT
This sequence comes from Bradyrhizobium sp. HKCCYLS20291, assembly GCF_051167715.1. Taxonomy (NCBI): domain Bacteria; kingdom Pseudomonadati; phylum Pseudomonadota; class Alphaproteobacteria; order Hyphomicrobiales; family Nitrobacteraceae; genus Bradyrhizobium; species Bradyrhizobium sp. HKCCYLS20291. The sequence goes on along the minus strand of NZ_JBNPTO010000001.1, from coordinate 129,387 downwards.
TAGCTGCACTCGTCGCGAGCGTGCTGACTCCGATCGTGCTGTGGGCTTTCGGCCACGTTGCGCTCGCCGCCTTGTTTGCGCTGCTCACCTTGTTGCTGATTTACATGCATCGCGAAAACATCCGTCGACTGCAGAGCGGCACCGAGAGCAAAATCGGCGCGAAGAAGTAGAATCTCCGGTGAATTACGGGCAAAACCGCGTCGGGCGCTGAACTCACAGCGGCAGCGCAGCAACACCGCCACATGATTAACTGATAAGTTAACGCCGCACCCTGGTGTGAATCATGATTGCCTGTCATGATTCCGACCTCTGATTACGCAACACCCATTCAAGCGGTCGATCGGCCTCGCACGATGATCGCAGGTGATGAGGAGTCGGCGCAGCAAATGTCCACCCAGGCGCGATCCAACGCTAGTCTCCTGCTCTCGGCGGCCCAGATCTGGTCGACGGGCGCTGTGGGTGCCGACGAGGCAGAAACCGCGGCCACGCCGGCCTCGCCCGACATTGAGGTGATTGCGCCCGCGGCCCCTATCGTGTCGGACAGCGTAGCCATCGCCCAGGTTGGCGAGCCACGTCCTGCCCCGGAACAGCCTGACGTCGCGCCGGCCGTGGCCGAGACGATCATCGCGGCCACCAGTGCGGCGTGCATCGCCGAGACTCGCGTGACGGAGGCGCCGGAACGCTCTCGCGTCGAAGCGATCGCCACCGTGACGCTGCCGCCGCCCCGTCGGGTGTGGCCGCCGCGCAAGCTGTCGCTGGCCCTGCAGGGCGGCGGAACCTTCTCGGCCTTCACCTGGGGCGTGCTGGACCGGCTGCTGCAAGAGCCGACTTGCGATTTCGACACGATCAGCGGCGCCAGCGCCGGGGCCGTCAACGCGGCCCTGCTCGCCAGCGGCCTCGCCAGAAGCGGCCGCGAAGAGGCCCGCAACCGGCTCGCACTGTTCTGGACGCGGCTTACGGAACAGGCCTCGTTCCGCGCGCTGATGGTGATCGGGGCGTTCTCGCCGCCGAGCAGCGCCGTCTCGTTCGGCTCGGGATTGCGCGGCGGTCGCGCCGACCCGCTCGATCTCGATCCGCTGCGCGACATCCTCGCCGAGACGATCGATTTCGACGCCGTTCACAGCGCGTCAGCCCCTCGCCTGCTGGTCGCCGCGACCCGGGTTTGCGATGGCGCACCGCAGATCTTCCGCAACGCCGCGATTACGCCGGACGTGCTGCTCGCCTCGACCTGCCCGGCGCAGCTCCACGCCGCCATCGAGATCGGCGATGAGACCTACTGGGATGGCGGCCACGTCGCCAACCCGCCGCTGATCCAGATCGCGCACGACTCCAGCGCGGCCGACCTGCTGGTCGTCCAGGTCACGCCGGCGCGCGACGGCTACATCCCGGTGACCTCGGCGGCGATCGATCGCCGGCTCGACCAGATCGCCGCCAATGCCGTCCTCAATGCCGAGCTCGCGGCGCTCGAATGGGCGCGCAGCGACGGCCTGCATCCGCCGCGCGTGCACCGTCTCGCGGCCGAGGACGCGATCGAGGCCCTGGCGCAGCGCGACGCGACCGATTTCGGCGCCGACCTGATCGAGATGCTGCATCAGCGCGGCCGCGAGGCCGCCGACCGCTGGCTGCGCGAGGCTCCTCCCGGCACCGCGCTCGCCATCCCGGACGAACAGGCATCTGTCTCGGAGGACACGCGCGACCTTGCGTTGACGTAGCGCGCCCTCTTCCCTGCGCCCTCGGGTTGTTCCATGCTGGGCCCTCTGTGAGAGGGCTTTCGCGTGGACGCCATCAATCCGACGATCGAGCTGAGCGCCACCGAGCGGCGCGACCGGCTGCGCCTGATCCGCTCGGACAACGTCGGACCGCGCACCTTCCGCTCGCTGCTCGACCATTTCGGCACCGCGCGCCTGGCGCTCGATCGCCTGCCGGATCTGGCGCGCCGCGGCGGCGCGGCGAGAGCGGGCCGCATCTGCACGATCGACGAAGCCGAGGCCGAGCTCGACACCTGCCAACGTTACGGCGTCGAGCTGCGGGCGCCGCAAGAGGACGGCTATCCGCCCCGCCTCGCCACCTGCGACGACGCACCACCATTGCTCGCGATACGCGGCGCCCGGGAGACGTTGATGCGCCCGATGATCGCCATCGTGGGCTCGCGCAACGCCTCGGCCGCAGGGCTCAAATTCGCCGGCCAGCTCGCGCATGAGCTCAGCCAAGAGGGCTTCGTCATCATTTCCGGGCTGGCGCGCGGCATCGATCAGGCCGCGCATCGCGCGAGCCTGTCGGGCGGCACCGTCGCGGTGCTGGCCGGCGGCCATGACCGGATCTATCCGCCGGAGCATGTCGATCTGCTCGGCGCCATCGTCGGCGGCCAGGGAGCAGCGATCTCCGAGATGCCGCTCGGCCACGAGCCGCGCGCCCGCGACTTTCCCCGCCGCAACCGGCTGATCTCGGGCGCCTCGCTCGGCGTCGTCGTCGTCGAGGCGGCGCATCGTTCGGGCTCGCTGATCACCGCACGCATGGCCGGCGAACAGGGCCGCGAGGTGTTCGCCGTCCCAGGCTCGCCGCTCGATCCGCGCTCGGCCGGCACCAACGATCTCATCAAGCAGGGCGCCACCCTGGTCACCGAGGCTGCCGACATCATTCAGGCCGTCGGTCCGATCATGGAGCGGCCGCTGCCGTCATCGCTGCGTGAACCCGACGAGGAGTTGTTCGCGCCTGATCCGGAGAGCCACGATCGCGCGCAGGTCATCGCGCTGCTCGGGCCGACGCCGGTGTCGATCGACGACCTGATCCGAATCAGCGGGCTGTCTCCCGCGGTGCTGCGCATGGTGCTGCTCGAACTCGAGCTGGCAGGCCGCCTCGAGCGGCACGGCGGCGGGATGGTGTCGCTCACCTAAAGCATGATGTGTTTCCACGGAACGCACCGTGGCGGCCTCGCGCACGTTTCCGAATTCGCAGCGCACAGCTTGGAGATCAGCCCCGCTATCACCCTCCCCTGGAGGGGGATAGCGAGATCGCGGCGCCTGCCGTCGTCATCATCAGGACGTTGCAGCGAATGCTAAGGCTCGCGTCAGCAGAGTCGGTTGCGGCTCCGCAGCCGGAGATGATCCTCGGCTTCCAGGTTCGCCATGCGCAACAGGTAATCCAGCATGTCGAGATGATGGCGCTGGGCGAGCTGGGCCAGGCCGGCCGTCACTTCGGCGACAAGCGCCGCCGCGGCGTCTGCATCTTCCACCGCCAGCTCGATATCGGGATCGCTTTTGTCCGCTGCCTGGGCCAACAAATCTATCCAGCACGAGGAATTTGAGGAAAAAGAACGCCAAATCAGAGCGGTTCCAAGCACGCTCCTCACAACCTGATAGGTACTTCGCGACTCCAACGCAATCGACTTTCAACACTCCTCGATTTGACAGGAACCGCCTCACCACCCATGTTCGGGTCAACGAGCCCTTGCGCGAATCCCGCGAAACCGGCTTCAATCCTTCCACTAAGCCATTGGAATTTCATGAATATCGTCATCGTGGAGTCGCCTGCGAAGGCCAAGACGATCAATAAGTATCTGGGCTCCTCTTACGAGGTTTTAGCCTCTTTTGGTCATGTCCGCGACCTTCCCGCGAAGAACGGTTCCGTCGATCCGGAGGAAAATTTCCGGATGATCTGGGAGGTCGACCCCAAGGCGGCCGGCCGACTCAATGACATCGCCAAATCCCTGAAGGGCGCGGACCGACTGATTCTCGCCACCGACCCTGATCGCGAGGGCGAGGCGATCTCCTGGCACGTGCTCGAGGTGTTGAAGGAGAAGCGCGCGCTCAAGGATCAGAAGATCGAGCGCGTCGTCTTCAACGCCATCACCAAGCAGGCCGTCTCCGAGGCGATGAAGCATCCGCGCCAGATCGACGGTGCGCTGGTCGACGCCTATATGGCGCGCCGCGCCCTCGATTACCTCGTCGGCTTCACCCTCTCACCGGTGCTGTGGCGCAAGCTGCCGGGCGCCCGCTCGGCCGGCCGCGTGCAGTCGGTGGCGCTGCGCCTCGTCTGCGATCGCGAGCTGGAGATCGAGAAGTTCGTCCCGCGCGAATACTGGTCGCTGATCGCCACGCTGGCGACACCGCGCGGCGACACGTTCGAGGCGCGTCTCGTCGGTGCCGACGGCAAGAAGATCCAGCGCCTCGACATCGGCACCGGCGCGGAAGCGGAAGACTTCAAGAATGCGCTGAACGCGGCGAGCTACACGGTCGCAACCGTCGACGCCAAGCCGGCGCGGCGCAACCCGCAGGCGCCCTTCACCACCTCGACCCTGCAGCAGGAGGCGAGCCGCAAGCTCGGCTTTGCGCCGGCGCACACCATGCGCATCGCGCAGCGCCTCTATGAAGGCATCGACATCGGCGGTGAGACCACCGGTCTCATTACCTATATGCGAACCGACGGCGTGCAGATCGACGGCTCGGCGATCACCCAGGCCCGCAAGGTGATCGGCGAGATCTACGGCAACAAATACGTGCCGGACAGCCCGCGCCAATACCAGACCAAGGCCAAGAACGCCCAGGAAGCGCACGAGGCGATCCGCCCGACCGACCTGTCGCGCAAGCCGGCCGACCTGCGCAAGCGGCTCGATGACGACCAGGCCAAACTCTACGAGCTGATCTGGACCCGCACCATCGCCAGCCAGATGGAATCCGCCGAGCTCGAGCGCACCACGGTCGACATTGTCGCCAAGGCTGGCGCGCGCACCCTGGAGTTGCGCGCCACCGGCCAGGTCGTCAAGTTCGATGGCTTCCTCGCGCTCTATCAGGAAGGCCGCGACGACGAGGAGGACGAGGACAGCCGCCGCCTGCCGCAGATGAGCCCCAACGATCCGCTCAAGCGCCAGAACCTCGCGGTCACCCAGCATTTCACCGAGCCGCCGCCGCGCTTCTCCGAGGCCTCGCTGGTCAAGCGCATGGAGGAGCTCGGCATCGGCCGGCCCTCGACCTATGCCTCGATCCTCGATGTGCTGAAGGCCCGCGGCTATGTGAAGCTGGAGAAGAAGCGGCTGCATGGCGAGGACAAGGGCCGCGTCGTCATCGCCTTCCTGGAGAACTTCTTCCGTCGCTACGTCGAATACGATTTCACGGCCGATCTGGAGGAGCAGCTCGACCGCATCTCCAACAACGAGATCGCCTGGCAGCAGGTGCTCAAGGATTTCTGGACGGGCTTCATCGGCGCCGTCGACGACATCAAGGACCTGCGCGTGGCGCAGGTGCTCGACTCGCTCGACGAGATGCTCGGCCCGCACATCTATCCGCCGCGCGAGGATGGTGGCGACGTCCGGCAGTGCCCGACCTGCGGCACCGGACGGCTCAACCTGAAGGCCGGCAAGTTCGGCGCCTTCGTCGGCTGCTCGAACTATCCGGAGTGCCGCTACACCCGTCCGCTCGCAGCCGACAGCGAAGCTGCGGCCGATCGCATCCTCGGCCAGGATCCGGACTCCGGCCTCGACGTCGCCGTCAAGGCGGGCCGTTTCGGACCTTACATTCAGCTCGGCGAGCAGAAGGACTACGCCGAGGGCGAGAAGCCGAAGCGCGCCGGTATCCCCAAGGGCACGCAGCCCTCGGACGTCGATCTCGAGCTCGCACTGCGGCTGCTGTCACTGCCGCGCGAGGTCGGCATCCATCCGGAGACCGGTCTGCCGATCATCGCCAATCTCGGCCGCTTCGGACCGTTCGTGAAGCACGACAAGACCTATGCGAGCCTGGAAGCCGGCGACGAGGTGTTCGACATCGGCCTCAACCGCGCCGTCACCCTGATCGCCGAGAAGGTCGCCAAGGGCCCGAGCAAACGTTTTGGTGCTGATCCCGGCAAGGCGCTCGGCGACCACCCGTCGCTCGGCCCGGTCGCCGTGAAGGCCGGCCGCTACGGCGCCTATGTCACCGCAGGCGGCGTCAACGCCACCATTCCCGGCGACAAGGAAAAGGACACGATCACCCTCGCCGAAGCGATCGTCCTGCTCGACGAGCGCGCCGCCAAGGCTGGCGGCAAGCCCAAGGCGGCGAAGAAGGCTGCGAAGCCCAAGTCTGCTTCAGGTAAGGCTGCTTCAGGTAAGGCGGCTGCCAAGCCGAAGGCTGGCGGCGACGACGACACGCCGAAGCCGGCCAAGAAGGCCGTCGCGAAGAAGGCCGCGGCCAAGCCGAAATCAGATTCCACCAGCAAGGCGCGTGCGCCGGTTGCCAAGGCCGCCAAGACGTCGGCCAAGCCTGCGACCAAGGCGACGCCCAAGAAGAGCGCCGGCAAGGCCCGCGGATGAGAAAATGAAACAAAAGCGCGACATCGGCTTCCCTCCGCGGGAGGCCATCGTCGCCTTCATCCGCGCCAACCCGGGCAAGGTTGGCACCAAGGACATCGCCCGCGAGTTCGGCCTGAAGAATGCCGACCGCGCCGCGCTCAAGCAGCTGCTGCGCGAGCTCGTGGCCGACGGCACCGTCAAGAAGGGCGGCCGCAAGACGATCATCGAGCCCGCGACCCTGCCGGCCACGCTGGTGGCCGACATCACCGGCCGCGACAGCGATGGCGAGCTGATCGCCAAGCCCGCCGAGTGGGACGAAGCCGAACAGTCCGAGCCGCCGCGCATCCGCATCTACGCCTCTCGCCTCGCCAAGCCGGGCGCCACCGCTGGCGTCGGTGATCGCGCCCTGCTCCGCGTCGAGCCGATCCAGGATGCCGAGGGCGTCGCCTATCGCGGCCGCGTGTTGAAGGTGCTCGACCAGGCACGCAACCGCGTGCTCGGCATCTTCAAGAGCAATCCCAATGGCGGCGGACGCCTGATCCCCGTCGACAAGAAGCAGGCGGGACGCGAGCTCTCGATCGCGCCGGGCGACACCAAGGACGCCAGGGACGGCGATCTCATCAGCGTCGACCTGCTGCGCGGCCGTGGCTATGGCCTGCCCGCGGGACGGGTGAAGGAGCGCCACGGCTCGGTCGCGACCGAGAAGGCGATCAGCCTGATCGCGATCCATGCCCATGAGATCCCGATGGAGTTCTCGCAGGCAGCGATCGCCGAGGCCGAAGCGGCGCAGCCGGCGACCTTGAAGGGTCGCGAAGACTGGCGCGCGCTGCCGCTGGTCACGATCGATCCGCCCGATGCCAAGGATCATGACGACGCGGTTCATGCCGAGCCGGATCCCGATCCGAACAATGTCGGCGGCATCATCGTCCATGTCGCCATCGCCGACGTCGCCTACTACGTGCGGCCGGGCTCGGCGCTCGATCGCGACGCGCTGATCCGCGGCAACTCGGTGTATTTCCCCGACCGCGTCGTGCCGATGCTGCCCGAGCGCATCTCCAACAACCTCTGCTCGCTGGTGCCGGGCGAAGCGCGCGGCGCGCTCGCGGTGCGCATGGTGCTGGGCGCCGACGGCCGCAAGCGCTCGCACTCCTTCCACCGCGTGCTGATGCGCTCGGCCGCAAAACTCTCCTACGCGCAGGCGCAGGCCGCCATCGACGGCAAGCCTGACGATGTCACAGGTCCGCTGCTCGAGCCGATCCTGAAGCCACTCTACGCGGCCTACGAGGTCGCCAAGCGCGGCCGCGACGCGCGCGATCCGCTCGACCTCGATCTGCCCGAGCGCAAGATCCTCTTGAACAAGGACGGCACGGTCGACCGCGTCGTCGTGCCGGAACGGCTCGATGCGCACAAGCTCATCGAGGAGTTCATGATCCTCGCCAACGTCGCAGCAGCAGAAGCGCTGGAGAAGAAGGCGCTGCCGCTGATCTACCGCGTGCATGATGAGCCGACGGTGGAGAAGGTCCACGCGCTTCAAGAGTTCCTGCGCACACTCGACGTGCCCTTCGCCAAGGCCGGCGCGCTGCGGCCGTCGCTGTTCAACCGCGTGCTGACGCTGGTGGCGGGCCAGGACTACGAGCAACTCGTCAACGAGGTCGTGCTGCGCTCGCAGGCGCAGGCCGAATACTCATCGGAAAATTACGGGCACTTCGGCCTGAACCTGCGCCGCTACGCGCATTTCACCTCGCCGATCCGCCGCTACGCCGACCTCGTCGTGCATCGCGGCCTGCTGCGGGCGCTGAACCTCGGCGACGGCGCCCTGCCCGATAGCGAGACGCCGGATCATCTCGCCGAGGTGGCAGCGCAGATCTCGGTCACCGAGCGGCGCGCGATGAAGGCCGAGCGCGAGACCGCCGACCGGCTGATCGCTCATCACCTCGCCGACCGCGTCGGCGCCAGCTTCCAGGGCCGCATCTCCGGCGTCACGCGCGCCGGCCTGTTCATCAAGCTGGATGATACCGGCGCCGACGGGCTGGTGCCGATCCGGACCCTCGGCACGGAATATTTCGACTATGACGAGACCCGCCACGCGCTGATCGGCCAGCGCAGCGGTGCCATGCACCGGCTGGGTGACGTCGTCGACGTCCGTCTGGTAGAAGCTCAGCCGGTGGCCGGCGCACTGCGCTTCGAGCTGCTGACGCAGGCCGACGTGCTGGTGTCACGGCATCCGCGCGGCGCCGGACCGAAGCGCAAGAATACCGTCAAGGCGAATGCCAAGGCGGCCAAGCGGGGCAAGTCCGAGGCCCGGCCGAAGCGCGAGAAGAAAAGTCGCGACAAGAGCCAAAAGGCAGGGGCAAAACGCAAGCCCGGCACATCGAAGAAAGGCAGATCATGGACGCCATGAGCTCACCGCCCCGCGCATTGCCACAGACCTGGACGCGAGACACCGGCGCAGCCGAGAAGCGCGACGTGTGGACGGCGATGAAGCGCGGCTTCCGCGGCCGCTGCCCGCGCTGCGGCGAGGGCAAGCTGTTCCGCGCCTTCCTGAAGGTCGCCGACAATTGCGACCGCTGCGGCCAGGACTTTTCGGGCCATCGCGCCGATGATCTGCCCGCTTATCTCGTCATCGTCATCGTCGGCCACATCATCGTGCCGCTGGTGCTCTCGATCGAGACCAACTATGCGCCGCCGGTGGCACTGCAGCTCGCGGTCTATCTGCCGGTGACCTTGATCGCCTCGCTCGCCTTGATCCAGCCCGTCAAGGGCGCCGTCGTCGGGCTGCAATGGGCCTTCCGCATGCACGGCTTCGACGAAAATCCGGCGGAAGGCATTCCACCGGTGTGAGCCGTCGGCAGTTCAACAAACAAGAAAAAGCGGGGAGGACATGAGCGACACGGCACAGGCGACGGGCGCGCCGGCGGGCAAGCCCGCCGAGAAGGAAGCGGACCATCATCCCTACACCAAGCCGCGCGATGCCGCGACCCTGATCCTGGTCGATCGCAGCAGCGCGGTGCCGAAGGTGCTGGTCGGCAAGCGCCACGACAAGGTCGTGTTCATGCCGGGCAAGTTCGTCTTCCCGGGCGGTCGGGTCGACAAGACCGATCACCGCATCCCCGTCGCCGCGCCGATGCCGGCGGAGCTCGAAGCCAACCTGTTCAAGGGCAAGCCGCAGACGACGGCGTCACGCGCGAAGTCGCTGGCGGTCGCTGCGATCCGCGAGGCGTGCGAAGAGACCGGCCTCTGCCTCGGACGCAAGGTCGACGGCTACGCGCCGAAGCTCGATGGCCCCTGGGCGCCCTTCTCCGAAGCCGGCCTGCTGCCCGACCCCTCCGGCCTGTTCCTGATCGCCCGCGCCATCACCCCGCCCGGCCGCATCAAGCGCTTCGACACCCGCTTCTTCACCGCCGATGCCTCCGCCATCACCCATCACGTCCCGGGCGTCATCCACGCCGATGCCGAACTGGTCGAGCTGGTCTGGGTCGAGCTCGGCTCCAAGCCATTGGCTGACTTGCACCCGATGACCAGGAACGTCCTCCACGAGCTCGAAAAGCGCCTCGCCACCGGCCCGCTGCGCCACGACGCCCCCGTGCCGTTCTTCCACTTCTACGGCGGCAAGATGCAGAAGGACGTGCTGGGCGGGTAGCATCAAGGCGACGGCACCATGTCGCTGCCCGCGAATGCTCGCCAGCATCTCTGGTCAGTCCCACCGCACTCGCAATGCGATGGGCAATCGCGCCACATACACAGTGTCGTCCCGGCGAACGCCGGGACCCATACCGCGGAATTTCTCTTTGGCCCGGATGGCAGAAACTGTGCCTCAAACATCCTTCACGGAGTATGGGTCCCGGCGTTCGCCGGGACGACACCGTTGTTTGGATCGGCTGCTCGGCCCTCATTGGCATGACCGTGCTACGTCCGCTCCCAAAAACGAAATCGTGTTCTGCGGCGGGTTGCTGACACGCATCGGCCGAGTTCCTATCTGCTTCAGATAGCAACAATTCCCGGACGCCCCCATGGCCCCACGTCAACTCAAGCTCGGCGCGTTCATGCGCCCGGTGTCGATCCATACCGGCGCGTGGCGCTATCCCGGCGCCTGGCCGGACGCCAATTTCAACTTCGCGCATTTGAAGCAGCTGATCCGCAAGCTCGAGGCCGGCAAGTTCGACGCCTTCTTCATGGCCGATCATCTCGCCGTGCTGAACATGCCGATCAATGCGCTGAAGCGCAGCCACACCGTGACCTCGTTCGAGCCGTTCACGCTGCTCTCCGCCTTGTCGGCGGTCACCGAGAACATCGGCCTGATCGCGACGGGGTCGACCACCTTCGACGAGCCCTATCATGTCGCCCGCCGCTTCGCGTCGCTCGACCACATCTCCGGCGGCCGTGCCGGCTGGAACATCGTCACGACGTCGAATCCTGACGCGGCGCTGAATTTCGGCCTCGACGATCACATGGAGCATGCCGAGCGCTACAAACGTGCGCGCGAGTTCTACGACGTCGTCACCGGCCTGTGGGACTCCTTCGCCGACGACGCCTTCGTGCGTGACGTCGAGAGCGGGCTGTTCTTCGATCCCGACAAGATGCACGTGCTCGACCACCAGGGCAAATATCTGAAGGTCCGCGGGCCGCTGAACATCGCCCGGCCCGTGCAGGGCTGGCCTGTCATCGTGCAGGCCGGTGCGTCCGAGGACGGCAAGCAGCTCGCTGCCGAGACCGCTGAAGCCGTGTTCACTGGCGGCGGCAGTCTCGCCGACGGGCAGAAGCTCTATGCCGACATCAAGGGCCGGATGGAAAAGATCGGCCGCAATCCGGAGCACCTGAAGATCCTGCCCGGCGCCTTCGTGGTGGTCGGCGACAGCGTCGAGGAGGCAAAGGAGAAGCGCGCGCTGCTCGACAGCAGGGTGCATTACGACAGCGCCATCGCCTCGCTGTCGGTCATCCTCGGCACCGATGCCTCAGGCTTCGATCCCGATGGACCCCTGCCCGAGATCCCAGAGACCAATGCCTCCAAGAGCGGCCGCCAGCGCCTGGTCAACGTTGCCGCCCGCGACAAGCTCACCGTGCGGCAGCTGGCGCAGCGGGTCGGCGGCTATGGCGGGCTCGCCTTCGTCGGCACCGCCAAAACCATCGCCGACCAGATGCAGGACTGGCTGGAAAGCCGCGGCTCGGACGGCTTCAACATCATGTTCCCGTTCCTGCCCGCCGGCCTCGACGACTTCGTCGACAAGGTGATTCCCGAGCTGCAGCGCCGCGGGATCTTCCGGAAGGAGTATGAGGGCCCCACTTTGCGCGACAATCTCGGCCTGCCCCGACCGGAAAACCGGTTCTTTACGGCCTAAGAGCCCCAGAATCTGGCCCGGCAACCTTGACTTTGGGGGCCGGCTGGGTAGGTTGCCGGCCAACGGTGCCCCCTCTTTGGCCGGTGCCCACCCCCGTTTCCATTCCAGAGGTTCAAGACATGGCCAAAGCGGTCACCATCAAGGTCAAGCTCGTGTCGTCGGCCGACACCGGCTTCTATTACGTTGCCAAGAAGAATTCGCGCACCATGACCGACAAGATGGTCAAGAAGAAGTACGACCCGGTCGCGCGCAAGCACGTCGAATTCCGCGAAGCCAAGATCAAGTAACTGCTCAAGTAAGATCGCGGATCTGCTTTCGACTTCGACGGGGCCGTTTCGGCCCCGTTTTTTATTGCAGACCCGCTTCCGAAGATCAGCGCTCGCGGCCGGGCGGCAGACACCTGGAGGAGCGTGCAAGGTAACATTCTCCGCCCGGTTGAAATTTGGGTTCCATTGGTAAGGATCCATCAACCAAACCCGTGCAATTCCGGGGGTAGTGAGGCACCCGCGAGGTTCGCCTCTTCCTTGTCCCTCAGTTGACCGGGCCCAGCGATGACCGATCCCCAGACCTTGCAGTCCCGTCTCGACTTCCTCGGCATCGACAATGCCACGCGCGAGGCGCTGCGCGAGCTGCGGCCGCTGATCGGCAAGGTACTGCCGGGCCTGCTCGAAGAATTCTACGCCCATGTCGGCAAGGTTCCGCCGCTGGCAAAGATGTTCTCCAGCCAGGCCGCGATCCGGCACGCCGCGCAGGCCCAGCTCGACCATTGGATGTCGCTGGCGACCGCCAAGTTCGACGCCGCCTATGTGACGTCGGTGACCCGGATCGGCCGCGCCCACCACCGCATGGGGCTGGAGCCGCGCTGGTACATCGCGGGCTATTCGCTGATCGTCACGGGGCTGCAGCGGGCGATCGAGACCGAGCTGCCGGACGGCTGGTTCGCCGGCCAGGCGGCGCGCGAGAAGAAGGCGGCGCTGCAGGCCGCCATCACCCGCGCCGCGATGCTCGACATGGATCTCGCCATTTCGGTCTATCTCGATGCCGCCAAGACCGAGCAGCACGTCGCGATGCGCGGCATGGCCGACGAGTTCGAGTCGACCGTCGGCCAGATCATCAACAAGGTCCACGCCGACGCGCGCACGCTCGAGACCTCGGCCAACACGCTGAGCAAGACCGCCGAGCAGACCCAGCAGCTGTCGACCAGCGCCGCCGCGGCCTCCGGGCAGGTCTCGGCCAACGTCCACTCCGTGGCCGCGGCCGCCGAGGAGATGACGTCTTCGGTGCACGAGATCGGCCGCCAAGTCACGGAATCGACTGCGATCGCCAAGCAGGCCGTGCGCCAGATCGAGCAGACCGATGTCGGCATCAGCGAGCTGTCGCGCACCGCCGAGCGCATCGGCGACGTGCTGAAGCTGATTACCTCGATCGCCGCCCAGACCAACCTGCTCGCCTTGAACGCCACCATCGAGGCGGCGCGCGCCGGCGAAGCCGGCCGCGGCTTTGCGGTGGTCGCCTCCGAGGTCAAGGCGCTGGCGTCGCAGACCGCCAAGGCGACCGAGGAGATCGGCCAGCAGATCGAGGGCATTCAGAACGCGACGCAGGCCTCGGTCGCCTCGATCAAGCAGATCGGCGGCACCATCCAGCACATCTCGGAGATCGCGGCCGGCATTGCCGCGGCCGTCCAGCAGCAGGGCGCCGCGACGGGACAGATCTCGCGCAACGTGCAGGAGGTCGCCGGCGGCACCGCGCGGGTCGCCGGCAACATCGGCGACGTCAGCACCGGCGCCGATGCCACTGGCACCGCCTCCTCTCAAGTCCTAGCATCGGCGCATTCGCTGTCGCGCGAGAGCGACCATCTCAAGACCGAGCTGGACAAGTTCCTGCGCAAGGTGCGCGCGGCCTGATCACGTTGGAAACGCGGATCGGCGTGAGCCGTCCGCGCCTGGCGTCATCGTGAGAAGGCGAGCGCCGACTTACATGCCATGGCTCTGGAACACCGCCGAGCAGCGCTTGCTGAGCTTCTGCCGGTTCTGCGTCAGGCAATTCTGGACCGCGAAATCGTCGCCGAGCTGACTGCGGCAGAACCGCTTGGCGTCCGGTGCGCAGGCCTTCTGCTCCTGCGGCGTGCCCATGTGGCCCTGTGCCAATGCGAGCGAGGGCAGAACGGACAGCGACACGGCAACCGCAAACATCAGCTTTGTCATCGGGGCTCCTCCTTGGGCCCAGACAAACGTCCGCGAGGGCGGGCGGTTCCGGCCTTCTCGACAGGCCAGCCGAGCGAGGCTATCCTCCATTCATGAACCTCGTCCGCCGAACCATCGAGATCGACGCCACGACAGATGCTCGCCTCACCGAGCTTGCGGTGGAGCGTGGCCAGGGTGTCGCCGCGGTGCTCGCTGAAGCCGTGGCGCTGCTGGACTCAGTCGTGGACATCGCAGGCCCCGATGTCACTGAGGATCGCCGACGTCTCGACGCCTTCAACCAGACGCGTCTCGCCGTTCCGCTGGATGACGTCAAGGCATGGGTCGCGAGTTGGGGAACGGCAGACGAACTGCCGCGCCCCTGATCTCCTCATTACGCGCATCCCGCACGGTCGCGAGGCACGGACTTGATGGGCTTGAGCTGGTGGATGAGCACGGGCCTCATCCACCGTTCAAGACGCACGCGAGCGTGGCGGATCATGCAGTGATGATCCGCCTTGGGTCCACAACGGCCCGGCCGAGTAGCAAGCGCGCTACATCACGCCGCGCGACATCATCAGATGCGCCGTGCTGTCCTTGAGCTTCTCCAGCGCGCGGTGCGCGGCGAGGTAGTCGATGTCGCTGCGCGCCAGGCCAATATCGATCAGCTGCGCCTCGCTGAGGTCGCGCAGCGTCACCCGCAGCTTGCGCTGTCGGCGGGCATCCTGAAACGCCTGCCAATAGCGCGCGACGAGACTGAACAATCCCGGCGCAGCGTCGCCTGGCGGCGCGGCGGCCTCCTTTTCCGACAAATTGCGCAGCACGGCGATGGGCGCAGCGGAACGCGGCGCAGCTTGCGCATCACGCGCGGCGTTGGTCGCGACGGAAATGGGACGATCGAGAACGAGCGGCGCGGCATCGCGCACGATCTCGGCGGTGAGGTGGGTCTGAGGTGGCATCGGTCGCTCCTGCTGTGGGATGCCGGCAGGACGCGTGGCCAAACAAAAGGCCCCGTCCGATGCCGGCGGGGCCTGGTGGAATGATCGTGTCGTCGAAAACCTAGCGCACGACTCCTCCCACGGCCCGACTGCGGCGGGTCGTATGTTTGCGGTTGGAATTGCGCGTGACGTTGATCATGCTTTGCACCTACCACGGCAATTGCGCCAGATCAAGGCATGTAGTTCGTGCGCGTGCGGAGGAGCACCCATGCATGCGGCTCGGTCGGCACCCAGGCGATCGTTTCCAAAGTCCTGGCGCATTGATCATGTCAACCCGGCTGTCATCGTCCGCGAAGGCGGACGATCCAGTACGCCGTGGCACCTCGGTTCGACATCTTCTGCTGCGGAGTACTGGATGCTCCGCCTTCGCGGAGCATGACAGCACGAAGAGACGGCAAAAGCTCAACCCGGATACAATCGCCGGCTCTAACGAAACGCTCGTCTAGTGACCCGCAGAGCGGATGAGCGCCAGCGTCATCCGCCAACGAGGCGCAGCAAAGCGGCGGATCACGCCAACGCTGATCCGCCCTGCGCATTGCTGCGAACTGCACCCGCTACATGATCCTGCGCGAGACGAGTGCGAAATAGCGCGGGTCGTCCCTCAGACCGTCGAGCGCCTGCATCGCGGCGATGTGCTCGATCTCGGCGCGCGTGATGCCGATGTCGGTGAGCTCGCGTTCGTTCAGCTCGTACAGATTTGCACGCACGTGCTCGCGGCGTTGCCGCGCTTGAATGGCGCGCCAGCACCAGCCGATCAGGCGGATGATCAGCCAGGTCGGCGTGACCGGCGGGCCGGCCGCGTCCTTTTCCGGCGACGCGTCCTGGAGCGCGGCAACGGCTGCATTGGGATACGTCGCTTGCAGCACGTCATTGGCCGCGTCGTGCATCGACGCGATGGTGAGATCGACGCCTGGCCGTGCATCGCGGCACGCGGCGTCGATGGTCTGATGAGGCGGCATCTATCGCTCCTGCTGTTGTGCCGGCAGGGAGCGTGGCCAAACGAAAGGCCCCGTCCGATGCCGGCGGGGCCTGGTGAGAATATCGCGTCGTCAAACTCCTAGCGCGCGACTCCTTCCACGGCCCGGCCGAACCAGGTCATGTGGGTGAAGTTCATGATGCGCACGAGTTTGCTCATGGCATCTTACTACCACGATGCGAGCGTCATATCAAGCGACATGGATATCTCACACAGCTTCAGGGCGAGTAGTGGCATTCCGACAACATGGGCGCTGACTGCATTCGCAAGATCACTTCCCTGCCCGAAGAGGCATGAAACGATCCTGCACGTATTCAGCCAACCACGCGGAAACACCTGCGAGGGCTGCCATGCCCAGAGTATTGGTCTGAACACCGAGCGCGTCGAGGAGCCAGAGTCCGCTCAGCATCAACACGCCGATCATTGCCCCTATCCGAAGCCGTCTGATGACTTCCCTCCCGAATGACATGTCGTTGTGCACGCACATCCTAGCACGACACAGAGACGGATCACGCTCCGCTGATCGGTCGCGGCCTAGTTGACCGCGGCCGGCCGCCGCGCATCACCGAGGATGAGCAGCGCCAGTGGCGCGAGTGGTCCAACGACCGCGGCGGTCCACAACCAGCGCCTCGACGATCTCTGGCGTTCGAGCGCCATGGCCGATGCGAGCGGGATCGATCCAATCGACACGATCATGACAAGCCAGAACTCCATGTCCGTCTCCCGATGTCCGTCTCCCGAGCGTTGCCTGGATCCTAGCACGACAGCAGCCCGCGCGATCGAGCTTCATCGGAAAGTGAAGCCGGCTTGCGCCGGGCCGAACGTCACACCGGAAACGCTGCGCCGGAAAACTAATTTGACGAGCCAATTCAATCGGATCGCCTCCGTCTGCCGCTCACGGCGAAAAATTCTTGTTTCGTCTTTTCAGAATCCATGCTATCTCCCGATCATCCCACCTCGCCAGAGGGGCGCATCGCGATCGTCACGAGCGTGAGGTGGGCTGCGGTGGGCGTGTCGGGGTGCAGCGTGGCTTGGCCGCGCGGACGAACATCCTGATGCGCACGGTGAAGCCGTGTGGTCCTGGCCTCCCGACGCTGAGGCCAAGCGGGCGCTGCGACGAGCGCGCCGGCGACGGGGGCAAGAACGCCGGTCCCCGGGGAGAGCACGGAGTAAGCCGTAAAGCCATCGCGCAGGGAGGGCCGGATGTCCGGCTCGTACCTGTGGTTCTGCCGCGTGCTTTTTGTTGCACGCGGACCATGGGTGCGACCAGCACCCGGCCTTCCCTGCGCCCTCTGTTCTCGAAGAGGGTTGTGAATGGCACAGCTCGGGCGCGGATGCGCGGCGAGGATGAGTAGTCATGTGTGGAAAAATGTCGAACCACACTCGCTGTCATTCCGGGGCGCGACGCAGTCGCGAGCCCGGAATCCATACTCCCGATCGTGGTTATGGATTCCGGGCTCGCGCTCCGCGCGCCCCGGAATGACGATGTGGAGAGATGTGTGGATTATCGTTGGCAGCTTGCCGGCTTAGCGACAGGACAAAGCAGCCGCCCTGCCCTCTATCGGCCCCTGCCAGCGGCCTGCGGCAGGAACGACGCCGGAGTGTGCACCGGCGCGATGGCCACCGCGCGGTTGCGGCCTTCGTGCTTGGCGCGGTACAGCGCATTGTCGGCGCGCTTCATGACGTCGGCGATCGGCTCGCCCTTCTGCTCCAGGGTGGAGATGCCGATCGAGGTCGTCACTTCGATGCGCTTCTCGCCCTTGTGCACCGAGAACGGCTCGTTGGCGACCGAGCGGCGCAGCCGCTCGGCGACCATGCCGGCGACGTGCAGATCGGTCTCGGGCATTACGATAACGAACTCCTCGCCGCCATAGCGGCAGGCGAGATCGATGCCGCGGATCGACTTGCGGACGCGCATCGCGAACTCGCGCAGCACGTCGTCGCCGGCATCATGGCCGTAATTGTCGTTGATCGACTTGAAGAAGTCGATGTCGAGCATCATCAGCGCCAGCGGCTTGCCGCGGCTCGCCGCCTGGTCGGCGAGCGTCGCCAGATGGGTTTCCATGTAGCGGCGATTGTGCAGGCCCGTGAGCGCATCGGTGATCGCCATCTCGATCGAGTTCTGGACGTTGTCGCGCAGATGATCGGTGTAGCGGCGCTTGCGGATCTGGGTGCGGGCACGCGCCAACAGCTCGTTCTTGTCGACCGGGCGCAGCAGATAGTCGTTGACGCCGATCTCGAGGCCGCGCAGCAGCCGCGAATTGTTTTCGGGCTCGGCGATCGCCAGGATCGGCACGTGCCGGGTGCGCTCCAGCGAGCGCAGCTGGCTGCACAGCCTGAGGCCGTCGAAATCGTTGAGGTCGAGCGAGACGATGACGAGGTCGTAATTGCCGTCGGCCGCGTTGAACACGGCTTCCGCCGGATGGGTCTCGACGTCGACCGTATGATCGGTGGCCAGCATCGGGCCGAGCCGCTCGTAGGACGACGGCCGGTCGTCGACCAGCAGCACCCGGCCGCCCTTGCCGGCATCGGCCACGGCGTTGCGCTCCGGCGCCTGCACGCCGATCTCGAGCGAGGTCAGCGCACGCATCCGCAGCTCGTCCGTCATCATCTTCAGCCGCGTCAGCGAGCGCACGCGCGCGATCAGCACGACGTCGGACACCGGCTTGGTCAGGAAGTCGTCGGCGCCGGCCTCCAGCCCGCGCACGCGGTCGGACGGGCTGTCCAGCGCAGTCACCATCACCACCGGAATGAAATGCGTCGCCGGGTTCGACTTCAGCCGGCGGCACACCTCGAAGCCGTCCATGTCCGGCATCATGACGTCGAGCAGGATGATGTCGCATTCGGCGCGCTGGCAGATCTGCAGCGCCTCGGCGCCGTTCGAGGCGGTCAGCACGTCGAAATATTCGGCCGACAGCCGCGCTTCCAGCAGCTTGACGTTGGCCGGGACGTCGTCGACGACGAGGATGCGCGCGGACACTGCAGGAACTCCCTAGCCGATAAAGCGTCGTACCGTTTCAATGAATTTTCCGACCGAGATCGGCTTCGAAAGATAGGCTTCGCAGCCGCCCTCGCGGATGCGCTCTTCGTCGCCCTTCATGGCGAAGGCCGTCACCGCGACCACCGGGATCGCGCGCAGATCCGGATCGTCCTTGATCCATTTCGTCACTTCCAGGCCCGAGACCTGGGGCAGCTGAATGTCCATCAGGATCAGGTCGGGACGCGTCTTGCGCACGAGGTCGAGCGCCTCGACGCCGCTGGAGGTGCCCGACGTCTGGTAGCCGTGAGCCTCCAACAGGTCGCGGAAGAGCTTCATGTTGAGCTCATTGTCTTCCACGATCAGGACGGTCTTACCCATCCGCCCCTCCGAATCACTGACACCCGACTGCCCTCCGGTGGACGCCTGCCCACCGCACCCATCTCGTTCAAACTAGCCCCAGATTCGTTCAAAGCCGTTAAGGCGGTATTCCATCTTCGCCCGAGATGGTTTCCACTTGCTTGAACCCGCTCCGAAGACTCAGGCATGAAGATTCGGGCATGATGGTTCTAAAGTAGCGACGACAAGTTAATGGAAAGGCATATGCGCCGTTGAAAAAGCCCGTTCGAAATCCGCGCGAAGTCGCTGAAATCGTTGCAGTTCAGGCCCTTTCTTTCCTGGCCGGGGAACCCGAACGCCTGGGCCGCTTCCTGGCCGAGACCGGGATTGGGCCGGAGACGCTGCGATCCTCCGCCGCCGACCCGAATTTTCTGGTCAGCGTGCTCGATTTCGTGCTGCGCGACGAGGAGACGGTAAAGGCTTTTGCCGCCCACTCCAAGTTACATCCGACCAATATCATGGCCGCAAGGCAAGCCTTGGGCGACCCGCAGTGGGAGCGCGACGTGCCGTGACCACGACAGCGTCAGAGGGAGCGTCGCGCGCGGCCGCCGGGCCGACCTGCTTCTGCCGTGACTGCCTGACGGATCTGGAGCGCGGCGCGCGCCGCTGCAACGCCTGCGGCTCGCCGCGCCTGGTGCGCCATCCCACCCTGCCCCGGCTGACGCTCGCCCATATCGATTGCGATGCGTTCTACGCGACGGTCGAGAAGCGCGACAACCCTGATGTCGCCGACCGTCCCGTCATCATCGGCGGCGGCAAGCGCGGCGTTGTGTCGGCGGCCTGCTACATCGCGCGCACCTATGGCGTGCGCTCGGCGATGCCGATGTTCAAGGCGCTGGAGCTGTGCCCGTGGGCGGCGGTGATTCGCCCGGACATGGCAAAATATGTCCGGGTCGGCCGCGAGGTCCGGCAGGCGATGCTGGCGCTGACGCCATTGGTCGAGCCGCTGTCGATCGACGAGGCGTTCCTCGACCTGTCCGGCACCGAGCGCGTCCACGGCATGATCCCGGCCAAGGTGCTGGCGCGGTTCGCCCGCGAGGTCGAGCAGAGCATCGGCATCACCGTCTCGGTCGGGCTGTCCTGCAACAAGTTCCTCGCCAAGATCGCCTCCGATCTCGACAAGCCGCGCGGCTTCGCCGCGCTCGACCAGGACGAGGCGGTGACGATGCTCGCCGACAAGCCGGTCGGCTTCATCTTCGGCGTCGGCCCCGCCACCCAGCAGCGGCTGGCGCAGCACGGCTTCCGCGTCATCGCCGACCTGCAGCGCGCCGACGAGATCGCGCTGATGAAGCAGTTCGGCGGCGAAGGCCGCAGGCTGTGGCGGCTGGCGCGCGGCATGGACGATCGCAAGGTGGTGGCGGACCGCGGCGCCAAGACGATCTCCAACGAGACGACGTTCGAGACCGACATCCGCGACTATGCGACCCTGGAAAAGACGCTGTGGCGACTGTGCGAGAAGGTGTCATCGCGGCTGAAGTCCAGCGAGCTCGCCGGCTCGACCGTCACGCTGAAGCTGAAGACCGCGGATTTCCGCCAGCGCACGCGCTCGCAGTCGATCGCGGCGCCGACCCAGCTCGCGGGCAGGATCTTTGCGATCTGCAAGGAGATGCTGGCGCGCGAGACCGACGGCACCGCGTTCCGCCTGATGGGCGCCGGCGTCAGCGCGCTGCGCCCGGGCTCGGAAGCCTCCGACACCGACATGCTGGACCGCCGCTCGGCCTCGGCCGAGCGCGCCATGGATGCATTACGCAAGAAGTTCGGTCAGGCCGCCGTCATTCGCGGCATTGCCTATGACGGCCCGGAGACGGCGGAATGAGTGCGGTCTCAGTTGCTGCAGGGCTTGCCGTCCTTGACGTCCTTCGCGTCGAACTTGCCGAGCGCACCCGCAATGACGAAGTCGTTGTAGTCGAGCACGAGCGCGCGCGAGACGCCGTTCTCGTACAGCTCGAACGACATCGCATAGACCGGCGTCTGCTCGCCCTCGGTGCGCTTGGCGTCGCGGTCGTAGTAGCTGACCGTCACCGGCCAGCGCGTCATCGCCTTCATCTCGCTGTTGTCAGTCGACGCGTCGGGCTTGGCCGCAGCCTTCTCGGCCGGCACCGGCGCGCCGATCACCGTCAGCGTGTTGTAGACCTTCTCGCCGTTGTCGGAGCCGTCATAGACCGTCAGCTCAAGCAGCGACTTGCCCTCGCGGGCAGCAGCGATGATGCGCTGGATCTGCTCGGTCGGAAACACGGTCGAGCCGTCGAGCGTGAAGGTCTTCGCCTCCGGCTGCTTCAGCTTGACGGTGATGTGGTCACCGCTGCGCTCGGCGATGCCGTCGACCGGGCTGGAGGACTGGTCGTTCATCCGCGAGTCGATCTTGAAGCGATAGCTCTTGCCGGCGCCGTCCTCCCACGCGGTCGAGCGCAGGTCGCTCAAGGTCACCTTGCCCTCGCCAAGGTCGAGCTCGGAGACCTGGCGGAATTCCGACGTGTAGCCGCTGCAGGCGTTGCCGGAGAAATTGTAGAGAATGCGGCCACGGGCACTGTTGACGGGGCTCGAGCCGCGCGACTTCACCAGGCTCAGTTCGTACAGCGCCTGATGCGGCAGGAACGGTACCCCCGCCCCGGCCTGCGCCGAACCGAATGTGATCGCCGCGACAGCCAGCGCTCCCAGCGACAGTCGAAACGAATGAGCCATGAGTTTTCCTCGGGAGACGTCTCTTTGAACCGTCACATTAGAGACCGCTGCATTACGTCGCAACTGCGGCTGACTCACGGAAACGTGCGTTCGGGCGGCCAATTCGGCGCCGCCGCTGGCGCCTTGCATGTCACTGGCAACTGCGCCAAACAGGGCCGCGGTCCGGCACGGGACCGGTTTTCAGGCGACAGCACGGGGATGTGAGATGGCAGGTACGGTTGAACAGAATCTGGCGGCACAGGGCATCACGTTGCCGGCGCCGAAAGCACCGGTGGCCAATTATGTCCCCTTCGTGCGCACCGGCAATCTGCTGTTCGTCTCGGGCCAGGTCTGCCTCGGCGGCGACGGCAAGCTGATCGCGGCCGGCAAGCTCGGCGGCGGCGTCTCGCTCGAGGACGGCTATGCCGCAGCCAAGGGCTGCGCGGTGAACCTGCTGGCGCAGGTCAAGGCGGCGGTCGGCGACCTCGACAAGGTCGTGCGCGTGGTCCGGCTCGGCGGCTTCGTCAACTCGGCGCCCGACTTCCTCGACGGGCCGAAGGTGCTCAACGGCGCCTCCGACCTGATGGTCGCCGCGTTCGGCGACAAGGGCCGCCACGCACGCACCACCGTCGGCGTCGCATCGCTGCCGTCGGACGCGGCGGTCGAGGTCGAAGGCGTGTTCGAGGTCGCGTGAGATTGCACAGGAAGAGGATGGACGGGGCGAATGCGCGCACCTGACTGGCTGACGGCCCGCCCCGTCGCCCATCGCGGCCTGCACGATGCGGCCAGCGGCATCATCGAGAACATGCCGGCCGCCGCGCGGGGCGCGGTCGCCGGCAACTTCGCCATCGAATGCGACATCCAGCTGTCGGCTGACGGCGAGGCGATGGTGCATCATGACTACGATCTCGGCCGGCTTACCGAAGGCTCCGGCCCGCTGATCGAGAAGACGGCGGCCGAGCTCAAGGCGGTCAGATTCAAGCAGACCGACGAGCGGATGATGACGCTCAAGGATCTCTGCGACCTGATCGGCGGACGCGTGCCCTTGGTCGTCGAGGTCAAGAGCACGTTCCAGGGCGATCATCGCCTGGTCCGGCGCATGGCCGAGGTGCTTGCCTCCTATTCCGGCCCGGTCGTCGGCATGTCGTTCGATCCGGACCAGGTGCATGCCCTGCGCGAGACCATGCCGAAGCTGACCCGCGGCATCGTCGCCCAGCGGACCTATGAGGACGGCTATTGGGCCACGCTGACCCAGGCGCAGCGCGACAGCATGCTGCATCTGAAACACGGCCTCAGCACGCAGCCGCATTTCGTCGCCTATTGGGTGCAGCAGCTGCCGGCTGCCCCGCCGTGGATCGCGCGCAACGTGTTCGGCTGCCCGCTGCTGACCTGGACGGTCCGGACCACCGAGCAGCGCGCCAAGGCAGCCCGGTACGCGGATCAGATGATCTTCGAAGGCTTTACGCCGGAGACGTGAGGCCGGCCTTGAACTCGCTGCTGCGATGCACGATCTTCAGGACGTGGCAATCCGGACGTCTCCGCTGAGCGTTCTCCTGCCAGACGCTTTTTTAAGGGTTCGATGGCCTCACCTGAGATTACGCTCGAAGCCGTTCCGGGGGTCAGCGACATCCCCGCTGCCGCCTGGGATGCTTGCGCCAATCCCGACGGCCGCGTTAAACCGGGCTCATCCGGCGCCTCCGGCCACGCCTACAATCCGTTCGTCTCGCACGCCTTTTTCTCGGCGCTGGAAGCCTCCGGCTCGGCCACCCTGCGCACCGGCTGGGCGCCGCGCCACCTGGTCGCGAAGCTCGGCGAGGAGATCATCGGCGTCGTCCCCTGCTATCTGAAGTCCCATTCTCAGGGCGAGTATGTCTTTGACCGCGGCTGGGCCGATGCCTATGAGCGCGCCGGCGGGCGCTACTATCCCAAGCTCCAGGCCTCCGTCCCCTTCACCCCCGCGACCGGACCGCGACTGCTGATCCGTCCCGACCAGGATCGGGAGGTTATCGGCAATGCGCTGGCCCAGGGGCTCAAGGCACTGTGCGGGATCAGCGAGGCCTCGTCGGTCCACGTCACCTTCGCGCGCGAGGCGGAATGGAAGCTGCTCGCCGCGCAAGGGTTCCTGCAGCGCACCGACCAGCAGTTCCACTGGCACAACCAGGGCTTTTCGACGTTCGACGACTTCCTGGCGACGCTCAACTCGCGCCATCGCAAGGCGATGAAGCGCGAACGCCGCGATGCGCTGAGTGCTGGCATCACCATCCATTGGCTGACCGGCAAGGACATCACCGAGGACGCCTGGGACGCGTTCTTCGAATTCTACATGGAGACCGGCTCGCGCAAATGGGGCCGGCCCTATCTCACGCGCAAGTTCTTCGCCCTGATCGGCGAGAGCATGGCCGAGGACGTGCTGCTGGTGATGGCCAGGCGCGACGGGCGCTGGATCGCCGGCGCCATCAACTTCATCGGCTCGGACACGCTGTTCGGGCGCAACTGGGGCGCCGTCGAGCACCACCCGTTCCTGCATTTCGAGGTCTGCTACTATCAGGCGATCGATTTTGCGATCCAGCACAGGCTCGCGGTCGTCGAAGCCGGCGCCCAGGGCGAGCACAAGATCGCGCGCGGCTACCTGCCGCAGACCACCTACTCCGCGCACTACATCGCCGATCGCGGCCTGCGCCGCGCCATCGACGACTATCTCAAGCGCGAGCGCGCCTATGTCGCGGAGGCCGGCCGCGAGCTCGCCGAATCCGCGCCGTTCCGGAAAGGCATCGACGAGCCGTCTTGACCGGCGGCACGTGCCGGTGAGAGTAAGGCTCATCACGAGGAACCGCCGAGGGGACTGCCCATGACCGCATACGATCCCAACAACCCGTTCGCAAAAATCCTGCGCGGCGAATTCCCCTGCTACAAGGTCTATGAGAACGACCACGTGCTGGCCTTCCTCGACATCATGCCGCGCGTGCCCGGGCATACGCTGGTGATCCCGAAGGCCCCGGCCCGCAACATCCTCGACATCGGCGAGGAGGACTACCTCCATGTCGGCCGCGCCGTGCGCATCATCGCCCGCGCCGCCAAGACCGCGTTCGCCGCCGACGGCATCACCGTGCAGCAGTTCAACGAGCATGCCGGCGGCCAGATGGTGTTCCACCTCCACGTCCACGTGATGCCCCGCCACGAGGGCACAGCCCTGCTGCCGGCCGCCAGCCGCAAGGAGGACCCCAAGGTGCTGGAGGGCAACGCCGCGAAGCTGATCGCGGCGCTGAAGGGCTGATGGCCGCCATCCAGCGAGGAGCGTGAATGTCGTTCTGGTCATGGTTCTCACGCCCATCGCGGGCTCCGGCGTCCCCAGAGATCGAGCCGGAGCCGGGGCCAGTCACGACCAAGGCCGACCGCGACTTCATCACGACCGCCCTGGATCGCTTCGAGGTCAGCGGGCTGGCCATCAAGCGGGAGCTCGACCGCGAGCTGATCATCACCCGCGCCTTGGTGGACAGCTTCCGGTGGAAGGACGACGACACGGGGGCGCCGAGCCTCCAGGCGCTGTTCCTCGCGATGGCCGGTGAGACCGACAGCTTGATCGGGGAGATCGGTCTCCTGATTGAGATTTATCCGCCGATGGCGGAGATGGACGATGACGCTGCCGAGCGGTTTCTGGCGGAGCATAGTGAATCAATCTTCGTCAATGCAGGCAGCATCACGCTCGTCAGCGAGGCGGACTCGCTCGGGTACACGATCAACGATCTCGCCGGGCTTGGAAATATCGGCATCGCGCAGATTGAGCTGCATAGGTCGAGGGGCGGTCTGTTGAAGGCTACCTTCGTAGTCGAAGGTCTCGGGCCAGGCGCTTTCGAAATCGAGGACAGGAAGCGCCCGGAAGCCGCGCCGCTGCTCGCGGAAATGAACCGGATCGCGGTGGCGACCGGACGCGGCCGCTATCTCGTCGTCGACGAAGGAAGCTCCGATAGCGACACCTTCATCCTTGCCGATGATGCCTCCGTTCCGCTCCTGACGGCGCTCCTGGACGCACAGCCCGCCGTGAAGTCATGAGCAGCGCGCCCCGAACTGTGTCGATGTATGCGCGCACCGCTCACGTCTCATCGAGCCCGATGTCCAGCGCGGCCGATGAATGCGTGATCCAGCCGACCGAGATCAGGTCGACACCGGTGGCGGCAATCGCGGGCGCGGTGTCGACGGTGATGCGGCCCGAGGCCTCGGTGATGGCCTTGCCCCGCGCCATGGCTACGGCGCGTCCGAGCTCCGCCGGCGTCATGTTGTCGAGCAGGACGGCGTCGACGCCGAGCGCCAGCGCCTCCTCGAGCTGCGCCAGCGTGTCGACCTCGACCTCGATCTTGACGAGATGCCCGGCATGAGCCTTCGCCCTCGTGATCGCAGCCGTGATGCCACCGGCGATGGCGATGTGGTTGTCCTTGATCAGGACGGCGTCATCCAGGCCGAACCGGTGATTGCCGCCGCCGCCGGCGCGCACCGCATATTTCTCCAGCGCGCGCAGGCCCGGCGTGGTCTTGCGGGTGCAGACGATCTGGGCCCGCGTGCCCTTCACCGCGGCGACGAGCTGAGCCGTCGCGGTGGCGACGCCGCTGAGGTGGCAGAGGAAGTTGAGCGCGACGCGCTCGCCGGTCAGCAGCGCCCGTGCCGGGCCGCTGATGGTTGCGATCGCATCGCCGGGCGCAACGACGCTGCCGTCGCCGCGAATGGTCTCGCTGCGGACCTCGGGCGAGACTGTCTGAAACGCACAGCGCGCGACGTCGAGGCCGGCGATCACGCCGTGCTGGCGCGCCCGCAATTGCAACGACGCACGCTGCCCGGCCGGCACGATCGCATCGGTCGTGATGTCGCCGGCGTGGCCGAGATCCTCCAGCAGCGCGGTGCGTACCAGCGGCTCGTAGAGCAAGGGCGAGAGAGGATTGAGGCTCATGATACGGCGCTCCTGAACGACTCTGTCTCGGTGAGACCGTGGGCTGCTGCGATGGCTTCGGACATGGTGAAGCGGGATGGCTGCGCGACGGCCAGCGTTTCCGGGCGATCGCTGCGGAAATGTCCGCCGCGGCTCTCCTCACGGGCGTGTGCCGCGACCGCCATCATCAGGCCGACAAGGGCCGGATCGGCTGAAGCCCCTGCTCCCTCGGCCAGCGGGAGAAGGCTTTGGATGGCGGCTGCCATCGTGCCGCGCTCACGCAACACGCCGAGCGCCTGCGACAGGATTGGGCGGACGGCCGAGGGCTCCGATGCAGGCGGCATCGCTCCGATCTCGCCCGGCCGGCGGACGCCGCGGGACGTACCCGCCACGCTCTCGGCCACCCATTGCGCGCAGACGATCGCCTCCATCAATGAGTTGCTGGCGAGCCGGTTGGCGCCGTGCAGGCCGGTGCGGCTCGCCTCGCCGCAGGCCCACAGCCCGTCGACCGTGCTGCGTCCCATCCCGTCCACCGCGATGCCGCCCATATGGTAGTGCACCGCCGGCCGCACCGGGATGGGGTCGATGGCCGGGTCGATGCCGGCCATCCGGCAGAACGCGCTGATCACCGGATAGCGAGCGGCAAACGCCTTGCCGGGGTTGGCGCGCGCATCGAGGAACACGCGATGGCCCTGTGCACGATGACGCCACACCGCTCGCGCCACCACGTCGCGCGGCGCGAGCTCGGCGCCCGGCTCGTCGGCCATGAAGCGCGTGCCCTGCTCGTCGATCAGAACAGCGCCATCGCCGCGGATCGCCTCGGTGAGCAGCGGCAGCGGCCGCGACGGCCCGTCGAAGGCGGTGGGATGGAATTGCACGAATTCGAGATCGGACAGCACGGCCCCGGCCCGCGCCGCCAGCGCGAGACCCTGACCGAAACAGCCGGAAGGGTTGGTGCTGTCGAGAAACAGACCGCCGATGCCGCCGGTTGCGATGACGACGCGCGTGGTCGCGAGGATGAGCGGTTCATCGCCCCGCACCGCAAGCACGCCCTGCACCGCATTGTCCTCGACGATCAGCCGGCGCGCCTCCACGCCTTCCAGCAGCGTCACCGACGGACATCGCCTCACGGCCGCGATCAGCGCGCGCATGATCTCACGCCCGGTGCCGTCGCCGGTGGCATGCACGATGCGATTGCGGCTGTGCGCGGCCTCCAGACCGAGGCGCCAGCGCCCGTCGGCGTCCCGATCGAATGCGACGCCGAGCTCAGCGAGATGCGCGACCGCCGCCGGCGCCGCGGCGATAATGCGGCGCGCGGCGGTCCCGTCGCACAGTCCGGCACCCGCGGCGATGGTGTCCTGCAGATGCAGCGCCGGATCATCGTCATCGCCGACGGCGGCAGCGAGGCCGCCCTGCGCCCACATGCTCGACGCCTCGGCGCCAAGCGGCGACTTTGACAGCAGCACGACCGGTTCGGGCGCGAGCTGCAGCGCCGTCATCAGGCCGGCGGCACCGCCGCCGATGATGACGGGACAGCCGGTAAGGTCAGAGATATTGTTGCTCATAGCGCCAGCATCCTTTCCACCGAGCGCCGCGCGCGCTCGGCCATGTCAGGATCGATCGTCACTTCGTGCGTGTTGGTCTCGAGCGCATGACGGATGTTCTTCAAGGTGATCCGCTTCATGTGGGGACACAGATTGCAGGGACGCACGAACTCGATGTCGGGATACATCACCGCGACGTTGTCGCTCATCGAGCACTCCGTCAGCAGCACCACGCGGGCCGGCTTTTTCGCCGCGACGAAGTCCGACATCGCCGCCGTCGAGCCAGCGAAATCGGCCTCCGCCACCACCTCGGGCGGACATTCGGGGTGCGCCAGCACGGTGACGCCGGGA
This sequence comes from Bradyrhizobium sp. HKCCYLS20291, assembly GCF_051167715.1. Classification (NCBI taxonomy): domain Bacteria; kingdom Pseudomonadati; phylum Pseudomonadota; class Alphaproteobacteria; order Hyphomicrobiales; family Nitrobacteraceae; genus Bradyrhizobium; species Bradyrhizobium sp. HKCCYLS20291. The sequence continues at coordinate 100,788 of NZ_JBNPTO010000001.1, read as the reverse complement.
TGATTGTCACGCAGCGTGCGGACATCCTCAGCGCTGAAGCGCTCATGCACCTCGCAATGGCCCTTCCAGGCCGTGATCCTCACCTTGGTCTGCGCGGCGACGTTGCGCGCGAGATACTCGTCCGGCAGCATGATGACGTGGTCGACGCCGAGCGACTCCACGACCGCTCGCGCGTTGCCGGAGGTGCAGCAGATGTCGGACTCCGCCTTCACGGCGACCGAAGTGTTGACATAGGCGACGACGGGCACGCCGGGATGGCGCGCGCGCATCAGGCGGACATCGTCCGCGGTGATGGAGTCCGCGAGCGAGCAGCCCGCCTCCGTGTCCGGGATCAGCACGGTTTTCCCGGGATTGAGCAGCTTGGCGGTCTCGGCCATGAAGTGCACGCCGGCGAGCACGATGACCTCGGCATCGACCCTGGTCGCCTCGCGGGCCAGCAGCAGGCTGTCGCCGACGATGTCGGCGACGCCGTGGAAGATCTCGGGCGTCTGGTAGTTGTGCGCGAGCACCACGGCGTTGCGCTCGCGCTTCAGCGCCAGGATGGCTTCGACATCATCGGCGAAGACCGCCCATTCCGGCGGTGGGATGACGCGTCTCAAGCGCTCGGCGAAGGGTGCAGACGACGCGACGACAGGCAGGACAAGCTCGGTCATTTATACTCTCCATGAGCATAATATGCCTTATACTTATCCTGAGCATAAGTCGTGTCAAGTGCTGAGGATCACGATCGCGAGAGCGGCAGTTTGGTGCCGACGACGGCGCGTTCGGCCAGCACGCCCTGGCGGAAGCGAAACAGCTTGGCCGGGCGGCCGATGGTGTCGGCGGCCATCGCGCCTGTTTCTTCAACCAGTTCCTGCTGCTCGATGAGGCGGCGGAAGTTCTGCTTGTGCACCAGCCGCCCCGCCAGCGCCTCGACGCTGCGTTGCAGTTGCAGCAGCGTGAACTCGTCCGGCATCAGCTCGAATACGACCGGCCGGTATTTGATCTTGGCGCGGAGGCGCGCAATGCCGGTGGCGAGGATGCGGCGGTGGTCGGACGTCATCGCACGGCCGGCAACGGCAGCCTCGCCGCCCTTCTCGCGCACGCTCTCGGGGATCAGCGCGGCCTCGTACAGCAGCTCATAACGCTGCAGCGTCAGTTCCTCGTTCCACTCGCGGCCGTCGAGGCCGAAGGTGATGGCGGCACGGCGCCACCGCGTCTTCTGCAGCGCCGGCTCGTCGGCCGCCCGCGCCCAGGCCTTCAGTTTCGGCGCGATGATCTTGGCCAGGATGGCCGGAGGTCCGTCGCGATGATCTTCCCATGGGAAGTAGTCGTACCAGGACGACCATTGCGCATCCGCGCCCTCGCGTCCGCCCTCCTCGCGCGTCAGCCCGAGATAGCTGATGGAGATGCGATGCGGCGCATCGGGGTCACCACTGCGGCCGCGATCCGCAAACGTATACAGCTGCTCGACATAGCCGAGCGGATGACCGGTCTGCGCCTCGACCCAGGCCCGCAGACCCATCTGCAGCGAACGATGGGCGAACTGAAACGGTCCGCTCGGCAATGCCGACGCATGATCGATGGTCATGATCTTGGGATGGCCGTCAGTCACGGCCACCAGCACAGCAACGAGATCCGCGGTGATGGCATCCAGAGCGGTGACGGACTTCTGCGGCCGCTTGTTCGTGTTCGACATCCGGATCGCAGGTCCTATTTGTCCTCGGCCGTCCCAGGTGTGAACACGCAATGATCGGGCTTGAGGTCGATCAGCGGCGTCTCGTCCAGGCAATCCAGTCCGCGCACCAGCACGACGTTACCCTCCAGCGCGACGAAGCGGACGGTCGACACGCCGATCGGATTGGGGCGCACCGGCGAGCGCAGGGCGAAGGTGCCGCGGGTCTCGCCGTCATGGTGCCGCGGGCTCTGCTTGACGAGGTCGCGGCGCGCCCGGTTGAGCCAGTACAGCACCTGCAGGTGGCTGAAGGCGTCGATGCCCTGCAGCGCCGGCACCCAGGGCTCGAAGATCTCGAGCCGGCAGACCGGTCCCTCGAAGCTGCCCTGCCGGGGCGTCTCCAGACGGGAGCTCCAGGGCGTTCGGATGCGGCCGATGAAGGTCAACGCGGCGTCACGCGGCTGCGGCGCGTCGACGGCGACTTCACCGGGGCGGAGTTCGGTAGCTGTGGTCATGCCAATGTCCTCTCTCCGCAACTTAGCCGAACCCGGCCGCACCGCAATTGCGGCCGCGCAAGTCAGCCGAGCCACCATTTGCCGGCCAGCATGACCGCTTCCCCGCAGATGACACCGGCGAAGATCGAGCGGCGCGTCGCCAGGAACGCCGCGAGGCCTGCGACGACGGCGCCATAACGGAGGCCCCAGGGCACGCTGGCGAGCGCGCCCGGCGGCTGTACCAGGATCTGGGCAATGACGCCGGCCAGGATCGCGGTCGCGACCGCCTTGACCCACATCAGCAGGTCCGAGCCCTCGTCGAGGCCGCTGCCAAACCACAGCCCGAGCAGCCGCCAGATCTGGTTGGGGATGACGCCCGCCACCAGCAGCACGACGAGCGCGTGCCAATCGCCGATGAAATCGCTCATGCCGCCTCCCGCCGCTCGCGCCATTTGTGGACGCTGAATGCGAGCGTGCCGGCGACGACGCCGCTGACCAGGATGTCGACGCCGCTGTTGAGCTGCGCAGCCACTGGATAGAGCACGAGACCGAGGCCGAGCGCGAGCACGTCGGCCAGCTCCTTCGCATTGCGCAAGGTCGAGAACAGGAAGGCCAGCGGCGTCAGCAGCAGCACCGCGGCGCCGAAGGTCTGCGACAGGTTCGCGGCCAGCAGATAGCCGATGATGGTTGCCACCAGCGCCACCCCCATCAGCCCCGAGCCGAGGCCGTGCACGAAGGCGATGCGGCGCTCGCGCGGCACATGCGGCAGGAAGCGATAGCATTCCACCCACAAGGTCACCGCGGTGAAGTGGGCGATCAGGACCAGATGCCGCCGCTTCGTCGTGGGCCCCCGGATCAGCGGCAGCACCGCCACGACCATCGGAAACAGCCGGATCGCGCTCATGGTGACGGCGATCGCCGATTGCAGAATCGTTTGGCCGGAGCCGAGCGTCGAGACCAGGATGATCTGCGCCGGGCCGGCCCAGACCAGCACCGTGCTCAGGATCGCCCAGAGCATGCTGAAATGAGTGTCGTGGGCGAGCGCGCCGATGCCGATGAAGGTGACGAACAGCACCACCGACAGGATGGTCGCCGACGTCGCGCGCAGCCCCCAGCCGAACGCGCGGAGCGAACCATGCCATTGCGGCGAATCGAGTGGAGGAAGTGTCACGGGCGGCCCAGCGGAACGGACCGCGATAAGGCTGGCGAAAGCGCCTCTCGTCAACCATCATCGGGCGCGCGTGGCTCTGCAGCCTGCGCAAGCCGCCCGTTCGTCAGGCCCGGTTGCGCAGCACGAAGCAGGCGCCGCCAGCGCGGCGAATGCGCGTGCACAGTTGGTCTGCCTCGGGCCGGGTCTCGGCGCCGATCCGTACCTGATAGAATGCGCGGTTGCCGCGCGAGCGCATCACCGACGACAGCAGGCTCGGGTCGCGGCCGGCGATCACGGTGCCGAGCTCCTTGATCGCGCGCGAGTACATCGACAGCGCCCGGTTGCGGTCGAAGCCGGCGGCCAATTGCACCCCCCAGGGCTTGGCTGCGGCCAGGGCGACGTGCTGCTCGAGCTCGCGAACGAACGGATTCGGCGCACGCTTGAGCAGCGCCATCAGCTGATGACAGGAGGTCGGCGGCGGGCTCGGCGGCGTCTTGCCGCCCTTCCCGGCCGCGGCCCAGTCGTCGATCGAGGAGCCGGTGATGACCGAGACGTAGTTGCGGGTTTCCCAGGGCATCTGGCCCTTGCCGGCCAGCCAGTCCTGCACGCGGCGCGGGCCCGCATTGTAGGCGGCCGCAGCCAGGCCGAGATTGCCGAACTGATTGCGCAGTTCGGCGAGGAACTCCGCCGACTTCGGCAGCGCCTGCACCGGGTCGAATGGATCCAGCAATGCGCGCTCGCTCGCGGTGCCCGGCATGAATTGCGCAATGCCCTGGGCGCGCTGACCGCTCCGCGTCACCGGTCCGACCGCATCGCTCTGGAAGCGGCTTTCCTGCCAGATCACGCGGGCGAAGAATTCCAGTGGCAGGTCGTTGGCCTTGGCCGCGGCTTCGATGATCATGCACAGCGCCTCGCGCGTGCCGCTCTCCTTCGGCTCGTCCCGCTTTGCGGCCGCATCCTTGGAGCCCTGCTGCGCCGGCTCATCCTTCACCAATGGCCAGACGGTCTCGCCCTCGTTGGCCGCGACGATGTCGGCGGTCGTGACGAGGAGACAGGCAACCACCCCAAGAGAGCGCAAAGCAGCCAAGATCGAAATGCTCACGGAAATGATGAAAAACCGGCCGGCCTGGCTGCCGGAGAAACCCGCTAGACAAAGCTTCAGCATCCCTCCGGTTCCAAGGCGCGGCGCCTTGACACGGAAGGCCACGCCAGTAGCAATCGACCGATCTCCAGGGGAGAGCGACCGATGACTGCTACGTCCGACGACCCACTCGGCTTTGCGCCCGACGAGGCGGCGCCGCTGTCCTACATGGCGCGGACGCGCGACTACTATCTCGCGATCGGCTACGACACGCCCTATCGATGGGCGCACTACACGTCCGCGCCGTTTCAGCCGCTGCGCAAACCGCTCGCGCAATCGCGGGTCACGATCGTGACGACGGCTGCCCCGTATGATCCGGCCAAGGGCGATCAGGGTCCCGGCGCTGCCTACAACGGCAGCGCCAAGTTCTACGCGGTGTATGACGGCGACACGTCAGCGCGACACGATTTGCGCATTTCCCATATTGCGTATGATCGCGTGCACACCTCGGCGCAGGATTCCGGCACCTGGTTTCCGCTGCCGCAACTCATCCGCCTCGCGGGCGAAGGGCGTATCGGCGCGGTCGGGCCGCGCTTCTTCGGCGCGCCGACCAATCGCAGCCAGCGCGTCACCATCGAGACCGATGCGCCTGAAATTCTCGCCCGCTGTCGCGCCGACGCGATCGATGCCGTCGTTCTGGTGCCGAACTGTCCGGTGTGCCATCAGACCGTGAGCCTCGTGGCGCGCCATCTCGAAGCCAACGGCATCGCCACCGTCGTCATGGGCTGCGCCAAGGACATCGTCGAGCACGCGGCGGCGCCGCGCCTGCTGTTCTCGGATTTTCCGCTCGGCAATTCCGCAGGCAAGCCGCACGACATCGCCTCGCAGGCCTTCACTCTCGAGCTCGCACTACGCGTTCTCGAGAGTGCACCAGCCGCACGAACGACCGTGCAGTCGCCGCTGCAATGGAGCGACGATCACGGCTGGAAGCGTGACTACAGCAATCCAACCCTTCTCGCGCCGGAAGAACTCGCACGCCGGCGCGCCGAGTTCGATGCCCAGAAGGCGATCGCGCGCGAGGCCCGAAAGACGCAGGTCTGAAAGACACACTCGGCCGAAACTCGGCCCTATTATTCTTCGGATTAGGCTGATTGCGCTTGCCGTCGCGCTCCAGTTGCGCTTGAGTTCCCCCGGGGTCCATGGGGAAAGTACCAAATGAGAGTTGTTGTGCTGGTGGCGCTTTGCGCCACCCTGGGTGGTTGCGCGTCGGTGACCCGAGGTACAACCGAGACGATCAGTGTTGCATCCACTCCCTCCGGCGCGGAAGCGACGATCGCCGGCCTGGAGGCGCCGATGAGCTGCACCACGCCGTGCTCGTTCGTGGCCAAGCGCAACGCCGACATCTCCGTGACCATCGAAAAGCCGGGCTATGAGACCCAGATCATCCCGCTGCAGAAGGATATTCCCACGGCAGGCGCAGCCGGCTTTGCCGGCAACCTGCTGCTCGGCGGCGTGATCGGCATGGGTGTCGACGCCGCAACCGGCGCGGCGACCGACCACAAGCCGAACCCGGTGATCGTCACCCTGCAGCCGCGGATGGCGGCGCCCCCCGTCGCGCGCCAGCAGCGGCCACCGCGGCGTGGTGCGCCAGCGCCGGCCCCTGCGCAGCCGGAGGCCGGGACCTAGCGGCCGGTCACCCGGTCGCCGCCTCCCCGGGCGCCACCGTATCCACCGGCAGCGCAAACGGCTCGACTCGGCTCAACGGCTTCTTGTTGAGCAGCAGCCGCGTCACGTCGGGACGCGAATAATGTCCGGCTGGATCGGCGGCGTTCTTGGCGATGCCGATCATGCCGAGGTCTATCTCGGCGATCAGCAGCCCTTCCTGGTCCGGCGGCAGCTTCTCGACCAGCGAAGAGCCGTCGGGACCGAAGATCGCGGCGTGACCGCCGCCGACATGCAGCAGCGCGTGCTTGTCCGGCCGGTCACACAGCTCGTCGATCATCGCCTGCGAGACGGTGGCGCATGGCGCCAGCACGAAGCACGAGCCCTCGACCGCGTAGACCCGCGACGCCGCGTTGTTGACCTCGGCGCCGAGCGCAGGCGCAAACGGGTCGTACAGCGAGAAGCTCGGCCAGGATGCGACGTGCACCTGCTCGTTCTGAGCATACATCGCGTATTTCGACAGCGGCTGCAGATGCTCCCAGCAGCACAGCGCGCCGATCCGGCCGATGTCCGCGCGGTCATGCACGGCGAGATCGCTGCCGTCGCCCTCGCCGTAAACGGTGCGTTCGGCATGGGTCGGGCGCAGCTTGCGGCGCTTCGCGATGGTCTCGCCGTCGGGGCCGATCAGCCATTGGGCGATGTACAGGCTGCCGCCGTCACGCTCCGACAGGCCGAGCACGGCCGTCAGCTTCGCCTTGGGCACCGCAGCGCGTAGCGCCTCCGCCTGCGGACTGTCATAGGCCAGCGAGTTGTCGAAATAGCGCTGCACGAAGCCGCGGCCGATGCACCAGGCTGGTGAATCCATCCAGATGTGCCAGGGATAGCCCGGGATGAACACCTCCGGGAATGCGATCAGCTTGGCGCCCTTGTCGGCCGCCTCCTCGATCAGGGCGATCGTCTTCTTGATCGAGGCGTCGAGGTCGAGCCAGGCCGGCGCCGCCTGCACCACGGCCACCTTGTATTTCGGATGTGCCAGTCCCATCGCTCGTCTCCCCTGTTCCGGATAGCGGCTGCGCCGCCGTTCACTCGGGGAGTATTGACCTGCGTCGTCATTCGCGCTCGTCTTGCAGGGAACGAAAACTCGACTGCGCTTGGCCCAGCGCGACCAGCGGCGCGAAATTTGCTGCATTTCCGACCGTTCATTGTCACAGGTGCAAGGGGAGACCGAGCGATGCCGGTCCTGTTCACCACGGAGGGAAGCCCGGGCCACCGCCGGCTGGCGCTATGGCAGGACATCGTCTGCGACGTTTATGTCGGGCTCGATTGCGCTTCCGATCTGGGCAGCGCCTTTCGCGGCTCGGTGACGCACAGCAAGCTCGGACGCGCCGTCTGCTCCGAGGTCGCATCCGACCGGCAGCGCGTGCACCGCACGTCGCAGCGCATCGCGCGGGCGGACGCCGACTACGTTCTCGTCGCGCTCGGACGGGAGGGGATCGGCGGCGTGACCCAGGACGGCCGCGACACGGTGATCCGGCCGGGCGAATTTGCGATCTACGACACGACGCGACCTTATGAGCTGCAATTCGATGCCGCCTTCCGGCAGACGGTGTTCAAGCTGCCGCGCGAGATGTTGCAGCGCAGGATCGGCGCGACGGAAGCCCTGACGGCAATCACTTTCGGCAGCGATAGCCCGCTGCAACCGCTCGCCTACGACTTCATCATCAGGCTCTGCGAGCGCGCCGACCAGATCGGCGCCGAGCATGCCGAACGCCTGTCGGACCAGGCCGCCGATCTCCTGGCCATGACCTTGGCGGAGCGGCTTCGCACCCAGCCTTTGCCCGCATCCAGCCATCGCGCAGCGCTGCTCTACCGCATCAAGGCGCATGTTCGCACCCGCCTGTCCGATCCCGACCTGTCGCTGCCGCAGGTCGCGCGCGAGCTCGGCCTGTCGGCGCGCTATATCAACGACCTGTTTTCCGACGAGGAGCTGTCGTTCCAGCGCTTCGTGCTTGCGGAGCGGCTGAAGCTGAGCCGGCGCGACCTCGCCTCCCCGGCGCTGGCGCACCGCCAGATCAGCGACATTGCCTTCAGCTGGGGCTTCAACGATCTCTCGCATTTCGGCCGCGTGTTCCGCGAGCAGTTCGGCCTGTCGCCGCGTGAGTGGCGGCGCAGCCGTTCTTCGGGCTAAGCTCCGGATGAGGCCTGCTCCGTCGCGGGCGGCCCGTTGCCGGGACCGGTCGAATGCGCCGCTTCGCCATGAAGGCCCTGTTTTCGCTGCTGACCCTGCAGCGCGACGATGAAACCGAGCTGCGCTGGGACCGCATCGTCATGATCGGCTCGACGCTGGTGACGCTCGGGCTCATCGCGCTGTACGCTTACGGCAAGGCCGAAGGCCGCTGGTAGGCGCCGGCACGGCTCACCCCGAGGTCTTGCTGCGAAGACGTTTCGCTGCTCGAGGCTGAAGCTCTTGCTCGATCACGCCCCGCACACGGCTCAGCGGCTCGGCCCGCGCGGCCTCGATCAGCCAGTCGCGGAAGGCGCGCATGCCCGACGTCGGCTCTTTCGACTTCAGCCATGTCAGCCAATACGAGCCCGCAGCGATTTCGGCCGCGAACGGCCGGGCCAACCGCCCCGTCTCCAGCTCGCGGCTGAACATGGCGATCGGGACGAGGCCGACACCAACGCCGCGCGCCGCGGCCTCGGCCATGGCGACCGAGCTGTCGAAGATCGGCCCCTGGATCATCGGGCACGGTGCGCCCGTCACTGCAAACCATAGTGGCCACTCCTCGGCCCTGTAGGAGCGCAGGAGGTTTTCGCGCGCGAGGTCGGACGGCTTGCGCAGACGGCTCGCTGTGGCGGGATGACAAATCGGCGACAGCGGAGCGGACATCAGATGGATCGCCTCGGTGCCGTGCCAGGAGCCGTCGCCGAAGCGAAGCGCGATGTCGAGTCCGTCTCCAGCCATGTCGACGCGGTTGTTGTTGGTGAGAAGGCGCAGGTCGATATGGGGATGCGCATCTCTGAAAAGGTCGAGACGCTGCAGCAGCCATCCCGTTGCGAAGGTGCCGACGCAACCGACGGTGACGACCTCGCGCGCTTCCTTCGCCTCGATCCGATCGATCGCGCTGCTGATGCGGCTGAACGCATCGTTGAGGACGGGAAACAGCGCGAGGGCTTCGTCGGTCAGCGTGAGTCCACGCGGCAGTCGCCTGAAGAGAGTGGCGCCCAACATCTGCTCGAGCTGCTTCACTTGATGGCTGATCGCGGTTTGCGTGACTCTGAGCTCCAAGCCAGCCTTGGTGAAGCTCAGATGACGGGCTGATGCTTCGAAGGCTCGCAGGGCGTTCAGCGGGAGATGACTGCGGATGGGCATGATGGCCAAGTTCACCTCATGGCTCGACGAATAAATCATCGTTTGTAAGTCGTCATCTCGTTCGGCAGTTTCGCGCCGTCACGGGAGAATGAACATGCTGACGAGACGGCATCTTGGTCTTGGAGTCCTCGGAATCGCGGCTTCGGCGAGCGGGCTGCGACCGCCGGTCGCGAAAGCGGCGGAGGGCCAAAGGGATTTGGCTGCGGAACTCGCCCGCATCGAGCGCGAGAGCCAGGGCCGGCTCGGCGTCGCGGTGCTCAATTCCGGAAGCGGGTTCACGGCAGGGCTACGCCAGGCCGAACGCTTCCCGATGTGCAGCACGTTCAAATGCCTGGCTTCGGCCGCGGTCCTGAAGCGCATCGACGGCGGTGAATTGCGACTCGACCAGCGCATCCCGTTCGAGGCGAAGGATCTGGTGACGTATTCGCCGGTGACCAAGGACCACGTCGGAGATGGCATGACGCTCGCCGAACTCTGCGAAGCCGCGCTGACCCGGAGCGACAACACGGCGGGCAACCTGCTGTTGCGGCAGATCGGCGGTCCTGCCGGGCTGACGCGATTCGTGCGCTCGATCGGCGACGAGATCAGCCGCCTGGACCGTTGGGAAGTCGAGCTCAACGAGGCGCTGGCCGATGACCCTCGCGACACGACCAGTCCGGCGGCCATGCTGCAAAACCTGCGCAAGCTGCTCCTCGGCGATGTCCTGTCGGCTCATTCGCGCCAGAAATTGACGGACTGGATGATCGCCAACAAGACCGGCGACGCACGGCTGCGGGCCGGCGTGCCTCATGACTGGCGCGTCGCCGACAAGACGGGATCAGGTGAGCGCGGAACGGCCAACGACGTCGGCATTTTATGGCCGCCGGGTCGCAAGCCAGTTCTCCTCACGGTCTACCTGACCGGCTCGCAGGCCTCGCCAGAGGAGCGCAGCGCTACGATCGCGAAGGTCGCGCGGGTGATTGCCGAGGCCGTCATGGGATAGGCCCGGCGAGTCTGGGCTCCCCGCCCCTACAGCGGGACGACGAAACGCGGCTGCGCTCGGATCGCATCATCCTGGCCGCATCCCCGGTCGTAACCCTTGCCCCGTCGTGCTCTACGTCTAAGCGAGGGTAGCCGGGACGTCAGTTGCCGGGACCGGGCGGGAGTGCGGCATGAAGATGCGAGTGGGACTTGGACTGGTACTGCTGGGCGTCCTGATGGTCCCAAGCCATGCGCTGGACAGCGAGCAGAAGCGTGGAAAAGCGCTCTTGCAAAGCCTTTGCAGCCGATGCCATGCCGTAGGTCCCACCGGCGCCAGCCCGCATCCGGACGCGCCACCGTTCAGGACCTTCGGTGACAGCAAGCTCTACGACGAGGATTTTGCGTTGCGGCTGCAGACCGGCCTGTCGACGATCCACAAGGACATGCCGAGCTTCCAGTTCGATCGGCCCGAGGCAGAGGCCGCCGTCAATTATCTCAAGGCCATCCAGGTCCGCAACAGGCGGCGGTGACGCGTCGGCGCGCCTGCCTGGCTTGGAACAGGGTTTGTGCGCTGCGGTTTGCCGTGCCCCTTCTCTTTCCGCCGCCCGGCCGCGGCCGGAGCCCGTACGATGACGCCACCGAGCAAGGTCCTGCACGCCGACGGGCTTCCCCTGCCCCAGCGGACCTGGGCCATCGTGACGATCGCGCTCGGCATCGTGCTCGCCGTGGTCGACGGCGCGATCGCCAACGTGGCCCTGCCCACCATTGCGCGCGACCTCAATGCCAGTCCCGCCTTCTCGATCTGGATCGTCAACGGCTATCAGCTCGCGGTCACGATCTCGCTGCTGCCCTTGGCCTCGCTCGGCGAGATCATCGGCTATCGCCGGGTCTATCTCGCCGGCCTCGTGCTGTTCACCGCCGCCTCCGCCTTCTGCGCGCTCGCCGACGGCCTGCTGCTGCTGACGCTCGCACGCATCCTGCAGGGGTTCGGCGCCGCGGGGATCTTGAGCGTGAACTCGGCGCTGGTGCGCTTCACCTATCCGCACACCCTGCTCGGACGCGGCATCGGCATCAACGCGATGGTGGTCGCGGTCTCAGCTGCGGTCGGTCCGACGATCGCCGCCGGCATCCTGTCCGTCGGCAGCTGGCCCTGGCTGTTCGCGATCAACGTGCCGCTCGGCATCGTCACCTTCGTGTTCGGCTTCCGTTTCCTGCCGCATACGCCGCGCGCGCCGCACATGTTCGACTGGCAGAGCGCGGCCTTGAGCGCGGTGACGTTCGGCTTCCTGATCGCCGCAGTCGACAGCCTCGGTCATGGCGAGGCGCTGGTCACCTGCGCCATCGAGTTCGTCGTCGCGGTCACCGCGGGCGTATGGCTGGTCTACCGGCAGACCCACATGGCCTCGCCGCTGCTGCCGCTCGACCTGCTGCGCATCCCGGTCTTCGCACTGTCGATCGCGACCTCGATCTCGTCATTCTGCGGCCAGATGCTCGCCTTCGTCGCGATCCCGTTCTATCTCGAAAGCCACTTCGGCTATTCACCGGTGCAGATGGGCCTCTTGATCACGCCGTGGCCGATCGCGGTGGGCTTGACCGCCCCGCTTGCCGGGCGGCTCGTCGAGCGGGTGCCGGCCGGCCTGCTCGGCGGCATCGGCCTCGTGATCTTTGCCTGCGGGCTTGGCGCGCTCGGCCTGCTGCCGCGCGAGCCGCAGGCCTGGGACGTCGTCTGGCGCATGGCGCTGGCGGGCTGCGGCTTCGGGCTGTTCCAGACGCCCAACAACCGCACGATGATCGCGGCCGCCCCGCGCGAGCGCGCCGGCGGCGCCAGCGGCATGCTCGGCACCGCCCGCCTGCTCGGCCAGACCACCGGCGCGGCGCTGGTCGCGATGTTTCTCGCCATCGATCCGGCCGACGGCACCCGGCTGTCGCTGCTGACCGGCGTCGGCTTCGCGCTGGTCGGCGCATTCCTGAGCATGCTCAGGCTCTCGCCGGCCGGTTCGCGCGGCGCCGAGCGCGTGCGGATCCACGAGGGCCAGCGGCTGAAGGGCGAATAGGCCAACGATCATGATCATCGACTGGACGATGCTCGCTCTGCTCGCGCTCGCCGCCTTCGGCTCCGGTATCGTCAACGCGCTCGCCGGCGGCGGCGCGTTCCTGACCTTCCCGACGCTGCTCGCGGCCGGCATCCCCGCGATCGACGCCAATGCCTCCAGCACGGTGGCGCTCTGCCCCGGCCAGTTCGTCAGCGCCTTCGCCTCGCGCGATATTCTAACGGACACCAAGGCGCCGTGGCGCCGCGACCTCGTGCGGCTGTCGATCATCAGCCTGATCGGCGGCACCTTGGGCGCCGTGCTGCTGCTGGTGACGCCGTCGGCGGCGTTCAGCCGGCTCGTGCCCTGGCTGCTGCTGTTCGCCACCGCCGTATTCGCCTTCGGCATGCGTTTTACGCCGAAAGACGGCAAGCCCTGGCTCGGCCCGCTGACCATTCAGGCCGTGCAGTTCGTGATCGCGATCTATGGCGGCTATTTTGGCGGAGGCATCGGCATCCTGATGCTGGCGGCGTTGGTGTTCTACGGCATGCGCGACATCCGCGCGATGAACGGGCTGAAGATCTGGCTGGCCGCGCTGATGAACATCATGGCCTCGATCATCTTCGCGTTCTCCGGCCGCGTGCATTGGCTGGAGACGCTGACGATGATGTGCACGGGCATGCTCGGCGGTTTCGTCGGCGCTCGGCTCGGCCGGATCATTCCACCCGCTTATGTTCGCCGCTTCATCATCGCGGTCGGCTGTGGCCTCACCGTCTACTTCTTCATCAAGCCGGCCTGAGCAAAAACATTTCGGCCAACGAAAAAGGCCGGCGTGAGCCGGCCTTTCGCATTCCTGGATCTCGTCGAGACGTTACGCCTTGACCAGCGGCCCCTTCGAGGCCGGGCCCTTCGAGCCGCCACCGCCGCCGGACTTCGGCTTGCGCTTGCGCGCCGCCGGGACCTCCGACTTCGGCGAGACCGGGCCATCGACGAACTCGAAGCCGATCTTCTCGTCGACGCCGGACTCGTCCTTGACGAGGACGACGCGGACGTGGCCGCCGCCCTTCAGCTTGCCGAACAGCACCTCGTCGGCCAGCGGCTTCTTGATGTGCTCCTGGATCACGCGGCCCATCGGACGCGCGCCCATCTGCTCGTCATAGCCGTGCTGGATCAGCCACGCCTTGGCCAGCTCCGACAGCTCGATCGTCACGTCACGATCGGCCAGCTGAGCCTCGAGCTGCAGCACGAACTTCTCGACCACCATTCCGATCACCTCGACGTTGAGGTGCGCGAACGAGACGATCGAGTCGAGACGGTTGCGGAATTCCGGCGCGAACTGCCGGTTGATCGCCTCGTGGTCGTCGCCTTCCCGCTTGGCGCGGTGGAAGCCGAACGCCTGCTTGGCCATGTCGGCGGCGCCCGCATTCGTGGTCATGATCAGGATCACGTTGCGGAAGTTGACCTGCTTGCCATTGTGGTCGGTGAGCCGGCCGTGGTCCATGATCTGCAGCAGCACATTGTACAGATCCGGATGCGCCTTCTCGATCTCGTCCAGCAGCACCACGCAATGCGGATGCTGGTCGACGCCATCGGTCAGCAGGCCGCCCTGGTCGAAGCCGACATAGCCGGGAGGTGCGCCGATCAGGCGCGACACCGTGTGCCGCTCCATGTACTCCGACATATCGAAGCGCAGCAGCTCGACGCCCAGGGTCGAAGCCAGCTGCTTGGCGACCTCGGTCTTGCCGACGCCGGTCGGACCCGAGAACAGATAGCAGCCGATCGGCTTCTCCGGCTCGCGCAGGCCGGCGCGCGCCAGCTTGATCGAGGCAGACAGCGAGTCGATCGCCTTGTCCTGGCCGAACACGACGCGCTTCAGGGTCTGCTCGAGATGCTTGAGCACCTCGGCATCGTCCTTCGACACGCTCTTCGGCGGGATCCGGGCCATCGTGGCGATCGTGGTCTCGATCTCCTTGATGCCGATCGTCTTCTTGCGCTTGTTCTCGGCGAGCAGCATCTGCGCCGCGCCGGATTCGTCGATCACGTCGATCGCCTTGTCCGGCAGCTTGCGGTCGTGGATATAGCGCGACGATAGCTGCACCGCGGCCTCGATGGCCTCGTTGGTGTACTTCAGCCGGTGATAATCCTCGAAATACGGCTTGAGGCCCTTCAGGATCGCGATCGCATCCTCGACCGACGGCTCATTGACGTCGATCTTCTGGAACCGGCGCACCAGCGCGCGGTCCTTCTCGAAGTGCTGGCGATATTCCTTGTAGGTCGTCGAGCCCATGCAGCGGATCGAACCCGAAGCCAGTGCCGGCTTCAGGAGGTTCGAGGCATCCATGGCGCCGCCCGACGTCGCACCCGCACCGATGACGGTGTGGATCTCGTCGATGAACAGGATCGCGTTCGGATGCGCCTCGAGCTCCTTGAGGACCTGCTTCAGCCGCTCCTCGAAGTCGCCGCGATAGCGCGTGCCGGCCAGCAGCGTTCCCATGTCGAGCGAGAACACGGTGGCCGCCGACAGCACCTCAGGCACCTCGCTGTCGACGATGCGCTTGGCGAGGCCTTCGGCGATCGCGGTCTTGCCGACGCCGGCCTCGCCGACGAACAGCGGATTGTTCTTCTGGCGCCGGCACAGCACCTGGATGGCGCGGTTGATTTCGGAATTACGGCCGATCACCGGATCGATCTTGCCGTCACGAGCCTTCTTGTTGAGATTGACGCAATAGGTTTCCAGCGCCTCGCCCTTTTTCTTGGTGTCGTCGTTGCCCTTGGTCTCGGTTTCTTCGTCGACGCCGCGCACGGGGCGCGCTTCGGAGACGCCAGGACGCTTGGCGATGCCGTGGCTGATGTAGTTCACGGCGTCGTAGCGCGTCATGTCCTGCTCCTGCAGGAAATACGCGGCATGGCTTTCGCGCTCGGCGAAGATCGCGATCAGCACGTTGGCGCCGGTGACCTCTTCGCGGCCGGACGATTGAACGTGGATCACGGCGCGCTGGATCACGCGTTGGAAACCGGCGGTCGGCTTGGCGTCGTCGCTGCCGTCCGTGACCAGGTTTTCGAACTCGGTTTCGAGATAGTTCACGAGACTGCCGCGCAGCTTGTCGAGGTCGACGCTGCATGCGCGCATCACGGCCGCTGCATCGCTGTCATCGATCAAGGACAAGAGGAGATGTTCCAATGTCGCGTATTGATGATGACGCTCGTTGGCAATCGCCAGCGCACGATGCAGGGATTGTTCAAGGCTTTGAGAAAAAGTCGGCATGCGCGTCCTCTGTGGCCCCCTGCCATCATGATCGCCGCCGCCCGGTCAGGCAACAACAACCTTTGTCAAATATAGTTATAACCGAGTGCGACAAAAGACCGTCCGAACGCCTCGATTACGGGTTCACCGGATCGTCAATGCAAGACCCGTTCCGGACATGACGCCCGCACACGGCGCCGGCGCGGCCGTTCGCGGGTAACCCGCCAGGAATCTCCGCAAAACCCCGGCTCACTCATGGCCGTCAGCGGATGCGCGACGATCTCGGCTGGGTCGCTCGGTCCGGGCGCGAGGCCACGGGCTGCCACCCCGGCGCTCGCCGCGATCATCATTCCAACGCGGATCGGGGTTCAACCGGGCGGAGCCCCCCAGATTGCGGATCGCCGCCATGCGCACGCCGCTCTATTTCTTCTCCATCACACATTGCAACGGGTGCTGGTGCTTGCGGGCGAAATCCATCACCTGCGTCACCTTGGTCTCGGCAATCTCGTAGGTGAAGACGCCGCACTCCCCGATGCCGTGATGGTGCACGTGGAGCATGATCTTGGTCGCGGCCTCGACGTCCTTGTTGAAGAACTTTTCGAGGACGTGAACCACGAACTCCATCGGCGTGTAGTCGTCATTGAGAATCAGAACACGGTAAAGATTCGGACGCTTGGTCTTCGGCTTGACCTTGGTGATGACGGACGTCACCGGGCCGCCGGTTCCGCCAGATTTGTTGTCGTTATTGCTCATCCTAGGCGCGGATCGGTTCAATCTGGAAGTTGGCTGCGACATCGTACATGCATCAGATATGACTGCGAGGATCCCAAGAAAGGGTTTCCCGCATCGTCCCATTCGGGCGTGGTCCCTTCGAGGCACGATCGCTTCGAAGTTTGGCCCCTTCGAAGCGTGGTCCCTCCGGGATCGCCCCTCGACGGGGCCGCTTGCACGGCCCGGTGGCTGCTTTCCAGATCGCCTGTCCCAGCCGACCGGGTCCGCCCCGGACCGACACCAGAAACCGACACCAGGAATATGGGTTAGCGGCCGGTTTGCCGCAAGCATAGCCCCATCAGCCTACCCGTCACTGGACCGGCGCTCCGGCGGACCGGCGGACCGATTCCCCGCCCCGGCGATGCACAAGGTTACTCAAACCGCTCGCATTTTACAAAGCCCATTCACCGGACGTTGACAGGGAACCCCCGGCCCGCCCGATGTCAGGCCATCCTGCGGGAATGCCACGGTTTTTCATCAATTGGATTCACCGACCCTTGACGGTCTGCGCCTCGAAATGGCCGGCGAAAAACCATCAGTGGTGAACGACATGACCGATGTATCCGTCGCCCGATTCTGCCGCCGCGTGCTGCGCCGCTTCGCCGGCGACCAGCGGGGCAATATCGCGACGATCTTTGCCATCGCCCTGGTCCCAATCCTGGCCTTCGTCGGGGCCGGCGTCGATTACAGCCGCGTGAACGCCGCCAGATCGTCGATGCAGGCCGCGCTGGACTCCACCGCACTGATGTTGTCCCGCGACCTGGCACAAGGAACGATTACGGCCGCCGACGTCGGTACTAAGGCAAGCCTCTATTTCAAGGCGCTGTACACCAGCACCGACACCCAGAGCGTCTCGGTGACCGCCACTTACGTCGCGTCAACCACGACGACGCCTTCCAACATCCAGCTGACGGCGGATGGGCAGATAGCCACGCAGTTCATGAAGGTCGTGAACTTCCCGACCATGAACTTCAGCTCCAAGGCGACCACCACCTGGGGCGACGTCAAGATGCGGGTGGCGCTGGCGCTCGACAACACCGGCTCGATGGCCTCCAGCAACAAGATGACGGCCCTGCAGAATGCGGTCGCCGGCAGCGGCGGCCTGATCGACCAGCTCAGCGCGCTCGCCAAGGCACCGGGTGACGTCTACATCTCCGTCGTTCCGTTCGCCAAGGTCGTCAACGTCGGCGCCAGCAACTATTCCCAGAACTGGCTCGACTGGACCGACTGGCAGAATCCGCCGACGGTGCAGCCCAACAACGGCTCCTACCAGGCCGCAATCCCGAACAGCAATCTCACCCAGTCGCAATGGGACATGGTCGGGCCGGGATCGTCCTGTCCGTTCAAGTCCAGCAACGGCTATTATTTCGGCTGCGTCACCGGCCCGACGACCGGCAGTTCGAGCACATCGACGATCCCGAAGGCCGGCGACACCTATGCAGGCCAGATCTGCCCCGGCTACGATTCCGCCTCGCACAGCTACTACAATGGCTGCTGGACCACCGCGAAGACGGCGACCGTGGTCACCTACTGCACGGGGTCAAGCTGCAAATGCAGCAATGGTGCCAACGAGAGCTGCACCTGCACGGGCACGTCCGGCACGAGCGGCTACACCTGCAAGGTCAACACCTACAACAAGACCTGGGTCGCCAACGCCACGAGCACGTGGACCGGCTGCGTCGCCGACCGCACGCAGCCGAACGACGCCAACGGCGTGTCGCCGGCCACGTCCGACGTGGCGACGCTGTTTCCGGCCAACCAGCACATGGAGAACAGCATCCAGTACTGCGCGAGCACGGCCACGACCAAGCTCGCGGAGATCGTTCCGCTCAGCTACAACTGGAACTCGTTGAAGACGGCCGTGAATGCGATGCAGCCCACCGGTGGCACCAACCAGGCGATCGGCCTGGCCTGGGCGGTGCAGTCGCTGATCCCGAACGGCGTGCTGGGCGCGCCGGCGGAGGCGACCAACACGACCTACAACCGCGTCATCATCCTGCTGTCGGATGGTCTCAACACCGAGGACCGCTGGCCGGACTATGGCAACGGCTCCACGCAGGCCTCCGGCAATCCGATCGATGCGCGCCAGGCGCTGCTCTGCTCGAACCTGAAGAATACCAAGGACGCCAAGGGCAACGCGATGTACACGATCTACACGATCCAGGTGAATACCTCATCGCCTGCCGATCCGACGTCGACCGTGCTGCAGAACTGCGCCTCTAGCCCCGACAAGTTCTACATGCTCACCAGCTCCAGCCAGATCGTGACCACCTTCAACTCGATCGGCACCGCGCTGTCGAAGCTCCGCGTCGCCAAATAGCGCGACGAAGGACCCGTGTGACGGATCGATCAGACAACAAAAAAGCCCGGCATTTGCCGGGCTTCTGCTGTCACGCGGGCGCTTGACGATTAGTGCGTCGCCGGCGGCGTGAACTTGGAGGCAAGACCTTCGAGCGGCTTGAAAGCCTGCTTGGCGAGATCGGAGTACAGACCCGCGATCTTCTGCGAATCGGCGACGAACGTCTCATAGGCCGACTTGGCGAACTCGGTCTGCGCCTCGAGCACCTTGTCGAGCGACTTCACGCCCTGGAGCTTCTCGACGAACGACTTGGTGTCCTCGAACGACTTCTTGGTGTAGTCGCCGTAAGCGGTGGCGATCGCATGCAGGCCGTTCTGGACCGTGGTCGCGGAGTTCACGACGGTCTCGAAGTGCTCCTTGCCGTAGTTCTGGAAATCTTCAACCTTAAACATGTGGCATTCCTTTCCCTGATCTTGAGCGCCCTCAGGAAAGCCCCGGCTCCCTGACGCAGTGCAAACATACTGCACCGCACAAAGGAAATCAAGTTTCTTGTGCAACGCACAATTGAGGGCATTTGCCCCAGTCCGGGCCGAATCGCCGAGAATCCAGCAGCACGAAGCAAGGTTTCTTTAATCTTTTGGCAACCCGACCGTCCTAACCTCTCCGGTGGTCCCGGCCAACGTCGGCCGAACCGTAAAGCTGTTCTAAAACAGTGTCTTAACAAAACCTCAGTTCCGGACTTTCGATGGCAGGGCCACTTCAAGCCCCGTCAAGCGAGGCCGGCAGGTGAGATCACGGGGACGTTTGGCACAATTTCGCCTTACGGGCCGGTGATCACGTCAGAAATTGGACGGGGATTTCATGCTTCGCAAAAACTTGGCTTCCTCGCGCCTGATGCGGGTTGGCGTCTACGGGCTCCTCACCCTCAGCGTGGCAGCGCTGGTCACCGTCGACAGCGCGGAAGCGCGCCGCCGCCATCGCCATCATCACGCACGTCACTCTCCCCACAACGACGAGGGCAGCTACAGCCCCGCCTTCTCGTCGATCGTGGTAGACGGAAATTCGGGCGCGACGCTGACCGCGACCAATCCGGACGCGCTGCGCCATCCGGCGTCGCTCACCAAGATCATGACGCTGTATCTGCTGTTCGAGCGCCTCGATTCCGGCAGGATGAAGCTGGACACCGAGATGCCGGTGTCGGAACACGCCTCCGAGCAGTCACCGACCAAGCTCGGCCTGCGCCCTGGCCAGAGCATCCGCGTCGAGGACGCGATCAAGGGCCTGGTGACGCGTTCAGCCAATGACGCCGCCGTGGTCATCGCCGAAGCGATCGGCGGCGACGAGGATGAGTTCGCCAAGCTGATGACGCGCAAGGCGCGTTCGCTCGGCATGAGCCGCACCACCTATGTCAACGCGTCCGGTCTGCCGGCCGACGAGCAGATCACGACCGCGCGCGACCAGTCGATCCTGGGACGCGCGATCCAGGACCGCTTCCCGCGCTACTATCGCTATTTCTCGACCGTGGTCTTCAATTATCGCGGCCAGTCGATCCGCAACCACAATCACCTGCTCGGCAATGTCGAGGGCATCGACGGCATCAAGACCGGCTACACCCGCGCGTCCGGCTTCAACATCGTCACCTCGCTCCGCCGCGGCAACCGCCATCTGGTCGGCGTCGTTCTCGGCGGCCGCAGCGGCGGCTCGCGCGACGCCATCATGCGCAATTTGCTGGCGGAGAACCTCGAGAAGGGCGCGACCAAGCGCACCGTCGCGGCGATCGGCGAGCGCGGCGGATCCGACAATGGTGATGCGGCCGACCAGAGCTCGATGCAGCTGGCATCTGCAGCGCCGGAGACGCCCGCCCCGAGCCGTGCCGCCAAGATGATGTCGGCGCTGTCGGAAGCCACCGCAGCGTTGCCGCCGCCGGCGCCGAAAGAGGCCAAGGTCGAGCCCGCACCGATGACCTCGGGTGTGATCCAGAACCAGCCGATGTCGATCATTCCCGGCTCGACCGACCCGATGAAGCCGGTCAAGGTGAAGACGGTCCAGGTCAAGGCGGGTCCCGTCAAGCTGGCCACGGCTGCGCCGCAGCCGGTTGCTGCTGCTCCTGTCGCTGCACCTGCTCCCGCCCCCGCGCCGTTCGCGCAGCGTGTCGAAGCGGTTGCCCCCTCGCCGCCTCTCGTCCGCGCCGAAGCGCCGCGCCCCGAGCTGCCGCCGCAGCCGGCGGGGCACGGCACCGGCAACGGCATTCTCGGCGTGCTCCCGGCCTCCAGCCTGCCCCCGGCCTCCTCGCAGGCCATGGCCTACGCTCCGCCGCCGGTACAGCCCTCACCGCCGACGCAGATCGCTTCCGCCAGCCCGACGCCTGAGTCCATGCCGAAGCCCGTGGCGACGCGCAGCGGCTGGATCATCCAGGTTGGCGCGCTGGACAGCGAGGCCGAGGCGCAGAAGCGCATCGACGCCGCCCGCAGTTCGGCGCAGGGTCTCCTGAGCAAGGCCGATCCGTTCACGGAGACGGTCGCGAAGGGCGACAAGACGCTGATCCGCGCCCGCTTCGCCGGCCTCGACCGCGATCAGGCCGAAGCGGTGTGCAAGAAGCTCAAGCGCGCCGACATATCCTGCATGACCGTGCACAACTAACGCACCGCCTTCACGGCAGATGAGGCCCGCGCGACACACGCGCGGGCCTTTTTGTTTGGGCCGATGCCAGCGCAAGTCGGCGGCGCGAGTGCAAACCTCTCGTCAAGGATTTGCCGCTAGAACTTTTTCACCATGAAGAACGATCGCGCCGGATAACGGCGAAGGCCGCAGGCGTCGACGCCGCGGTGGAAGCGGGTTTCGGTCTCGTGGCGTTGGTGGCGTTCGGAGTTAGCCGTGATGCGTACGAAGCAGAGTGTCCTTGGCCTCGTTCACCCGGGCGGCGAGATACGTCGACCCCCCTTGGTCGGGATGCAGTTTCTTCATGAGCGCACGGTGGGCACGCCCGATCTCGTCACGCCCCGCGCCCGGCTGCAGGCCAAGGATCTGATAGGCCTCCTCGTCCGTCATTTTGGAACTCGACGCCGCGCGGCGCTGCCCCCCTGCCGCGTCGCCTTGCGCGTGCTGACGCCATCCGGGAAACCGGCGGTCCAGATAAGTTTCAAGTAGGGCAACGCTCTGTGCGTCGAGGCTCGGGATGACCGCCGCGAGGCGTGGCAGATCGAACTCGTCGAGCGAATGGCCGGCATGAGGGCCGGCCACGAAGCGGCCTTCGACCTGGCCGCTGTCGTGATCGAGCGCCATCTCTATGAACTGAGAGCGCACCCGCGAGCCCTGCCCCGCCGAGCGCTGCGAGCCCAGTCCGAACAGGCTGCCGACATTGCCGAACCCGGCCGGCGTCCAGCCCAGCAGCCCCGCCCCGAACACGCCGATCGGAATGGCGACCACCAGCTCGCCGCGCAGGCCGGTAAAGGCCGCCACCGCCAGACAGCCGACGCCCCCCGCAATCTTGAGCGCGCGCGCCAGCGCGGCCGGATTGGCGGAGCGGAACATCTGCAGCAACAGATACAGGGTGATGACGGCGATGACGCCAGCGATCAGTGTCATGCGACGAATATAGGACGTGCCGGAACAAAAAGCATGCGCGGACACCCGAGCAAGCGCGCGCCCGCTGTTCCGCGCGCCCCCTCGTCCGTCACCTCATCTGGTCGAGGAGCAGCGCTGCGCCGCCTCCGGTTGCGGCAAGCCGGCGCAGCGCATCACGGCCGCCCGCGGCATAGGCGGCCGCGGCACGCAGCAGTTCGCGCAGCTGCGCTGCCGCGCCGGGATCGAACCGGCACCAGGCCCCGCCGGACAGCCGCGCCATTTCACGGAAGGCCTGCTCGGCGACCGCATCATCGCCCTCCTGAAACAGGAACAAGGGAACCTTGAGGATGCCGAGCTCCCCGGCCCTGGCGCAGAGATCGTCGACGTTCTCCTCCATCGCGTCGCCGACGAAAACGACGGCGCGAATGCCTTCCGCTGTCGCGTTGCGCCGGGCCTGACCGAGCACTTTGCCGATCTGCGTCTTGCCGCCGCGGCAATCGATCTTGCCCATCAGTCGCGCGAATTGAGTGCTGTCGGAGATCCAGCCCGTCGCGCGACACTCGTTGAAGCCGCGGTAGTAGACGAGGCGGATATCAAGGCTGCCCAGCGCAGCGGCCTCGCGGAACATCTCGGCCTGCAGGGCGCAGGCCAAGTCCCAGGTCGGCTGCCGGCTCAGCGTCGCGTCGAGCGCAAACACCAGCCTGCCTGTGGCGCCCTGCGCCACGGGCGCCATGGCACGGGCCTGTGCGACGAACGCGGCAATCGCGTCGGGGTTGGACTGTCCGGCGCCGGGCCGAAGATCCCCGGACCTGCGGTCGCCTTCCGACGTGACGGAGCCATCGCGGAACTTGGAAGAACCATCGCCCATGTCTGCTCACCCGCTGGTATGAGCAGGTGGAAACGTGGCGAGTGCGCTGAAGTTCAGTGGCCGCGGTCGGCTACGCCGCAGGCATCACGGCGTGCAAAGATCTCTGCCCGAAGCGTTGGATCAATCGGTCCCGTTCTGCACCCGCACGAGCGTCTGCTCAGAACCGGCGTTTTCGGGCTGAGCTTTCGCCGTCCCTGCCGTTGTCACGCGCCGCGAATGCGGACCATCCAGTACTCCGCAGCAGAGGATATCGAACCGCAGTGTCACCGCTTACTGGATCGCCCGCCTTCGCAGACGATGACAGCAGAGTTTACATGATCAATGCGCCAGGACGTTTGAAGTGGTCACCTAGTGCGTCAACGGCTTGACGGGCGGAGCGCTCTTGCCGACCGGCGCAAAGGGGGCGACAGGCCCCGGATCGAGCAGCGGCGTTTTCGACTTGACCGGCGAGATGGCGCTCGAGGCGTCACTGTCTGCCAGGAACTTGTCGAGCATGGCCTGGATCGACTCCTTGGCGTCGTCGGGCCCGGTGTCACGCATGTCGTTGTGCTGGAAGTCCGTCTTGACGACGGTGATGCCTTCCTTCTCGCAGATCTCCTCGTCCGGAACGACGCCGGGATCGGCCTTGAACTTCGGATCATTGGAGCGGAACGACAGGATCTTGAACTTGCCGTCGGTCACGAACGGAACGCGCAGATTGTCCAGCGTCACCACCTTGCGGACTTCTTCCGGATACTGCTTGGCGAAGTACATGGTGATGTCGCCGCCCATCGAATGGCCGACGACGGTGAGATGATCGTAGTCCGCATTCGGCCGGACCTGGCGCATCTGCTCGATTGCGAACTTGATGTTGGCAACGCCGCGCTGGATCTGCGGCAGGCGGCCGACATAGAGCTCGCCGACCTTCGTCACCATGGGCGCATCGGTCGGGAGATCATGCTGAATGCTGACCGCAAGGTAGCCGCGCGCAGCAAACACGTTCGCCAGGAACGAGTATTCCGTGAACTTGACCGTGTTGCCGTGGTTGAGCACGGCCACCGGAAGCTTGATCATGCCGGCCTCGGCCTGCATATCCTTGTCACGTCGCACCGCCAGGTCGACCTCGACCAGGCGATTGCCACGCGACGGATCGTAGAACCGCACGGTCTCGTGCCGGATCGCCCACTTGCTGGCCGTGAAGTAGCCGACGGCCGCCAGGACACTGACAGACAGAAGAACGGTTATTCCACGCTTCATGTTCGTCCCTCGGGGGTCCACAACCCAAAGTCGCTCGGTTCTCGCAAGACTCTCGCGGACCGTTCTGTTCAATATACGTAACGGTCCGATGACAGGAAGGCCAAATGTTGTGTCGTCCGCGCCTGTTCGTTGTGCGGCGCACTTAGTTGCTGTGCAGCAATTCCGGTTCCCGCGCCTTCCTTGTGACCGCGAACTCTGAACGTCCGGTTCAGAGCAGTTCTCAATTTGCCGGTAATTTAGCCAAAACGACGACATGGGCCTTTGACCTACGACAAAACCCGCCGTCGCAGACCGCGCTGTCCAAGCCACCGGCAGACATGGTCGTAATCAGGACCAGCCCGCCAGCCAAGGCGCGAGATGTCTCAGCGACGCCTCGTCTCAGTCGTGGAGCTGGACAGCTTGTTCAGGACGACTTCAACAGGCGGCGCCCTGGGATACTCACCGGAATACCGCGCACCTGAGGGGACGATTTCACGACCGCGATCGCGTCTCGCTTGTGCGTCACCGGGCCGCCTGAACGGTGGGGCCGGCGCGGGCCGCCCTCGAACCAGCCGGCTCAGGCGCTGATGATGTCGTGAAGGTCGAGCGGCTTGTCGACCTGGGCGAACCACTCGGCGCGATTGGCAGCGCGGCGGCGGCCGCGCTCGTCGAGCGGCAGCTTGAGCTGGCGCAGCAGGCTCGTCACCTCCTCCCGCGCCGTGACGTGTCCGAGATTGGGGCGCGTACCGAGCGTCGCCTCGTCGATGTCGTCCAGCGCCGTCAGGCCGCGCGGGAAGAACTCGCGGTAGACGACGCGCTCGGCGAAGCCGTCGATGGCGCGGAAGCCGAGCCGCAGCGACAGGTCCTTGAGACCTTCAGCCACCAACTGCTTGTTGCGCGAGCCGAGCATCGACAGCCGATTGCGAACCACGATCCAGTCGGTCATGGCGCCGTCGATCTGCCGGCGCTTGCGCCTGACGTCGCGCACCATCTCGGCATAGTGGCTCTCGCCGGTGACAGCATAGGTCGCCGGATCGACCGTGCCGAGCACGTCGAAATCCAGGAAGCTGTCGTTGATCGGCGTCACCAGCGTATCGGCCATCGAATGCGCCAGGCGCATCAGGTAGCTGTCGTTGCCTGGCGTATCGACGACGATGAAATCGAACGCATGTTCGACCGAACTCACCGCTTCCATGAACTGCTGGAACTCGGTGTTCTCGTTCTCGTCGATCTGCAGGGTCTGACCGAGCTGGATGCAGTAGTGAGTCGGCAGCTCGAGGTGCAGCCCCGTCCGGCGCGCCCAGGCGCTGCGGTTGTTGATGTAGTGGGTGAAGCTCTGCTGGCGGCAGTCCAGGTCGATGGTGGCCACTCGCTGGCCGGCCTTGAGAAGCGCAACGGCAATGTGCAGGGCGGTGGTGGACTTTCCCGACCCGCCCTTCTCGTTTCCAAGCACAACCACGTGGGCCGAGCCCGATTGTCCTTGGCTAGTCTGCACCAGCATGTTTTCGACCCCTTGGGATCATCTTCGAGTCACGGTCGTCTGCGGTCAAGTGAAATGCATCGTCATCGTGAATCCCACGGGGGACGCATCCTCCGCTACTACTTGGCGCGCGCGTTTACCAACTCCGCATGTCATGCGGAGCCGTGCTAACAGGCGTATTCAAGTAAGCTGAGCGGCTTGTCGCGTTCTTGTGAAAGGCAGCCGAGCGAGCGTCAAGGCCGAACAGGAAAACAGCGATTTTTCGCTGTCAGATCGAGCAAAAATGTCACGACCCCACGCACGAAACGCCAGCATAACTCGTGCCGACCATGGCCGTGCTGCATCACGGCCACATCCCGCTCGTTCGCCTGGCGAAGCGCCGCGCCGACAAGAGCCTTGACTCGCGTTCGGTCAACCCGACTCAGCTCGCGCCAACGCAGGATTTCGGCTCATACCCGCGTACCTGGAAGGAGGATCTGCCAAGCTTGCGGCGGTGCGCGTCGATCTGATCACCCTGACGCGCAGACGATGCTTCCCGACGGAGTGGTGACTCGGATCGCTGCCGAGGACGCGTGCTGGCATCGAGGACGCAGCGATCAATGGTGAGATGGACTATCAGCAGCTTCGTGTCGACGCACCGATCGCGTGCGACCTCGATCTCGCGTGCGTGTGGTGGAGTCCGGTACGGTGCACGAACGCGATGGGCTCGCGAGTCCCAAGCGGGACCGTGCCACGCGCCGTGAGCACGCCTGGGACGCGCAACCCGCGGCGCGCTACAGCAGCCCGAGATCGCGCAGCTCGCGGCGCAGCGGCTCGGGCATCGCTTCGAGGCCGGCGGCGCCGGCCTTGCCGAGATCGGCGGGAGCGTCCTCCGGTGCCAGATAGCGCCAGCCCTGGAACGGCCGCATCGGCCGCGGCGACACCGCGATCACCTTCGGCTGCATGATGATGCGGCACCGGCCTATGCCGTCGCCGTCGCGGAACGGCTCGAGGCCGACGATCTTCTCCCGCGCCGCGACCTCACCGCGGATCACCCAGTACAGCGAGCCGCCGTCGAGAATGTCCTCGACGCGCTTCGGTGTCATGCGCGTGACATGGACATGCTGCTGCGGCAGGCCCTTCTTCTTGGCCGCGAGCATGCGCTCGGCGATCCAGTCCTTGAGGTCTTTGACCGACTCGCAGCCGACGGCCAGCTTGATCAGATGCAGAGGCATGATGACGCTTCGACCGAAACCTATTCGTTGTTGGCAGCCGGCTCAGCCGCCTCGGGGGCCGCCTGCTGCGCGGTTGCGGGTGGCTTCGGCTTCGGCGCGGCGCCTTTCTTGGCCGCCGGCGCCTGGGCGTGGCTGGCAGCAACCGTCGCCGGCGGTGACGGCGCCGGCGCAAGCTGGGTCGGCGGCTTGGGGGCAGCCGAGCGCGTCGACGCTGTCGGCTCGGGATTCATGATGCTGACCGGAGGGGTGTTCGACGAGCTCGGAAACTCGGCATTGGTCGGCTTACCGGTCGGCGCCGACGGCGCCAGGCCCGCAAAGGTTCCTGCCGGGGCGCTAGGCACCGCCGCCTGGGCGGCCGGCGCATTCCATTGCGAGGCATAGCGCGTCACCAGCCCCTCATAGGTCCGGCCTTCCATGTTGTTGACGAGCTGCTGGCGGTCGCCGACGGCGCGGAACGCCACGCAATCCGTCGGCGTGCAGCGGTCGCGCGTCAGCAGCACATAGGCCATCAGCCCGTAGCGATCGCGCTCCACGGCGCGGCGCAACGCGAGCAGCTCCGCGGTCATCACCTTGTTGGCGGTCGCGATGTCTCCGGCGAGCGCAAGCCGGCTCAGCATGCCCGCGGCGTAGCTCACCGCAGCCGCCGTCATCTCCGGCGTGCCGAACAGGCTGCGTTCGCAATTCGACAGGACCAAATCGCCGGCCAGATCGTCGATGCAGGCCAGTGCCGGCGGCGAGGCACCGACCGACGCCGTCGTCGCCGGCTCGCCATTGCCGGGGCGCCCGTCCTGGTTCTGCATCATCGACGCCACTGCGATGCCGACGGCCAGCAGGGTGATCACGGTCAGGGCGCCGTTTGCCACCGATTTCTCGGCTCTGAGCAGGGTGACCAGCACGATCAGCGAGAAGAATCCCGCAGCGGCCACGGTAAGCCACATCGGGAACGCCGGCGAGCTCAGAAGTTGGTCGAACGAGGTGGGCCAGGTCGAGTTCATGCGCGCTGATTCCTGACGCGGGCGGGAAAAACCGCCCCTGACGGCGTCCTGGCATGAGACGCCCGTGAAACGATCATCAAATCCAAACGATCACCCAATCCATTGCGGCCCCGTCCACGACAATAAGACGATTCCAAGCCCCTTGCGGGCTTAGGATGGTGCGGAGCTACCCACTATCCCCAGGGGGATCGCGCAAGCTTTCGTGTCCGTCCGTCGCGCCTCGGCAGGCTCCACCGACGGAGTTCCGTCTCCTCTCGTTCGACTCGTTTCTATCTTTGTCGACCCTCGTCGACCCCTTGGACCGGCCGCGTCCGCCGACACGGCCGAGATCGTCAAGACAAGGCCAATTGGCTCTCCCTGGCAACCCGCTCAAAGGCTTCCGTCGAGCTTTTGATCCGATACTGGCAGTCGTCACCTTCGGTCGGAAGTTGCCGGATGATCTCGTAGGTGCCACTGGCCGCCGGGCGCGAGACGTTGCTCGCGGTGAAATAGACGGTCGATCCAATCGGGAACTTGTGTTTCAACGCCCTCTCCTGCTCGGATGCCGGCAAGAGCCCCTGGTCCCGCTGCCCGGGCCGGCGTGTCTTTATAAACTGGCGCCTCTATAGCACGACGCTGCCGGCGCTGGCCAGCGACCTCGCAGCAAAGAACGAGGCAATTTTCCAGCCGTATCAGCAGGATACCGTGACGAATTGCGGCGCGGCCGGAGCGCCAGCCCGGTCAGGCGGAAGGCGGCAGCTGGCCATGCGGGCTGGCGTGATCCACCGCGAGCGGCAGCTGCTCGGCTAGGATCTTCGACAACTGGTCCACGGGCACGTTGAAGCGGGCGGCGAGCTGCCTGACCACGTCGCTGCCGAGCACCTCCTGCAGCTGCTGTGCGGAAATCGGCAGGTTCTGGCCGTTGCCAAGCCAGGATTTGACCTGGGCGCCGAAGCCGGCCTGTTCCAGCTTGGCCACGATGGCGCCGAGCCCGCCCTGCCCGCCCTGGCCCAAGACCTCGTTGAGCACGGCCGGGAGCACGGCGGCCTCGAGCTGGCCCAGGGCGCCCTGCAGCGCCGGCGAGTTGCGCAACGTGTCGAACAGTCCCATCGTCATTCGCTCCATGGCTGGCGTGCAGCGCCCAGCGGATCGCGGCGCGGGCGTGGCGTCAAGCGCCGCGCGCCTGCGCTGCCGCTCACGCCATCACACCTTCTCGACCCGTTCGATGATCCAGTCTTCGGCAAGCCCGTCCTTCACCCAGGCCGCGAACGCCGGCATCGCCATCATGGTCGCCATGTAGGCCTTGGTGTCGGCGGCCACCGGAACCGCAAAGGTGTGGAACCGGGTGACGACGGGAGCGAACATGGCATCGGCGGCGCCGAACCGGCCGAACAGGAACGGGCCAGCGCTGCCGTGGCGCGTCCTGCAGTCGCGCCAGATCTCCTCGACCCGGGCGATGTTGGCCTTGGCGTCCGCCGACAGCGCCACCGGCTGTACCGGCCGGTGCAGGTTCATCGGACATTCGTTGCGCAGCGCCTGGAAGCCGGAATGCATCTCGGCGCACACCGATCGCGCGTGAGCCCGCGCGGCGGCATCGTCGGGCCACAGCCCCGCATCCGGAAAGCGCTCGGCGAGATACTCGATGATCGCAAGCGAGTCCCACACCGAGACAGCGCCATCGATCAGGATCGGCACCTTGCCGGCGGGCGAATGACTGACGATGCGCGCCTTGTCGGCGGGATCGTCGGTGTAGAGCGGGATCACGACCTCCTCGAAGGCGATGTCGCAGCCGCGCAGAGCGAGCCACGGACGCATCGACCACGACGAGTAGTTCTTGTTGCCGATCACCAGCTTCAGGGTCATGTCGCAATGTCTCCGATCAGGGCGTCGTGCGGATCGCCCGAGGCCGGTCACCACACGCTCCCGGCATGGAGAACGCATACAGGATCACGGGCGAGCGCGTCGACAGGAAGGCATCACGTCGCTCGCGGTCTCGTCCGGCTCGCTCAGCCGCCGAAATCCTGTGGCCGGAACGACATCTCCAGCACGCGCCACTCCGCGTAGCGATCCGCCGGCAGCATCGAATAGGGCTGGCACGCATCGAGCGCTGCGATCACGCTCTGCTTCAGCTGCAGCGCCTTGACCGCCTTCTCGGGATTGGAGGGGCCGCCGAGCATCTCCGGTTCGGCCGTCAGCCGGCCCTCGGGCGTCATTTCGACGACGAGCTTCACGAAGATGTCGTCCGATCGCGACAGCGAGGCCGGTAGCCGCGCACAGGTCTTGAAGCGTTGGCGCATCGCCGCTTCCAGATCGGCTGCCAGCGCCTTGGTCGCACTGGCGCCGACCTCCGGATTGTTCCCCGCAGGCAACGGGAGCATCGGATCGGGCAACCCCAGGCGGACGCCGTATTTGACCGTGATGTCCGGCTCGGCGGGAACGTAGCTCGGCGCGGCAGCAGCTGCGGGCGCCGGCGGCGGAGCCGCTTTCGCCGCAGCAAGCTTGCTTTCCGCCTTGGCGGCCTTCGCAGACTTGGCCGGCGGCGTGGGCTGCTGCGGCGCCGCCGGTGGCGGCTTCGACGGCGACTGGGCCTCGGGTTGCGGGGGCGGCGCTGCGGCAGCGGGCGGAGCCGGCGCTGGCGGCGGGGAGTTCAGTGCGAATTGCGGCAGCGATGGTTCGGGCGTCGGCGACGGTGACGGCGTCACGGCGGGCTCCGGGGTCTTGGGCGGCTCATCGGGATCGACGACATCGACCGCGATCTCGTCAGTCCTGGAAAGCTCGTAGGGACGCACCGTGGTCGAGACCGTGACCCCGCCGAGGATCAGGAGATGGGCCAGCACGGAAGCGGCGATGCCCCACCATATGACCTGCCAACGTTCCATGCTGATTCGCTGCACCCGCGCGCGAGCCCGCCTGCCCGCTCGACGACCCCAGTGTAGCGGCTCGGGCGCGCGCCCCTCAATCCCATTTGGGCGCGAAGGCGAAGGTGGTCATCCGCCCCTCGGGGCTGCCCATGGCGAAGATGTCGGCCATGTCCTGCTCGGACAGCTCGAAGTCGAACACCTCGAGGTTCTCGGACAGCCGTTCGATCTTCGAGGTGCGCGGGATCGCCACCACGTTCTGCTGCACCAGCCAGCGCAGGCAGACCTGCGCCGGGCTCTTGCCGTGGAACTGGCCGATCCGCGTCAGCGTCGGATCGTTCTTGATCTTGCCCTTGGCGATCGGACTGTAGGCCACCACGGCGAGCCCGTGCCGGGCGCAGGCCTCGCGAACCCTGGTCTGGTCCAGATAGGGGTGATACTCGACCTGGTCGCACACCAGCGGCTCCGGCGAGACCGCCACCGCCTCGTCGATCAGGGCGACGGTGAAATTCGACACGCCGATATGGCGCGCCAGGCCGAGCGTCTTGGCATGCGCCAGCGCGCCGAGCGTCTCCGCCAGCGGCACGTGCGGGTTGGGCCAGTGCAGCAGCAGCAGGTCGACCTCGGAGACGCGCAGGCGGACCAGGCTGTCCTTGGTCGAGCGCTCGAGATCATTCGGCGCGAAATGCGTCGTCCAGATCTTGGTGGTCAGAAACACCTCGTTGCGCCGGACGCGCGATGCGCGCAGCCCTTCGCCGACCTCGTGCTCGTTCTCATAGACCTGGGCGGTGTCGATGTGCCGATAGCCGAGCGTGAGCGCCTGCTCGACGATGCGGGTGCAGGTGCGTCCGCGCAATTCCCAGGTCCCCAGACCGAGGGCGGGAATCCTGGCACCGTTGGCGTCGATCATCAGCATGGCCGTGCACTCCAGACGCGTGCAGCATTATGCACGCCACACGCTCACGGTGCCACGCAGGCCGCGTTTTTAGCTTAAGTCTTAGCTAAGGCGGCGAACACCGTGTCGGGCGCGTGGGCGATGACGGTCAGCAAGGCGCGCGCCGGGCCGCGCGGCATGCGCTTGCCCTGCTCCCAGTTGCGAATGGTCTCGACGGGAACGCCGAGCTTGGCTGCGAACTCCTGCTGGGTCAGCTGCACGCGGCGGCGGAGATCGCGGACCTCGAGCGGAGCCGCGGGTGCCGCCATCGACGGCGCAAGCGGGAATTCACCGCCGTCCCGCAGTTCAACGATTCGCCCGTCCGCCTTCAGCCGCAAGCGTTGCATGATCCGACTCCGTCTCAGGCGACAGTGTCGCCGAGCCGCGTTAAGGCCGGATTAACGATATAAGTCGTTCAGGCACCGTACTATTTCAGGCCGAACCAGAGCGTCGCAATCCCTAAGAATGAGAAGAAGCCGACGACGTCGGTCACCGTGGTCACGAAGGTCCCCGAGGCGACGGCAGGATCGGCGCGGACCCGCTCGAGCACCATCGGGATCAGGATGCCGCCGAGCGCGCCGGCAACGAGGTTGGAGATGATCGCAAGGCCGATCACGATGCCGAGGCCGGGCGTCTTGAACCAGGCCACCGCGGCAACCCCGGTGATCAGCGCGAAGGCAATGCCGTTGACCAGCCCGACCAGGGCCTCGCGCAGCACCACCCGGGTGGCATTGTTGGCGCCGAGCTCGCGCGTCGCCAGCGCGCGCACCGCGACCGTCATGGTCTGGGTCGCGGCATTGCCGCCCTGGCTGGCAACGATCGGTGCGAGCACGGCGAGCGCCACCATCTGCTGCAGTTGGCCCTCGAACAGGCCGAGCACCGAGGATGCCAGGAACGCGGTGGCGAGGTTGATCAGGAGCCAGTTGAAGCGCGCCTTGGCGATCGTCCAGACGCTGTCGGAGAGTTCCTCGTCGCGCGACACGCCGCCGACCGCCTTGAAATCCTCGTCGGCCTCCTCCTCGATCACGTCGACGACGTCGTCGATGGTGATGACGCCGACCAGCCGGTTCTCGGCATCGACGACCGGCGCTGCGACCAGATTGTACTTGCCGAACAGCCGCGCCACCTCGGCAAGATTGTCGGTGACCGTCACGCGGCGGCGGTCCTCGTCGATGAGTTCGGCGAGCGGCACCGGACGGCGAGAGCGCAGCAGCGCATCGAGCGAGACCGCGCCCTGCCAATGCCGCGCGTCGTCCACCGCGTAGATCTCGTAGAAGCGCTCGGGCAGATCGCGCGTCTCGCGCATGTAGTCGATCGCCTGTCCCACGGTCCAGGCCGGCGGAACCGCGATGAACTCGCTCTGCATGCGGCGGCCGGCGGAACCTTCGGGATAGTCGAGGCTGCGCTCGAGCAGGTCGCGCTCGGACGGCGGCAGGCGCTCGAGGATTTCCTCCTTGTCCTCCTCGTCGAGGCTTTCCAGAAGCTCGACCGCGTCGTCGGATTCGAGCTCGCGGACACCCTCGGCGACGGTGGCCGGCTCCAGCTCCTCGAGGATTTCCTCGCGGACTGCATCGTCGACCTCGTTGAGCGCCGAGAAGTCGAAATCGGTGCCGGTGAGCTCGACCAGCCGGACACGGTGATCCGGCGCGAGCGCGGCGATCAGGTCGCCGAGATCGGCCTCGTGGAGCTCGGCCACCTCGGCGCGCAGAAACGCCTCGTCCTCGGCGCCGATGGCGGCGGTAATGGTCTCGATGAATTCGGGGCGAATCTCGCCGGATTCGGTGCGCATTCCGGCGCGATCGAGTAGAGTTGCATCTGCAGGGGCAACGTCCGATGTCTCGTTCATGACGTGCCTCACGAGCCTTGAATCAGAGCAACTGGTCTGATTTGTGCTTCACGCATTACATAATCGGCAACGGCGAGTGCAACGGGAAAAGATGTCTCAGGCGCGGTGGACGATTGGATGGGTAAATGCAGCCGGCGCAGCCGCCGCGCTGCTTGCCGGCCACTGCGCCCTCGCCGCGCCGGCCGGCTGTCCGCGCGAGGGCACGCTCGGCACCTCCCGCGTCCTCACCGTCGACCCGACGCAATATCCGCGCATCGGCCTGAAGAGCTTTCCGGACACGCTGCCGCTGCATGACGGCGAGGTCGTCCTGACATTCGACGACGGCCCCTCGCCGCCGATGACCGGCAAGGTGCTCGCGGCACTCGCCAAGGAGTGCGTGCAGGCGACGTTCTTCCTGGTCGGCAAGCCGGCCTCGGGCCGCGCCGCGCTGGTGAAGAAGATCGCGGCGGAGGGACACACGATCGGCCATCACAGCTTCACGCATGCGCATTTCGCGCACATCACGCCCGAGCAGGCGGTCGAGGAGATCGACCGCGGCATTGCCGCCGACGAACAGGCGCTCAACGGCGTCGAGACGACGACGCCGTCGACGCCGTTCTTCCGCTTCCCCTATTTCGAGTCGACGCCGGCCACGCTCGACCTGCTGGCCTCGCGCGGCATCGCCGTGTTCGGCGCCGACCTATGGGCCAGCGATTGGAACCCGAAGTCGCCGCAACAGACCATGAATGTGCTCACGAGCCGGCTCAGTCAGGCGCGCAAGGGCATCATCCTGCTGCACGACCCGCAGCCGCGCACGGTGGCCATGCTGCCCTCGTTCCTGCGCTATCTCAGGGAACATGGTTATCGCGTCGTCCACGTGGTGCCGGCAAAGCCCGGAGAGCCCGAGCAGCACAGCGAAAGCCCCGCGGACAAGTCAAATGGCGGTTAATCCGCCGTTCAGGGCCGATATCTACCATTGACTGTGCCCATTCGGGCAAGTCCGACCCTCTTGCAATCCGGCAACAGCCGCGGGCAAACGGGAACGCGGGTCGATGTCATGTCGCGATGGCCGAACATCCCTGCTATGCCTTGGCGGTCGGTTGCCCGCGCCCCTGGCGTTCGACACAACATGGATCATCGACGAGCTTGGCCAAGGGCCGTGAAGAGAACATGAGCAGCGTAGTGCGTGATCGTGCGAAAGCGTGGGCCGGACGGCCATCATGGGTCGCAGTGCTGCTGGGCGCCCTCGCCTGCTTCGCATCGAGCCCGCGCGCATCGGCCGCCGATTGTCCCGGCCATCCCAACGCGCTCGGCACCTCGCGCATCCTGGTCGTCGATCCGCATGAGCATCCGCGCATCGGCGCGATGCAGTACAAGGAAACGCTGCCGCTTGCCGATCACGAGGTGGTGCTCACCTTCGACGACGGACCGCTGCCGAAATACAGCAATCAGGTACTGCAGATCCTGGCCGACGAATGCGTCCAGGCGACGTTCTTCACGATCGGGCGCCAGGCGCAGGCCAATCCCGAAGGCGTGCGCAAGCTCGCAGCCGCCGGTCACACGATCGCCACGCACAGCTATACCCACCCGCTCACCTTCAACCGGATGACGCTGGACAAGGCCAAGCCGGAAGTCGATCAGGGCATCGCCTGGACCTCGGCCGCGCTCACCGATCCGTCCGCACTGTCGCCGTTCTTCCGCGTCCCCGGCCTGCTCCGCGGCGACGCGGTCGAAAGCTACGCCGCTTCCCTCGGCCTGCAGATGTGGAGCGCGGACTTCCTGGCGGATGACTGGCGCAACATCTCCGGCGCCAAGGTCCATGAGCTTGCGATCAAGCGGCTGGAGGCGCGCGGCAAGGGCATCCTGCTGCTGCACGACATTCACGCGCGCACCGTCGCCGCGCTGCCGAAGATCCTGGCCGACCTGAAGGCGAAGGGTTATCGCATCGTGCACGTGGTGGCGGCAACGCCGGATCGTCCGGCCACGCCGACCGAACCCGACGACTGGCTGGTGCATCGTCCGTCCGACGAGACGCCGGTGGCGAGATGGCCCGCGATCACGCCCGTCGATCTCACTGGCGCCGATACCAACGCTCGTGCCGCGCTCGACGATTTCGGGATGCTCAGCCTGCCGCCGGCAGCCGAGGCGCAGCGGAAGCAGATGTGGCCGCGTCCCTCGCTGGGCGCGCGCATGGCAACGGCGCCGGCATTGCCGGCGCCCTCGGCCGATCTGTTTGCCTGGCCGCCCAAGGCTCCGCTGGCCACGTTGACCTCACAGCGGCGTCAGGTCGCGCGCGTCGAGCGCCAGGCCGTGAAGCCGCCCGCGCGGCCGCTCCGTATCGCCAGCCTGAGGCGGCGCTGATCGTCGTCGAGACCCCACGGCCGAGCGCGGATTGCGCCGGCCTTCTCCCGCTGTCGGCGGCGGATCAGTTGGTGACGAGCTTGCTGACGCAGAGGATGACGACGGCGGCGAGGAAGAACAGGTCCATGTAGGATTTCTTCTCGCCTTCCTTCCTCAGCGAGCCGACGTCGGACATCACCTGCTTGTTGATGACCTGGCTGACCGGGCCCTCGCCGAGCATGCCGGCAAGCCTGCGAACGTCAGACTCCAGCTTCTCGATCCGGCCGAAGAAGTGGAAGGAGCGCACCACCGCGAAGGCGCGCATGCCGGCATAGATCAGTAACACCAGCGCAAGCACCGCGCGGTTCTGATATTTCTCGATGTAGTTCAGGCTGAGAAAGACCGTTGCGAGAAAGACGAAGTTCAAGAAGAAGCGGTAAGCGAGGCCGGCGAAGTTCATCTAATCCCCCACATGACGTTCGGATCACTGGCCGACGACAGAACTCACGATTCGCGCTTCGCCCCCGCGTCCTGGTCTAACCGGCGTCACCTTAGGGAACGCCGGCTTGCGATTTCGTGAAGCGGGAGATTTGCAGTGCGAGAACGGACCGCTTTGGTAAACAATGGGCTGAGCGGAACACGGAGTCGCAGCCTGGAATTGCAGGCCACCGGCACCTCTCGCGTCTTCGTTGTTGTTTAGGTCAAGGCGCCCACTACGCGCCGAACCGCGCGGGCGAACAGGCCGCGACATCCACGCTCGGCGCTTCGCCGCTCATCAGCTCCGCCAGGATCCGCCCGGTGGCCGGGCCCAGCGTGAACCCCTGGTGCCCGTGGCCGAAATGCAGCCACAGCCCCTTGTGGCGCGCGGTCTCGCCGACCACCGGCAGCATGTCGGGCATGCAGGGCCGCGTGCCGAGCCAGGGCTCGGGCTCGACCGGCTTTCCGAGATCGATCAACTGGCGCGCGGCGGCTTCTGCCTTGCCGAGCTGCACCGGCGTCAGCTCCGCATCCGGCTCGGACAGCTCCGCACCGGTAGTAATACGGACGCCTTTCGCCATCGGGTTCATCAGATAGCCGAACGCGGCGTCGCGCAGCGGCAGATCGAGCGGCGCCCCGCCGGTATAGTGGCGGTGATAGCCGCGCTTGCGCACCATCGGGATGTCGTAGCCGAAGCGCTTCAGGAACGTCGGTGACCACGGTCCGAGCGAGACGACCGCGGCTTCGGCCTCGATCCGCCCCTCGTCGGTGACCACGGCCCAGCCGCTGCCCTGTTGCAACAGCGTGGTGGCATCGCCGCGCAGCAGCTTGCCGCCGCGACGCACGAAGAGCTCGGCATAGGACGTCACCAGGCTGCCGGGGTCCGACACCGTCCACGGCTCCTGCCAGTGCAGGCCGCCGATGCCGGTCTCGTTCAGGCCGGGCTCGGCCTTGGCGAGCTCCGCTGCGCTGAGCACCTTGAACTTGACGCCGAACGCCTTGCCGACGGCTTCGGCATCCCTGGCTTCCTTGTCGAACTGATCCTGCTTCCGGTGCAGCACGCGGAAGCCGTCGCGACGCACGAGATTGCCGGCGCCGGCCGCCTCGATCAGCGGCTCGTGCTCGGGCGCGGCGCGCGCGATCAGCTGCGCATAGGTGCGCGTCAGCTCCTCGTGGCGCGCCGGGAATGAATTCCACCAATATTGCAGCAGCGGCCGCATGTGATACGGCAGCGCGGCGAGGCTGTAGTGCACGTCGTTGGTGCGTGCCAGCGCGATGTCGAGCACGCCCGCGAGATCGTACGGCATCGCATAGGGCCTGACGGCCTCGCTCTGGATGATGCCGGCATTGCCATAGCTGGTCTCGCGGCCCGGCTCCTTGCGGTCGACCAGCGCCACCGACCAACCGCGGCTCTGCAGATGCAGTGCCGTGCCGACGCCCACCATGCCGCCGCCGAGAACGATCGCGCTTCGCATCGTCATCACTCCTGCTCAGGTCCGCGCCGCCGCGACGACCATGATCTCGATCTTCACATCCGCCGTCATCTGCGCCTGCACCGATGCGTCGGACATTGTCAGTTGCAAAACCTGTCGACCATGCCTGTCGATGATCATGCGGTCAGGCCTCAATCCCACGCCATGAAACCGGGTGCCTGCGCCAACGGCGGCAGGCCGGCGAGCCGAGCCAGATCAGGCTGCGGACGACGCAGATCAGCATCGCCGGCAAACGCCTGCTCCAGCGCCGCGGCGACACCGAGCACCAGCGCATCGCCGCCGCGCGGGCCGATGATCTGCAGCCCGAACGGCAAGCCATTCTCGTCGAGGCCGAGCGGCAGGCTCAGCGCCGGATGACCGGCCAAGGTCACGGCATACGCCAGCGCCAGCCAATGGAAGTAGGAACGCGTCGGCACACCGTCAATCTCGGCCGGATACAGCTCCGACCACGGCCGCGGGCTCAACGTGATGGTCGGGCTGATCAGCACATCGTGCCGAGCAAAGAAGCTCTGATAGGCGCGATAGATGCGGGTCTGGTTGGCACTCGCGCGGGAAAAATCGTCGAGGCTGTAGGACAGCCCCTCCTCGACATTGGCGCGCACGTTCGGCCCGATCATGTCAGGCCGTTCGCGATAGTTCTTGCCATGCTGGGTGAGGAACAGCGACGCCCGCAGCACCGCAAACGTCTCGTCGGCGCCGCTGCAATCCGGCGTGGCTTCGGCTGCCTCGGCAAACAGTGGCGCGATGCGCGCGACGCGGGCGCGGAAGGCGCGGCGGATCAAGGCTTCCGTCGGCGCGAAGCCGAAGTCCTCGGTGAAAGCCAGGCGAAGCTTGGCGAGATCGACGCGCGGCGGCGTGGCCCAGCGCGCAGGCGCGCCCCGCACCGCCTCGCCCGGCAAGGTATAGGCGAGCGGGTCGCGCGCATCGTCGCTGGCCATCACCGACAGCATCAGCGCGGTGTCGGCGACGTCGCGCGCCATCGGCCCGTCGGTCGACAGGCACGACCAGCCATGGGCGCGCTTCTCGCTGGCGACCAGGCCATAGGACGGGCGCATGCCGACGATTCCGGAGAAGCCGGCCGGATTGCGCAAGGACCCGCCGGTGTCGGAGCCCGAGGCCAGCGGAGTCATGCCGCAGGCCAGCGCCACCGCCGAGCCGCCGGAGGAGCCGGCCGCCGAGCGCATCGGATCGAACGGATTGCCGGTCGCGCCGAACACCGGATTGCGGGTGTTGCCACCGGCGGCCCATTCCGGGGTGTTGGTCTTGCCGAAAATGATCGCGCCGGCCGCGCGCAGCCGCGCCACCGAGGCCTGGTCGGTGGCCGGCACGTTGTCGGCCAGGATCGGGCTGCCATAGGTCGAGCGCATCCCGGCGGTGTCCTGGGTGTCCTTGATCAGCACCGGCAGGCCGTGCAGCGGGCCCCTGTCCTGCCCGGCCAGCAGCTCAGCCTCCGCCCGCTTGGCCGCCGCGCGGGCCTCCGCCTCGTCGAGCGTGACGACGGCGTTGACCGCCGGGTTGACCGCGGCAATCCGCTCCAGACACGAATCGAGCAGAGCGACCGGCGAGATCGCCTTTGATTTCAGGAGCTTGACCAGCTCATTGGCAGTGTGGTCGCAGATCGACGTCACGGGGGGCTTCTCTTTCCAAATCGGAAAACTATTTAGCATATAAGAAATAGAATGCACGAGGCGAAAACGCACAGTTCCACCGCTGTTCATGCATGCCCATGGGGCGTGCAGACAGATGATTGATTGTGCTGCGCTTTCGCGCCAGATTGGCCAGCCGGTGGCGGCGTCGCGATATGCCCGATCCGCTAACGGATTTTCCGGAGACACCAGTGACCGATACCGCCATCAGCGCGTCCGCCGAAGGCCCCCATTCCCAGCTCGGCCACTGCCTGAAGGCGGCCCGGCAGGCGCGCGGCCTGACGCTGAAGCAGGTCGCGGAGAAGACCGGGATGGCGCTGTCGACCCTGTCGAAGGTCGAGAACGGCCTGATGTCGCTGACCTACGACAAGCTGCTGCAGCTGACCTCCGGCCTGCAGATGGACATCGCCGAGCTGTTCAGCCCGGCGGCGCCGCGCCCCGAGACCGGCCGGCCGGTGACCGCCCGCCGCAGCATCAGCCGTGCCGGCCAGGGCCAGATCGTCAACACCCGGTTCTACACCTACACCTATCAATGCACCGACCTGATCGGGAAGCGCATGGTGCCGATGCTCGCCGAGGTGCGCGCGCGCACGCTCGATGAGTTCGGCCCCCTGCTCCGCCACAGCGGCGAGGAATATTTCCTGGTCACGCGCGGCACCATCGCCGTGCACACCGAGTTCTACGCGCCCGAGATCCTGCACGAGGGGGATGGCATCTACATCGACAGCACCATGGGCCACGCCTACCTCAACGCCGGCGAAGCGGAGTCGGCGCAGGGCGTGTGTCTGTGCACCAGCGAGCAGGCCGATCTGTTCGAGCAGCTGCATAGGATTGCGAAGAAGGATGCGGTGGAGTGAAGGGCGGGCGGCATTGAATACAGGTCCGCAACTGATCATTGTTCAAGACGGGACAGCTTCGTAGCATCAGGCTCCAATGCGCAAGGCCAAGCCACCTCGCAAAAATCGATCAGCACGCGGGACTGACGAGAGCGATCGTCCGGCTCGCCGACGATCCGAACGGAAGGTTCCGTCGAAAGGTCAACCGACCGGCACGACGCACGATCCGTTTGTCGAGGTCTTCAGGAAGTCGCGCGGCAGCGTCGATCCAGATCTCAAACTAGGTTTTTGAGCAAACCTCTTCCAACTAACTGTTCAGGGCTATCCCAACGCCGCCCCCACGGCGTCGTCGAGTGGCGTATGCGGCTCTGCCCCGAGCAGGCCGACGAGCGGGCTGTTGTCGAGCGCGAGGCTCTTAGTCCACAGCCATCGCATCTCGATCGCCTCGCGCATGAAGCGCACGAACGGTGCGGCGAGCCACAGCACGATCCACGGGAACGGCTTGACCGGCAGGTCGGGCCGGCCCAGCGCGCGGCGGACGGCCTCGGTCATGTCGTGACCGGTCGCATCGTAGTGGCCGGCGAAGTTCAGCATCGTGTAGTTCGGCAACTCGGCCCTAATGTCGACGAGGCGCGCAAAGGTCTCGGCGAGATCGGGCACGAACGCCCAGGCATGACCGGCGCCCGGCCGCGCCAGCCGCTGCAGCGATGTGGCCGCGCGGCCGCCTTTCGCCAGCGCCTGCGCGAACCAGGAATTGCCGACGCCGGGGCCGAAGAAGTCGCCGGCCCTGACCGCGATCACGCGGACGCCGTGGTCGCGCGCGGCCTGCTCGAGCATCTCTTCCATCTCGAGCCGCACCTGGCCCTTGCGCGTCGTCGGCTGCCGCGGCGAGGTCTCGCTGACGCGCGCTGGCGACGCCGACGAGTAGACGTAGACGTTCCCGGGAAACACAATGGTCGCACCGGCCGCCTTGGCGGCGGCGATGGTGTTAGCGAGCATCGGCAGCGCCTCCTCGCGCCAGCGCGCATAGCCCGGCGGGTTGACGCCGTGAATGATCAGGCTGGCCCCCTCGGCGGCCGCGAGCACCGAAGCCGCATCGCGCGCATCGCCCTCACGCCACTCGACCGGGAAATCCAGCAGCGGTCGCTGGCCGGGGGGCCTCCGCGTGAGCGCGCGGATGACAAAGCCGCGCCGCGCCAGCGCCTTGGCGATGGCGCCGCCGATTGCGCCGGTGAGGCCGAGGACCAGGGCGGTCGGGGTGTTCGTGGCTTGGGACATGGTCGATCTCCTTGCTGTTTCCAGCAATCTGGGCCGCCCTGCTCCAAACGAAAATTGCCAATCTTCCTTGAGATGCTATACGTTTTTGTATGAAGACGGAGCCCTCGGATTGGAGCCTGCTGCGCTCGTTCCTCGCGGTCGTCAGGCGCGGCAGCCTGTCGGCGGCGGCGCGCGCCACCGGCCTGACGCAACCGACCGTCGGCCGGCATATCGATGAGCTGGAAGCCGGCCTC
Source organism: Bradyrhizobium sp. HKCCYLS20291 (assembly GCF_051167715.1). Lineage (NCBI taxonomy): Bacteria > Pseudomonadati > Pseudomonadota > Alphaproteobacteria > Hyphomicrobiales > Nitrobacteraceae > Bradyrhizobium > Bradyrhizobium sp. HKCCYLS20291. The sequence goes on along the minus strand of NZ_JBNPTO010000001.1, from coordinate 58,835 downwards.
GGCGTCGCCCTGTTCACCCGCTCGCAGGCCGGCCTGCTGCCGACCGAGGCGGCGACGGCGCTGCTGCCGCATGCCGAGGCGATGGAGGCGGCGTTCGCGGCCCTGGTGCGCACCGCCAGAACCGGCGGCGATGCACGTCAGCCGCGCGGCGTCGTCAGGATCTCGGCCAGCGAGATCGTCGGCACCTTCGTGCTGCCGGCGATCTTCGCCGACATCCGCCGCCGCTTTCCGGACATCGTCATCGAGCTCGTGCTCAACAACCGCACCGACGACCTGCTGCGGCGCGACGCCGACATCGCAGTGCGAATGGTCCGCCCGGTGCAGGACGGCCTGGTCGCGCGCCGGCTCGGCAGCATTCCGCTGGGACTCTATGCACACCGCGACTACATCGATCGTTACGGCCTGCCGGAGACGATCGAAGAACTCGCCGCACATCACATCATCGGCTTCGACCGTGACGATCACTCCGCGCGCTCGGTCGCCAGCTCACAGCTGCCGATCTCGCGCGAGCTCTTCTCCTACCGCACCGACTCCGACGTCGCGCAGGTCACCGCCATCGAAGCCGGCCTCGGCATCGGCGGCATGCAGACGGCCATGGCCAAGCGCAATCCAGCGCTGCTCCCGGTGCTCCCCGACCAGATCACCTTCGAGTTGGACTGCTGGCTCGCCGCCCATCAGGACCAGAAGGACTCACCACCGATCCGCGCGATGTTCGACGGCTTGGCAGAGGGATTGGGGCGGTGGATTGGTGGAGGCAGGCAGTAGTCGGCGCGCCGAGATCCCTTGTCACGCCAAATAGGCGTGCGCCCGCAAACTCATTTCTCTCGCCGGTTCAACCACATCACCCCTGTCCAGTCCTGCCGCGAAAAATATTCCTATTTCTATTTTACCGAAATCATGATTGTATCTCCCCGTCCCGCCTCGGCACGAGGGGCGTTTCGCGAACGTCACGGCACGCGGGGTGGGATGCGGTGGGCGCGTCGGAGCGCAGCGTGACGAGGTCATGCGGACGAACGTTTCCGATGCGCCGGCGAAATCGTAGGGTCCTGGCCTCCCGGTGCTGAGGCCAAGCTCGCGGCAGCGCGTTGGCGCTGCGCGGGTGACGGGGGCAAGACAGCCGGTCCCCGGGGAGAGGACGTATAAGCCGTCAAAACCATCGCGCGGGGAATGCCGGGATGTCTCGGCTGAACCTGTGGTACCTGCCGCCTGCATTTTTTTCGCAGGCGGGCCATGGGGGCGGCCAGCTCCCGGCATTCCCTGCGCCCTCGGCTCATTCGAGGGCGAGACCACCGGCACAGCTCGGACGCATCGGCGCCGCGAGGCGGCGACGTCATGTTTCGATCTCGCTGCCGCGCGCGGCAGCAGCCGGTTCACAGCATGGTGGCGGCGCTCAGCTCGCGGCGTTGCCGGCGGCGACCTTGCCGGCCAGCGCCGAGGCGATCGCCTCCGACAGCTCGCCGAGACGGAACGGCTTGGCGAGCAGCCGCGTCGTGGCGCGGAACTCCTCCGGCACCAGCGAGGGATCGGCGAAGCCGGACATGAACAGGATCGGCAGCTCCTGCCAGCGGCGGCGCGCCTGCTGTGCGAGCTCGATGCCGGTCACGCCGTCCGGCAGCACGATGTCGGTCAAGAGCAGTGCGATCGGCTGCGGCCGTTCCAGTTCGACGATCGCGGCGGCCGCGCTGGTGACGACGACCGGGACGTAGCCCATGGAGCTCAGCATGGTGGAGGCCATGGCGCAAACCAGCGGATTGTCCTCGACGACGAGGATGCGCTCGCCGGTCACGGATCGCGGCAGCCGGATCGTTCCGCCGCGGGGACCCTCGAGGGGGCCGGGGCCGGCGCTCGGCAGATACAGCGTGACGCGCGTGCCCTCGGCCACCCGGCTCGCGATCAGGGCGGTGCCGCCGGATTGCCTGGCGAAGCCGTACACCATGCTCAGCCCGAGCCCGCTGCCCTTGCCGAACTCCTTGGTGGTGAAGAACGGCTCGAAGGCGCGGCGCGCGACCTCGGGCGGCATGCCGGCGCCCTTGTCCGACACCGCGATGGTGACGTATTCGCCGGCCGCGATGCGCTCGTCGCCGTCATCGAGCGGCTGGTCGAGCACGGCATTGGCGGTCGTGATCGTCATGCGGCCGCTGCCGGCCATCGCGTCGCGCGCGTTGAGCGCGAGGTTGAGCAGCGCATTCTGCAGCTGCGTCGAATCGATCAGGCACCGCCACAGCATCGGCTCCTGCGCCAGCTCGATCTCGACAGTCTCGCCGAGCGTCCGCTGCAGGATCGTCGTCATTCCGCTGACGAGCTCGTTGACGTCGGTGACCTGCGGCCGCAGCGTCTGCTTGCGGGCGAAGGCAAGCAGGCGGCGGTTGAGATCGGCGACGCGCTCGGCCGCCTCGATCGCGCGCTCGACCATGCCGCGGGCGTCGTCCTCGGCGGGCGGCAAGGTGTCGAGCAGCAGATCGAGATTGCCGAGCGCCGCCGCCAGCATGTTGTTGGAGTCGTGCGCGATGCCGCCGGCCAATTGCCCGATCGCCTCCATCTTCTGCGCCTGGCGCAGCTCGTCCTCGATGCGCTTGCGCTCGGTGATGTCGACCGACAGCACGAAATATCCGCGCACCGTGCCGTCCTGGCTGCTGTCGGGCACCCGGATGGTCTCGCACCAGCGTTCGCGTCCGTCGGGAAACACCACCCTCTCCTCGCCGGCCACGGTGCGGCCGGCCATCGCGGCCTCGATCCGCAGCCGCGCTTCGCCGATGCGCATGGGATCGATGAAGTCGTCGATCCGGCGGCTGCGGATGGCCTTGGCGGACGGCTCGGCATACCATTCGCGGGCGACGCGGTTGGCGTAACGGATGTGGCCGTCGGAGCCGACATGGACGATCAGAGCGGGCACGTTCTCGGTGACCAGCTGATGCTGCTCGAGATTGTCGCGCAGCGCCCGTTCCGAACTCGCGCGCAGCTGCCATTGCCGCGCCAGGCCGAGACCGAAGCCGACGATCAGCAGATTGAGCGCCGCGGCGGCCAGGCTGTAGTAGAGCGCATTGTTCTTCCAGCCGGCCAGATACTCGATCGGATGCCGCGCCACGGTCACCACCAGCGGCAGGCCGGCGACCCGCCGATAGCTGATGCTGCGCGAGATGCCGTCGGTGATTCCACTGCCTTCGAAGCTTCCGTAAGCCGCCTGCGGAAGATAGTGCGTGAACAGGTGATTGGTGCGAACGTTGCGGCCGGCCAGCGCGTCCGCGTGGGGCGTGCGCAGCAGGATGGTGCCGTCGTCGCGGTACAGCGTCACGCTGCCGCGTTCCCCGACGTTGAGGGACAGGAAGAACTTTCGCAGATTGTTGTAGTCGATGGGCACGAACACGACGCCGCCGAACCGTCCGTCCCGCGTGAAGAACGCGCGGCTGACGGCGATGACAATGGTCTTGCGCACGCGGGATTCGACCGGCACGTCGATGAAGAGCCCGCGATGGGGGTCATCGCGCTGGGCCTGGTAGTAGGTGCGATCGGCGAAATTCTGTTCGCGGCCAGGGCCGCCATTGCCGAAAATGTCGGCCAGCAGCTTGCCCTCGGCATCGAGAACGACGATCGCATTCGCAACCGGGTATGGCGCCGCACGCTGTTTCAGATCCTCGATCAGCGCAGGATTGCCGGGGGTCTGCAGCGACGGATTCTTCGCCAGATTGTCGATGGTCGTGCTCAGCAGAACGTCGACGGCCTGGATGTTGCGCAGCATGTATTCTTCGAGCGCGCGGGCGAGATCGCCGTTGGCGGCTTCGGTCGATCGATAGGTCTCCCAATAGTTCACCGACAGCATGTGGGCGACGAACGCATCGCACAAGATCGCCAGCACGAGGCCGCTGAGGACGATGATGCGCGGCGTCCAGCGCCGGTCGATGGCGGACCGCGGGGCGCCCCTGGTCAACGCGGCAAGGATTCCCGTCCGCTGCGCAGCGGTCCGCTCCTCGACTCTCGCTTTGGTGTTGTCCAACATGGCGCCAGGAAGTCGTCGAGCAGATCGTCGAGCAGGTTGATCGTTGATTTGATCGGCGCGGCTCGTCGGCTCATGGTGAGAAATTGTATCGAGTTCTACGTCTCGGAAGCCCATGCCGCGCGATGCACGTCGCGATCACCGGATAGCATGCTTTGCGCTGCGATGTCATCTGTGGCGCGATCCGGCCGAGCACCCGGTACAACCGACGGGCGAACCGAGGCCAATGCCGCCTTGGGCACGGATTCGGCCCCGTCCCGGTCGGAGCGAAACGCTCGCCATCCCCGACACCCGCTGCGCAAACGTGCTTGCGGCCCACCAAGGTCTATGATCAAGCCTGACGACGGTTCGGTGGCGTTCGTTCGGTATTTCGCGGGGCCTTGGCAGATGAGCAAAAAGATTCGCATCTTTGCGACCGTTCCGCGCAACCTTCCGCCCCGCGAGCATGTCGGCCAATTGCTGCGCCTCGCCCGCTTCAGCGACGAGGCTGGGCTCGCGGGGATCCTGCTGTTCGCGGGCAACGACACCTTGATCGAGCCATGGCCGATGGCGCAGCACGTCCTGGCGCACACACGGAGCTGCGCGCCGCTGATCGCGGTCAACCCTGCCTACATGCATCCGTTCACGGTCGCCAAATTCGTCACCTCGCTGGCGCTGCTGCACAGCCGCAAATTGTTCCTGAACATGATCACCGGCGCAGCGACCAGCGATCTGCAGAGCCTGGGCGAGACGCTGTCGCACTCCGACCGCTACGCACGGCTCGCCGAATTCATCGAGATCGTCCGCCAGCTCCTGTCCAGCACGCGGCCGCTGACGTTCCGAGGCCAGTTTTACAGCACGGAGCATCTGCAGCTCCGACCGGCCCTGCCGCCGGCGCTGATGCCCGAATTCCTGATCGCCGGGCAATCCGAGGCGGCGCATCTGATCGCGCGTGACACTGGCTGCCTGATGATGCAGATGCTGCCGCCCGACCTCGACAAGGGCGTGACATCCCCCGGCGTCAATCTCGGGATCTTCGCACGGCCGACGCGCGACCAGGCCGTGCGCGAAGCGACCATGCTGTTCCGGGACGACGCCGAGAAGCGCGCCCTGCTCGACTACAGCATGGCGCAGACCGACTCGGTCTGGAAACGGCAGTTGAGGGACGCAGGACAGTCCGGCGACATTCATGACAACGGCTACTGGCTGCTGCCGTACCTCACCTTCGAGTCCGACTGTCCCTATCTCGTCGGCAGCTACGACGAGATCGGCGCGCGGCTGCGCCGTCTCGCCGAACAGAACGTCACGACCATGATCCTCGACGTGATCGCGGACGAGGCCGAACTTGCACACATCCGCAAGGCTCTTGCGGCTGGCGAGGTAATCTGATGGACTTCCAGGATGGAATGACCTAATGCTCCTTCAACACGATCTTCCCTTGTAGCAAGCGTACTGACGACCATTTCAACCGTCCGGGCGCCCGGGCGATTTCATCGGGCATTTTTCCTTTCCGGCCCGGACGCGTGCACATGAGCATCACCGAATTGTCACGACGGGTTCGGCGCGAGCTGACCTACCTTGGATATCCATCCCGGGAATGGACCTGCGCGCGCACGCTCGACGGCGTGCCGGCCGTCGATGTGCTGATCGTCGGCGGCGGCCAGAGCGGGCTCGGCACGGCCTTCGGCCTGCAGCGCGAGCAGATCACCAACATCAGGATCATCGACCGCAATCCGCGTGGCCGCGAAGGCCCATGGCGCCGCTTCGCCCGGATGACGACCCTGCGGACGCCGAAGGACGTCGACGGCATCGACTTCGGCATCCCGAGCCTCACTGCACGCGCCTGGTACGAAGCGCAGTTCGGCCGCGACGCGTGGGAGCGGATGCAGAGGCTGCCCCAGGAGGTCTGGCGAGACTATCTCGACTGGTACCGCGACGTCCTCGGCCTCAATGTCGAGAACGAGGTCGAGCTCATGTCGGTCGAGCCTTCCGGCGATCTCCTGGTCGCGCATCTTCTCCGCGCCGGCCGGACCGAGCGGGTGCCAGCGCGCAAGATCGTGCTCGCCACCGGGTTCGACGGCAGCGGCCGGCCGCGATTGCCGCAAGCGCTGATCGCAAATCTGTCGAAGCAACATTATGCGCACTCCTCCGACGAGATCGACTTCAGCCGCCTGCGCGGCAAGCGCATCGGCATCCTCGGCGTCGGCGCCTCGGCCTTCGACAATGCGGGGACCGCGCTGGAAGCCGGCGCCGCGCGCGTCGACCTCTGCTTCCGCCGCGCCGCCATTCCGCGCGTCAATCCGCTGATCTGGATGAACTTCGCCGGACTGCTCGGCTATTTCGGCGACCTGCCCGATCTCGAACGCTGGCGCTTCATGCGTCACATCCTCGAAGACCTGCCGGTGCCGCCGACGCAAGAGAGCGTCTGGCGCTGCCGTCGTCACGCGCAGTTCGCCTGGCATGGCGACAGCCAATGGAGCGCCGCGCGCCCCGGCGCTGACGGCGTAGAGGTGACGGCGAACGGACGAACCTTCCAGTTCGATTTCATCATCTTCGCCACCGGCTTCGATACCGATCTCACAGCGCGTCCCGAACTCGGTCCGATCGTCGACCACATCGCGCTTTGGCGCGATCGTTTTGAACCGCCGGCCGGCGAACGGAGCGAGCTGCTCGGCCGCCATCCCTATCTCGGCCCGGCGTTCGAGTTTACCGAGCGCACGCCGGGCGCGGCGCCATTCGTCAGACGCCTGCATCAGTTCACGTTCGGCGCGATGCCGAGCCAGGGCCTCACCGGTGCGGCCATTCCCGGACTCAAGCGTGGCCTGCGACGCCTGGTCCAGGGCTTGGCGCGCGACCTGTTCTGCGAGGATGCCGCTCACTACTACGAGGATCTGCGCGCCTACGCCCAGCCCGAGCTGGAGACGCTCGACACCGAGTTCGACTGGCTCACCAATCTGGGCACGCAGGCCATGCAGCCGAACTCTCTGCTGCAGGAATTCACGCGGGAGATACTCGCGACGCTCGGGGACGAAGCAGCAAGGCAGGATCATCCGGCCGGCCTCATGACGCGGCGGCGCGCCCCGATCAAGCCGGTGGCACTCCCCGTCAAGAGCAAGAAGAAACCAACCAAGCCGCGGCTGCGCGCCAAGTAGGATCTCTCGAAACGGGCATGTCGAACAACCCAGCCAAATCAGCGGCCCCGGCGAACCGGACCACACAGCGCCAGTTCAGTTCACTCCCGGAGGCTCTCACCTGTTACGCAGGCACGCAGCCCGATCAATTGGCGATCCTGGCGCCGGGCCGGAAGCCCTTGTCCTACGGCGCGCTGTGGCGGAGGACGACGGACATCGTCACCGACCTGCGCGGCTTCGGCATCAGTTCGGCAGACCGCGTTGCCGTCGTGCTGCCGAACGGCGCGGATGCTGCCGTTGCCACGGTCGCGGTGGCCTGCGGCGCGGTCTGCGTGCCGCTGCACGCCGGGTTCTCGTCCGACGAGGTGCGGCGCGCGCTGACCGATCTGGAGGTCGCGGCGCTGCTGACCTCTCCGGCGATCGAAAGCGTCAGCCGCAGCGTCGCCTACGCCATGGGGCTGCCCGTCATCGACGTCACGCTGCATCCCCACGAGACGATCGGCTTCTTCGACCTGACCTGCTCGACCTCGCGACCTGCGGTGAGGTGCGATCCGCCCCAGCCCTCCGACGATGCTTTCGTGCTGTTGACGTCAGGCAGCACCGCGCAACCGAAGCTGGTGCCGTTGACGCAGGCCGGCATCTGCCATTCCGCCTATTGCGTCGGCCTCACACTGGCTCTGCAGCCTGATGACCGGCTGATCAACGTGCAGCCGGTGACGCATGCGCACGGCTTGTTCTCGGGCCTGCTCGCCGCGCTCGTGTCTGGATCGAGCGTCGTCTGTCCGAATGAGTTCGAGGCGACCGCGTTCCTGGACTGGCTGACGACGTTCGGCGCAACCTGGTACACCGCGGTGCCGCCGATTCATCGTGCGCTGATCGCAGCCGCCCGCCGGCGCAAGGAGGCTGTACGGACCAGCCTGCGATTCATTCGGTCCGCGTCCTCTCCCCTGCCAATCAGCGTGCTCGACGAACTGGAAAGCCTGTTCGGCGTTCCCGTGATCGAGACCTATGGCATGACGGAAGCAGCAAGCCAGATCGCAGCCAATCCTCCGGAATTGCGCAAGCGCGGCTCGGTCGGCAAGTCCGCCGGTGCGGCCATCGCGCTCGTGGATGATGAGGGGCGCCCGCTCGCGACCGGACAACGTGGCGAGGTCGTGCTCCGGGGACCCGCGATCACGCGCGGCTACACCAAGAACGAGCGTGCGACCCGCGCCGCGTTTCGCGACGGCTGGTTCCGCACTGGTGACCTCGGCTATCTCGATTCCGACGGCTATCTGTTCCTGCTCGGACGCATCAACAAGGCTGACATCATCAACCGCGGCGGTCAGAAGGTCTCTCCGAAGGAGGTCGAGAACGCGCTGATGGGCCACCCGGACGTGGCCGAGGCCAGGGTCTTCCCGATCCCCCACACCCGACTGGGTGAAGACGTCGCGGCCGCGGTGATCGCAAGGCCGCAGCACAAGATCGACGTCAAGAAGCTCCGCCGCTTCGCGAGCGAGCGGCTGGCGCGCTTCAAAGTGCCCGGCCTGATCCGCGTCGTGGCGGCGTTCCCGGCCGACGACCAGGGCGACATCGCCCGCAGCGAACTGGCCGGCCGGCTGTCGATCGCGATGCCGCGATCGCATATCCACAGTGAAGGCCATCTGGTGCCGCCGCGTTCGGAAACCGAGTGGCAGCTCGCGCGCATGTGGGCGGATCTGCTCGGCCTTGCCGAGTTGGGCGTCAACGAGGACGTCTTTGCCCTTGGCGCCGACTCGCTGACCATCACGCAGCTGATCGCGCGCTTGCGAGCGCGCTTCGCCGCCAACGTGACGTTCAAGGACATCTTCGACGCACCGAGCGTTGCCGCCCTGGCGTACCTGATCGACAAGCGGCAGGACCGGACCCGCGCCGATCGCCTCCAACCGGCCATGGCTCCGGACCAGAATGGCCCGCTGTCGCTGCAGCAGCAGCGCATCCACCTGCTCGGCGCAATCGATCCGATCTCGTCCAAATACCATGTCATCTCCGGCATGGTGTTGTCCGGCGCCCTCGATCATGCCGCACTCGATGCGAGTCTGGCCACGATCTGCTGGAGACACGAGACGTTGCGCTCGATCTTTCCCGAGCGGCACGGCGATGTGACGCAGAGCGTGACCACCCAGCGAGCGCGGCTTGAAAGGATCGACCTCCGCCACGTGCCGCGCGCTGCAGGGAGAGCGGCTGTTCAGGCGCACATGCTGGAGCTGCTGCGTTCACCGTTCGAGATCGAGACAACGCCACCCGTCCGCATTCAGCTGCTCGAGCTCGGCGACGACCATCACATCCTGCTCGTCAAGCTGCATCATCTGATCACGGACGGCTGGTCACACCGGCTGTTCTTCAGCGAGCTCGAAACGCTCTACAACGCCCGACGTCAGGGCTTGCCGTGCCTCCTCGACGAACCGCCGCTGCAATACCGGCACTACGTGCAATGGCAGCGCGAATGGCTGGCGACGCCGGCCGCCGCGGCGCAGTTGAGCTATTGGCACAAGCGCCTGGAGGGACTGACCGAGCTGCCGCTGCGAACCGACCGTCCGCGGCCGGAGCAATGGAGCGGCCGCGGCGCCCGTGTGCCGCTGCGGTTGACCACGAAGCTGTCGAACAGGCTGCGCACGTTCAGCCGTGCCAACCACGTCAGCCTGTTCATGACGCTGCTCGGCGCGTTTCAGTGCCTGCTCGCGCGCTACACGGATCATTTCGACATCGCCGTCGGTTCGCTGATTGCCAACCGCAGCCAGCTGGAGACCGAACGCCTGATCGGCATGTTCGCCAACGCGATCGTGCTGCGGACGGATCTCACCGGCGATCCCAGCTTCCAGGACGTGCTGAAGCGCGTGCGCGACGTGACGCTCGAGGCCTATCGAAACCAGGAATTGCCGATCGAGGAGATCCTGCGGACGCTGCGCCTGCCGCGAAGCCTCGATCGCAATCCGTTGTTCCGGGTGATGTTCATTCTGCAGAAGGCAGCGAAGCCGCTCGACCTGCAGGGCCTCGAGATCAGCACCATCGACCCGGACCCCGGCATCGCGCGATCCGATCTCGTCCTGGAGCTGATCGACGACGCGGGCGCACTGAACGGCTGGCTCGAATACAGCACCGAGCTGTTCGAACCCGCAACGATCGAACGGATGGCGATGCATTTCCGCAACCTGCTGGAGCAGATCCTCGCGTGCCCCGATCTGCCGTTCTCCGATCTGCCGCTGCTGTCCGCCGCTGAAGAACGCCGGATCCTCGATGGCGCGGCTGCAGCGCCGGCCGCAGTCGTCCGGACCAATGATTTCCTCGCCCGGTTCGCTCGCCATGTCGATCGCACCCCGGCGGCTCCGGCCGTCTCGTGCGGCGAGACCCGGCTGAGCTATGCCGAGCTGGCGCAGAAGGCCGGGGGCATCGCGAGCCGACTGAAACGACTGTCCGTCAATCGGGGCGAGGTGGTGGTCCTGTTCGCCGAGCGCGGCGCCGATCTCGTTGCGGCGATGATCGCCGTTCAGCAGTGCGGCGCCGCGTTCCTGCCGCTGGATCCGGCGGTGCCGGCGATGCGGCAGGTGAAGATCCTCGAACACAGCGCAGCCCGGATCGTCTTGGCCATGCAGCGGACCATGGCTTCGCTGCAATCGATCGTGTCGGACATGCCGCGCAAGGCGCAACCGCGCATTCTGCTGATCGACGACATCGCCAGCGCAGGGCCGGTGCGTGTGGCGCCGCCGCGCCGGGCGCCCTCCTCGCTCGCCTGCATCATCTATACGTCGGGCTCGACCGGGGAGCCCAAGGGGGCGATGATTGCGCAGAGGGGCATGGTCAATCATCTGCTGTCCAAGATCTCCGACCTCGATCTGTCTGCTGGCGACGTCATCGCCCAGACGTCACCGCAGAGCTTCGTCATTGCGATCTGGCAATGTCTCGCACCCTTGATGGTCGGGGCGCGGGTTCAAATCGTCGAGGATCACGCCGTCCAGGATGCCGCCCTGCTCGTGCGCGAGATGGCGCGCGAAGGCACGACCGTTCTCGAGATCGTTCCGAGCCAATTGCGCGCGTTGCTGCAACCGGAGCCCGAGGCAAGCACGCGCCGCGCACTCGGGCAGCTTCGCGCGCTGATATCGACCGGCGAGAGCTTGGCGCCGGATCTCTGTGCGGACTGGTTCGGACACTTTCCCGGCGTGCCCCTGATCAATGCCTACGGCGCCACCGAGTGCTCGGACGACGTGGCGACCCATCGCATGACGGCGCCGCCGGCCGCGTCGGCAACCGTGCCGATCGGGCGCCCCATCGCCAACGTCCGGCTCCACGTCTTGGACCGGCGTCTGCGGCCTGCTCCAATCGGGGTGGCCGGCGAGCTCTTTGTCGGCGGCGTTGCGGTCGGGCTCGGCTACTACAAGGATCCTGGCCAGACGCGCAGCCGATTTCTGCCCGAAGCATACTCGCGAACGCGTGGGGCCCGCCTGTATCGCACCGGCGATCTGGCGCGCTGGCGCGCCGACGGCACGCTGGAATGCTTCGGCCGCGTCGATCATCAGGTGAAGATCCGCGGCTGCCGCGTCGAACTCGAGGACGTCGAGCACGCTCTGGCCCAGCACCCGGCGGTGCGAACCGCGGCGGTCGTGGCGCGCGAGACGCGCACAGACGACATGCAGTTGACCGCCTATGTGGTGACCGCCGACGGGACGCCACCCGATATCGATGAGCTGAACGGCTTCATGCGCGCGAGACTTCCCGGCCACATGATTCCGGCCGGTTATGTCGTGCTGGATCAGCTGCCGGTGACCGCCCACGGCAAGCTCGACCGATCTGCATTGGCAGCGGTCGCCGCGGTGGGATCGGTCCGCGCGGTCAAGAGCAGCGACGATGTGCGGCCGCGGACGCCGACCGAGCGGTTGCTCGCCGCCATCTGGACGGACGTGCTCGGCCACGAGGTCTCCGGCGTAACCAGCAATTTCTTCGACCTCGGTGGCCATTCCCTGCTCGCCGGCCGCGTGCTGGCGCGCGTGGCGAGTGCGCTCGGCGTCACGCTTCCCATTCGAGCCTTGTTCGAGGCCAGCACCATCGAGGCGCTGGCACTGCGCATCGATCAGGCCCGCGCATTGGCCATGCCCAGGGCGCCCGATGTCCCGCACCGTCCCGAGGCTCAGCCGGCAATCTCCATCCAGCAGGACCAGATCGTTCGCACCGAGCGCGAGCTCCCCGGCCTGCCGCGGTTCAACCTGCCCTACGCCTTCCGCCTGCGCGGAGCGCTGGACGTCGCCGCGCTCGAACGCAGTCTCGTGGACATCGTGCGCCGACACGATTCGCTGCGCGCGGGCTTCGGCTGGGAGCATGACGGGCCGCGAGCGCTCGTGCTCGAGCCGTCCGCGGTGACATCCTTGCTCGACGTCGAGAACCTTTCGATGGCCGCGCCCGCGGGCGATAGACGCGCCCAGGCTCTCGTGCTCAAGAAGGCCGAGCTGCGCATCGCGCAGGAAGCGTGGCGGCCATTCGAGCTGGCGCGTGCCCCGCTGTTGCGGGCGCGGCTGTTGCGGCTTGGTCCGGACGACCATGTGCTGCTCTTGATCATGCATCATCTCATCGTCGATGGCTGGTCCATGGGGGTGCTGTTCGAAGAGATTGCGATGCTCTACGCCGGTCATGCTTCCGGCCGTGACGAAGCTCTCCCGCGCCTCGAAGGATCGTTTTTTGATTTCGCGGCCCAGCAGACGAAGTGGTGCGCGAGCGAGACCGCCGCCGGCCAGCTTGCCGAATGGAAAAATCGCCTGCGGGGCGCCCCACCCGTCTTCACCGCTCCGGGCGTCGGTGCCGGCGAGCTGTTGAGTTCGCGCATCGACACCGAAACTTTCCACCTGCGGGGCGAGTTGATCGACCGGCTGTCGCGACTGAGCCGCGGTGAAGGAGCCACCCTCTTCATGGCGCTGCTGGCGGGCTTCAAGGCAATGCTGGCGTTGCGCACCGGCCGACGTGACGTCTGCGTCGGCACCACCATGGCCAACCGGGTCGAGCGCTGGACCGAGCGGATCGTCGGGCCGGTGGAGAACACGACGATCATACGCAGCCAACTCGATGCCGACCTGTCGTTCCGCGACATCCTCCGCAGCATCCGTCAAGGCGTGCTGGAGGCGCATGCCCGGCAGGAGCTGCCGTTCGAGACCCTCGTCGCCGAGCTGTCGCGCGCAGGCGATCTCGACCCGTCCGTGCTGGTTCAGGTCTTCTTCGTGTTCCAGAACGCCATTCCGAAGCCGTTCACGCTCTCCGGACTGGCCGTCGAGCGCTTCGACAGCGCGACCGCGCAGGGCCGCCCCGTGCTGCCGGTCGACGGCTCCCATCTGGCGATCATGATCGAGGAGACTGCGACGGGCATCGGCGGCGCCTGCATCTACAAGTCGGACCTGATCGAGACGAAGACCGTCAAGGCCTGGCTGAGGGATTACGCAGCGGTGCTGGCGCAGGCGGTCGAGACGCCCGATCGTCCGGTTCGGTTGCCGCAGGATTCGCGGCCGGCCATCCGGCGCGCGCATCGCAGCAAGCAAAGTCGTGCGGAGTAGTGCAAGACCTTTGACGGCAACGTTCGGCTGTTAGAGGATGAGATCGCTTGCGGGGCGCGGGTTTTGTGGGTCCTGCCGGACATTTTCAAACCAAGGGGACATTGAACGATGTATCAAGCGATCATCAAATTAATGGATGACGACAACCTCACCGAGCAGCAGAAGGCCAAGCTGGAACAGCTGTTGACCAAACGCCAGGGCGAACTCAAACAGGCCATCGATGAGGTCAATGCGGCCCTGGAGATGCTCAAGGGCCCCAGGAAGGCGAAGAAGGCGACGAAGAAGGCCGCCAAGAAGGCTCCCAAGGGGCGCTGACGAGGACCGCTAGCGAGTCATGCAGCAGCCGAGAGCGGGCCTTCGGCTCGCTCTCGACCGAGCGAACCTTGTCTCGCCGGAGTTCGACGGCCCTGCGGCCTCAGGCTTCGGCGGACACGACGCGTCAGGCGTGACTGCGTTGAGCTTCCGGCGGGTCGTCATGCTCAGGAGGTTTGATCTCGGCAGCATGCCTCAAAGCGTCGAGAACGGCTTTGGCATCGACCAGATCGCTCTCCGCGACGTTGTCGCCGGTCTCACGACCCGCGATGAACCAGTCATAGACGGGACGCAGGATCATGTCGGCCTCGACAGCTTGACCGCCATCGCGCAGATGCGCGGCGAGATCGGTGGCGGCGTGCAGTTCCCACCAGCGGGCCTGCTGGCGCCGGGCAATCGACAGAGCCTGCTTCAGCGCGGCCTCACCTTCCCCGGTCTCCCGCATGCTCAGGAGGATCGTGCCGCGCAGCCGGTAGAGCTCGGCCTCGAAGAAGCGTTCCCCGGTGGTCTCGGCGGTGCGCACGGCCTGATCGAGCAGGCCGAGCGCGACCTCTCCCTGGCCAAGGCTCGCATGCGCCGAGGCGAGCTGGCTCAGATAGAGCGTGCGGCGGTTCATCTCGGCGTTGCGCTCCACCGAGGCGAGTGCGTTCTGCATCAGCTCGAGCCCGAGGCGCGGGTTTCCAGCCTTCGCGAACAGCGCCCCGCGGAAGAAACGCGCCCTTCGCTCGAGACTTGCGAATTCGTTCTCGACGCCGAGCGCGATCGCCTCGTCCGCATTGGCCAGCGCATGCTGCAGATCACCGCCGATCACGCCGAGCGCAGCCAGGTTGGTGAAGGCGAGCGCCATCGTGAACGCCCGTCCCTGCGCCCGAGCCGCCGTCTCTGTCTCCATCCACGCTTCGACCGACCGCTCCGGATGGCCCAGGATGAGCAGCGTCGTGGCTTGGAATGCGAGCGTGTTGACCCGGTCGTCGGCGCCGAAGCTGCGATAGCCCGTCACCGCTTCCGGGTTGCGCGCGCACAGATCCAGTGTCTTCTCCAGGTGCAGCCGCGACTCGACGAACGCGCCGCGAAAGTGCTGCGTCTGCGCCATGAAGCGATGGGCGAGCGCCGAGACGCCAGGATGGTCGTGCTCGGCCCCCAGCGCCAGGCATTGCCGCGCAACATCCAGCGCCGTGTGATGCTCGGCGCGCATGTTGTGCGCCAGGTAGGCGCCCCAATAGATCGTCATCTGCTCGTTCAACGTGCCCCGGCCCCCCAGCAGCTCACGGGCATGCGAGAACACCCGCGCCGTCTCTTCCGCGCCGTCGCCTTCGGTTGCAGCCACGGCCGGTCCCAGGGCGAGATAGAAGTCGAGCTCCTTGCGCGCGCGCTCCGCCGACGATGTCAGCTTGCGAACCAGCTCGATGCCGCGCCGGAGATGCTTGACCGCCTCGGCGTTCGCCGAGCGGCTGAGGGCGCGGTGGCCGGCCTTCAGCCAATAGCTGATCGCCGGCTCGACGAGGCCCGCCTCGGTGAAATGATGCGCCAGCAGCTCCGGCTCGTTGAGCCCTATATCGGGGAAACGGTCTTCCAGGGTCCGTGCGATCTGGCCATGGAGCTGCTGCCGCCGTCGCCTGAGCAGACTCTCATACGCGGCGTCGCGCACCAGCGCGTGCTTGAAGCGGTAGATCGCGTTTGGCGGTTCGCCCGCACGGAAGACGAGCTCGGCCCGCTCGAGTTCGGCAAGCGCGTGCTTCAACGCATGTTCGTTGCTCGCGACCACCGACCGGATCAGCCGGTACGAAAACTCGCGTCCGATCGCGGCGCCGACCTGGGCGATCTCCTTGACCGAATGCAGCCGGTCGAGGCGCGCCATCAACGAGTCCTGGAGCGTATCCGGGATGGCCAGCGACGGCGCCGGTCCACCCAGCCGGTAGCCGCCCTCGTGCTCGACCAGGATGCCCGTCTCCAGCACCGCCTTGGTGAGCTCCTCGACGAACAGCGGATTGCCGTCCGTCTTGGCGACGATCTGTTTCATGATTTCATTCGGAAGCGTTCGGCCGTTCACGATCTGCATCGTGATGCCTTCGACGCAGTCGCGATCGAGGCGGCCAAGCGCCAGCACGCTCACATTGGCCATCCCGGTCCAGGGCGGCTCGAAATCGGCCCTGTGGGTGATCAGCGCCAGGATCGGCAGTTTTGGCATGCGCTCGAGGACGAGATGCAGCAGCTCGAGCGAGGTGTGGTCAGACCATTGCACATCCTCGATCAGGAGCAGAACGGGCTTTTGCCGCGCATGATGTTCGAGCTGATCCAGCAAGGCGGCCAGAGTTCGGCGCCGCTGCTGCGCAGGACTGAGGGTGAGCTCGGGATAGCGCTCGCCGAACGGAATCGAGAGCAAGGCGGCAAACAAAGGCGCGATGGCCGGGACGTCGGTCCCGGCGGTCGCAAGCATGGCTTCGAGCTTGTCGAGCCGTCTCTCCGGCGGGTTATCGGTCTTGAATCCGGCTGCCCGCTCGATCTGGTCGATGACGGGGCGAAGCGCGCTACCAGCATGGTAGGGCGAGCACTGGTAGTGAAACTGCCAGTGCGGCTCGGCGCCGATGCGGTCGGCCAGCGCGGCCGCCAGCCTCGACTTGCCGATCCCGGCCTCCCCCGACATCAGGACGGCCTGCCCCTCCCCGCTCCAGGCCTGGCGTTGCCGATCGAGCAGGAAGCTCATCTCGGAGGTGCGGTTGACGAGTTCGGTCGGACCAGCCGTCCGCACCGCCTCGAAGCGGCTCTTCGAACTCGACAAGCCTTCGACCGCCCAGCCGCCGACAGGCTCGCCCATGCCCTTGAGCAGATGTTTGCCGAGGTCGCGCAACACAAAGATGTCGCCGAGCAGCCGCCGCGTCGATTCCGCAACGACGATGGTGTTCGGTTCGACGAGCGTCTGCAGCCGGGCTGCGAGATTCGGCGCGTCCCCCACCACCAGGTGATCGCGCAGCTTCACCTCGCCGCCGAGATCGCCGACGACGACGATGCCGGTGGCAATGCCGATGCGGACCGCGAGCGGCTCGCCGGCCCGCGTCTCCAGGCCGCCGACGGCCGTGATGATGTCCAGCCCGGCGCGAACGGTGCGCTCGGCATCGTCCTCATGGGCGCGTGGGTAGCCGAAATAGGCCAGGATGCCGTCGCCGCGAAAATCGGCGAGAAACCCGTCATAGGACAAAGTGATGCGCGCACAGGCGGCGTGATAGGCATCGATCACGGCGCCCATGTCTTCCGGATCGAGGCGGGCGGACAGCGCGGTCGATCCGACGAGATCGCAGATCATCACGGTGAGATGCCGACGCTCCGCCGCCTTGGTCGCCTGTGGCGGTTCTCCGAGCAGCCCATCGCGGCCGGAGCCCGCGCTCATTTCGCTGATCGCGCGCATCAGGCGCTTTCGGTCGCCGAGCGGAATGCCGATCTTCTCGAAATCAATCTCCGCCAACCCCGAGAGGATGTCGGAGTCGATCGCATTTGCGAGAAACGTCGACTCGTACCGCTCCAAGCCCAAACTTCGCAGCCAGCTCGCGACGTCCATAACCGGTCCCTAGCTTCCTCGCGGCCATACTATAGTCTGCCCAGACGGTTGCGACCACATCCGAGAGCAACTCTTATGCGCGAATGCCGATACGGCCGATGAGCCGATGCGCGGAGTTCTGTTGCTCACTGTTCAACAGAACGATAACCGATCTGCGATTCCGGACGGCGAGGCGCGAACAGCGCCCCTTCATCGGAACGCGCCACCGCTCGGCTTTCGAGCCTGCAGCTCATCAAATAAGCATCTGAAAAGACGAGATATTGAATCCGTACCGATGCCGGTCGGGTCGCGCGTGCTTGGGCGCCGTCGAATGGCAAGAACGCACATCCAACCTACCAAATGAACGTGGCCTGCTGGCTTGAGTGCCCTGAACGTGACGAGCTCCGGCCGACGCACATCGCTGTCCTCGTGGCACCAACGATCTTCGGAACAAACCGGAAACAAATCAGATCTTGAGGAGAGGTTATGGTCGGAGGGCGTTCGCATTCCCTGCGACTTCAATGGCTCAATTTAGCACCGGCGACCGAAAGGTTCATTTCGGCTCACAAGAGACCCTTTCGGCATTCGATGCGCACAGGCGAATGGCACTGTTCCGATGACGAAAGTGGATACGCGATTATGTTCATGTCAGCGATCGCGCTTGCACCCATGTTGCCGCGATCGACAGGCCAAAGGCCGAGAGTTCAAGTCGTACATTCGACCTCGGAAACGGAAATGGATTTTCGGCAAAGCAGGTCGTTCAAACCACTCAGAGGATTACCGGATGACCAATCCAGACAATCTTCTGTCCGCGCCGCGCCGGCGATCCTCCAATCTTGATCAGCGTTTCGACCGAGGCGCGCGAGCATTTGGGCCGGCGGCCAGAATTCCCGATGCTGCAGGATCAGGTTCAACACGCCTGGCTGTGCAAAGGCACCCTGGAAAGTAATGATATGTTGAAGGCGGCTGCCCGAACCAGTCCTGCAGGCGGACGTGCCGATGAAGAACACAATTCAATAGCTTGATCGGATCCAAGTCCTGAGACGCCAACCGTCACGGCGGCCTGCGGCGACAATGCGGCCTGAAGCGCTCGCCGGATCATCTCGACCGGCGTGCGCAAAAATATGCGGTAGCCTGAGAACTTGCTGGGGCCGCGCCTCGAATCGCACCAGATTCCTTAAAATGATGTTGCGGATCATGATGATGTTGCGAGTATCCGGCTCGCGTCGACGACGCGGGACGGCGCTCTTTCTGGTTGAGGATTGGCATGTGTTCGTGCAGACGTGATATGCGGTCGCTACCATCGATCTTCAATTCAGAAATGCAGGCATGTTTGATTTTCTCAAATCGGTGATCGGCATCGGCAAGCCGGCGGGCGTGCCTGCCACCGAAGCCGACAACGCCACGGTCCGCGAGATCGTGATCGACCTCAAGCGGCTGGAGACGATCAGTCCGGACCTCGCCAACCGCGCCGTCGCCTATGTCTTGGCGGGCGAAGCCAGTTCCGTGCTGCTTGAGCTTGAGCAGAAGGCAAATGCCGTCAACGCCGCTCTCAACCACTACCAGCACACGCCCGCGGCTCAGGCCGCGCAGCAGAAGGCGATTGCAGCCCGCGACAATGTTCTGAAGCGGCAACATGGACCCGAAGCGACGTGGATACGGCGCTACCTCGAGGTGCTCACGCAGCCTCACAAGGGCTCTCGCTACGGTGTGTTCGCCCATAAAGGGCCGAGCCCGTTGTGGCTTCGGGGCTTTTTTGCCCTGGGTCAACTCGGCCCGCATACGCAGCAGAAGCCGGTAACCGATCTCACGACAGTGCTGAGCTGGCGCGATACCGACGACAGTGCGACCGTGCTCGCGTTAGACCTGCTCGTTCTGGAGAAGACCAACCAATACTATCTTAGTCATCGCGACTTCGGATCACAGTTCGATTTCGAACATGGCCTGCTGGCGGAGAAGCCGGCGGTCATCGAATCCTTTGCGAAATACGACCGTCCGAGCCAAGCCATTGTCATTCATGTTCTGAAGCAGTTCGGCGTGCTCAGAGACGACTATTTTCAGCTCGTCTACCAGCAATATTTGTTGTCCCCCAGCAAAGCCGTCCGTGAGGCAGCCCAGAACGCGCTGCTCGCCGCATCGCCCGAGACTTTGGCCGCCAGCGTGATGCAGACCCTGGCCGACGGCAATCCGACGGCGCGCGCGCAAGCCGCGCAGATCCTGCCGATGGTGATGGGCGAACGGGCACGACCGTTACTTGAGAGCCATCTCGCCAACGAAACCTCCAAGAATGTCCGCAAGGTCATCGAGCTCGGGCTCGGATCGTCATTCGTCAGCGCCGAAGCCGCCCAGACCGTGCGCACATTGCAGGGCGACGGCGCCGAAGGCTATCTCGCCGCCGACGGCACCGAAGTGCTCGCGCCGCCAGCTGCGGCGTTGCCGGGACCGACGCCGCTGTCCAACGAGGTCAAGGCCGGGTATCGCGCCCTGCTCGACAAGGCCCACGCCCAGGCAATGAAGTCCTACGAAGGGCAAATGGCCCGCTACGAGCAAGCGACCGCCGACCAACGCACGAGCTGGTGGAAAGCCGGCGCGCCGACCCCTCCTAAACCGATTGATCACGCCGTCGCCGACCGGTACTGCGCCTACCTGGCGTCGAACGATCCGATCAATGAAGCCGCGATCAAGGCGCTCGGGGTTGTCGCCTCCTTCGCGCCCTACAACACGGAGGCCGCGGCCGATCCGCCGTTCAACAATCCAGACCTGACACTGTGGCACCTCTGCCGCGCGCGCACCATTGAGACCTACCGGGGAAGCAATCCGCATTGGTATATGGGGAATTTGCTCAATGGCCACGGAGCAATTTCAGCCGCTATTCATGCGCGACTGACCAAAGGGGCCGATCTGCGTTCCGTGACGGCGCTGATGCGGAAGGATCTCGACCCCAACGAACTGGCGAAGCACGCGCTGAACGCCGGCCTTTCCGAAGACCTGGCTCCGGAAACGACTTGGCCCTATCTGGCGGCTCACTTCGATGTACTTGACCAGGCGTTGGGGCAAGCAGCGACAACGGATTTTCGCGATCCGCCGGTCCTGAACGCACTGGGCGTGCTTCGCGTGTTTCCGAAACTGCCAGCGCGCTATTTCAACACCGTCTTGACCCACGCGCTGTCGTCCAAGAAATCCTTCAACAAGCCTGCCCGTGCCTTGCTGCTGGAGGTCGACGGCATCGAGCAACGTCTGCTGCCGTTCCTTTCCGACAGCAAGCAGGACATCCGTTCTGGTGTCGCCGAGATGCTCGGGGTCGTCGGCGCCGAGAGCGCCATCGGACCCATGCAGGAAGCGCTCGGCAGGGAGAAGTCCGAACTGGTACGGGCTGCCCTCCTCAGCGCGCTGCGACGGCTCAATGTCGACATCTCCGGCTACGTCTCGCCGGACATTCTCATCAAGGACGCGGCCACCGGTTTGAAAGGCAAGAAGGCCAAGGATATCGGCTGGTTTCCGCTCGACACCCTCCCCGCCCTCAACTGGGCGAGCGGCGGCGCCGTTCCGGCGGATGTGCCACGCTGGTGGATCGCGCTCGCGGCAAAGCTCGCGCAACCCGCCGGCAACGCGCTGTTCTCGCTCTGGCTCGATCAGCTCGCACCCGAAAGCGCCGAGGCGCTCGGCCGCCACATCCTCGGCAGCTTCCTGCGCTATGACGCAGCGCACTGCTCCGAAGACGACGCCAATGCCCACGCCAAGGCCCATGCTCAGCAGCGCTACGAGCAATATCAGGACTTTGCCAAGCGCTGGAACAACGAGTTCTACCGCTCCTATACATATGAGAAGGCGTTTGCCGATCTGCGCGCAGAAAAACTTGGGATCTATCTCAACAATGCCCAGGCCGATCGTGGCATCCTTGGGCTGGCGACGCGCGCGGAAGGCACCTTCGCGGTGCAGATGGTCCGCACCTATATGCGCGACCACTACAGGAGGACTGCGCAGGTCAAGGCGCTCGTGGAATATCTGAGCGGCCATACATCGCCTGCTGCGCTCCAGATGCTGCTGGCGGTCGCCCGCCGTCATCGCACCAACGCGGTGCAGGTGCTGGCGCAAGCGCTGGTCGAACGCCTTGCCGACGAACGGGACTGGACCACCGACGAACTGGCCGACCGCACCATCCCGACGGCAGGTCTCGACGAGCGCGCCATTCTCGACCTTGAAATCGGCAGCCGCCTCTATCAGGCCAAGCTCGATGCCGAAGACGTGCTGACGCTCTACAATCCCGACGGAAAGGTGGTGAAGAGCCTGCCCCAGGTCAGCGACGGGCCGGACAAGGAAAGCGCCGCGGAAGCCAAGAAGACCCTCGCGAACGCCAAGAAGGAATTGAAGCAGGTTCACGAATTCCAGGCCAAGCGGCTGTACGAAGCGCTCTGCGTCGGACGCCGCTGGCCGCTTGCCGATTGGCAACGCTTCCTGCTCGAGCACCCGATCGTCGGACGCCTGGTGCAGCGCCTGATCTGGCTTGGCCTTGACGCGCAAGGCGACATCGTCACCTCGTTCCGGCCGCTCGAGGATCTGTCCCTGACGGACAGCAGCGACAATGCGGTCGATCCCGCCTCCTTCGTCACGGTCCAACTTGCGCATCGTTCACTGCTGACAGCCGAACAAAGCGAAAGCTGGAAACAGCACCTCGCGGACTACAAGGTTGAGCCGCTGTTCAACCAGTTGGATCGCCCGGTGCTGGCAAGCGCAGTCGGAGGCTCCATCGACGATCGGGCCGGGTTCATCATCGAAGCGTTCAAGCTGCGCAGCGCGGCGCAAAAGCTGGGCTACGACCGCGCGCAGGCCGAAGACGGCGGCTGGTTCACGCAATACATCAAGCCGTTCGCCGGCATCGCGATCAACGCCGTGATCGAGTTCACGGGGTCGCCGCTTCCGGAAGAGAATCGTGCGGTGGCGCTGGTCGCGGCCAAGTTCGTGCGTGCGCGCAAGGGGCAGCGGTCGAGCTACGGCGCGCAGCTGGCGCTCAACGAGGTCCCGCCCGTGCTGTTGAGCGAAGTCTGGAACGACCTTCATCAGATTGCGAACGCCGGCAGCGGCTTTGCCGTCGACTGGCGCAACAAGGTGGTCTGGTAATGGAACAACGAAATGCCCAGCAGCTTCGCCCTAGCGCCGAAGCCCGCTTCGCCGACGAGCTCGCGGCGCTGAAGGCGGCCGATCAGGGCCGACGGCCGCCGGGATGGGCAATGTCCGCGCGCGCGGTCCGCAGCTTCATCCTTGGCGACAGCAAGCTCTCCATTCGCCGCAAGTTCTATGGCGACGACGCGCTGGTCGAACGCGCTCTGGTCGCCTTGATGAGCGAGCAAGGCCTGATGCTGGTGGGTGAGCCCGGCACCGCCAAATCGATGCTATCGGAATTGCTTGCCGCAGCGATCAGCGGCTCCTCCATGCTGGTGGTGCAAGGATCGACCGGCGTCACCGAGGACCACGTCCGCTACGGCTGGAACTATGCGCTGCTGATCGCCGAGGGCCCGACCCCGCGCGCGCTTGTCCCCTCGCCGGTCATGGAAGCGATGCGCCTTGGCCGTGTCGTGCGCATCGAGGAGCTGACGCGCTGTCCGCCCGAGATTCAGGATGTCCTGATCTCCGTGCTGTCGGAAAAGGTCATGGCGATACCCGAGCTCGGCGAGAGCGCCAGTGTCTACGCCGCGCCGGGCTTCTCGGTGATCGGTACCGCCAATCTCCGCGACCGGGGTGTGCATGAAATGTCAAGCGCGCTCAAACGCCGTTTCAACTTTGAAACCGTGCTTCCGCTGACCGACCCCACCCTGGAATCGGAGTTGATCCGCCAGGAAGTCGACAAGCGGCTCGGCCGTGCCGACATATCGGTGAACTTCCCCGACGAGGTCACCGATCTTCTCGTCACGACCTTCCAGGATTTGCGCCGGGGGCAGACCAGAGACCAGGTGCCGTTATCAAAACCATCGGCCGTGATGTCGACCGCGGAGGCCGTGAACATCGCCCACGCCGCCGCGCTCGAGGCGGCGTTTCTCGGCAATGGCGACGTCGGCGGCGCCCATATCGGGCGCCAGCTGCAGGGCGTCATCGTCAAGGACAATGCGGACGACGTGAAGAAGGTTCGCGCTTATGTCGATCACATCGTCAAGGAACGCGCCCGCCGCAGCAAGGTGTGGTCGGATTTTTTCGGCGCGGTGAAGGCGATGAAAGACGAGAGCTGAGGCTCACGGCATGAGCGTACTTGATCCGGCCGCAACCGCCAGCCGCCTGTTTGACACCGAACGTAAGCTCTACT
Organism: Bradyrhizobium sp. HKCCYLS20291; assembly: GCF_051167715.1. Lineage (NCBI taxonomy): Bacteria > Pseudomonadati > Pseudomonadota > Alphaproteobacteria > Hyphomicrobiales > Nitrobacteraceae > Bradyrhizobium > Bradyrhizobium sp. HKCCYLS20291. The sequence continues at coordinate 35,047 of NZ_JBNPTO010000001.1, read as the reverse complement.
TTTTCCCGATCCGTCATCACTCGCCGGCCTGCGCGCTGCATCTGCGCCACGCGCTGCGCGCCATCCGTCCCGCTGCCGTCCTGATCGAGGGACCGGTCGATTTCGAGCCGCTGATCGGCGAGTTGCTGGCACCAGGCGTCGTGCCACCGGTGGCCATGGTGGCGCTGCCGGGCAGCGAGGCGCGCGCCGGCAAAGGCCGCAGCGGCACCACCTACTATCCGATTTGCAGCCATTCGCCTGAATATGTCGCAATCCAGGAAGCCCGCCAACTCGGTGCCGCCATCCGCTTCATCGACCTGCCATCCCACCATCCCGCCATGCTGTCGGACGGTCGTGACAAGGACGAGCCGCTGCTGCCGATGCGGGAGACCATGTTTGATCGCGGCGCCTATGTGCAGGCAATGTGCGCGCGGACCGGCTTTCGCGATGGCCTGGCGTTATGGGACGGGCTGTTCGAGGCGCACGCCCGCAGCACCGACTGGCGCGGCTTCTTTGCGGGCGTCGGTGCCTATTGCGCGTCGTTGCGCGCCGCGTCTGACACGGATGAATTGCAGGCCGACGGGACGCAGGCGCGCGAAGCCATGATGCGCAGCTGCATCCATGGTGCGGTCGCAACCGCATCGGGACCCATCGCCGTTGTGACCGGCGGCTTTCACACGCCGGCGTTGATCGACGCGCAACCGGAAACGTCACAGCCGGACGGGACCACCAGCCGCTCCGATGCATGGCTCATCCGCTACGACTTTCGTGCGCTGGACCGGCTGAACGGCTACGGCGCAGGTCTTCCGCTGCCGGGCTTCTACGAGCGCGTCTGGGAGCGCCTGGTCGGCGAAAATGGCGAGGCCGAGAGCTCGCTGACCGAGGAGATCCTGATGGGCTTTCGCGCTCATCTGATCGCGAATGAACCGGCGCTGGCGTTTTCATTCCCGACCCTGCGCGCCATGGTCGAAACGGCAAGGCGTCTTGCCGATCTGCGCGAACTGTCCGAGCCCGGGCGCACCGAGCTGTTCGACGCGGTGCAATCGTCGGCCATCAAGGAGGAGATCGAACTCGGCAGTCATCCGCTGCTGGCCGCCTTCTCCACATTTCTCAGTGGCGACCGGCTGGGAGACCTGCCTCCCGGCAGCCGGCTGCCGCCGCTGATCCAGCGCGCGCGCACCGAAGCCAGAGCGCACGGCCTGTCTCTCGAAGACGCTGTGCCCAAGACACGCGAGCTCGATATCTATCGCAAGCCACGGCATACCCAGGCCAGCCGGTTTCTGCACGCGATGCGGCTGGTGGCCCCCGCCTTCGCCCAGCGCGTCAAGGGCCCCGACAGGGTCCATGGCTTTCGCGCCGATACGTTGATGGAGACCTGGACCTACGCCTGGTCCCCCGCAGTCGAGGCATCCCTGATCGAGCGGTCAGCCGACGGTGAAACCGTGCAAGACGTCGCCGCCGCGATCCTGATCCGGCGCCTCGCCGATCTCGAAAAAAAGGGCCAGGGCAACAACACCGAGGCGGCGTTCAACCTTCTGAGCATTGCCTTCGATACCGGGATCGGTGGCGCCGCCGATACGCTGATGGCGGCCGTCAGCGCCGCGATTGGCGCCGATACCAATCTCCTGCGCCTGACCAATGCCCTGGTCATCGGCGAGGGCCTCGATGGCCGGGCGAAGGCCATGCACTCCGACGCGACCGTCGGAGCATTCGCATCCCTGCTCACGCCGCTGCTCGATCGCCTGGCGCGCCGCATCGCCGAGCTGCTGCCCGACCTTGCCGCCGTCGATGCCGACCATGTTGGCGAAGCAACGCAGTGCCTTGCGGCCCTGGTCGAGGCGATGGCCGATCCCGATCCGCCGTTTCCGACGCAACCACTTCGCGACGCCCTTGCGCAGCTGCTGAGCGCGCAGCTCGATCCGCAACTGACCGGCGCCGTGATCGCGGTTGCCGGCTCCATCGGGCAGATCGATGAATCCGAAGCGGCTCGACGCCTGTCGGCCGCGCTGGCAGGCGCATTCGAACGCCCGGGCGAGGCCATCCGCACGCTGTCGGGAGTGATGGCACTTGCGCCGCAGTTGTTCGTCAATGACAGCGGCGTCATCGCGGCCGTCGACGATCTGTTTGGTGCCGTGGACGACCAGGGCTTCCTCGCCCTGCTGCCGCAACTGCGCATGGCGTTCGCCGAACTCAGTCCACATGAGACCGATCGTGTGGCCGCCGTCGTCGCAGCCGCGCATGGCGCCGGCGACGACGATATCGCCATGCTGCAGCAGATCCCCGATGCGGGCGTGCTGTCGGATCACCTCGCCCTCAGCGAAAGGCTGCGCAACCTGTGGCGCGAGGATGGCCTGGCGCAATGGCTGGAGCAGGCGCCATGACGTCACCGAACGACGGGACGACGCGATTGTCAGCGGAGCAGACACGCCGCCTGCTGCGCTGGCGCATGGCGCTGGGGCGCCACGCCGACAGCCGGCTCAGCAGTTCGGGCCTCTCGGCCGAAGATCTGCGGCGCGATCAATTGCTCGAGCGCATCTATGCCGAACGCGGACGCCAGCGCGGCCTGCGCGTAGGCAGCGGCCGCAAGGGCTCGCTCGATCCGAGCCAGGTCACCATTCCCGACTGGCTCACCGACAGCCGCCGCCTGTTTCCGGCCTCGGTGTTCGAGACCATTCAGGGCCATGCACTGAATGATCTCGGGCTCGCCGGTCTGTTCGCCGATCCGGCCGCGCTCGCGAAGTTGCAGCCCAACCTCGACCTGATGAAGGTGCTGCTCGCATTCAAGGGAAAGGCGGACAGGAATCTGGTCGATGCGATCCGGCGGGTCGTCGATGTCGTAGTCGAAGAGTTGAAGCGGAAACTGAAGGCGGAGATGGATCGCGCTCTGTCGGGCCGGCGCGATCGGTTTCGCCGCGGCAAGCTGCGATCGACCGCCAATCTCGATCTCCGCCGCACCATCCGCGACAATCTGCGCCATTTTGATCCCGAGCGTAACGCCGTCATCGCGGAGCGGCTGCATTTCGCGTCCCGGCAGAAGCGCCGCATGCCGTGGACGATCATCCTGTGCGTCGACCAGAGCGGGTCGATGCTGAATTCGCTTATCCACGCCACTGTGATGGCCTCGATCCTTGCTGGCCTGCCGGCCGTCGACGTACGCTTCGTCGCCTTCGATACCTCGATCGTCGACATGTCCGACAAGCTTGCCGATCCGGTCGACCTGCTGCTCTCGGTCCAGCTCGGCGGCGGCACAGACATTGCGAGCGCAATGACCTATTGCGAGAGCCTCGTCGTCAATCCGAGCCGCACCATCATCGCGCTGATCAGCGATTTCGAGGAAGGCGGCTCGCTCGCCGCGCTGCTGCGCTGCGTGCGCCGCCTGGCGGAAGCTCGCACCAGGCTGATTGGCTTGGCCGCGCTCGACACCGACGGCACAGCCGTCTTCAATCGCTCCGTCGCCGAGAAATTAGCAGGCCTCGGCATGCATATCGCGGCGATGACGCCCGACCGCTTCGCCGAATGGCTGGTCGGCGTCATGGACTGAGGCCTGGCACGATCATGTCCGCGCTCATCCCGCTCTATGCCGAGATCGACGATGCCACCCTGGAGGCGACGGCGTCCAAAGGCATCGTTCGCCGCGCGGGTGCCGACGCGGTCAAGGTGCAGTTCGAAAAGATCGGCGCCGATGAGATCGTCGGCCGCATCGAAGACGCCACGGTGCGGCTCGACGACAAGGGTCTCGGCAAGGCACGCTGCACGTGCCCGGCCGCGACCGTCTGCCGGCACAAGATCGCGGTCGTGCTGGCGCTGCGGACCAGGGCCGGCGAATCTCAGGCCGCCGCGCCGGTCGTCGAGACCGATTGGCCGGCCCGGCTCGCGGCGTTCGATCGCAAAACCCTCCTGGGCGCGGTCGGCAAGACCGGACTGCGCGAGGCCATCAGGCTGCTGGCCCTCGCCGAACTTGCGACGATCGAGCCTGGCCGGGGCTCGCTCAGGGTCGTGGTGCGATCGAATGCCGAGGAGATCGAGGTCGTGATTCCCGGCCAGGGCGATTTTGGCGCGATCGCATCCGCCCTGCCCGAGCGCCGCCGGCCAGCCGGCCACGCCGCTGCCATCCTCGCGGCGCGCCAGCATTTCGGCCTCCAGGCGATCGAGCTCGACGATGCAGAAGCCGGCGCCGATCAGGCCGGATTCGTTCTGGACGGCCCGTTGCTCGCCGCCATGCGGGACGCAGTCTGCCGTGCCTACGCGCAGGGGTTTGCAGTCCCCTCTCGCGCGCTCGAAGAGCGGCTGACCTTGCTTGCGGTGTCCGGCCGCGCCGAGGCGATGCCGCGTCTTTCCGCGAGCCTGCGGCGCATTGCCGAAGGGCTGGACCAGCGGCGGTCCCGCAACGTCAACCACGACCCCGTGGAATTGCTGCGTGAAATCGCATCAGCCCATGCGCTGCTGTATGCGATGTCGCAGACCGGGGATGAGGCGCGGTTGCGCCGGCTTGCTGGCAAGCTGCGCGCCGAATACGAGCCGGTCGGCGATGTTGACCTGATCGGGCTTGGCGCGACCCTGTTCGAGACGATCACGGGTGCGGTTGGTGTGACCGGCCATTTCGTCGAACCGGCGACAGGGCGGCGCTTCACGGCCACGTTGGCCAGGGCCACGACCCACGACACACGCTTTGACCCGCGCGCGGCCTATCAGACTCAGGCGATCTGGGGCCACACACTGGCCCGGCTGTCGTCGGCGACTTTCCGCCTGTCCGGCGCGCAGGCGTCTTCCACCGGCCGGCTCTCGCTGTCGCAGACAAGCCGCGCCGAGACGGTCCAGCCATTTCGACCAAACCGCGACGCGATTGCGGCTTGGGCTCAGGATCGCACGAGTCCGCTTGCCGGTCTCGCCTACGCGTCCTGGCCGATGCTTGCCGACCATCTCACCCGGCAATTCGCACCTTCGCTCGATGCGCTGCCGCCGTCGGCCCAGCCCGTCGTGCTGCTGCCGAGCCGAGTAGCGCCTGTGGTCTTTGACGATCTGACGCAACGGCTGCGCTGGCCGCTGATGGACGCAGGCGGCGCCTGGATCTCGCTCACGCTCGATCACGACGACGAGGGACGCGGCCTTGGCGCCAGCCGCATCGCGGCTCTCGAGGCCACGATCAGCGATGGCGGCACCAAGCGGCCATTTGCAATCGTCGCGCTTGCCCGGCCCGAGGCTCTAAAGATGACGCTGGAGCCGATAGCGCTCTGGGGAGCCAAGCAGATCTCGCTCGATTTCCCTGAGCGCGCTCTTGCGACGACCGACGTGGTCTCGCGCATCATGGCGGGCCTGCGCAGGAAAGTGGTCCAGTTCGCTCCACCGCCGCCCGCAGACGTCACGGTGCGGCAGACGACTCAGTTGCTACAAGCCGGCGTCAATGCGTTGATCAGCTTCGCGGAAGCCGGTCTCCATGCCTCGGCCCAACAGAAGCTGCTGGCTCCGCTGGCACAGACCTATCAGCTTGCTTCGCTAGATCCCCTGGCCCAGCTCTTTTTCCGCACCCTCGCCAGCCGCGAAGGCGACATTCCCCCCGCGGCCCTGGCCTCGGCCCAGGGATTGTTCACGCTGCAAAACCTCACCGGCCGCCTTCAGGTCTGGACCTGATCAGCGAAAGCGCCTGCAGGGGCGCGTGTTGCAGATGAACAAGATGGCGTTGGCGACGAATTTCAAGACATACGCCGTCCTTGCCGGTGTCAAAGAGGCGAAGAAGAGCCGCCATGGCGAGCCAAGGCGCGCACCGAAGTGGCCGCCTATGCCGAGTCCACGAGAGCCAGATGATGGCGATGTTCGGCTGGACAGATCCGAAGATGCCGGCGCACTACATCGCCCAGGCCAACCGCGAGAGGCTTGGGATCAGCGGAATGGACAAGGTGGTCGCGTTCGACCAAGCCCATTCACTTTGATGATTTTCTGAGGCCCGCCGCGGAAAGCAGGACGGGAACGACGAGCGGGAACGAAGTGGCAACATTCCCCGGTAACATCCGGAAAAAACTGGAAGGATTTCAATGGAAAATGTGAGGTTTGTGGTGCGCTCGGAGGGCCAACAAAATAACAGCAACTACAATCGCTTAGGCCCCAGGCCCATGGGCTTGGGTGCATTTCGCCGTCCAAAGGCGCAATCGAAGTCTCGGCCTGAAGCTGGCGCAGGACCAAATCATAACCGAGGCTACTATAGGGCCTCAACGATCGCACCCGGACTGACGTTGCCCCCAAGTTTCATCCAGGCCTGAGTTCGTTCGGGCGGTTGGTTGCCACCGCTGAATCCGCTTGCTGAACCGACCCGTCCAGTGTCCAGGCTGCGACCCATAGTGTCGCAGGTGCCACATGCCAAAAAAGCGGCTCGACCGAATCGGACGTTGTCATGCTCGGCCACCAACCTGCCCCCGAGCAGTGGGCGAGCACTCAATTCCGGGGGTACAGCTGCAGCTCGATCGCGCGTCCCCCCTGCTCGATCCGAACACCGGCCGCGTCGATCGACTTGACCTGCCAACCCTGGAAGGTGTCGCGCTCATCGACCCACATTCCGCCAGCACCGGACCTGCTCAGCAGAAAGGCCTTGCTCTTGCCGCGGTTGATCATGACGCCGCCGACAGCCAGCCCCGGATCAACGGCCACGACCGGTGGCGGGATTACTGGCGCAGGCGGCGGCGCGGGCGGCGGTGGAACGAAGGGCTCGCGCGATCTGTGAAACACGGGGTGAGCCAGAATGTCTGAGTACGCCTCGGCCGGGCGCTGTCCGGCAATGCCGGCGAGGGACATCGCCAGAGGTGCCGGCCGCGCCGCAGGCTGCGAGCTCATTGGCTCGTCCCGCCATCCCAGCACGACGAGCTTTGCACCGAGCAGCAAATCGGCGGCGGCGAGTGCCGCCATGACGCAGGCGATGGGAGTCACACGCCATCTCACGACCCGCTTCATTGGATCGCACCGTAGATGTCGAGCTGCGCCTGCAGCTGCGGCTCCTCCACTGCAGCCTGACGCAGTCCTGGCGCACTCTTCAAAGTGGCATTGGTCACGAACAGATAGGGCTTTGCACTCTCGATGGCATGAACCACGCGCGTGACAGCCGGCAACGGCCCCGAGAGGTCGATCCGCACGCCGCTGTATCTGAGCTGATCGATGGTTCGGATCGGCAGCGTTTGGACGGCGCGCGTCTGGGCGCCGACATTGGCCAGAATCGCCTTCAGCTTTGTCTGCAGATCGGCGGCAATCACGTTCTCGTTCGCTCCAGCCAGGAACTCTCCGCTTTTGAGCTCGGACTCCGTCTCCGATGCCAACGTCTCCAGGCCCGCGACCTGCCCGGCGATCGCGTTCAACCGCGCCAGCAACCGCCGCTGATCCTGGATCCGGGCGTCACGGTCGGCGAACGTCGTGGCGACCGGCCAGACCACGCTCCAAACGATGAGACCGAGCACCGCCAGATTGGCCAGGACGAACAGGACGCGCCGGCGGTGCTGTGCGTCCAGCTTGAACAGGCCTCTCATGGCTTGATCTCCTTGGGGCCGTCCGGCACGCGAAGTCTGGCCTGCAACGAAAAGCGCTCACGTCCTTCGATCGGGTCCATGGCCACCGGAGATGTCAGGGCCGCGTCGACGAAGATCCGCGATTCATCGAGGATGTTGACCAGGCTCGGCGCTGCGGCCGAGAACCCCGTCATCGTGACGCTCGCGCCGCGTCCATTCGCGGCCTCCGCGAGGCGCAATTCGGTCAGCCAGGAATGCCGCGGAATGATGCGCGTCGTTTCGTTCCAGACATCGATCAGCCCCGGCAGCTCGCTCTTCTGCAGACGGAGCCGCGACAATGCCGTTCGTCGCTCGCGGAGCTGATCCATGGCGCCCCGCACCCGTTCCGCACTCCGTCGAGCAACCGCGATCTCGGCGTCAAGCTGGTCGAGCGCCGCCTGTTGCCGGACGTAGGTCAGGCCACCCAGCGCAAGGCCAAGAACAGCCGCAAGACAGCAAAGCGCGATGATCGCCATCCGATGCGGCCTGCGGGCGGCGGCCTTGCGGGCCAGCCGGATCGTCGGCGCCTCCTCGCCATCCCCGAAGGTGGCGAATGCGATCCGTTCAATGGGCAGCCCAAGATCAGCCGCGGCGCACAGCACCGGCTGTCGCCGCGTGACCCATTGCCGAACCGCGATCCGGCCATCGGGCAATGCATTCGTCACGTGATCGGAGTAGATGTCGTCTGCCTTGAACGGCGTCCGGCGCAACAGATCCTGCGGGACGATGGCGTCAATCGCGCTCCTCGCTTCGCCCGGAAGAACGAGATCGCGCTGGAAGACCTGATCCTGCGGCAGCTGCATGCCGACATCGACGTCGCGCGGATTCAATCCACAGCGCTCGAGGAGCGGCTCGATCGCTTCGGACACAGCCCCTGCCGACGACGTTTCGACGATGTTCAAGCCGGACCTGGCATCGGTCAGCCGAAGCCGCACCACGTCTGCGTCGCGAGCCACGATCATTCGCGGCTGACTGTCCCCGAACAACGAAGCGGCGATCCGCTGCGGCCACAGATTGACGAACTCGGCCCGCCACCACGCCAGCGCGGATTGGGCCAGCGCGCGCGAGCGTGCCGCCCGAGACCCTGTCAGAAATGATGCCATGTCAGCGTCTCCAGCAACCGTGCTCCTCCAAAGCCATCACCCCATGCGCGTGGCGCGCAAGATCTCGTCGATCGTGGTATCACCACGCCAGACCTTGCGGACCCCCATGTCATACATGCTCTGCATTCCGCGTTCACGGGCGATGCGCTCGATGGCCGCGTCTGCCGCCTTCGCCAGGATGAGGCTCTGACATTCATCGTCCACAACCAGCATTTCGGCGATCGTCGAGCGGCCTGAGAAGCCGAGATGGCCGCACTCCGCACAGCCCAGCGGCTGACGAATGTCGGCGTCTCCTGACGATCGGATGTTTGCAACCGACCGCTCGCAGCTCTCGGCCCAGTAGGCCGCTTGCTGATGTCTGCAGGCGCAGTGGCGACAGAGCTTACGGACCAGGCGTTGCGCGATCACTCCCTTGAGCGTCGATGCCAGGAGATAGTTCTCGACGCCGATGTCGATCAGGCGCGTGATCGCTGATGCGGCGTTATTGGTGTGCAGCGTCGACAGGACGAGGTGTCCCGTCAGCGAGGCCTGAATCGCGATGCGCGCCGTTTCGAGATCGCGGATCTCGCCGATCATGATGATGTCGGGATCCTGCCGCAGCATCGAACGCAGGGCATGCGGAAACGTCAGCCCAATCTCCGACTGAACCTGAACCTGATTGATGCCCGGCATCTGGTACTCGATCGGATCTTCGACGGTGAAGATCTTGCGCTCGGTGTTGTTCAGTGCCTTGAGCGCCGCATAAAGGGTCGTCGTCTTGCCGCTGCCGGTCGGTCCCGTGACCAGAATGATGCCGTTCGGCTGCTGAAGAAGCGCTCGAAGCGTGGCGATATGCTCATCCGAGAATCCAAGCTCGGCAAAGTCCAGGCTCACCCGATTGCGGTCCAGCACGCGCAGGACGACGCTTTCGCCGAAGCTGGTCGGAATGGTCGAAACGCGGAAGTCGATATCGATGCCGCGCACGGCGATCTTGATGCGGCCGTCCTGCGGCAGCCGGCGTTCGGCAATGTCGAGCTTCGACATGATCTTCACGCGCGACGTGATCGCGGCGCGCAGATCCGCCGAGAGCACCTGAACCGATCGCAACACGCCATCGATGCGATAGCGGACGAGCACCTGGTCGACATCCGGCTCGATGTGGATGTCGGATGCACGCGCCTCGACGGCATTCGCGATGATCTGGTTGACCAAGCGGATGATCGGAGCCTCGCTCGCGAGATCGCGCAGCCGTTGAACGTCCGCCTCATTGGCCGCGGCGCCGCTGGCCGACCGGGTCTCGTCGTAGGTCGCGTCGACAGGATAGAGGACGCCGCATGCCTTGTCGAAATCCGCTGATGTGAACAGCCGGATGTCGACGGCTTGACCGGTCAGGAATGCGAGCGCACGGACCGGATCGTTGTTGAACGGATCCGTCACACCGACAGACAGCCTGCCCGCGGCGCTGCGCAGCGGCAGTACCCGGTTGTGGCGCACGAATGCCGCTTCGACTTGCTCCGGCAGAACAGGCTCGAGCGGCACCTCGTCCATCCGCACCAGCTCGAGCGCCAGAAATTTCGATAGCGCGGCGACCAGGCCCGTTTCGGGCACCAGCCCGAGCTTGGTCAGCACGGTGTCCAGCCGGTCGCCGGTCGTCTGCGCGGCGCGGCCGGCGCGATCGAGACTCGTGCGATCGAGGATGTTCTCCGCCAGCAGAAAGTCACCGAAGCTGTTCAGCAGCTCGGCCTGGTCGACGTCGAACAGAGATCGCCGCGGCAGCACGCCGATACGTTCGGCAGCAGCTGATGATTGGAATGTCAGGGTCATGGCGCCATTGGTCATCTCGTCGTCCAGCTCAGCACCCAATAGGGTTGCTGCGGATTTTCGGTAAGGCGGACCGCGACGTCACCGACGACGGTGCGGGACGAATCGGAGAATTCGGTCCTGATGGTGAAGGCACGCCCGCGCAGAACCGTCAGCGGCTGCCCCTCGGCCATAGCGGCCCTGTTGTCGATGCTCGCGCGCGCAGCGGCTGCAGCCTCCGCACTCTGCGCCGTCATCCCCGGCAGCGCGCGCAGCACCTGGGGCGGCGCCAATTGCGGATCGACGAATTGCCGTCCCGAATGGACGGTGAGCGCCGGCGCGATCCGTGCATAGATCTCCGGCGTCATGTCCATCACCAGCCGCAACTCGTCGATGCTCTGGAACGGGCCGTTGCGCGGGTGATAGTCCGTCTCGCGCGCGGCGTAGTCCAGGTCCTTGGCGCCGTTGAGATGCTTCAGCGAGGTCGCGGTTCGCCAATCCACGATCTTGTCGGTCAGGCGTGCGGCGGCCTGCGCATCCAGTCCGGCCGATTGCAGCAGGCCGTTCAGCATGGCCTCGTCGGTCTGGTTGAGGTCGATCCGGCCGAGCTCGTCCTGAACCCTGATCGCGAGTTGCGTGCCGTCGAACTCGAGCTTGTAGGGCCGGCCGTCGGCGCGCCAGCGGCGCTCTGCCTTCGGGTCGAGCAGACCGTCGACGGCGGCGTTGACGCCGGCTTCGACGAGAGCGTTCAGACGGGCCTGTGCCATGCCGTTGTGAGCAAGGCCATACGAGACGCTGCTCGACCAAGACAGCGACAGCGCCACCGCCGTCAGCAGTGCGAGCCCCCAGAGAACCGACAGTACCGGCATGTCGCTCCTCCCCGCTAGCGGCCGCGACAGCGCATCGTGAGCGCGTTATAGACACAGCCGACGTCTGCGCGAACACGCGGGGCGATCAGCAGATCCGGCCAGTTGCGGCCATCTCCTGGACGCATCACGACACGAACCTTGATGAGGCCGGGGATGTCGGTCTGATCCTGCCACATCGTGCTCCAACTCGCGTCTATGGCCTTTGCGGCATAGTTGAATTCGACCCGGCCGATATCGGAGACCAGCAGCGTCCGCTCCGCCTCCTGCCTGGCTGCCAACTCGTGATGAGCCTGCAGAACGAGGTCGACCCGGTCGCGCTGGCGTTCGGCAAACAGCTTGAAGCGATACCGGCCCGCGCCGCCGGACACCAGCGGTGCATCGCCGAGGAATTCGAGGCGGTCCGCCTGGCCGCTGAAATCGACCCGACGCTGCGCAGCGTTCTCGCCCAGCATCATCGGATAGAGGTTGCCGATCAGCCGGCGCAGAACGTCCTGGGATGCGAGCTCGCGCTGAAAAGATTCCGCGCGCGCGCTGCCGCTGCGCCATGCCTGCATGCCGAACTTCACATTGTCGAACAGCAGCACCGCGAGCAGGCTGAACAGCGCCAGGGCGACGAGCACCTCCACCAACGTGAAGCCTGCCTCGCTGTCATCCAGACTGATTGCTTCCTGCGCCATCAACGTTACTCACTGCGATCCGGCGGCTCTGGGGCCGAGGCGGAGCGTCGAGAGCGCGTAGGAGCGCGGGTCCTGCCCCTCCAGCCAGCCGACCTCGACCGAGATTTGATATAGCTCGACCTGACGTGCATCGCCGCCCTGGCCCGGACGATAGGGCTGCATCGCCAGACGCCAGCGATAGCCGTTCGCCTCGGTCCCCTCGCGCGTCTCGGTGTGCAACGGAATCACCGTACCGGCCTCGGCCATAACCGACTGCGCGAGCGAGACGGCGCCGGCCAGGCGTTCCGCTATTCCGGTGCGCGACAGCCCGGTCGAGAACAGACCCATCACCAAGGTCAAGCCGATCGACAGCATGGCAAGCGCAACGATGATTTCGACCAGCGTGAGGCCAGCCTCGTCGTCGTTCATTGCCGAGGTCATCGCGGTCGCGGCTGGCGTCATGGCTGCCAGCTCGTCACATTTGCGTTGGCTGACGCCTCGTCCTCACGCCCTTCCGGCCCGAGCGAGACGATGTCGTAGGCGCCATGCTGTCCGGGAAACTTGTAGACGTACGGCCGGCCCCACGGGTCGTTCGGCACCAGCGTGCCGCTGAGATACGGCCCGTTCCACGCCGCGGCGGTGGCGGGCTTCTGCACGAGCGCGCCGAGTCCTTCGGCCGAAGTTGGATAGCGGCCATTGTCGAGATGATAGAGGTCGAGCGCCGACGACAGGCTGCGGATCTGGATCCGCGCCGTCTTGAGCTTGGAATCGGAGAGATAGCTCAGCACGCGCGGGCCGACGAGCCCCATCACCAGCCCGATGATGGTGATGACGACCAGCATCTCGACGAGCGTGAACCCCGCCTCGGCGTGCGTGACACGGCTGCGAGCCGGGCGCAGGCAGCGCCAACTGGCCACGTTCAGCCTCGCGGCGTCCTTAAGTCTTGTCCACCCCAGCATCATCGCCTCCCTCCTCTCAGCAGGTCGCAGCCCTCAGCACCGTTCCCGTCAGCCAAGCGACGCAGAGCCGCGTGTGTTGCCCATTCAGCTCCAGGCTCAGATCGCCGCCGGTCGACGAGCCGTCAGGAAAGAAACGGAAGCCTCCCTCCGCCTCACCGGACCGCGTTACGGCGGCGTAGGTCAGCTTGGCTTGAAGGCCGGGTGCGAAGGCGCGCGGCGGCACGACGTTTGAGCCGAACGTCCGACGATCGACGTCCACGCTCAACGTCATCACGCGGTTCTGCACGATCGCCGCGGCCCGCGTGACGCGTAGCGCCGAGGCGATTTCGCTTGCTGACGCATCGAGGCTCACCGCCCCGGCGCCGCGCGACAACAGCGGCACGGCGGTGGTCGCCGCCAGCGCGAGGATGACGAGCACGGCCAGCATTTCCACCAGCGTGAAGCCTGCGCTTGGCTCGTGGCGATGGATCAGCAGCGCGCTCATCGTCCGGCCAGATCGTTGATGCTCAGCACGGCATTCATCACCGGCATGATCAATGCGCCTATGACCAGCGCGATTCCGACCGTCATGGCGGGCGTCAGCGCCGCCATGAAGCGGTCGACCCGGGTCTGCAGCTGCTTCTCCAGCATCTCGGCGACGCGCAGCAGCATGCGGTCGAGCCGGCCCGCCTCCTCGCCGACCGCGATCATCTGCAACGCCACCGCCGGGAGCGCGACCGCCTCGCGCAGCGCCCGGTGCAGCGCGGTGCCCTGCTGTACCGCCTCGATCGCCTGTTCCACGCCGGCCCGCAGGTGCCGGTTGCCGACGACGTCGCTCGCGGATCTGGTGGCTGCAATCAGCGGCACGCCGGCCGCAAGCATCGTCCCGAGCGTCCGCGCGAACCGCGCCGTATCCTGATGCAGCAGGACGTCGCCGAGCAGCGGCAGCCTCAGCGCAAGCGCATCGAGACGTCGGCGGCGGCCGGCATCAGCCAGGGCAAACGCGATCGCCATGGCAAGGAGCGCGGCCGCCGACACACATCCGATCACGATCTCGAGCCAGTGCGCCTTCAGGGCCAGCATGAGCTGGATCGTGAGCGGCACGGGCTTGCCGCTCTGTGTGAAGATCGGCGCCATCGACGGGATCACGCCGCCGACGATGATCGCCAGCGTCGCGAGGCTGAGGGCGATCAGCATCGATGGATAGATCAGCGCCGATTGCACCCGCGCGCGAATCTCCGCACGGCGCTCCAGAAGGTCGGCGAGCTCAGTCAGCACCTGTGCGAGGCGGCCACCGCTCTCGCCGGCGCGGATCACGGCGACATAGTCGGCGGGAAACACCTGCGGCTGGCCCTGCATCGCCTCGGACAGCGGTCGTCCGTTCAGCACCTCGGCGAGCAGCGTCTCGACCAGCGTCCGCAGCCTCGCCGACGCCGCCTGCGTCTGGACGATGCGTAGCGCATCGTCCATCGGAATGTCGGCGGCTGAGAGCGTCGAGAACGCCCGCGTGAAGGCGAGCAAATCTGCGCGCCCCGAGCCGCCGCCGAGCGTGATCTCGCGATTCCACCATTTCGTGCCGGCGGCATCAGCGGCGCGCATCTGGAACGGCGATAGCCCCTGCGCCCACAGCGCGGCATCGGCAGCCGCGGCCGAGGCCGCCTCGATCGTCCCCTCCGCGAAGGAGCCGTCGGTGCCATAGGCCTGGTAGCGGAAGCGCGGCATCAGTCGAGGATCCTGCGGCCAGTGTCCTCGACCCGCCGCCGCGCCGGCGCGCGGCGATGCGGACCCTCGATCGCCATGTAGCGGCGATACTCGTCGGTCACGTTGCGCGCCTCGTCGAGGCTGCGCATGACATGCGGGCGGATCAGGATGATCAGCTCGGTCTTGCTGATCACGTTGTCGCGGCTGCCGGCGAGATTGCCGATGAACGGAATGTCGCCGATGATCGGCAGCTGGCTGCGGCCGGAGGTGCGGCCCTCCTGGATCAGTCCGCCCAGCACCAGCGCATCGCTGTCGTTGACGACCACCGACGTCCTGATCTTGCGCTGCCGGATCGTCGGTGAATCGATGTTCGACGACGTGGTCGGCGCCACACTCGACACCTCCTGCTCGATGTCGAGCAGCACACGGCCGCTCTCATTGATGCGCGGGATGATCGACAGGATGACGCCGGTGTCCTTGTAGCTCACCGAGTTGACGATCGGCGCGCCCGTCGTCAACGTCGAGGTTGCCGATTGCGTCGTGATCGGCACCTGGTCGCCGATCTGCAGCACCGCCGGCTTGTTGTCCATCACGGTCAGCGACGGCGAGGACACGATGTTGACGTTGGTGATCTGGTTCAGCGTGTCGATGGTCGCAGCGATGTTCGCCGCGGTCAGCGCGTAGGAGAAGCCGGGGAAGACCGAGCTGACGGCGCCGGAGGCCGCCTCCGTCAGCGTGAATTTCGAGCTGTTCTTCCGCATGTACCACTGCACGCCGAAGCGCAGATCGTCGTTCAGGGTGACTTCGGCAATGGTGGCCTCGATCAGCACCTGGTTCGGCATCTGGTCGAGCCGCTCGATCACCTGCAGCACGCGCTTGTAGTCGGCCTGCGCGGCTTCGATCAGGATCGCGTTCTTGGCCTCGTCTGCGACGATGCGCAGCCGCGGCCCGTCGGCATCGCTGTCGCGCCCCGATGGGGCCGCCGCGGCTGCCGCCGGCATGACGCTGGGCGCCGCGGCAGCGGGCGCGGAACTTCGCATGCCGCCAAAACCTCCGGCCGAGGCGCCGAGCCCGCCGGTCACCGACGTCGACGACGATCCCGACGAAAATCCGCCGCCGGATTGCGACGGCTGCGACTGCACGCTCGCCTCCTGGTAGTTCGGCGCCACCGTGCGCCGCGCCGAGGTCGCAGTCTGCGTGTCCGTCGGGAACATCGACTGCAGCACGTCGACCAGCTCCTGCGCCCGCCGGTTCTGCACGGCGTAGGTGAAGAGCTGCTTCTCGCTGCCTTGCGCCTGGGCGTCGAGCTTGCGGATCCAGCTCTCGGCGCGGCGCAGATACTGCACCTGCGGCGAGATCACCAGGATCGAGCGCAGCCGCTTGTTGGGCACGAACTGCACCATGCCGGCCATCGGCCCGTCGCGGTCGGACGCGAACACGCTCTTCAATTCGGTCGCGATCGCATCGGGCGCCGAGGTCTTGACCGGAATCAGCGCGAACGACATGCCCTTCATGGTGTCGACGTCGAACAGCGCGATCGCCTCCATCATCGCCGCGATCTCCTGGCGATTGCCGGACAGCGTGATCAGATTGCGCGCATCATCGACCCGCACCACCCCGCCGCGCGGCGCGATCGGCTCGACGACCCGCCGGATCTCGGAGGCCGAGACATATTTCAGCTGCACCACCTGCAGCCCGTTGCCGACCATGTCGCCCGTATCCGGCACGTCGTCGGTGCGATAAGCGCCCGAAGTCGCGGTCTGGTCCGCTGCCACGATGCGATAGATCCCGCGATTGTTGACGACAGCCGCATTGTTGGCCCGCAGCGCAGCCTGGAACAGATCGATCACCGCCGCACGCGCCACCGGCCTCGGCGTCTGGATCGTGATCCGTCCCTCGATCCCCGGATCGACCGTGTACTTGACCCCGAGAATATCCCCCAACACCGTCTTCGCCGCCTGCGGAGCCGGCACGCCGACCAGATTGATCGTGACGCCGTCGGCAACCTCCTCCGATCCACGCGACACCGCGCCAGTCGGCGGCTCCCCGACGAAGCGCCCGGTGCCCTCGACCATCGTCGACGGTCCGCCTTTGTTGTCATCGAGCAGCGGCGACCCGGAAATCTTTCCGGCCCGCGCGCTCCCAGCGGGCGCCCGCATCGCCGCTTGCGCCTGCGCGGCAGAACCAGCATCCGCAGCACTCGTGCTCCAGGCGAACGACGACGTGCCTTCCTCCATGGTCTGACACGCCGACAGCGCCATCGCCACGGGAAGCGCAACCACCCAACTCCTGCGAACTCCGCCGCGCAACGCCGTCACCCCGACCGAAAGCAGCTGCGCTGCCAAACAACTAACAAGCACAGTCTAAAGCGTTTCGGCAGCGCTGGATATCGTTCGAGGGACACGCTCACGAGTCATGCACATGCTTTGCTGCAACATATGCGCGGGCAACTCGGACCAGCAACTCTTGATTGAATCGCCAGCCTACACCCTGCAGGATCCATCATCCGACGCGCCGCAGACATTCGCGCTTCTTAAATTTAGTGCACCGTAACCCGAGCCATGCACAGCCTTTGCTGCGACACAACGAAAACAATCGCAAGTTGGAGCCGACATCCGCCGGCTAAGGGTCGTTCCGATCGATACTTCCGCGCCACGAGAGGGCGCCTGCGAGGCAACAGAATGGGGTTATTCAACCTCAATCGACTAAGCGCAACGTAATGCCCGCACTCACGTAATTAGCTAAGTTTAGATAGTGCGCATCTTTTTTGAGACACCCCATTCGTCGTGACTAAACATCACAATTCTACGTTGTTGCGGACACACAATATAACAGTCGAAGAGGAAAAGGACGGATGCTACAACGAACGACGTTGCATCCTCAATCTGATCGACCGAAAAAAGTTGTGCTGGAGCTTCGATAAGCCTCCGAGTTTCACCGTATGACAATCGCAAACGACTGAACAGCGGCATCCATTGCCCCGATTCCCAAACCATCCAGTCATCAAGCCACACCAGTAGACTACGGGACTCGCTGAACTCTTGCATTATCGCTCTTACAAGCTGAACCCTCTTTTGAGCATCAACTGGAATATCAAACTTCTGCTCCGGATCTGCGCAGTCCGGCAAGCCTGTTTGGTCCAACGAAACTTGATTGATCGTACACCATTTTGTCGCTTCCCGGCGGCTCATGAACTCAACCATTGTTAGTCTCTATCCCCTCGAGAGCCATTTTACGTCCGGTTGGCCGGCATTCCACAAACCTGTGGCATTAGGCCCATACTGCAGGGATCTATGAAGACGGGTCCACCGCCGCGAGGAGGAAATGGAGTTCTTCCAGGTCCATTGTAGCTACCATGAGCTGTATCCCCATCCATCGGTACGCCGAACCGGTTTAAACGCTGCCGCTCGGCACCCGGCTCCCCAAGGTCGAAATCCCAATGCTGATACTTCTCATCCCAGCCGATTGACATCCTGCCCAAGCGCCATTTCCCTCCTCGTGTGTCATTTAGGTCCTCCGACCACCGCCACTGCCCATCTGGCACCACAGAGTTTGGAAAGTTGGACCTTGTTGGCGGAGGATACTGCGGAGTTCCGTTGTTCGCATCTAGAAATTTCTGCTCTGCGTTGCTCTGTTTTATATCTTCGATTGCCAATGTGGCCAGGTATTGAAACGATGCCGTGATCGCGCCGTTAGCGAATTTTCCTCCGCCGGCAATAGAGGCAAGTCCGCCAGCGGTGGCTTGAACGATAGTGCCCCCAATGCGTTCGCCGATGTCGATTTTTGCGTTAGGGAACGCGCTGTTTGTAATCGGTGAGAGACCGGCACTGACCGCCGCGGCCGCGGCTCCAGAACCGCATGAGCCGCCGGATGCAACCGAGGAGACACAACCGACAGCGGCGTTCTCTGCGACATACTCAGCAAACTGACCAGGATTCGCCACGACTGAAGCAAAAGTTGGTGATGGACCCAGCGAGGCGAAGGCGAATGCTGTCGCGGCAGCGATCGCACCAGCCCTGAGCATTTGTCCGAGGTTGCCGCCCGAGAGCCCGACGGTGATCGCGGCCGCGAGACCTGCTCCGATCGGCCCCAAGGGAGACAATGCGATATTGAGCGCGACCTGCAGGATCGCCCTGGCGATGGCGTTGGTCTGGAAGAAGTGCGTCACCGCGTTCCAGGCACCGCTCACGGCCTTGCCGATCGCGTTCCAGAAACAACCCAGGAAGCAATGCCCAGACGGATCGGTGAACGTCAGCGGGTCGTTGCCGACATAGGAGTAGCGGTTCCAGCCCTGGGTATTGAACGGGCTCTCCGTCATGGTGTCGGGACTGGTGAAGCGCGCCAGCAGCGGATCATAGACGCGGCCGTTCATGTGGACGAGGCCGGCGACTGAGAGTTCCTCGTGGTCGGTGAAGCCGCGCGTCGTCTGGCTGGTAATGCTGCCGGTGGTGTCGTCGGTGCCGTCGATGTTGCGGCGCTTGCCCCAGGCGTCGTAGCTGAGGCGCTCGACCAGCAGGCCGTTCTGGTCCGAGATCGCCGAGATCGAGCCGAGATGGTCGGTGTGGAAGTAGCGCGTCGTGACGGTCGTGCTGCCGCCCGACGTCTGCGCCACCCGCATGCCGACCCGGGCGTTGCCGACCAGCAGATAGTCGGTCCATTTCTGCGTCACGGTGCCGGGGTTCTGCACCTCGGCCGCCACACCGAAGGCGGCGATGTAGAGCGTGGTACCCTCGGGCGTCACCTGCTTGATGCGCTGATGGTCGGTATCGTCGACGAAGGAGATCGTCCGCGATCCCTGCGTGATGCTCGCCGGCTTGTTGTAGGAGGTGTAGACGATGCTGCGGCCGAGACCGGAGGTCTGATTGCCGTTGGCGTCATAGCTGAAGGTGGCGCTGATCGTGCCGGAGACACCGGTCACCGCATGCGGCAACGGCTGCCCCGCCGCCGGATAGGCGTAGGTGCCGACATCTGACTTGGTCAGGATGTTGCCGATCGGGCTGTAGGCGAACGTCTTGACCAGCGGCGCCGCGGCGACGTTGGTGGTCGACGTCGTCAGCCGGCTCAGCGCGTCATAAGCGAAGGTCTCGCTGACGTTGGTGTTGGCGTCGCTGCGCGAGGTCAGATTGCCCAGGCGGTCGTAGCCGAAGCTCTGGTTCTGCACGGCACCGCTGGTGCCGGTGGCGATGCTCGTCAGGCGCCCCGTCAGCGGATCGAAGCCCCTGATGGTGCTGAGGCCATTGCCTGCGGTCTGCTGGGTGAGATGCCCCTCGGCATCCATCGCGTAGGCCGTCCAGAAGGTCTGGCTTGTGGCATCGTCCTGAAGCTGGTTGGAGAAGCCGAGGCTGTTGTAGCCGTAGCGCGCGGTGAAGCCAGAGGGGTAGCTGACCTTGGTGAGACGGCTATTGGCGTCGTAGGTCGCGCCAATGGTGTAAGTCGCGCCATCGATCGTGGTCGCGACCTGCAGCGGGCGGCCCAGGCTGTCATAGCTGACGCTACGGGCAAAGCCGTTGCCGGAGCCGGAGGTGATGCCGGTCGAGGCCAGCTTGCCGATGCCGTTGGCCGCGGTGTCGTAGGTCCACACCGAGGTCATGTCCGGCTCGACCCGCTGCACCATGCGGCCGAGGATGTCATAGGCCAGGCTGACGACCTGCCCCTTGGCGTCGGTCTGGCTCGTCAGCTGGCCCAGCGTGTTGTAGCTGTAGGTCCAGTTGCCGAGATCCGGATCGTTGCTCGCGACCTTGCGGCCGCGCAGGTCATAGGTCGCCGTCACGACGTTGCCGACCGGATCGGTGGTCTGCACCATGTTGCCGACCGCGTCATAGGCGGCGCTCAGCGTCTGGCCCATCGTGTCGGTGACCGAGACGACCTGGCTCTGGCTGTTCTTCGTGGTCGTCCGGGTCTGGCCGAGCGGATTGGTCTCGATCGTAGCCAGGCCGTGATAGGCTATCTGCGCCACGCTGCCGTCCGGCTGCGTGGTCGAGACCACCCGCCCCAGCGTGTCGTAGGTGAAGTTCGTGATGCGCGGCGTGCCGCCGGTCGCGAAATACGGCCGGCTGGTCTGGGTCACCCGGCCCATCGCGTCGTAGCTCTTGGTCGCCTGGACGACGCTGCCGTCGAATCCTTGCGTGCGGCGTCCGATCTCGCGCTCCAGCGCGTCGAAATACACGGTCGCCGTCGGTGCGATCACCGTGCTGCCGTCAGCCGCGTAGGACGTCTCCTGCGTCAGATAGCTTGCCCCGGAGAGACAGGTCGCGGTACCGCCATTGACGCCATTACAGAACTGGTAGCTCCACCGGGTGATCGTGCCGTCAGGCATGGTCTCCTGGATCTTGCGGCCGAGCGAATCGTAGCTCCAGGTCGTGGTCAGGCCATTCGGCCCGGTGTGGCTGACCGGCTGGCCGAACCGCGGATCATATTGGAAGCTCTCGCTCTGCCCCAGCGCATTGCTGTTGGACGTCGCGAATTGCCCGCGCGCATCATAGGCGCTGGCGCTCGAGCGGCTGGCAATATCGGCGCCGCTGACCGTCACCGACTGCTTGTGGCCGAACGCGTCATAAACGTAGTCCGTCTGCAGCCGCAGCGCCGGCGTATCCGGCTCGACCACCTCCTGCGTCAATAGGCCCGAGGCGGAATCATAGGCGAACGACGAGGTGCGGGTGATGGCCGGCGTCGTGACGACCGGAGGCGAGCTCGTCGATCCCGGGACATAGGTGATGACGATGAGGCCTTGCGCGCCGGCGGTTCCTGCCGTGTTCAAACCAGACCCGCCCGGACCACCGGCGCCGTAGAGGCCGGCAGCGCCACCGGCCGCACCGGCCCCGCCACCGCCGCCCGCGCCACTGCCACCGCCGCCACCGGAGCCGTGCGTCGCATCCCATTCAGAGCCGGTGCTGCCGCTGCCGCCAGCGTTGTTCATATAAGCAGCGCTGTCCCAATAGCCGGCGCCACCACCACCGCCGTTGCTGCCGACGCCGCCGGGCACGCGGAGCGCGCCCACGCTGCCGCCTCCGGTCCCTACGGAGTTGTTACCGCCATTGCCAGCACCAGCGCCGTTCGAGCCACCACCATTGCCGCCGCCACCGGCACCCGAGCCGTTCTGGCCGGTGGAGCCACCGGCACCGCCACTGCCGTTCGGACCGGCGGCACCGCCACCGCCGCCGCCGCCGTTGCTGCTCGCGCCAGAGGCGCCGCCAGCACCGCCGGCAAATCTGACCATTCCGATGCTGCCGGCGACAACGCCGCCGGGACCGCCGTCCGCAGAGCCGGACGATGTGTTGCTCAGCCCCCTGCTGCCGCCCTTCGCACAAACCGACTGCGCCTGGCAGGCCGTCCCCGATCCATTGAAGTACGTGTCGCCGCCGCCGACGCCAACGCTCGAGGCGCCGCCTGCCGACCCACCGCTACCGATGCGATAGCTGACGCTCGCCCCAGGCTGCAGCGTTAGGTTCTGAATGCGCGCATAGGCGCCGCCACCGCCGCCGCCGCCCCCCACCGACAGAGCGTTCGAGCCGGCGCCGCCACCGCCACCGCCGATCACCTCGATGGCGTTGTTCGAACTGTTCCAGTCGCTCGGAACCGTCCAGGTCGAACCGCTCGTCAGGAAGATCCGTGTGGCCGGCGGCTGCTGGGTCGGCGCCGGCGTGTAGTTGATGACGATGATGCCGGATGCGCCGCCGGCTCCAGACGTGTTGAGGCCGGATCCGCCCGGTCCGCCGGCGCCGTACAATCCCGCGCCTCCATTGGCATTGCCGGGGCCGCCGCCCCCGCCCGCGCCGCTACCGCCACCACCGCCAGAACCGTGCGTGGCGTCCCATTCCGTACCTGTGCTGCCGCTGCCGCCAGCCGTATTGACCGCGGCGCTCCCGTTCCAAAAACCAGCGCCGCCGCCACCGCCACGACTGCCGCTGCCACCGGCAACGCCAGTCGAGCCTACAGCCCCGCCGCCGCTTCCCAATGCGTTGTTGCCACCTGCGCCGCCGCCGACGCCGCTTGTTCCGCCGCCATTGCCGCCGCCGCCGGCTCCCGAGCCACTCTGATTGCTCGTGCCACCGTTGCCGCCGTTGCCCAACGGACCCGCGGCACCGCCGCCACCGCCGCCGCCGTTGCTGGCCGCGCCCGAGTTGCCACCGGCACCGCCGGAATACCTGACGGATCCGATGCCACTCCCGGCGGCGCCCCCTCCGCCTCCGGCAGCGGCATTCAGGCCGCTGCTGTTCTGCCCGGCATTGCCGCCCTTCGCACAGACCGACTGCGCCTGGCAGATCGTCCCGGAACCGTTGAAGTAGGAGTCGCCACCACTCGCGCCAGCTCCACCCGCACCCCCGGCTCCACCGCCGGCCCCAACCCGATAGTTGACCACGGCGCCCGGTTGCAGCGGCAGGTTCGAGATCTTCGAATAACCGCCGCCACCACCGCCGCCGGCTCCTTCGGTGGAGGCGTTCGAACCAGCGCCGCCGCCACCACCGCCGATGACTTCGATGGTGTTGCTCGCGCTGTTCCAGTCACTCGGAACAGTCCAGGTCGATCCGCTGGTGATGAAGATCTGCGCGGCATCCGCGCCGAAGAATGCGGAGGAGCTGAGCAACAACGCAAGCGCAAGACCGTTCGCGGCAAGTGTGCGACGTACGCGCTGCAGGCTTGAAGGGATCGAATTGGGCATGGGACATCCTCGGCCGATGGCGGCCCGCGTGAGCATGACGTCGATTCAGGAGGAAACGCGTGTAGTGATGGTCAACGGCTCGTGGCCGTCGCCCTGACCAACCGACCGAGATACCAGTTCGACGTGTCGTTCACGTACTGGTTCACCGTCGTCTTGCCGTGGCCGTCCGGTGTGACCACGCTCACCTGAGTCACGTTACCGTAGCTGTCATACTGGTTCGTCGTCGTGACGGCCGGCAATGCGGACCCGTCGAGATCGGCTCCAGCTGCTACGTTCTGCGTGAGAGACACCCGGTACGGCGCACCCGCCGGACTGATCGTCGTCGCACCAGCTGCATTGCTGAACTGATACGTGTTCGACGACAAGCCAAGTGTGAACGTGCCGAGAGTACGTGTCGTCGAGGCAACCATCCCGATGAAGGGAAAGTCCTGCCGGAACGTGGTGGTATCCGCGATCCCGGTCTGCAGATCCTTGACGGTCATCTGACGGAAGCCTAGCATCCCACGGCCGGTCAAATCCAGTTTTGCTCCGGCATAGTTGTAGATCGAGCTATATGTTCCACCGACCCCGTTAGCCGTCTCGACACGCGACACCACGCTGAGCGCCGCCTGCAGATCGACGACCGGATAGGTTGCCGACACATCCCGCGCGTACACGGCGGCGTTGGTCAGCGGTTGATATGTGACCGCCGTCGTCACCCCCAGGCCGGAGGCACTTCCGATCACGAGATCCCCGGGGCCGCCGTTCGCGGTGACGGTGTAGATGTGGGTGGCGTCCATCATGGCGAACTCGGCCTTGCCGTCGCCGTTGAAATCGCCACCGAACATCCAGTAATTGGCGGTCACCGGCGCTCCGAAGTTCCAGCTGTTCGGCATGTTGAGGGTTCGCGAGGTGAACGTTCCGTCGCCATTGCTCATAAATTGGTAGATATACGGTCCATTACCTCCGATCAGCGCGAAGTCGGATCTTCCATCGGAATTGAAGTCCCCAGATATGGCACTGAAGCTTGCCGCCGCTGGGTTTCCAAAATTCCAGCCGTTGATTGGAACGGTGATGTAGTTGAAGGTGCCATCTCCCTTGCTGACGAATTCGTAGAGAGACGAGTTCACCAGCATGACCCAATCGGTCTTCCCGTCTCCATTGAAGTCGCCGGTGATCGGCATGTAGCCCTTGTCGGGCGGGTTTCCGAAGTTCCAGCCGGTCGAGATCGTGGTGTATGTGAAGCTTCCATCTCCATTTCCGAGAAACTCGAAAAGGTTCACTCCGCCCATCAGGATGAAATCCGACTTTCCGTCTCCGTTGAAGTCGCCGGAGACAGCCGTGTAATTGTCAGCAGGCCGTCCACCGAAATTCCATATGCCAATGTTGATCGTATTCCCGACGAACGTACCGTCCCCATTGCTGAGAAACTCATACATGTATTGGCCGCTGATCAGCAGGAAGTCGGTTCTTCCGTCGCTGTTGAAATCGCCCGATATCGGCATGTACGTCGCATGCGGCGGACTGCCGAAATTCCAGCCATTGGGACACAGCGAACTTACGCCCCTGAACGTACCGTCCCCATTGCTCAGGAAGACATAGATGTAAGTCCCTCCGAGCATCGCAAAGTCAGACTTGCCGTCGCCGTTGAAGTCTCCGGACAGCTGCATGTAGTTCTGGTACGGCGTCGTGCCGAAATCCCAACCATTGGGGGTGTCGGCATTCTTGATGGCATATGTCCCATCACCGTTGCTGTAGAACCCGAACATGTGCGTGCCATAGAGCATCATGAAGTCGCTTCTACCGTCGCCATCGAAGTCGCTGAATATTGGCGCAAACCCGATTGATGGAGGCCGGCCGCCAACCGTGGGCGTACCAAAACTCTCACCGTTCGTGATGGTCATGACCTGAGCAGAGAAGGAGTTTCCGCCTCCATTGGTCCATTGGAACGTTGATGCCGGCAGGCAGCTGCCGTCAGCCGCACAGGCGATCACTGAAATAAGTTCCGAGACATTGCTCGACGAACTCTGCTGGTAGGCCAACCGATAATCGGACGTCAGGCTTGAGCCCGTGAAAGTCTTGACGTTCGTCAGACGCAACGTCGTCTGCAACAATATGCCCGCCTGGTAATGCTGGATGACATCCGGCCTGGTCGCATAGACGAACTGCACGGAATTGTATGGCGTGACGCCAGCCGCTGCATTTCCCGTATAGTCGATACGCGACGGATAGGCCTGCCCATTGGCACTGTCCGCCGTATAGCTTACCGTCAGGTAGTTGCCCTTGGTGTCGGAAAGTTTGTTGAGGCCCCAGACACGCGCCGTCGTCCGGCCCTGGACCAGAACCTGCGAATCCGACGTGTGGCCGAACTCCATCACCTGCCCGGACTTTGTGCGCACCTCGAACCACGCCGGTCCCGTGCCCGCAGTGCCGTGGGAAATGACTTTCGAGTAGCTTTCGATTTCCGTCCGGTACTCGGTCCCGTCGGCGCCATAGGTCCCGCTGACCGCGACCAGGCGCTGCCCATCCAGGCAGAACCGGTCGTTCGCGTCGAAATTGACGCCGCCGAGAACGCCGTCCTGCGGAATGGTGCGCGGGCAGCGCCCCATCGACGGCACGCCCCCGAGCGACCAGCCAATGCCGACGAAGCCGTTCCCCGACTGGCTGTTATAGTCCAGCGACAGCGAGGGAATGACACCGCCGCTCCCCGGCGGCACCGCAATCGAAATCGAGGAGGTCGCAGCACCGGATTGGTTGACCGAGATGCCACTAGGCAGCGACATGCTGCCGGCAAAACCTAAGGTTGTCATTGAGCTACAAAAAAGGATGCTCAAAGCGGCGCGCGCAACTTCCTTGAGGTGTTTGCGACCGGCGCTGCCCTGATCAAGCTGACTCGAACAATTGAACATCCCCTGCCCCCGCAGATTCGTAATATTCCCAGACCAAAAGACGTGAGTTGCCCTCGACTATCAATGAGCATCGGAACTTATCAACAGCACAAGGATGCTTTTCTCTGGAAGTACTCGCATTGGTTTCGATATTGAGTTCATGCCTTGAATTGCGAGAAATTAGCGCTCAACGATTGCATTCACACGGCAAGCACTTCTTCACGCGATAGTTGATATCATCTTCGTTAGTATAGATGCTGACACTTCGGTACGACTCTTGATCTCGTCGTCGAGGCGCTCGAGAGGACCGGTCGAGTACAGCTTAGCCAGATGCGCGGCAAGAAAGCTCATTTAGGCCCGCACAACGGTCTCAGCCTTTTTGAGGAAGACCGCGAGCTTCGGCAATTTCGGGCGCAGATGATCGGCGATGCGCGGCCATTGCTCCGGTGGACGGCGAGATCGACGATATGCTGGGCCGTACTCGACCGCTACTTTCGTGTCTCATCGAGCAGAGCGGATATCATCCACGCCGTTTCCGGCGTGCGTCCGCTCCATGACGGCAATTCCGAATCCCTCTGCCATCACGCGAGACCTACGTGTTCGAGGTGTATTGTACGGTTGAACAGCCGCTGTTGCTGCCGATTGCTACGCAAGGGCTCCTACTTCCCGGCTTCCTCGAACCACAGCGGATGGCGGGGAGGCGCTCACATGGTCCAGGAGGCCTATGTGCAGAGTGTCGTGACCCGTTCGGTCGGCGACTCCATGGGCCTGAGGGGCATCTCTAAGGCCAGGTACCGCGGCTGCGTGTCGAGATCGACGACAAAGTGAAGTCCTTCCTCACGCGGCCGATCGAGGGCGACTGATTGCATCTGTAGATCAACGCCACCTACGTGAAGGTGCGTCAGAACGAGCGCGTCGTCTCGGTCACGGTGATCATCGAGGGGCCGGGTCAGCACCGGTGGCCAGCGCGAGGTCCTCGGCATGGACGTTGATCCGTCGCACCGCTCGCAACTGACCGGGTTACGATGGATCTGAACACATCCGTCAAGCCGACGAAGTCGCGGCCAGAAGAGCACGCAGAGTCGCCGAGCTGCTTTGCCCGCGCCCTCCCCCCCCCCGGCGAGCATCAAGGTTCGATCTTAAGACGTCAGATTTCAGACGCTCAGAGCCGCAGTTGAACACCCACCGCAGTTGCATTGCAGAATGTCGCCTATCGAACTCGAGGCCGTCTACCCAACACGGCAAGCTGCGGCCGCGGGCAGAGGCAACCGTTGGCCCGCGCGGCGGATCGCTTCAGTCTACCTCTCTTCGAGATAAGCTTCGTACGCCAGCCGAAGCCCATTCTCCAAAGAGGTCTCCGCACGCCAGCCGAGCGCATCGAGACGCCCGACATCGAGCAACTTCCGTGGAGTGCCATCCGGACGAGAGGCATCGTACTCGATCGCTCCGTCATAGCCGACAATCCGCGCTACCAGAGCAGCGAAGTCCGCGATGGAGATGTCCCTGCCTGATCCAATGTTGATGATGTCGCTCGAAGAATAGACCTTCATCAGATGAACGCATGCATCAGCCATGTCATCGACATGGATGAACTCGCGCCGTGGCGTTCCAGTACCCCAGACCACGACTTTGGGCGCATCGGCGATCTTCGCCTCGTGAAACCGGCGAATCAACGCAGCGACAACGTGACTGTACTCGGGGTCGTAGTTGTCGCCAGGACCATACAGATTTGTTGGCATCACGCTGATGAAATCACAACCATACTGGTGCCGATAGGCCTCTGCCATCTTGATGCCGGCAATCTTGGCGACGGCATAGGCCTCGTTGGTCGCCTCAAGCGGCCCCGTTAAGAGATACTCCTCGCGCAGCGGCTGCGGCGCAAGCTTTGGATAGATGCAAGAAGAGCCCAAAAACATCAGCTTTTCGGCACGGTTGAGGTAAGCCGCATGCATCACATTGGTTGCTATTGCGATATTGTCGTAGATGAATTCG
Source organism: Bradyrhizobium sp. HKCCYLS20291 (assembly GCF_051167715.1). Lineage (NCBI taxonomy): Bacteria > Pseudomonadati > Pseudomonadota > Alphaproteobacteria > Hyphomicrobiales > Nitrobacteraceae > Bradyrhizobium > Bradyrhizobium sp. HKCCYLS20291. Next base: position 6,981 of record NZ_JBNPTO010000001.1, on the reverse strand, counting down.
GCACGAAGCGCATGGTTGGCAGCGATCCCTCCAACTTTGGCAGCGGCCAGAAACACCGCCTGCGGCCTACTCTCCGCGAACCAATCGAAGACGGCGGATTGATCACGCAAGTCGAGTTGGTCACGACCGGCAGTCACGACATCCACGTCCTCATTCGACAGTCGGCGTAAGATCGCCGCGCCCACCATTCCCCGATGACCGGCGACAAAAACCCGCTTGCCTCTCAGTTCATAATCCGCGGTTGCCACCACCGGCCTCACGTCGTGCTTGAGCGAGATCGCTCGCCACCATCTCCTTGACGAGGTCCTGAAAGCTCGTCTTGGCTGTCCATCCTAGAGTTTCCCGCGCCTTGGCCGCATCGCCAACGAGCAGATCGACCTCGGTCGGCCGGAAGTATATGGGGTCGATGCGCACCACAACCTTGCCCGTAGCTCGATCATACCCAACCTCATCAACGCCATTCCCGCGCCAATCAACATCTCGCCCGACTTCGGCAAAGGCCAGCTCCACGAATTCTCTCACCGAACGTGTTTCGCCGGTCGCAAGCACGAAGTCGTCCGGCTTGTCACATTGAAGAATGGCATGCATTCCAGTGACATAATCCCTGGCGTGGCCCCAATCACGTTTTGCATCGAGGTTGCCGAGATATACGACATCCTCCAACCCGACTTCTATTCTTGCGACGCTGCGCGTGATCTTTCTCGTCACAAACGTCTCACCACGGATCGGACTTTCGTGGTTGAACAGAATGCCGTTTGACGCGAATATTCCGTAGGCTTCACGATAGTTCACCGTAATCCAATAGCCATACAACTTGGCCACTCCGTACGGCGAGCGAGGATAGAACGGCGTGGTTTCTCTCTGAGGAACCTCCTGCACAAGCCCATAGAGCTCTGAGGTCGATGCCTGGTAGAATCTCGTTTCCTTCTCCAAACCGAGAATGCGTATGGCCTCTAGTAGACGCAGAACACCCAGCGCATCGGCGTTGGCCGTGTACTCAGGACTCTCGAAGCTGACCGCAACGTGGCTCTGGGCGGCAAGATTGTAGATTTCAGTCGGCCTAATCTGCTGAACCAAGCGGATCAGATTGGTCGAGTCGGTCATATCTCCATAGTGCATCAAAAATGGAACATCTCCAACGTGTGGATCCTGGTAAAGATGGTCGACTCTGGCCGTGTTGAATGATGACGAGCGGCGCTTGACCCCGTGCACGGTATAACCGAGACCTATGAGATACTCAGCCAGATAGGCACCGTCCTGTCCCGTCACCCCGGTGATGAGCGCGACACGCCGTTTGCAATCGTTGTTCACACAAACTTCTCCAAATGCATGAGCATATGCCCTTGACGGTGCTCGGGTCTCGCCGCTCAAAATGTCATCCGATGCCGAACAACTCTCGTGGAAGACTCCGAGATTTTTGCCAATAGCACCTGCTATTCTCAGAGTCTAACGTGAGCGCGTCCGAGACGACATCGATGAAAAAGTTGGCTCTGGCTCCGTCTGCAGGTTGTTGCCTCCCCATGGCATAAGTGGGTGCATCACGACGTTTCGACACAAGCTTGACCTCAGTGCTGTGCTGTGGATCGCCGTTGTGCATCACGTTGCTCGCCAAGGAGGACCGCCGTGATGAGTGTCGCTCGGGGGCTTGATTTTCCGGGTTCAGCAAGAGAGACGGGTTCCGGAGACTAGGTCGCGGCATCTATCTGTCCTGGGTATTGAACCAAGGACATGATGCGGCCGCCGCATCGGCAGCGTACGAACTCGGATCATCACGCGCCGCTTTCCCTGCATCCTGCATCAAACCACAACGAAGATCGGGGTTTCAGGCCATGCATCCCAGCTGGGTCAAAGCAATGATTTTTTCCTGTAAGTCGCAATTTAAGCCTGCTGGCTCACGGACGTCGATTGGCCGGCTGCGCTGAACACGAAGACGAACAGACGTTACAGGCGAAATGCCCCGGCGAACGAGCACCTCGGGTGGTGCACAGGATGGCCACGATATCTCGCTGAAAAGCGAGCCACACACGGCGACCGCAAACTCTCCCCTCAGCCCCTCTCACCTTTTTAAGGCCTGCTCCGTCGCACGTGGCCTCGGACGCGTCCCGATCCTGCGCTGGAGCATCTTTAACTTCCTATTCCTGCACTCGATCGGAATGCAACGGCCCATACCGCAACCAAAAGTTAATTTTGCGATACAACCCTTGCGAGCACCCTATTGTCGCGTTATCGCTCTACGCTTTTGAGTTGAAGTTCCTCGCCAGCGGGTATATTGTTACTGAAGGTTACTGGCGGCTAGAGGCTCAGGTGTGGATTATGTGGTTGGCTGCCGCTGCGGTTGCGGTAGTAGTAGCAGTTGGAATTTCGGCTTTTTTCTATGCTTTGCGGCTGTTGGACGCTGATGTCTGGAGTGATTCCAAACCACAGGCTGAATTTGAAGTTGGCGTCGACGAGCGGAGCGGTGTCAACAAAAGTGCTCATCTTGAGCCCATGCCAGAAGCGGGCTGCTGAAAAACACATAATTGGTGATCGTTGAACGCCCTATTTGAAGGCGTTATCCTTTATGAGCAAAGCCAAAATGGCGGCCGCGCACCTTTGTGGGACCAGCAGAGCATCGTCAAGTTCAACTATCGGGCGAATGGCCGCGGTATGCGTCGTCTGTAAACCCGACAGCAAATGTGGCGAGCCTTTCGGATCTGGACCATTCTGTCGGTCCTTTCACTTCGATCCCAAGAGGCCACGTCATAGAGCTTGTTTTCAAGTTGATACGCATTTTTCCAGCTGCACACGACGCGCTGAAATCGTTGTTGCGGAGAGGGCTGCCGCCCGGCATCCGCGGTCCCTCCAACGCGCCCTATCCCGGCGAAAGTACGGCAACGATCGAACCTGTCAACGCCGACACATCGTCGGCTCTTGCCTTATTCGAGATTGCAACGCAACCTCATCCTCATATCGAACGATTGGTCGGCATCCGCCGCTGCGAGAAGCCGCGTCCGTGTCATTTCGCCACGAGGATCTGCAGAGCGCCAAAACGTAGACAGTTGTATTCTGAATTCTCGCACCTGTTGATTTTTTTCACTGGTTGAGAATTGAAGCAGTTCGTAAACCTTCGTTTACAATTCGAAGGAGGGGGTAGTTAACATGGCTGAAAATTCTGGGGCATCGAGGATCGCTCACCGTAGACTCTCTCCAAGAGATATCATTGCTAGATCATACGCCGGCTGGGACTACAGCGCGGCAGATCGTGTTCTCGCTTGGTTGAATGAATGCGGCTATAGCATTGTCGAGAGCCGCATTAGTACGAATTCCGGCACCGGCGTCACTGAACCATAGTAACGCAGCGCGATTGTGAGCGAGGTTGGCTTTGGCCTCGATGGGCGGCGCCTGCTCCTCCACCGTTGGGATGCGCCCCCCGAAGCTGATCAATCGCAGGCTGCTCGCGGTACGTCCGGTAGATTGAAAACTGAGGCAGCCGTGCGCCGCGGTCTTGTTGCGTATTTGTAGCGCCCCGTCCCCGACTGAGGGCCACACAACTCGCAAAGGCAGCGCTAGCGCCTGACGTATCTCGGTATGAAGAAACTTATACAGCAGATGCACAAGAAGATCGATGGAGCGTCGGAGCTGTTCATGCCCGACACCTGCCCTCACGGCGGCATGATCGAGCTTGAGGAGCGGAATTGACCGATGGCGAAGGACGGGCTCTTTCAGGCCACAAATCCGCTCAGACCTATCACGGCTATGCCAAAGAGACGATGCAGCGCGTGGTTGCTGCCTACGGGTAAGCGACATGCACGCCTTCTGACCCAGAAGCAGGCGGTGCACCCGTGACGCTTGTGTCGGTGATCATGTCGATGCGCAACAGCGCCTCGACTGTGGGGACGGCCGTCCGCTCGGTCCAGCTGCAGAGCTGGCTGAACTGGGAGCTTATCGTAATCGACGATGGCTCCTCGGACCAGAGTGCCGATGTCGTGGCGGCGTTCGATGATCGGCGCATCCGCCTCATCCGGGAGCCCGCGTCGGCTGGGCTCGCAGCGCGGCTGAACCAGGCCGTCGAGCTCAGCCGGGGCGAACTCATCGCCCGAATGGATGCGGACGACATCTGCTTTCCCGAGCGTCTCGCGCGACAGGTGGACTGCCTGCAGAAGAATGCCGCGATCGACCTCATCGGCTGCGGCGCGGTGGTTTTTAGCAAGACAGCAGGTCTCGTCGGTACGTTGCCGGTCGGCCTCAGCCACGAAGAGATCACGGCGCAGCCGCTGCGCGGCTTTCAAATGCCACATCCGACATGGTGCGGTCAGGCTGCGTGGTTCCGCGCCAATCCCTACGATCCCGCGCTCCGCAAGACGCAGGACCAGGACCTGTTACTGCGGACCTATTCCCGCAGCCGCTTCGCCTGCCTTCCGGACATCCTACTGGGCTATCGTCAGGACGATTTCGAGTTGCGCAAGGTGCTGGTCGGCCGGCGGACCTATGCAGGCGCGCTCTGGCGCCATCGCTCAACGAGCGGGATAGCCGAGGCGCTCGGCGGCATCGCAGGGCAGGTGCTGAAGGGCGCAGCGGACAGTGTCGCGACCGGTCTCGGGCTCGGGCTAATCGCCCAGCGGTGGCGGCTGAACTCGGTGCCACCATCGCTTCCCGCTCAATGGGCCGAGTTGCAACGCCAATTGATGGGCGGGCCCGGCTGATGTGCGGAATTGTCGGACTGATGCGGCCCGGCGGCCGGGACGCGGATCAGATCAGCCACGCGCTGACGCGTATGGCGGGCACACTGTTGCATCGCGGTCCGGATGCCGGGGATATTTGGGTGAGCCCTGACAGCGGCATCGGCTTCGGACACCGGCGGCTGTCGATCCTCGATCTCTCGGCAGCAGGCGCGCAGCCGATGCGCAGCGCCTGCGGACGGTTCACCATCACCTTCAATGGTGAAATCTACAACCATCTCGACATCCGCAAGGAACTGGAGCGCATGGGCGCCGCGCCGAACTGGCTCGGCCATTCCGACACCGAAACCATATTGGCGGCCGTCTGCAGGTGGGGTGTCGAAGACGCGCTCCGCCGCTTCGTCGGCATGTTTGCGTTGGGCCTGTGGGACGCCAAGACCCGCACATTGACCCTAGCCCGCGATCGGTTCGGCGAGAAGCCGCTCTACTACGGCTGGAGCGGAAGCGATCTGCTGTTCGGCTCCGAATTGAAGGCGCTGGCGGCCTGTCCAGGCTGGTCACCCGTGCTGGATCGCCGGGCCCTGACCTCGTTCATGCGCTATTCCTACGTCCCGGCACCGGCTACGATCTGGCAGGGAATTAGAAAGCTGCCGGCGGGCTCTCTGGTCACCTTTCCCACAGATGGTGCGCCAGGCACGATGCCGGGACCCGCTGCCTATTGGTCCCTGCGCGCGCAGATGCTCGCCGGGGCGGGCGAACGGATCCGGGACGAGGGCGAGGCGATCGACGAGCTGGAGCGCCGGCTGTCGACGGCGATCCGCCGGCAGTGTCTGTCCGACGTCCCGGTCGGCGCCTTCCTGTCGGGCGGCGTCGACTCCTCGACCATCGTCGCCCTGATGCAGGCCCAGACCAGCCAGCCGGTCCGCACCTTCACCATAGGGTTCTCAGACGAGGCCTACAACGAGGCCAACGATGCACGCCGCGTCGCGGCCCATCTCGGCACCGATCACACCGAACTCTATGTCGATCCGCAGACCGCGATACAACTGATCCCGCGCCTGCCGCTCATGTACGATGAGCCCTTTGCCGATTCCTCGCAAATTCCCACCCATCTGGTTTCCGCGCTTGCGCGGCGTCACGTCACCGTGGCCCTTTCGGGCGATGCGGGCGACGAGCTGTTCGGCGGCTACAACCGCCACATCTGGGGCGAACGTCTGAACGCGCGGTTCAGCCGCATTCCCGGACCCTTGAAGCGCATGCTGGCAACCGCGCTGGGCGCAGTGGCGCCCGAACCAATCGGAATGCTCGCGCGCGCTCTCGAGCCAATGTTGCCGGCGCGGCTGCGCGTGCGGCGGGCCGGCGACCAGGCGCTCAAGATCGCGCGGATCCTGAACGCCGCGTCGTTTGACGACATGTACCGCCTGCTGAGCTCGATTGATGACCGGCCGGAGACCGCGGTGGTGCTCGGTGGCGAGGACCCCTCCTGGGCCGCCATGGAGATTGCGGCTATCGACCGGCCGCTCGATTCGCTCGATCGCATGACGCTCGCCGATGGCCTCGGCTATCTCAGCGACGACATCCTGCAGAAGGTCGATCGCGCGGCCATGGCGGTGAGCCTCGAGACGCGAGTGCCATTCCTCGACCACGACCTCGTTGAATTTGCAGCACGCGTGCCACCGGGCATGAAAGTGCGCGCGGGTCGCGGCAAATGGCTGGTGCGGCAGCTGCTCTACCGTCACGTACCCGCTCATCTCATCGACCGGCCAAAGACGGGCTTCAGTATTCCTCTGGACGCCTGGATGCGCGGCCCACTGAAGCCCTGGGCCGCAGACCTGCTGGCACCGGACCGGCTGCGAGCCCAGGGACTGTTCAATCCGACCAGAGTAGGACAGATGTGGGCCGAACACCTCTCCGGCCGGCGCAATCACGGCTACTGGCTCTGGAACGTACTGATGGCGCAGGCCTGGCATGACGAGTGGTGCACAGCCAACTAGCGAGCCGGCCGCGATCTCGAGATTATTGGCCGTATCCTGCGCGCGAGACAATTCAGCTGACATCCGGCCAAAAAGTCAGACATGCAATGGTTGAGCGACTGCAATGAGCTTGACCTGGTTTAGCCCACCTCAGGGTTATTAGTTGCCCGTCTTTGGTGCGGCGGGGGCGCGAACAGCCTGCTGCCCGCCTGCCTCAGATCCTCTCATTGCGATGGGCGACCCTGATCGAGCTGCCGTGCTGCACTTTGTCGCCTAGGGTCTGTGGGGATTCATCGAGAGTTTATCACGGCGGCGGTCAGATGGATCATGGAGGTGAAGCTCTGATCGGT